>JAJZBL010000008.1 GCA_021798935.1 Microcaldota archaeon
CTTAACCTTGTAAAAATTAATTCTACCCCTGCCGTAGAAAGAGTCATTTATAATTAAATATAAATTAGAATATTAAATTAATATAAAAATAGAAATTTTTAAATGCATATAAAGTAAAAAATAATACCTTATCCAAACTTTTATCATCCACTGTTAGGTCCCTTCATATTACCACCACATATTAATTATTACAAACAAAAATGTAACTGATTAATTTAAATAGTTTTCTATTTGCTTATATGTAATTTAGTAAAGATTTATAATAATGTTAACTAATTATTCATTATCAATAACCAATAATAATTTAATGTATTATATTTACTTAAGGTCTGCAAATGGAAAAAGTTCCAGCAAAAGTCCAAGAGGCTTTCGATGAGTTAAAGATTCTATATGGACGTAGTTTAGAATTAAAATTCTTAAAAGGCAAATTCTGTATTTTTGATATACAGGCCACTATAAAAAATAATAAAAATAAAAAAGACCCCACAAGAGCTACTAATTATATAGGATATATAACAAAGTATGGAATAATAGTTCCGGTATTAGCAAAACATAGATCTACAAGATCTAAAAATTTACAATTTGAGGGTATAGAAAAGTTTAATATAAAGTATAATAAAAAAGAGAGCACTAATAAATTTGCAAATAAAAAATTAAACCGTGCTGATATTAACTTACTTAAAGCTCTCAGCATGAACTCGAGGCTTACTTTTAAAAGGATATCAGAGATAACAGGCATATCAATACATGCACTTGAGTACCGTATTGAGAGACTCGAAAGGATTTGGGGGATAAAATATACACTCGAATTAAACATGAACAACCTTGGATTTTCAGAATATATGATTCTTGCAAAATTCACAAGAAGCAAACCAGATTTTGAGAGAATAAAAAAAGCGTTAGAAAGGAATCCGATGATACAACTTGCACTTGCAACTAAAGGAATCTATGATTTGGTAATTTTCTGTGTTGCGGAAAACAACAATGCAGTTGCAGAAGTTCTTGATAATATAAGAAACTCAGAGATTTTGAATAAAATAGAAGCAGAGTGGTATATAACACCTATTGCTGTAGATTATGGTTTTATTCCATTAAAGAAGGAATTCTTTGATATCCTTAAAGAAAGGGTTTGGCATAGGAAAAAGAGGAGAGATCATTCTAACTTATCAAGTTTAATGTACAGAGAGTATGTGCTGCTCCGTGAATTGAACGAAGACAGCCGAAAGAGTTTCTCTTCAATAGATAAAAAGTATAATCTTCCTGCAGGAAGTGCGAAGAGGGCATATAAAGATCTTACCAATGAAGATGGAAAGAATGTAATAATAAGGCCAACCTTGACATTAACCCTAATAAATAAGAGATATGATGGGATAATAATTGCAGACATAATAAATAAGGAGAAATTTGTAGAAACTAAACACAATCATCGTAAATATATAATAAATGAGCCAGATGAAGTTGTTAATCGGTTCGCTTATATATCGGATATGGAAACTCCAGATGGCATATTTTATCTTTTCCCTATACTTAAAGAAGGAGATAAGGAAAAAATCGAAAACGAACTGTCGGAGACAATAAATGGGGTAAAATTCAACTCATTAATTGTAGAAAATGTAATCATAGGAAATATAAGTTATAGAAAATTTGACAATCTCTATAGTAAGCAATATCTTAACCTTGTAAAAATTAATTCTACCCCTGCCGTAGAAAGAGTCATTTATAATTAAATATAAATTAGAATATTAAATTAATATAAAAATAGAAATTTTTAAATGCATATAAAGTAAAAAATAATATTTTACTCAAACTTTTATCATTCACTGTTATGTCGCTTCAAAAGAGTTAGTTTAATTGACTAATAAAAATTTATAGCTCCTGAAATTCAATAATAATGTAACAAAAATGTATATATGTTTGCAATAAAGGTCATATTGTACTGCGGGACACGCCGAAATCCATGCTCCGGGAAATGATGTAAGACCTAAGTTTTTCAGTGAGATAATTGTCTATAAACTGAGAACATACCAACTGAAAACTAAGTATGAAGCCCAAAAATCCCTGATTAAAAAATGAGATTCTTCTATTTATCTGCAGTTAACTTTCATCCACCTAAAGGTAACCCCATAAAGAAGAGGTGGGATTTCTAGCTCACTTTGTTAAAAATCTAAATTCTATTTTAATGGCTAAAATTAGCAAATATTTAATATTTTGCTTTTAAAATCTCTTTGCAGTATTATGGGCTCGTAGCTTAGCTTGGTTGGAGCGCTCGACTGATAAAAAGTATTTTAGAAATCGAGAGGTCCGGAGTTCAAATCTCCGCGGGCCCATTTGAAACTATCTAATTCTGATGTAAACAAATCTAATATCGGATTAAAAAGAAATGTAAAATAAGATTAAAACTAAACTAAAAGATATATAAATATGAACCAATAAAATAGTTGTATAAAAGGAAACTATTTCCAATACAAAGTGTAAATAAATTTGTGAGAAATCATAATAGCAATAAGCAGTTTCAGGTTTTATTGCAAAGATGCTGCCACGTAATGTATGGTGGCACGGGGAGATAACGATGAAAGAATTAAAGTTCAAAACAACTGACGATATTGCTATACCTAAAAAACTTATAGATCAAGTTATAGGGCAGAAAAATGCAATCGAGATAGTAAAAAAAGCAGCCAAGCAGCGCAGGAATGTGCTGCTCATAGGAGAGCCAGGTACTGGAAAGACGATGCTCGCCCAAGCGATGGCTGAGCTTCTTCCTGTTAGTAATTTAGAAGATGTACTTGTCTACAAGAATACCAATGACGAAAATATGCCTCTGATAAAGGAAGTGAAAACTTATACAGATCCCGAAGCAATGAAAAAAGGGCTTGATGGGCAAGGCAGGCAGATAGTGATGAAAAGCAGGATGAATTCCAGGATAAACCTGAATTCTGGTGGTTCATCAATAATAACCACGATAGTATTCGTTCTTGTGCTTATACTTGTTGGGCTGTCATTCAGTGGATATATAAAAGGATATGATCTTATAGTGATATCAGCACTTATACTTGGAATTATGATATTTGGAGCTGTATTCTTATTCACAGCTGGATTGACCAAGCGTCCTGGAATAATGACCTTAGGAGAGAATAGCGAGCCAAAGTTAATTGTTGATAATACAGGCAGGCAGACAGCTCCTTTCATAGATGCTACAGGTTCAAGAGCAGGTGCATTATTCGGTGATGTAAAGCATGACCCTCTTCAGACCGGAGGGTTGGGAACTCCTGCCCATCTCCGGGTAGAGAGCGGCGCAATACACAAGGCAAATGGGGGTGTGTTGTTCATAGATGAAATCTCAAGCCTGGATTTGCATTCGCAGGAGGAACTCTTGACTGCAATGCAGGAAAAGAAATACCCAATAACAGGGCAGAGCGAGCTTAGCTCAGGTGCATTGGTAAGGACAGAGCCAGTGCCAAGCGATTTCATATTGGTTGCGGCAGGCAATGTGCAGGATATAAAGAGGATGCATCCTGCCCTTAGATCAAGGATAAGAGGTTACGGTTATGAGGTATATATGCAGACAACAATGCCTGATACTACTGAAAACAGGAACCAGCTTATACAGTTCATAGCACAGGAGATTAAGAAGGATAACAAAATACCTCCATTCGACAAGGATGCAGTATATCAAACTATAGAGGAAGCTAAGAGGAGGGCAGGCAAGAAGGATAGCCTGACCTTGGAATTAAGGGACCTCGGAGGATTGATAAGGGCAGCAGGAGATATTGCAATAGAAAGAAATGAGAAGGTAGTTACCAAGAAGGACGTGCTTGATGCAAGGAAACTGGCAAGCCCCGTGGAATCACAGATGGTAGACCAGATGCTGAAGGACAGGGAGGAGTATAAAGTGTTTGAAACATCTGGATATAAAGTAGGAAGAGTGAATGGATTGGCAGTATTGGGTGCCACTGCAACATCCTCAGGTATAATAGTGCCGATAGTTTCTGAAGTGACTCCTGCAGGTTCAAAATCCGAAGGAAAGTTTATACCTACTGGAAAGCTCGGCAAGATAGCAAGCGAGGCAGTCAAGAATGTAAGTGCTATAATAAAGAAACATATAGGTGCCGACATTTCAAAGTACGATGTCCATGTCCAATTCCTTCAGACATATGAGGGCATTGAGGGGGATAGTGCTAGCGTTTCAGTTGCCCTGAGCATACTCTCCGCACTTGAAGACCTTCCTATAGATCAATCATTCGCTATGACAGGATCGCTGTCTGTAAGAGGCAATGTACTTCCAGTAGGAGGTGTCACAGGCAAAGTTGAGGCAGCGATACAATCACACATCAAATCTGTAATACTCCCTAAGAGCAATCTGCAGGATGTATACCTAGATAAGGATGAAGCTAAGAGGATAAAACTGATACCTGTAACTACATTCGCGGAAGTTATAAAGTATGCAATAAAGCCAAGCAAGAAAAGGGACGAGATAGTAAAGTCGCTTGAAAAATACGAGAGAGAGTGAAATGCCTGACGAAAACCCAAAAACCCGGATTACAGAGGACGTGCTTAAGGAATTTGGGAATATGCTGATCAGGGATATATTTTCCGATAAGAACCCTTCCTTCCAGACCTCTGTAAGGAGCAGGACCAATGTAGTTTTTGACAAATCGAAGGGCTTTTTGACCCTTGGAGATTCAAAGGAAGAGCACAGTTTCATAAACGTTGCGCAATCGAAGAGTTTCATGCAGACAATAGCGATAGCTGCGAAGTGCTACAGCTTCATAAAGCAGAACCAGCATGCGACGATAAGAGATCTTTTCTACCAGCTAAAGTACTCTTTAGGAGACGATTTAGACGAAAACATATTCAATGAGCAATCAGAATCCAACCCATTGATAGAGGACCTTGAAGTGGCTCTTGACCTAAGAAGGGAGCAACTCAACCTGAATGCTAACAGGAAAGGGGTTTTAGTAGGGAATATGCGTATAATAGACAAGTTTGGAGATGAAACTGTTGAGATAGATGGTGCAAAGACTGGGAGAAGTGGCTGGGCGATACCTAGCGATGTAGATAATGATATACAGTTTGTGGATATAGATGCGGATTATGTATTAGTTGTCGAGAAGGATGCACTGTGGTACAGGCTAAATGAGGACAAGTTCTGGAAGAAGGAAAATGCTATAATAATATCACCTATGGGGCAGGCTGCAAGAGGAACCAGAAGGCTGATAAGGAAGCTTTCGGATAAAGGATTGCCGATATATGTTTTCAATGATTGCGATGCATGGGGGTGGTACATTTACTGGACTATAAAGAGCGGCAGCATAAATCTCGCTTACATAAGCGAGGACCTGGCAACACCTAAGGCAAAGTTCATCGGTGTTACGATGTCTGATCTAGAAACCTATCCATTTCTGAAAGGGCTTACGATGAAAGCAAACGAGATGGACATAAGGAAAGCCCAAGAAATGCTCAAATATCCGTGGATAAGCAAGTATCCAGAATGGGTAAATGAGCTAAACCTTGTGCTAAAGATGAAAAAGAAGCTCGAGCAGAATTCACTCGAAGGGCCTAAGCTATCTTTTGTAGACGAGTATATAAATGACAAGATAAAGAAAGGCAGCTTCCTTCCTTGAAAAGTCAGACAACACTTATCAATTCCTTCTTCCTTATCGAATTAATTACATGGTCATAATCCTTGTAATGTGCAGTCGCTATCAGAATAGTGGTGTAATCTCCAGGTTCAGCTTTTAGGTTGTTATATACATTTACATGCAGTTCCTTCTCCTCATTTGGCTCCAATGACCCCAACCTGAAGTTCTTTTCATGCGATATCCCAGTTTCATCAAAAGCAATCTGGTTCGGAAGCTTCAGTGTTACAGATGTAAGCAAAGGCTCCTTTGTGATATTGCTTATCTTCATCGTCAATGTTACATAACTCTTCCTGCTTGAATAAAGCTTATAAGGGAACCATTCAGTAGCCAGCTTAAATGGGACATTGTTTATCAGCTTTTCATCGCCTTTATTCTCTTCTTTTCCAAAGATGCTTAAGATCGCCATTCAGACACCTCATTACCAATTGAATATAAATATTATTAACCATTTCGCGATTTTGCAAAGACTAAAGATATGAAGAGGCTCTTGATAAAAAGTAAATGCATCCACTTTGTAAACATATATATATTTTTTTGAATAAATCTCTTTAATTCCCTTATTAAAATTAATAATACTGCAATTTTGCATACCTAAGAGGATATTAGATGATACTTTACGATTTGAGAATAGCCAGCATTTTGGTGATATCCTTTGCATATATGCTATTTGACCTTTTCAACAAGAGGAATGTGCCTGATTTATTCGTATATGCAACAACTGCATATGCAATTGTGCTCACCATATTATACTTCAATTATTCAACGATAGCGATAAGCCTGCTTATAGCTGCAGTGATTTTTGGGCTTGGGTATCTCCTTTACAAGTACGGACAACTGGGAGGAGCAGATGTTTTCGAATTGGCAGCCATTTCACTTATGCTCCCATATCAGCCATCGGTAATCCTAAATTTGCCTCAATATAATTTCCCTTTTATATTCTCAATACTGATAAATGCAGGAATAGTGTCGCTGGTCATAATGCCTATATATTACCTTCCTAAGTACAATTCAAGGTTTGGAAGCGTGTTAAAGGCAAAAACCTCAAAGCCTGACATATTCAAGGCATCGATGTTCCTGATTGTCTATATTGTATTTTATGCATTCTTGGTACTGCATTTTGGCTTCCACTTGATAACCCTTATCATAATATTGGTTTTGGCAGTGTTCAGCTTCCTACTGCTTTTATTTGAGAAACAGATAATGAGGGCGATGATAAGGGATGTAAATATATCTGAACTTGAGGAGGGAGATATGATAGCGACCAATCTGATACCTGATAGTGAATTGGATACACTGTCTAAGCTGAAATATTTCGGCAGATTGGTCACATCAAAATCCCTAAAAGAGTTAGAAGGATCGGGCTTCAGCGAGAAACTCCCTGTATACAAGGATGCATTCCCTTTTGCCTTGCCAATATTCCTTGGCTTAGCAATAGCACTTGTTGCAGGAAACCTAATATTGGCTATTCTTGTATGATTTGCAATAGATATATGATGTGGGTTGTAGGTGGCATCATGATAAATAATCCTTCTTAAATCGGAGGTCTATGAATTCAGCCATGGGAGTATGCCACAACGAAAATCTAGCCAGGCATATAAAGTATATAAATTTCTATGCAGATATTATAACTATGGATTTCGAAAAGGAGCTTCATTCATACTTAGTCTATTCTTACAAGAGGGCAATAGGAATTTCCCTTGTTGTTTTTTCAATTTTCACCCTTGTTGGATTAATGCTGATGGATCTTATAGGTTATGAAAACTACAACACGCCACCTGCAATGGCAATATGGCTGTCCATAATAATAATTACAGCGATAATATCCGTCGCGAGTTTTGTGAACCTAAAAATAAACCGGATGATACGCATTTGGGAAAAGACTGTTGGAAAAAGGGCTGTAGATAGGAAAACATTGATAAAGATGCTGTCGCTTGCCATAATAATGGGTGTGGTCATAGTAATAGCTTCTGTGCTCTTGCTGAATTCATACCTTGAATCATTGTTCATACTTCTTGGATTCGGCGAACTGTTCTGGATAGTATACATGATTTCATCTATAGTAATGGGGCATAAATACACGGAGATTGCCTTTGGTTCTATGGCATTTATATCGATCTTCGCGATACTTATTATGTCTATAAGATATACGGAGGTGGTATACGATTTCAGCAAGTACTATGATATCTCATTAGTATTTCCATCTCTTGCATTCGCTTCAAGCATATTTGGATTGGTAATAATATGCGGTATAGTCGGGTTTGTGATGCTGTTCGATTCATTCGGCAAGATAAATAGTAGGACAAGGAAGATAATCATAAAGCATTTTGAATATCAGCAAAGAAGCAAATCCCAAAATAGCTCTTACAGCAAGCACATCGGTAGAGTTGGCAAAACCTCAAAATCCAAAAATAGCAGTAAAGCAAAAAGAGTGCTAAAAAGAAAGAAAATTAAAAAATGAGCTCATTCGCATTTGCTGTATCCGCAGTTAGGGCAGGTATAGCAACCTTCACTAGCTATCATAGGGGTGCCGCATTCAGGGCACAGGACTTCTTTGTCTCCTGAAAGCTGATAGTTTATCGCAGACCTTTTAATATCATCCAGGGATACTTCATGAGAAGCAGCCTCAAGATGCTTTGCTCTTGACTCTGCAAGCGATGCCTGCTTCGAAGACTGGTTGATCAGTTCAAGCACCTGTACTGATTTGCTTTTGTCTCTGTACACGGTAATGCCTTTGCATCCTAGCTTGTATGCGAGCAGGTAGGCTTTCTCTATATCCTGTGGTGTCGCATAGGAAGGGAAGTTTATAGTCTTTGATACTGCGTTGTCCGTATGCTTCTGGAATGCTGCCTGCATCTTGACATGCCATTCAGGAGCAACATCATATGCTGTCACAAATATCTTCCTTATATTTTCAGGTATCTCTTCAACCTCCTGTATTGAGTTCTTTCCTGCTATTTTCTTCATCAGCTCGTCAGAATAGAATCCTTCTTCTATAGAATAGTTTTCGAACTCGTTGTTCACTTCTATAAGATCAGATCCAAGGCTTTCGTGTACGTTCCTCATGTATACAACAGAGAATATAGGCTCTATTCCTTGTGAAACACCACCAGATATTATGCTTATCGTGCCTGTGGGTGCAATAGTTGTCACTGTTGAGTTCCTCAATGGAGGGTAGCCAAGCTTGTACCATATGCTGTTCTTGAACTCAGGGAATTCTCCTTTCTCCTTTGCCAATTCCTCGCTTGCCTTCCTTGCTGTGTCTGTTATGAATCCCATCACGTTTTCAGCCAGCATTAAAGCTTCATTGCTGTCATACCTTATCCCTAGCTCTATGAGCATGTCAGCCCAGCCCATAACTCCAAGGCCAATCCTCCTTATAGCTCTGCTTACCCTGTCTATCTCAGGTATAGGGTACTTATTGGCATCTATTACATCATCGAGGAATCTGGTTCCCAATTCCACTGTGTGCTTAAGTTTCGCCCAATCGATCTCCCTTTTTCCATCCTCCCTCCTCACCATATTTGCGAGGTTTATAGATCCAAGGTTGCATGAATCATAAGAGTAAAGCGGCTGCTCTCCGCATGGATTTGTGGACTCTATGGGCCCGTACTTAGGTACTGGATTTGAATAAGTGGAATTCATCCTGTCTATGAAGACAAGGCCCGGATCACCTGTCTTCCATGCCATTGTCACTATGAGATTCCATACTGCATTGGAGTTTAGCTTGCCTGTTGCCTTGCCTGTCCTTGGGTTTATCAGCTTATAATCTGAACCAGACTGCAGTGCCCTCATAAAGTCGTCTGTTATAGCTACTGAAATATTGAAGTTGCGGAGCACACCCTCGTTCTCCTTAGCGACTATAAAGTTAAGTATATCCGGATGGTCAATCCTCAATATACCCATATTTGCTCCTCTTCTCTTGCCTCCTTGCTTTATCTCCTGCGTTGCTGCATCGAATATCTTCATGAATGATATAGGCCCTGAAGCTACTCCTCCTGTGCTTTTCACGAAGTCATTTTCAGGCCTTATCCTGGAAAAAGAAAATCCGGTACCGCCTCCAGATTGATGTATCAATGCGGTGTTCTTCAATGAATCAAATATTCCAACTATCGAATCTTCTACTGGAAGAACGAAGCATGCAGAGAGCTGCCCAAGAGGTGTTCCTGCATTGAACAGGGTAGGAGAATTTGGCATGAAGTTAAAGTGAGTCATCTCTTCATAGAATTCTCTTTCTATCTTTGCTACCTCCTCATCTGATTTCCCGTAATTATTTTCAACTGATGCTATTGCCTTTGCGACCCTTGTAAATAGCTGCTTAGGCGTCTCCTTCAAGGAGCCGTCCTCATTCTTGAGAAGGTATCTTGCCGCAAGGACTATAAGAGAATTCAACGGCATCTTAAGGTCATCTTCTTCTATGCCAAGAGATGCCTTGAACAGCCTTACCTGTGCATGCTTATGCCTGTACAATATGTAAGCCTTTGCGACCTTAGGCTCACTTTGCATAAGCTTGCTCTCCACGATATCCTGTATTTCTTCAACCTTTATCTTTGCCTTCTTCATTCCTGATATAGATTCTACAACTGATTTAGTTATCTCTTCTGTATGCTCTTTGGTGTAAGAGGCAGACTTGTCTGGATAGACACTTTTGAATGCTTTTAATATCGCATCGAATATGTGATTCTCATCAAACTCTACCACATTTCCGTTCCTTTTCACCACTTTTGTGCTAATTTTATTTTCTGTCATTTCACCCACATCCTAAAATTTTTAAAATAAATATAAAAACAGATTTGGAAAAAAGGTAACCCTTATTGTTTAGATTTTGCGTCAGGATGCGGTCAATTGCCTGCTTGCAAAACAGCTGTTTTTATGACAGGATTTTGATTTGCGGAAGTTTCAGAGCAGCAGTTTTTTTGACGGTATCAATCGCACATTTCCTCAAACTCCTCCTTTATCTTACTCCATGCCATTTTATAAATATCTCTTTCGCCCTTGTCCACGTTAAAAAAGAGCCACTGCATGAACAAGTTGTCCGATATCCTTAGGTTAAGTATCTCCTTTATGTCAGATTCAGATATGCTTTTCCATTTCTCCTTCACTGCTTCTAAGTACTCAGATTTTACTTCATCGGAATTAAGCTCTACGCTCCTATTGGTAAGTGCATTATAGGTCTTCCATGAGTGCCCTGATGAAAAAGCGGCTATTATTATCGCTTCTGTCTTTAGCAGATTATCATCATCTGAGAATTTGTATGCATCTGCATTGTGTGTGTCTCTCCTTGATTCAATGCCTGAATCTTTTACTGAAAGCTTATGTATGGCGTTTGAAAGTACGTCAAATTTTGTCAAATTGTATCTCTTGGGCATTTTTATGCACAGTTACTATTAGGATGCTAAAAATATATAATTATTGATTTGCAAAATGAAAAAAGCATTTACACAAAGGATATAAATAAAAACAATAAGAAATAACTAATATAAAGCAATAATTGGCAAAAGGTGCATCTTGATGATTGATCATAAAAGCATACAATCAAAGTGGCTTTCAGAATGGGAGAAAGCCAAATTATTTGAATCAGATATAAATGAAAGAGAAGGAATATTGGTAACCGCAGCATTTCCATACGTAGATATGCCTCTTCATATAGGCCATCTGAGGACTTATGGCACTGCAGATTTTTATGCGAGATACAAGAGGATGAGAGGATTCAATGTCCTTTATCCGATGGCTTTTCATAAGACAGGGACACCTATACTCGCAATATCAAAAAGGATAGCAGCAAATGAACCGGATATAATAGATGTCCTGAAGAAACTGGGAGTTGAAGATACTGAGGTAATTAAGAAAATGTCCGATCCTTACTTCCTAGCAGATTACTTTGAGAAGATAACTGAAGAAGGGATGAGGGGTGCAGGATTCAGCATAGATTGGAGGAGAAAGTTCGATTCTATCAATCCATTTTTCAGCAAGATGGTTGAATGGCAGTTTTCAAAGCTGAATGAGAAAAAGCTTTTGGTTACCGGAGAACATCCTGTAGGATGGTGCCCTAATGAAGGCAATGCAGTCGGGCAGCATGACACAAAAGGCGATGTCCAGCCTGAAATATCAAAGTTGGTTGCGATAAAGTTCAAGGATTCAGGTTCTGATAAATACTTTGCATGTGCTACATACAGGCCGGAGACAGTATATGGAGTAACCAACCTTTTCATAAATCCAAAAGCACAATATGTGATAGCAGATATGGATGGCACAAAGGTGTACATGAGCAAAGATGCCTTTGAAATACTAAAATACCAATTTGACATGAATTTGGTATCTGAGATAAATGGAGAGGAGCTTTTGGCAAAGAAAGCGATAAACCCGATAAATGGCAAGGAGGTGCCTATATTCCCCGGATCTTTTGTAAAGCCAGATTTTGCAACAGGGGTAGTTATGAGTGTACCTTCCCATGCACCATTTGACTATGAGGAGTTGGAAAAGCTAAAAGGATCCAATTATGATACTGGCCTGAAATACGAGGATTATATAAGATGCCTTGAAACGCCGGATGAATCAAAGTCCACAGATATACCTGCACTGCAATATTTAAATAGCAAGAAAAAAGATGACGGGAGCTATGATGTAGAAGCAGCTACAAAAGACATTTATAGGGATGAATTGCGCAGGGGCACTATGCTGGTAGGAGATTACAAAGGAAAGGGTGTAAGTGAGGCACGCGAATCGATAAGCAAAGATTTAATATCAGACGGCAACGCCTTTGAAGTCAATATAATATCTAATGAAGAGCCCGTCTACTGCAGGTGCGGTGCAAGAGTAGTTGTACACACGGTAAAGAATCAGTGGTTTATAAATTACGGAGAAAAAGAATGGAAGGAGGAGGCAAAGAGCTACGTGCCGGAGATGCTTATATATCCAGAAAAGACAAGGAATGCGCTTCTGGCAGCAGTTGATTGGATAGATTTGAGGGCAGCCGAGAGAGCACAGGGATTAGGCACAAAATTCCCATTTGACCAAGACCATATAATAGAGTCGCTTTCCGATTCCACTATATACCCTATGTTCTACACGATATCAAATATAATATTCTCCAGTGGAGCGAAGCCAGAGCAGCTGAGCGGCGAATTCTTCGATTACTTAGTATATGGAAAGCTTGATGCAAATGAAGTATCAAAATCTACAGGTATAGATTATGAGGTATTGAAGAAATGCAGGGATTCATTCTCATATTGGTACAAGTTCACCTCAAGGCATTCTGCATCTGACTTGGTATTCAACCATCTGACTATGTACATATATAACCATCTTGCGATCTTCCCTGAAGAGTACTGGCCAAAGCAGATAGTTGTAAATGGCTTGGTGAACAATGAAGGAGTGAAGATGAGCAAAAGCTTAGGCAATGTGATACCTATACTGAAAGGGATAGAACTTTATGGTGCAGATACACTTAGGTTTATCGAGATAGTGAATTCCGACTTAGATCAGGTAGCGGAGTTTAGCACTGAAAGCGTCAACAGCGTAAACCAGAAGATAGAGTACATATATTCAGTCTTAAGCAAGATAAAGGGAATGAGTGCAGGAGAACTAAGACCAATAGACTTCTGGCTATACTCAAAATTGAACAGGAAGATAAGAGATGCAACTGATATGGTTGAGAAGTTCAACCTAAGAGATGCTTATATATCGATATTTTATGGCTCTGTAAATGAATTGAGGTATTACTTCGAAAGAGGAGGCAGCAATTCGATAGTTGTCAATGATTTCATGAGCAAAGTAATATTGATGCTATCGCCTGTGATGCCTTATAATTCAGAGGAACTATGGCATATGATCGGCAATGATACATTCGTATCAAAGCAGCAATGGCCGGAGCCAGAGGAGAATCTTATAGACGATTCTGTAGAGCAGCTTGAGGATATGCTTAACTCCACGATAGAAGATATATCAAATACTATTAAATTGACATCGAAGATAGACGCGAACAAGGGAAAATCCGTCAAGTCTGTAAAGATAATAGTTGCGGATGATTGGAAGTTCAAGGCATATGAGAAACTTAGGGAGTACAAGAGCATGTCAAAGGTTATCAACCTGCCGGAATTCTCAACCATAAGCAAGGAGAGCTTATCAAAGTATCTGTCATCATTGATCAAGAATGTAAACTCTTTGCCCGATTTGCAATATAGTTCAGAAGATGAATACAATGCTTTAGATTCGTCCAAAGACTATATAAAGTCAAAGCTGAATGGCCTATCTGAGGTATCTGTAAAAAGGGAAGGAGAGTCCGATTCAGATAGGGCATTTAGGGCATCTCCAACAAGCCCTGCTATAATTTTGGAGTGGAACTGATGGGTGCACTTGCAGACAAATATGATACGTTCATATTTGATTGGGATGGAACAATAATAACGATGACAGAGCTGCGCAAGCTTGATTCAAAGCTTGACTTTACCTTATTGCTAAAGCGCAAGGACAGCATAAAGCATCTCCAAAATGTAAAGAAGGAAGTCAAAAATTCAGGAAGCCTGCTCCACAAGATATATTTCAATGATTCAAAGAAGGTAAGAAAAGTTGAGCATGATATAAAGAACAGGATATATGCAATTATAATAAACATAGTACTGTCATTTACCAGGCCAAGGTTGCACAATGGAGTAAGGGAGATGCTGTCAGACTTGAACAATAAAGGCAAGACAATTGCAGTATTCACCAATGGAAACGTAGGAAGGATATTGAAGGAGGCAGAGATGCTTAAAATAAGCAACTATTTTACAGCAATGCTAAGCGCACAGTCAGTAAACAGGCTTAAGCCGAATCCCCTTGGATTGGAGGTACTTATAAAAGGCATAAGTGCAGACAAGAAGAGAACTCTCTATATAGGGGATATGGTAGATGATATCATAACAGCGAAAAGGGCAGGCATTGCAAGCTGTGCAATAGCTGATGGGTTGGACAGGAAGGAGGATCTTGCTGAATCCAATCCCGATTATATATTCAGGAGCATGGAGGAGTTCAAGAAGCATATCTAATTTTTAACAAAGTGAGCGTAAAATATCAATCCTTTGATTGCAAGTATATCGCTGTATATATCTAATTTTGTAAATGCTTATAAATTTATTTAAATATAAACTAATCAGTGATAAGAATGGTGGAAGAAAAATATGCGAATTTTACAAAAGGCTTGGTGGAGGTTTTAGGAACAGATAATGTTTTGCTTGACGATTCAAAAAAGGAACCATTCAGGCATGATGCATCTGATTATTTGGGTGAAATGCCAATAGCTGTATGCAAACCAGGGAGCACAGAAGATGTTTCAAAAGTGATGAAGCTTTGTTATGATAATGATATAAAAGTCGTTGCAAGGGATGCAGGGACTGGATTGACAGGATGCACTGTTCCAGTAAAGGGCAGCATAGTATTGGATTTGACAAGGATGAACAAGGTATTGGAAGTAAATATACCTGCCAGGTATGTAGTGACGGAGCCTTATGTCCTTTTGGATGATTTGAATGCACAATTGGCAAAGGACGGATTCTTCTATCCACCTGATCCTGCAAGCTCGAAGGTTGCAAGCGTGGGAGGATCTCTTTCAACAAATGCAGGAGGTATGAGGGCAGTTTCAACAGGTGTGACAAGAACCTGGGTTCTTGGGATAGAAGCAGTGCTTGCAAATGGCAAAGTGCTTCAGTTAGGATCACGCACGGTAAAGGATAACAGCGGGTACAATTTGACCCAGCTTATTGTTGGAAGCGAGGGCACTCTTGCAATAATCACAAAGGCAATATTGCATATAACCCCAATACCCGAAGCTACATTCAGGGTTGGATGCTATTTCAAGTCCGATGAATCCAATGGTGAAGCAACACAGAATATACTAAAGACAAATCTTCAGATAATAAGTGCAGAATTCCTTGGCGAATCTGCAATGGCAGCAATTAAAAGGAACAGGGCAAACATCCCATTCCCAGAAGGTGCAAATGCGGTCTTAATGATTGATATTGCCTCGCAGAAAGAAGCATTGGATTCAGAAGTAGCAAGGGCAAAGGAGGTTCTCTCAAAGTCAAATCCTGTATTAATGGAGGTAACAACAGACCCTGCAAAGATGGCAGATAGCCAGATATTCAAAGTAAGGCAGGACATGTATTACGTGCTGCACGATGAATCAGTAAAGCTCCACCAGTCATTGATAGCAGGAGATGTTACAATGCCTACAACACATCTTATAGATGCGATAAGGGAGATCAATGCACTTATAGCCAAGTACAAGTTAAACATGACAATATTTGGGCACATTGGGGATGGCAACATACACCACAGTATAATAGCAGACCTCAAGAATCCAGAAGAGGCAAAGAAGGCAGATGATGTCCAGAGAGATATATCAATGATTGCAGTAAAGTACGGAGGAAGCATGTCAGCAGAGCATGGAATAGGATACGAAAAGAAGGAGTATCTTAAAGATGAGTTAAAGTACAGGGATAGCCTTGAAGTGCTTGACCTGTTCAGAGGAATAAAGAAAGCATTTGATCCTAAAGGCCTGCTAAATCCAGGAAAGATCTTCGATTTGGAGTAAATTTCTGGATTTAATTTTTTAATTTTCTTTTCTATTATCTTATTCTTCTTTTCTGCTTCATAAATGCCCTATTTGCAACCAAAATAAATATTTATTTGTTTGCTGCATAACCTTAATTGTGCATGTGGCGAATCTATGAAAAAGAAATCTAAAATGGAAAAAGAGGTAAGCGAAGCATATGATCAGATAGCTCAGGAATTCCACGATAATCGTGTTGCAAAGAAAAATTTCTACAACGAATTCCTTGATATGCCAAACACCATGAAGGCTTTGGGAGATATAAAGGGAAAGAAAATCCTGGACATAGGATGCGGGCCTGGGCTGTATGCCAATACCTTGCATAAGATGGGAGCAGAGGTATATGGCATAGATATATCTAAAAAAGAGATAGAGATAGCCAAAAGCCACTATAAAAGTATAGATTTCAGGGTTGGCAGTGCAGAATCATTGCCATACAAGAGCAACTATTTTGATACAGTGCTTATAGCTCTTGCATTCACACATTTTGAGAATATGGGATTAGCACTTGATGAGGCTTACAGAGTGTTAAAGGATAAAGGCCATCTGATAATATCGGAAGGAAATCCAGTCATGGATGTGATAGAATCAATTGAAGGAAAGCCTGAATTCTACAGAAAATTTGGAGATTATTTTAAGGAAGGGATAAGATACAGGGTATGGAGCGTTTTCATGCCTGTAAAGCACGTTACCTATGAAACCTTTTTCAGGTTATTCAAAGAGCATGGATTTGCATTATATAACTACATTGACTCCAAGCCTATAAAGGCTGGCAGGAAGGTAGATCCTAAAGCATATAGCGTAGCAAGCAAAGTTCCATATTTCATCGTATTTGACTTGGTAAAGCTTTCAAATGATAATATGAAAAGAATATTTGGAATAAGCTTGCCAGCAAAGAAGCATATTAAAAATAAAAATGATGCAACTGAATAAAATATCAGTTTTAAGATTAAGCAGTATTAGGATTTTCTTTTGGCCATAATTTCCTTAAACAGAGGATTTATTGTATCAATATAAAATCTCTTCAATTTCTTTTTATCAATTTTGTATTTAATTTTCCCAGAAGCCAGATCTGCTATCGCTTCAGGTATTGCATCTATATTTTTTACTATGGACAGATCCTTTACTTCCTTTGGTATTGGTGTATTGTCAGGAAGTAAGGGAGGGGTTCCAAGGGCTGCACTCTCTATTGTAATAACGCTTAGCCCTTCACGCTCGCTCATATTTAAAAGGCACATTGACTTTCTTATTGCATTATAAAGCTGCAATTTACTTGGATAAGGCTTTACCATTTTTATGAAATGATAAGAGGATATAAGATTACGGATGTGTTTCTCTTCTGGCCCATTGCCTATTATAATACCATTAATCTTTGGATTTAGCAAATGAGCTTTTGAAACAGCATCAATCCAAAGATCCAATCTTTTCTCTTTTATCAACCTGCCAGCATAAGCAACCGTTGTATCTTTTTTTAATGGTTTAAGCTTCATTTCTGAGCTTATAACCGGAGAGAGTACTCTAATCTTCTTCTTTTCCATGCCAATTGAAATTAAATTGCTTGCTGTAGCAGATGAATTTGCAATATAATAATCAGCACTGCGCATTGCATTTATTGCATAATGATATGCAGCAGTGCCTTTTAAAGTTCCTATATAATCCTTCCACTGCTGCAAGCTCCATACTTCAACAACATCAAGTGCAAGTATGCAATTATGAGATTTGCAGTAAGATTTCACAGATTTAAGATGCAAATAAGGAAAGGTATTTGCGTAGATAAAATCAAAATCATAATTCTTAAGAACCTTTGGCAATGACCTTGCGAACTTCATTGCCAATTTCATAGACCTGCTGCCATTAGAGGTATAAAGTTCCTTCATAGAAGCTTTTGTAACAGTAATATAATGTATATTATCCTTGTCAAATTCTTTTTTCATCTTATCAAACTGCATGCAGAAGCAATAGACCTTATTATTTTTTGAAAGTTCCTTCATCTCTGAATATTCTATTGACTCAATTCCCCCTTTTAGCCAAGGATATGCGACATCTGATATAAAAGCTATCTTTTTCATATAAACCATTTATTCTAAATATGCAGGTAATCATCTAAAATTCCAGATTTATTGTGCGGATGCAGTTTCTGCTTCGGGGATTTTCCTCTTTTATTTTCGATCCATCCATAAACTCCAAGACCTATTGTTGCAAATAGTGCAGCAAAACTTACAGCAAATGCAATCCACGCATAAGTCTGTTGTGTATAATATATAGTAATAGTGTAGTTGCCTGTTTTATTTATATACCAAGCATTAGCAAACCCATTTGCTGCTATGTGATGCGTTGAATTTACAATGGTTCCATTAGGGTAATAAGCAGCCCACTGTGGTTCATAGGTCTCTCTAAAGATAAGATAAAATGGAGTTGTTGCATTTTTAACATGAACTATTATTCTTGTTGGTGATACATGTTCAAATGTTACATCAGGTTTTGAAAATTTTGTTATATTAACAAACGTTGCATTTATTGTTTCATTTTTTGTTTCTGCAGCATAGTATGCCGTCATATATCCAGGTATAGAATTCGAAAATACCGCTTGATCATATATATCAAAGCTCTTATTGCCTATGATATAAAACATTTTAGATAAATTGAAATTTTTCATAAAAGTCCCATTTGCCGCGTAAACTAAAGGAACATAGATTTTGTTTTCATAAATGCTAGAATTTGCATATTTTGATATAAATGTTGTAGACCTATTTAAGTTATAATATATATCGCTTATGTTGAATACAGGCGCCGGATTAAATGGTGTGGATATTTTAGTAATATCTCCTTGCAGTATAAGGAGCCTTATTCCATATATGCCAAGCAAATTATCAAAATAAAGTTTAGAAGTATTGCTATTTTCTAAATCATTATTTAAAAATGTATAAACTTCCATTGATGAATCAGGAGTAAAGGTTTCTTCTCCTACTAAATATCCAATCCTACCAATATAAATAGGTTTATTAATCATAGAACTATATATATCAACTCCATAATACCATGTTTCTACAGGTTCAAAAAAAGCTATTTGGGGTATAGTTACAATTGAGAAATTTCCTTTAATATTGTTTATGTATTTAGATATAGAATAAACATGTTTAGGTATTGTTTTAGGCCCAAAAAATACAGGATATCCTCCAAAGGTAAATCCTGTACTTGATGGTATAATATCCATAAAGTAAGTATAAATTAATATGAGCATAATAAAGAAAAACAAAATTATATAACCTAACTTTTTATTTTCGATTTCCGATAAACTATAAATTGAAAAGCCCAAAAATACACTTATGAATACTATAAATGCTGTGGCATTGAAACCCAAACCAAAAAGAGTTATAATATTAAATTTATCATAAGTTATATTTATGGATTTTGTTATAGAATAAAATGTTCCACTATATATTAATGATAAAGATATTAGTATTAAGTAGGTTATAAATATAGAGAATATAAATTTGTACTCTAAACTAGATTTTAATTTATAAAATAGCAAGAAACAGATAGACAACAAAATTATTAATAATATTACAATATTAAGTGTGTAACTCTCTTTTATACCTTGGAAACTCAAAAAACCAACCACACTTGAAAACAAATTATTAGAACTAGAATAAAGTTCCTGTGTTTTACTTATTAAAGGAACCGCTGCAGAATTATTCAAAAATGATAAATAATCGCTTAATAAAAGAGGCGATATCAAAATAAGTGTTATAAAACCTACAAAAATAATACCTGCCAATCCTTTTAAAAATTGCTTTTTATTTAATTCAAATAAACCTATTAAAATAAAGATTAATAACAAAATTAAATAATAATCAAACAATGTTACAACACCACTCATAGGACCAGATGACAATAAAATGCTAAAAAATAGAATCATTAAGAACATATCAATTTTAACAGCTTTTCCTATTTTAAGATCCTTAATTAAGTAAATATAAGATAAAAAGAAAAACGGCAATGGCCATATTGAATATAAAACAGATGAATAAGAATAACCTATAGAGGTTATAAAAAAGATTGATCCCAAAAAGCTACTTAAAAATGAATAAATTGTATATTTATCAATTAGTTTATTTAACAGCAAAAATATACCAATAGCTCCAAGTGAAAGGAATGTCCATTGCTCAATTATAACACCAAATTTCAATCCAAATAACAAAAGCAGTGTTTCATCAAATAATCCAAAAATAAAACTAACTGGTGTAGTTATAGTATTATAATAACCAGAATACCCTTGGCTTGACCATAAAAATAGATCATAATAAATATATTGGAATCCAACTTGTGGAAACGCATTATCTGCAGAGCCTTGATAGCCACCTCTAGTATAAATAAAAACTATTATTAAAGATATAACTATTAAGATAAGGAATCCTGTAAGTAAATAAACCCATTTTTTAACCATATAACAGTCACCAAATGCAAAAGTGCACTTATTTTAAATATCTAATTATTTTAAATACTACTATTAGTTTATTAATTTAATACTTTGATATTTTAAAACAATGCCTTGGGTTAATTTTATGAAGATTAAAATTGCATATTTTGGTAGAGATACAGATTTTTTAAATAATACTGGAGAGGGAATACAAAGATATGGATATGAACTTTATAATAATTTAAAAGAAAATAAAAACTTAGATATAAATGTTTTATCTTCTAAGACAGTATATTCTTATGTCAAAGATTCTTTTTTAAATGATTTCGGTAAATATGATCTAATACACATAACAAATTTTAGACTTCTATCTCCAAAAAGAAGAAGCAAATCAGTATTATTAATAACTGCACATGACTTTCAACCTATTTTATATCCTGAATTTAGTTATAATCCAAATAATTCAAGTATAAATGAAAAATTATGGTTCATACTTGTAAAAGTAGGATTAAAAAGAGAATTAAAAGTTGCAGATTATTTAATCTGTAATTCAACTCAGACAAAAGATGAAGCTATAAAATTAGGGTTTGATTCAAAGAAGGTCTTTATAACAAATTTAGGTATAGATAATAGATTTAGAAAACCAATTAAAAATAATAAAAATAAAAGAAATTTTACTGTAGGATATTTAGGGGCAATGAGAAAGAGAAAAAATCTAGAATTTGCAATCAAAGCTGCAAATATAATAAAGAACCAAAATATTAATTTTTATATATGGGGTAAAAAGGAGCATGAATATGAATTTATTAGGAGTATCGCTAAAAATAAAAATATAAAGTTTAAAGGCTTTGCACCTGAAGAAAAAATAGTAAGTATATATGATTCGTTTGATGCATTTGTATTCCCAAGTTATCATGAAGGTCAAGGTTTACCAATATTAGAAGCGCAATCTCGTGAACTTCCTGTAATAATATATAAATATGGAAAGATTCCAAAAGAGATAAGAAAGTACTGCTTTGAAGCAGAAAGCCCAGAACATATGGCACAAATAATAGAAGATTTAAAGGAAAATGGTTACAATGAAAAATTGAGTAAGAAAGCTACTGAATATGCGAGGAGTTTCACAGGAGAAAAGTGTGCAAGAGAAACATTAGAGGTATATAAAAAAGTGTTAAAATGAAACGTTTGGCTATTTTAACAGGATCTGATATAAGAGCATATGGAGGTGGCGAAAAATATATTATTGAATTGGTTAAAAGATTAAAGGGCTTTGATATAACTGTTTATTCTTTTATAAATAAAAAAGAAATTAGGATTAATGATAAAGAAATAAAAAAAATGCTTAAAGCAAAGTTAACGTACTACAATGCAATAACAATACCTATTTCAAAAGAGAGATTGCCTTTAACTTTAAGTGGATTATCTATACTAAACCAACTTTGTAAATACGATACAATATACATAATAGACCCTAGTGTGCCACTTATTTTTATGGTTTTAACAAGTACAGGATTAAAAAGACATGGACCCAAAATAATCTTCGGTGCTCACGATCCGAGTTTTTTAAAGACTACATCACAAGAAAATACTTTCATTAAAAGGTTGCTCATAAAATTTTATGTACCAATATCTAGAGCGATATTATTTAAAATACCAAATATTCACGTTCTAAATAATTATAATCAAAAAATGCTTAAAAAAATTGGTTATAAAGGAAATATATACAAAATACCAAATTTTTTATATTACAAAAAATCAGATATAAAAATATGTGATAACAAAAACAGATTTATTGTATTATTTGGGGGAAGATTGGCTGTTTATCAAAAGGGCATTGATTTATTAACTAAAATAATAAAAAAAGTAATTAGTAGAAATAAAGAAATAGTGTTTCAAATATTTGGTTCTGGGGAAGATGGTCAAAAAATTATAGAGAATTTAGCAAAAGAGTACCCAGAGAATGTAAATTACTTAGGTTTTATATCAAATAAAAATTTAGATGATAAATACAAAAATTCCTCATTATATATTATAACATCTAGAAGTGAAACATTCTCACTAGTAACCCTTGAAGCTCAAGCACATGGATTACCCGTAATTGCTTTTGATATTAAAGGACCGAAGGATATAATTAGTAAATCTTCAGGATCTACTATAAAAACATTTGATACAGAAGTTTTTTCAAATGAAATTTTAAAGTACTATGGCTTATGGAAGAAAGGAAAATTAAACATAAAATATAAAAAAAGGATAATTGATTATACATTCAGTAAATATTCAGATAAAATAATTATTCAAAAAATAGAAAAAATGCTCATGTAAATTTATATCATCGATAAGGGTATTAATACAAGCTAAATAAATTAAGCATTATGATAAGAATAAATATTTATAAAAATTGAAAAGATTTTAACTACCTAAGTTTAGTTTTTGAAAGCTTTATTACAAATACCAAATCTATAGAAATAAAATTATTCTTACTAAGCATATGCAGGATATCATACACGTGCAATTAATTGCAGCTAAGATTATCCATTCATTTTGCAGGAATCAGTAATTTCATAATGAAAATTAAACCAAAACTATTTAAAAGTAGAAAGTTGCCATAAATATTAGTCTATAATATTATTAAACTTAAATTTAAATAACTGCTTAAAAGGGATTAAATGAAAACTCTATATATCTACGGAACAGTATATATGAATGGTAAAACTATACAAAAAAGCATAGAATCTCTTTTGCCCCTGACTAAAAAGTTTAATTTATACCTCTCTATAATAGATAATTTTTCTACTGATAATACATATGAATGGCTAATGTCTAGTTCAAATAAATACAAAAATGTTACCTTTTATGTAAAGCAGATCAAATGTAATAGAGGTAAAGGTAGAGAAATAGCACTTAATCACATTCTTAATATTGCTAAGCCTAATGATTTTACGTTTTATATTGATTTTGATACTATATACACTCGAAAAATACATAAATATATAATTAATTTCGTGAATGAAAGAGATAAAAATAAAATAGGGATTGGCCATTTGAGTTTAATAAAATACAATTATGGTATAAATTGGAAAAATCTTAATTATGGGGAAGATATAGAGAGAGGGGCACATTTCAAATACAAAGGATATAAAATATATATAACTCCCCCTGGTAATTCTTTTGGAATTAATCAAGACCGAGGTAACTCTCTTAAAGAAAGAGAAAGAGTATATGCTAAAGGGTTGAAATATTATATAAGATTATTCTCAAATGCTATAGATACTGAAAGAGGATTCGCATTTAAAAATTTCCCTGAGTTTTATAAATCATCAAAAATTAAATCAAAATTTAGATTATTAGTTTTTTATTTTGCATATTTAGTGGCTAGAACTCTGGGCATATACAGTTATTCAGATAAAGACAATTATTCATATGCATTTTCTGATAAATAACTAAAACTCTTAATAATTTGTGAATATTAAAAACTTAAAAGATGGAAATTAT
>JAJZBL010000004.1 GCA_021798935.1 Microcaldota archaeon
TTTAGCTTTCTTTGAAGCTTCCCTTAATTTAGATCGTTTCCACGATAGAAATATCGTGGCTCTATTGAAGCATTCTGATGCTTCTTGCACAAGCTCTGGAACTGCTTTGTGTTTCCACGATAGAAATATCGTGGCTCTATTGAAGCACAAATAATGATACGTTATAACTCGCCCCATTTATGGAGTTTCCACGATAGAAATATCGTGGCTCTATTGAAGCAAGTTATACCGCAGGCACATACTCATATTCAGGTGGTTGTTTCCACGATAGAAATATCGTGGCTCTATTGAAGCCTTGGCTTTTGAGCGGATCCTCTAATTTGATATAACAGTTTCCACGATAGAAATATCGTGGCTCTATTGAAGCGAATATGCTTATAGCACAAAGGAATGGGTTGAGATAGGGTTTCCACGATAGAAATATCGTGGCTCTATTGAAGCGCAGATGGCAAAGAAGTGCATTTCTTTGGGAGCTCTGGTTTCCACGATAGAAATATCGTGGCTCCATTTTTAATTTATACTTTATTTTAGTTTTTAATAATTAATATAGGAATAAAATAGTTGCAGGTATATTCAAATATTTACTTTAAAATTCAAGCTTATTAATATATTAAATAATAATTCTAATAACATATTAGTTAATCTAATAATTTATTAGAAATAAATAAAATATGCATTTATTTCAATTTTAAGAGCTTTGCTTAACCTAATGGCTAATTATATAGTAATAGATTAAATCATTTGTTATAATCAATTTAAATGCAAATTTTTTCCCTCGAAAATATACTTTATAAATTATCGTTAATATATTTTACTGCAGGTTTGCAAACGCTTTAAATTTCATTATTATGGAATTCACGAAATATTTTTCAAAATTATGGGCTAAAAATAGGCACTCGAGGTAAAGGCCCACTTTTTCAGGTACTTTTAGCAAATAATAATACTTGTTTAACCAAAATGGCATATTTTCCATAAATATGAAATAACAACTTTTGTTTTGTTTTGTTTTTGTTTCATTTTTATGGAATGTTAAATTTTAATCACATAATCTATATATTTTCCATATTTATGAAATATTTAAACTTTAAATTTATGTTTTGTAATAATTCTTAAATATTATTAGTTATTCTAAATATATTTTAGTTTTATAATACATTGGAAGGTTAAACCAAAATAAATTAATGAATTCTAATATTATTTTAGTTATTCTAAAAATATCTTATAATATTATAAATTTACCTAAAATTTTGAAATTATTTTTAGATTAATCTCTTTCTGCATAAATCATTCCTATAATCATTTTATTATTGTCTGCTTCTTTATTAAATGTATATTTTGGTTTAGTAAATTTTATGGTAAATCCTGCACTTTCTAATTTTTTCTTCAGATTTAAATACCCATAATGGTATTCTATCTCTATCTGCTTAAACTTCTGCAAATCAGAATTTTTAGTTTTAAGCAAAACATCGTATTCACAACCTTCACAATCAACTTTTAATACAGCGGGATAACCAATATTGAATTTATCTATAATATCTTTGAGAGTTACTAACTTTATTTTATTTCCATTATCAAATTCTTTTAAATCTGTACCTCCAAAATTTTTGTAATCGTTATTTATATGAATATTACCCTGCTTACCGCTACATCCATCATTGTTTAAAGTTATTTTATTTTGTAATTTATTTAAATTTATATTTTTACTGGCTATTTTATAAGAATATGGATAAGGTTCAAATGAATAAACATGCTTAGCTCCATTTAACGCAAAATATATTGCAGTGTCACCTATATTTGCCCCTATATCAATTGCGTACTTGTTTTTAACATCTAACCAATTATATTGCTCCTTTATAAATTGCTCATCTATCATACCTATTGTATTAGTTAACTGCTCATAGGAATCATATAAAAAGTATACAATTTTATTCTTGAATTTAAATGTTATTATCTTTTTATGTTTATTTACTTTTATTTCCTTATTATTATCTTTAATTAAAATCTTATGTGCTTCTGGAGTTGACCACCATGAAAAATAATCATTGCTATTGTTTATCCTAACCCTTTTACCATTTCGTAATTCCATTATAAAATTCGCTTTCTTCAATCCAATTCTAAAAGCTAGTACTGTTGGCCAATTCTTAATTATTTTACTTACTATTAAAAGATCATTTATTTTATTAATTTTATTTAATCTAATTAATAAATGATCAAAAATAGTTACATTTCTCTGAGGATTAAAATCCAATTTCATAGATACACCGGATAGTTTAAATAAATTTTAATATTATGTTATAAAAAGGTTATGTAAAATTCACTTATAAATTTTAAAATTTTAGCTATTCCTACAGGTTAAAAAATATGTACTCTGTTACAAATTATTTCAAATGTGTAATATAATACAAATCTTTATAAATTTGTAATACTAAATATAAAATATGGAGGATAAAGATATCATTGAAATGCTTAATTCATGGAATTTTTGGAATCATGAATTAGATATAGGCATAGAAAGAGAGTTTTATCCAAAAAAAGCAATTGATCTAATAAATGAATCAAAAATAAGCATAATAATAGAGACAGGAATAAGGAGAGCTGGAAAATCTTTTATAGCAAAGCAAATAGCTTCTAATCTAATTAAAGAGGGAATTCTTAAGGAGAATATACTTATAATAAATTTAGAAGATGAAATGCTTATAAATAGGGATTATTCAACTTTACTTAATATATACGAAGTCTATAAGAAAAACATAAAGAAAGGTAATAATTGCATCATTATATTAGATGAAGCACAAGAGGTAGACAAATGGGAACACTTTGTCAGGGGATTAACTGAGAAAGGAGAGGCAAAATTTATAATAACTGGTTCATCTTCAAAACTTTTAGATTCTGAATATTCCACATTGCTATCCGGAAGACAGGTTGTGATATATGTTCATCCCTTAAATCTTATGGAATATAAAATATTTACCAATAATAAAAAAGGGGTAAAAAATTACATAGAAGAAGGTGGTTTTCCTGCAGTCGTACTTTCAAAAAATAAAATCGATATAATAAAAAGTTATTTTGATACTATAATACTGAAGGATGTCATAAGCAGATTCAATATACGCAATAATGATGAACTCAATAGATTAGCTAGATTTTATATAACCAGCATAGGATCCAGAGTTACTTTCAATAGTGCTGCAAATTTTCTCAAATTGCCTGTGAAAACTGTATACAATTTTTCAATTTATCTTGAGAAATCTTATCTGTTGTTTTTTGTCAGCAGGTTTTCATTTTCAATAAAGGCACAGGATAACAGCCCCAAAAAGGTGTACACAATAGATAATTCATTTCCATCTATGCTCGGAGCGAATCCTATAAAAATAAGAGGAAGACTTCTTGAGAATCTAATAGCCTCAACATTATATCTTATCTCTAAATATATAGAATCTTTCAAATTCTATTATTGGTATGAGGATAATAAAGAAGTTGATTTTGTCATAAAAGATCACAATAACTATAAGTTGGTACAAGTGGCTTATTCAATAAAAGACGAAAGGACTAAGGAAAGAGAGGTATCTTCGTTATTAGATTGTGCAAACAAATTAAACGCAGAGCAATTATATATAGTTAACATAGACTATAGTGGGGAAGAGTTAATTGAAGGCAGGACTATACTGTATGTGAAAGCTGAAGAATGGATAACTGACATGCTAATAGCTTATGGATTTTGATAATTTTGTATGAATATCAAAGATTATTGGAATTTTGTTTGCTGTCATTGTTCATATTCACAACATTTCTTTTACCTATTATATGCTTCAAGCTATCTATAGCATACTTATGATTATTATCTCCATGAAGCGAAGCGCATGCATCAGCTACAACCTTGGTACTGAAGCCTTCATCGAACAGATCCATAGCTGCCTTTATAACACAGACATCAGTATATATGCCAGATAGATAGACGGTGTCAATATTATTTTCCTTAAGAATATTCTTCAGTTCATCTGTAAGTACTGTATAACCTTTATGCTTTACCTCTATTCTACCTCTTTCAATTGGTTCTAATTCCTTAAACAACTTCTGCATATCAGAGGATTGGAATTTAGGCCAATTTATTTCTCTCTCGAACATAGAACCGGGTTCATCTACAAAGAAAGTGAATATAACCTTGCCATCAAATCCTTTTACTAATTCCGTTATATTATTAACAATAGCTTCAGAAGGTTTGTGCCTGAATCCTTCCTGCATATCAATTACCAACAAAGCTTTGCTCATTTTACCACATTTATTCTATTTTACAAAGTTATTATAATAAAGTATGCCTATTATTGTCTTGCCATCCGTTATCTTATTCTTCTTTATCATACTTAGCAATTGCTTAATGCTCATCCATTTTACAGTTATCATTTCATATTTCTCAAGGTGCTGTTTCTCTTTTTTAAGCTCCTCTGCTAGGTAATAATAGTACATTTCAGTACTTGTTCCAGGGGCTGCATAAGCCTTGAAAAGAAATTTCATTTTTTTAGCAATATATCCGGTCTCTTCATGCAGTTCTTTAACTGCCAATTGCTCAAGTGTTACCTTCCCTTCAAGGAAACCTGCAGGCAGTTCATACATCCACTCTCCTGGAGAATGTCTATACTGTCTTTCAATTAATATTTTCCCATTGAGAACTGGTATGATTACTGCAACTGGTTTGTGGACCACTATAGAAGAAGTATATTCTGTGCCGTTTGGCAGCTTAATCTTCTTTTCTATTACATCGAACTTCACTGAATGATATTTGCGCATTGTATCGTTTATTTAATAGATAAAAATGTATTATATCTTGCGTTTTTATAAGAAATTATATTTAATTGCAAGAAAGATTACTAAGAAAATTTTTAAAATATTAGCAATATTTAAATTTAGATTTACCTAAAATACTCTTATGCCTGCTTTAATTTTAAAGATTGATAAAGAAGATTTAGAAGAATCTATAGATACAGCTGCAAATATTATAAAGAATGGGGGTACAGTAGTTTTTCCTACTGAAACGGTATATGGGCTAGGGGCAAATGCTTATAATGCAGATGCATGCCTTAAAATATTTAAAGCAAAGAATAGGCCTGCAGATAATCCTCTAATAGTAACTGTATCAAATTTCGATATGGTGAAAGACGTTGCTTATATAGATGATGATCGGTTAAAGATAATGAAGAAGGTTTGGCCAGGTCCATTAACACTTCTTTTAAAGAAAAAGAAGATTATACCTGATATTGTTACTTCTGGAATGGATACTGTATGTGTAAGATTTCCAGATAATAAAATTGCTTTGTCATTGATAGAAAAATCGGGAGTGCCTATAGCTGCTCCTAGTGCAAATTTAGCTACTAAGCCCTCAATAGTTGATTCAAAAGATGCTACTGAAGATTTGATGGACAGAGTAGATGCTATAATTGATGCTGGCCGTGTAAAGTATGGTGTTGAATCGACCATATTAGATGCTACTAAAAAACCATATGAACTATTAAGGCCAGGGGCTTTCTCAGTTGAGGATTTAAAAAATCTATTTGGTGAAATAAAAATAAATGAGGCAGCAGAAGGGTATAAAGAATCAAAGATTGCACTAACTCCTGGAATGAAATATAGGCATTATGCACCTAGTAAAGAGCTATTTTTAATAGAGGATGAAAATGAATTCAGAAAATTTATATCTTCTGAAGAATCAAAATCATTCACGGCACTGTGCAGCAGTGAAAATGCAAAATATGCTAAATGCGATAAAATAATATTGGGTTCTGATATCTATGAAATAGCCCATAATTTATTCTATGCATTTAGAAAACTAGACAAGGATAAAAATAAATATGGGGTTATACAGTCTTTCCCTGAAAATAGCATAGGATTCGGAGTGATGAATAGGATAAGAAAAGCAAGCTATCTTATCGTAAGGAAAAATGAAGATGCAATAAAAACAATATCTTCCTATAAATTAGGACAAATCAAAAAAGATTAATCTGAAAACATATACTCATCGTAATATTTATCAAATAATTGGTCGGCATCATCAAATCCTAAAAATTTATATATAAATTCTAATTGGTCATCTGTAAGTGGTAAAGCCCTTTCAACTATGTCTTTTATTTTTTCTTTATCCTTATTTTTTATTGCTTCATCTATGAGATCTCTATTTCTTTTGGTGTATTTATAATATAATTTTTTGGCTTTTTTACTTTTTAATTTAGCATAACAGGTAAATGTATATTCTGTGACAGGAGAATAATTTTCAGGGGCTGGTAGATAATCTTTTCTAAGATAATGAATTAAAGAAAATAATTTTTCTATTGTTGGATTATCACTAAGTAAAAATCTAGTTATAACTTTCCTATACTCTCCGTATTCATATTTCTCATATTTATACTCGCCTTTATTATAAGGATCTTCTCCTAAATAAAATTTCTTAAAATCATTGAAATACTTATCTCCAGTGGGCGAATAATTTCCAGAAAATAATAGGTATCCTTTTGGGCAACATACATAATGCGTACCTTCTTCAAATAATCTTTCATCCCAAGCACCATCTTTTATTGTTATTGGATCTTCCTCATTAAAATTTCCTGGCTGAATAAAATCATATAATTTTTCAAATGATCTGCCCTTATACAATTTATCAATTATATGATTCTGTATAATTTCATATTGGTCGCGAAATTCCACACCCCCATTAACATCAAGGAAGTCAAATACATCATATATCATATCATGCCACATTTCATCTCCGCCAGTCAATTCATATAATCCATCGCCAGTTTTAATGGAATCTAAAATATATTTAGAAATTGATTTTATATCTATGTTGTTCTTGTTAAATTCATTTATGAAATCATCTCTTAAGTCATATTGATCCTTTATTTCATCATATTTTCCACTTTCATAATCAGAAAACATAAATTGACTGTTATAAGAATCACTGTAATCAAATTCATCATTATCCATAAGATCAGGAATCTCTACTAAATTATCTAAGCGTATTAAAAAATCCAGAATGTGGTTTTCATCACCTGACCAATAATTATTGGAACCCTTTTTGCCTGTGCTTAGGAACATATGCCCATATTCATTTATATCTATACAGAATCTATCTATGGATTCTAATTTAACCAATGATTTTGTGCAAAATTCTTGATCCATTTCAATCACAAGGTGGACAAGTGTGCGACCACCTATTTAATCATTGTCCTGCATTTTGGATAGGTGGGACAAGTTATTTAAATAATTAGGATTGTTTGACAAATTCACCTTATTTAATATTAAAATTTAAAAAGGAAAACCCATAAACTATTGATTAGATTGGAATCTATATTTTTTATTTTTTAATTATACTTCTAATATTTTCGATGTTTTTAGTAAGGTTCTCAATTGCCTCATTAGAATAGCTATTAGAATCTATTATCTCTTTTATCAAGCTATAATCGCCCGATATATTGCCTATCAACTTTTCTAATTCTGCAAAACTGACCGTTGAAAGCTTTGAATAGTCAACATCTAAGTTTTTCTTTAGCTCATCTATGCTATTTTTCATTGCAACGAAATCAATTATCCTTAGTACCTGAACTATTGCCATTGATTTTTCGTGTTCATCTATAGTCGTCCTAACCGTTGTGAATCCAGCATAAGACCATATATTTTCAGCTTCAGCTAAAACTTTTTCATCGACTTCATCGGTTATAACCGCAATTTTATTGCTATCTGTTAGCTGGGTAGGGCCAAAAAGTGGATGTACACTTACATATTGAAATCCATATTTTTCTGAAAAATCCAACAATTTTTTGTATGCATCTTTCTTTACTGAAAAAATATCCATAACTAATTTCCCTTTTGCATTGGTTAATATATCTTCAACAAAATTTGAATTTACCGATTCAGGTGGTGTTGTTATTATGATAACATCAAAATCTTTTGGATTTGGATTGCCCACAGGAGTACATTTTATACGGTTTATATTATCTTTATTCTCATCCAAGTGCCTTCCAGTTACATATACATTTTCAAAATTGTGTTTGATAAAATATTCGGATATTGCGAGGCCCATCTTTCCGTAACCTATTATTAGCAAACGGCTCTTGTTCTTTGGCATCTCCTGCTGTTTGGAAAACTTAAGTATATCGGTTATTACGCTTAAACCCAATTCTCCGTCTATACCATTATCTTCCGCCATCTGCTTCCATTTGATTTTAAGTGCATCCTCTCTGCTGTTATCTTTCAAAGGCATTCCTTGCTCTTTCTTAAATTCACCTACTGCCTTTACAACGTCGAATCTCTTTTTAATAAGCTTTATTATTCCCTCATCTGCTTCATCTATCTGTTTTCTATAAGAATTTAGATCCTCCATAAAATCCACTATAATAATTTTAATTTTAAGTTATTATAGATTACCTTTAAATTGAAAAAATTAGGCCTTTATATGCTCTTGTTATAAAGGAAATAAAGAAAAGAAAAAGATAAAAAAGAAAAATTCAGGCCTTTGCTGCTGCTTTAGGTGCTGCTGCAGCCTTTGGAGGCTGCTGGCTTGCCATATCGTTCTTTGTCTTCAGCATTGGAGACAATACGAATGATATTAATTCTATTACAAACACTATCAAAACAGCTATTGTTGCATCAACTGCAAACTCTGGCCCTAAGAATACAGGAACGAATGCAACTCCTAGGTTGGTTATTACACTGTACATAGAGGTTGCAAATCCTGACTGCGCCGGGTCAGACACATAGTTTGTTGTTGATGTTAGTGCCATTGACCAGAACGCATTTCCAAAGAACCCAAATAGGAAGAATGCAGCTACCAGCAATCCAATGTTAGGGCCAAACCCTAACGAATATGCAAGAAGGGTTACTGATATAAGGGATAGGAATGATGTCGAGATTATTCCCATCCTTATCTGGTTGTACCTCTCAAATATTGGAGGTAGTATTATTGCCCCTAATGCAGATCCTAAGAACGCTAGCCCACCCAAAAGACCTCCATAAGTAAGTGCTTCGCTCAATGCAAAATGGAAGTGAAGCAGCATAGTGGATGCAATACCTCCGAACATCACTGACATTGATGCTATAGAGAATCCAACCCACCAGTTCTTTATCATTCCTACTTTGAATACACCCTTAAGTGATTTGCCTTTGTAATTTGTAGGATATTCCTTTATTCCTGGCACTATCCATATGGCAGCTATTATTGCAAGTATCGCTGTGAACCAAAAAAGCCCAACTGTGCTTATTGCTGCGGCTATGCTTGATGCAAAGAATGCGCCTATTGCAAGCCCGAAGAAAAGTATTCCTACGCTGATTCCCACTATAGAATGTGCGTGCTCTTTATATATGGAATCAGCTACACTCCCAACAGGAGCTAGAGCAAGAGGATATGCAGCTGCAGCTATTATCTGGAATATAAGGAAACCTGTGTAATTTGCCAAAAACAGGCTTCTGCCTATCAACCCTATTATAGAAAGGGCTGCGGCAACATATATTGCAGTTTTTACCGTAAATTTAGCTGATATCCACCCAGCCAAAAGGCCAAGCACTACCATAGTATAACCGTACATGCTTACCAATAGAAGTATGGAAGCTGTTCCTACACCCAAAGATGTGCTCAAGACAGGCACAAGCGGTGCAAGTACAAACCACCCAAATCCTATCGTAAACAACAAAAACCAATACGGAAGAAGTTTAGTCCACTTATTCATATCCACACCATCATATTCAATTTTCTTTATTAATTAAGAATATAAGTTTAAAAATACATATTATAAATTTAGAGGATATATACATCCGAAATTGTGTACTTGCCTTTGGTATTTTCTAAAAAGAATTTTATAAAAGCGTCTATGCTAAGTTATTTAGATAATAAAAATTTTTGACAAATAATAAAAACCTGCATGCAGGATTAATAATGTGGATTTTATGGATGCTTATGATCTTGTAGTTGTAGGGGGTGGTCCAGCAGGGCTTGGGGCTGCATTGGCAGGTGCAAAGAACGGGCTTAAAACCGCAATAATCGAGAGAAATCCTATGCTCGGAGGCAATTGGACTAATAGCTACGTCGTATCGATTCTTGGAGTTTACACATATGATGGATCGGAGAAAATTGTCGGTGGCATTGTTGATGAGATAGTTGAAACTCTTAAGAAATTTGGAGGCACTAAAGGCAAAGTTGGCAATTTTATACCTTTTAGGCCGGATGAAATGAAATTGGCGCTCTCCCACTTGGCTGAAAAATACGGCATAACCACATATTTCAACTCGCTTGTAACAGGATGCAAATTGTCAGGAAATAAGATAGCATCTGTAATAGTTGTAGGAAAAGATGGGACACGTGAGGTATCAGGAAAGGAATTTGTTGATAGCAGTGGAGATGCGGACTTATCATATTATGCTGCATCAAATGCAATGGAGGGCAAGGAGGGGCAAGGATGGCATCAGGAAGCAACTATACCGTTCAGAATTGCAGATGTAAATGAAGAGGAGCTTATAAAGTTTTCTCAAGAGCATCCTGAACTGATATCCGCGCCATTAGTAGATGGAAGGATATCAAAAATACATATAAATCCACCTTTAGTTGAAAAAGCTAAAAAAGAGAATAAGCTATACCTTCCAAATGAAAATACCGAATTTCTTTTCAATACGAGCAAGGATGGCGAATTCATATGCAATGCCACCCACGCAAAGATAAAAGATTACAAATCAGGAAAAGAAGTAGCTGAGGCAATAAATGACTTAAGGCATCAGGTTGCATCTTCATTTGAGTTTCTTAAGAAAAATATAGCAGGTTTTGAAAATTCATACTTGATGGACTCTTCTCCTGGAATAGGGATGAGAGAAACACGCAGAGGAATAGGAGAATATGTGCTTAAGAGAGATGATGTGCTAAACGGGGGAAGATTCGAAGACCACATAGCTAGATGTGGACATCCTCTTGAGATACATGACCCTAATAAAGGGCTTGTTTACATACATCTTAATACAGGAGATTCCTCTTGGTACGAAATACCTTATAGATCAATAGTGCAGAAAGGAATTGATAATTTATTCATAATAGGAAGATGCTTGAGTGCGGAATTTGATGCACAAGCTAGCGCAAGAGTCAGTGGAACTGCATTGGCAATGGGCCACGCAGCTGCGGTTGCTGCAAAAATGTGCATAGATAATAATATACCAGCAAAAGAGGTAAATGTTAAAAATCTTCAGGAAATTTTAAAAACACAAGGTGCAATATTATAATAAGGAAAATTTTAATTTTTCGGTGGTCTTATGAGAATTATATCTCTAAATCTTTGGGGTGGAAGAGCATTTAGTAGCCTCAAAGAATTTTTAAATAATGAAAAGGATAAAACTGACTTATTCTGTTTTCAGGAAACCCTCGAATACTCATTAGGTATGCCAGAGATTTATTCTATAAAAGCAAAGACTGAACATCAGCCAAAAGAATTTTCCGAAAGAGAAAACCTTTATACGGATCTTAAAGAAATTCTAACGGATTACAATAGTTATCTTACAGATACATATAGTTCTGGCAAGGAACGTTTATCTATGTTTATAAAAAAGGGAATAACTGCAAATGAAGATGAGTACAGTATAATTGATAAATTAGGTTTAAAAGTTGAGGGATTGCCTTATAGTGTCGGATGTATAATGCAGCATGCTTCTATTGTATCTGATGGCAAAACATATGATATATGCAATGTACATGGCCTATGGCAGCATAGCAGCAAAGATGACACTCCTGAAAGAATCAAACAATCAGAAGGGATAATAAAATGTATGTCAAATATGGACCCAAGAAGAATCCTTGCAGGGGACTTCAACTTATTGCCAGATACAAAAAGTATAAAGATGATAGAAGATAGCGGCTTTAGAAACCTTATAAAAGATTATAATATAACAGATACAAGAGGAAAATTGTATACTAAAAAGTTACGTTATGCCGATTACACATTTGTATCAAGTCAGATAAATGTAAATAAATTTGGTGTAATACCTGTCCAAGCCTCAGATCATCTTCCAATGGTGCTTGAATTTAGCTAGGTATTTTGCTTATTTTTAATTTTTTCAATACTATAATACTTATAATTCATCTATTTACTAAAATCAGTGGAATGAGGTAGTTAAAGGAGTAGTCAATATTTCAAAAAGAATAACAAAAAACTCATAGATAAAAAATAGGTACGTAATATATTTCAGTACCATTAACTTCTTTTTTTGAAAACTCGTCCAAAGTTATAACAAGAGCTTTCTTGGGTTTATAGGTTTCCAAAAAGCTGTAAAAGCTTTTTCCTATTGCTTTGGATCCTCCAATTTTTACTTCTATTGGCAATAGTTCACCGTTTTCTTCTATTACAAAGTCCATTTCTGCTCCTGATTTTGTCCTCCAGTATTTAATTTGTTTTCCTAATCTTATCAATTCCCCAAAAACAAAATTCTCTGCCAACTTTCCGATATCATCCCTATTTTCGTAGGGTAATAAATTATCTAATACTGCATTTCTTAACCCAAGATCAAAAAAGTATACCTTTGGTGTCTTCTTTATTGAACTGGAAATATTAGTATAATATGGATAAACTCTGCTTGCGATATATGTATTTTCTATTATCCTTAAATATGAATCTGCTTTATAAAAGCTTATTCCTGAATCATTAGCTGCATTAGAAATAGTAAGCATTTGTGAATCATTTAAAGAAAGAATTTTCAAAAAATTCTCAAATTCTTTTGTATTTTCTATTTTGAAAAAAGATATTATATCTTTCTCTATGTATAAATTTACTAAATTTAAAAGCAAAGATTTTTTTATATTAAAATCATCTGCTTTTACAACTTCTGGGTATCCGCCATATACAACATATTCCTTCCAAAGTTTAAGCAAATCCTCTGAAAATGCAGTATGCAATGGTTCTCCATTATTTTCAATTAAATTTATGACTGAGTCATTTCTTTCTTTAAATACAACATATAAACCTGTATCTTTCGAACGGATGAATTCCCCAAAACTAAAAGTATAAAGATCAAATATTACAGCTCTGCCAACTAAAAATCCAAGCATTTTTTGCCTTATTTCAAGAGATGAAGATCCTGACGCGAATATTTTAATCTTTCCTTTAAAAGTATCATATATGACTTTTAATATTTCACCAGCATTATCAAGCCTCTGTACTTCATCCAGAAAAAGAGTTATTTTGCCATCGCCTTTATTATTTATGATTCGTCTTATATAATCTATTGGAGATTCAGAGACGCTATTTCTATTGTTAGGTATATCAAAATTTATAAATTCCTTTTTTCCTCCTTTTATCCCTTTCGAAATTATCTTCATTAATGTAGTTTTCCCTGCTTGCCTTGGGCCTCTTATCACTATAATTTCATCTCTATCGATAAATTGGAAAATTTTGTCCTCAATATCTCTATTTAAAAGCTTTTCTTTGGTCCTAATAACATTATTATATAATTATAATATTTAAATCTATTTAAAAATAACCTGACTATTTTTAAAAATAGAAATGATTATTATGGAAAATATTGAAATAATAAAATTATTTTAGTTGTTGTAAATTAACTTCTTAGCGAAATTATAATCAATCATAATTTATTAAAATAGATAATCCACAAAACTGCAATTTTCAATCATAAAAATAGGTCTGATTCGTGTTTTAGTAAATTGAATTGATTACTGCATTATATTATATAAACATTTATTACAAATCTATTACTCGTTTCATTAGGTGTATCTATGTATGAATGGCTTTACTTAGTCCTTTTATCTTCAACTTTCATGGGCATATCTACCATAATAGAAAAATATGCCTTAAAAGAACAACATGCATCCGCTTACAGTGCTAGTTTCGCCCTCCTCACATTTATAATATCCCTTGTATTCCTGCCATTTGCAAAATTTAATATTGGCATTATTACTATCTTCTACATATATGTCAATTCATTGCTTTCAACTGCCGGATACCTTCTATCAGCAAGGATATATAAGCACGGAAATCTTTCAATATCTGCTCCTGTGCTCAGCTCGCTTCCTATGGTGTTCATAATAATCATAAGCTTCTTTACCTTGGATGAGAAACTATCATTTTTGCAATATATTGCCCTTGGAGTGATAATAGCATGCAGCTATCTTATCGTATTCAAGGATGGAGGCAAGCATTCATTTGATGGTAAAAAATACATATACCTGCTTGTAGTTGTAAGCTTTATAATAGCATTGGGATCGGTCCTGATGAAGTACCTCTTTATGTCAAACCTCAATGAATTTACGTATATTATATTGATGGAGCTTTTTATATCCCTTAACTACATGGTATACATGACCAAGAGATACGGAGGGATAAAAGAGATATATTCCAATCTGACACATAACTTCAGAAATATAGGCACAATATCACTTTTTACCGTTGCATATAGGATAACATATTACTTTTCTGCATCATTGATGCTTATAAGTGTGGTAGCTCCATTCAGGAATAGCATATATGTTGTAATAACAACATTGGCGGGTGGGATAGTTTTTAAGGAATCTGGGCTATGGAGGAGATTAATATTAGTAGCGATAATGATTGCCGCAGTTTATTACATATCTATATCAGTAGGATGATACTGTTAGCTTAAAAATCCTAGCTTTTTAATTATTTTTTTTAAGATAGAGGGTAATAAAACCATTCTCTTGATATCTTAAAGCCCATTGCCTTGTAAAACTTCTTTGCATTTTCCATATGTGGCCCTGTAGTTACAATTATTGCTATAACCTGCTTCTTTTTTAGGTATCCTACTGCTTTTAATATAAGCTTTTTTCCAATGCCCTTTCTTCTGTAATTGTTATCAATGTAAAGTTCCTCTATTATTCCTATACCTTTGTTCTTTATGTGCTCGTAATATATTACCCATATGAAACCGACTGCCTTATTGCCATCTTTTGCCACAAACACCTTGCTTCCAGAATTAAAATAACTTGGTATTGCCTTTGAATTAAAGAATTCTTGATCTTCGTCTCCTTTATATAATTTTCTATACAAATAAGTTAATTCATCGGCATCATTGTCAACTGCTGCTTTTATGCCTATTTTATCGGAATCTTTCATTGAATCATTATCCTTTTATTATACCAATATTAAACTAATAAATATATATTCATTGTTTTTAGACAACACCTTATCAGTATAGCAAGATTTATATATTACGATTCAAAATTTAATATAACCTTTGAATCTGGCTCAGTATACTAGATTGTATATTATTGGATTTAATAATGCTAAAAATATATTTTGGCCAAAAAGTACAATTTGCGGATCAAATCGAGTATTGTTTTCCCTTATATGATGTTTTTAGTCAATCCTTATAATCATCTTAGTTATCTAGTTAGATTTGAAAGTATTCTGCACTTTATTTTAATGGTCTTTGTGCAGGCTCTGATATGATTTTATGAAAATTGTGTTTGCATTGATGGCCCTTGGAGTGGGCTTATATGCAATATGTGGCACTATAGATTATTTAGTGGTAACTAAGCTTCCACTTAGTGCAGCTATTGTATCAATAGGTATTGGAATCTTAATTGGTTTCATAGCGGTAAAATTTATTTTCAAATTGAAGGTTAAGGCTGAAAGCAAACAGCAATATGCATTTGGTGCTATCACCGCACTGATGATTATCGCGTATACTATTCCACTCTTAATAGCATACAAAAGCTACACGCTTGCCAGCATATATCCATTGATAGGATTATCTGCAATAGTATTCTTTGTGATAGACTTAATAAAATACAGGAGATTCTTAACATCAAGGCAAACAACAATAATGTTAACAGGTATACTATTAGTAGTTATTGGAATATTCTTTGCTGAAAGCAATGGATATGGTTTCCAAATAGGGACCATTCCGTTCGTTTTATTAATAACATTATTCGGAGGAATAGGATATTATATGGAATTTTATAAGCTAAACAAATATAGTATCGGCACTAAGATGCTTTTTCAGCCAATTTTCCTCATAATTGCGGTGATGTTCATTGGTGGGCCTATTTTCATAAGCAGCAGTTACTTTGCCTTTGGAATTCTTGGGGGAATTGCCTTCTCTTTTGCATCTGTAATGGAATTGCACGCAATGGAACTAACAAAAACAACAGGAACTGCAAATATAGTGATAAAAAGGAACTTCATAAATGATTTTGAGTATTTGGATACTTTGCTTGTATTGATTGGCAGCATAATAATCGGAAGCTTTTACCCGATTGAGATATTTGGAGGGGTATTAATGCTTACGGGCATAATAATTATAAGCAGGCTCTCTGATGATAAATAGATAAGAAACAGATACTGCTCTTTGCTCCAAATAAGTTTCAATTTTCGTTGGTAGAAGCTTGCCAAAAACATCATTTAGCAATAGGCAAAAACTAAAAGGAACTATTTCTAAAGATTGTAGAGAACAAATAAAAATCAATCTATCTTAAAGATATATGGTGATTAAATTGGAAATTCCGGGCAATAGTGCAGAGAATAAACTTGGGCTCATAAAAAGAAGCCCTACCGAAGAGATATTGACAGAAGAAAAGCTCGTTGAATATCTGAATTCTGGCGTAAAGCTCAATCATTATATAGGATTTGAAATTTCTGGAATGGTACATCTTGGGACAGGCTTGGTAGGGATGCAGAAGGTATCTGATTTGCAGGAAGCTGGTGTAAATACAAGCCTATTCCTTGCTGATTACCATACATCTATAAATAATAAATTAGGCGGGGATCTCGAAAACATAAGAAAAATTGCCGTTGGGTACTTCAAGGAGGCACTTCAGCAATCTATTAAGTGCGTAGGTGGGGATCCAGAGAAAACAAAGGTTGTTCTGGCATCAGAGTTCTATGAAAAAGAAGGATTAGATTATTTGGAAGATATGCTTAAGGTTGCAAAAGGTATGAGCTTAGGCCGTGCAAAAAGGAGTGTTACGGTGCTCGGAAGAAAGAGTGGAGATGACATAAGTTTGGCACAGCTCATCTATGTGCCTATGCAGGTTGCTGATATATATAGCCAGGGCATAAACCTTGCTCATGCAGGGATGGACCAGCGCAAAGCGCATGTAGTCGCATTAGATACTTCAAAGAACTTCAGTTATACACCGGTTGCACTGCATCACCATCTGCTTATGGGAATAAACATTACAGAGGAACAGAGAAAAGCAGTCATAGATGCAAGAGAGAACAAAGACAGGGAAAAATTCGAAAATTCCATAGTTGATATAAAGATGTCAAAATCAAAGCCTTACAGCGCAATCTTTGTGCATGATAGTGAAGAGGAGATACATGCAAAGGTAAGCAAGGCCTTGTGCCCTCCAAAAGAAACTGATGTAAACCCAGTTATAGACATGATTAAATACATTATAGCGCCTACTTTCTTGAGGAAAGGCAAATACATGGAGATTGAAAATGCCAAAACCGGATCTAAAAGGGAATTTGGAAGCATGAAAGAGCTGGAGGAGGCATATGTCAAAGGAGAGATACACCCATTGGACTTGAAGAATATGGTGGCTGAAAGCCTTATCTCTATACTTGAGCCAGCTAGAAAGCATTTTTCTTCAGGGGAAGGATTAAGGCACCTCAATGACCTAAAAGAGCTTATGATAACAAGGTAGATATATAATCTATAATCCATTTTTCTTTTTTCTATTTTTCCCATATTCAAATAGTGATAACTTTACACTTACATTGATAAAAATTCAATTTTATTACACTTTATTTTTATTTTCTTAATTTATTTCTATTACCTTTCTCCTCTTTAAGCTACCTTTTACTATATTTATCGAGGATTTAGGTACATTGAAATAATCAGCTAATATGGCTATAAGCCTTGAATTTGCCTTTCCATCAACTGGTGGGGCATCCACCTTAACTTTATAGGAAGTATCGGATATCTTTACAACTTCAGCCTTTCTTGAATTAGGCACAACAGATACAGTGAGTTTCACAATATTATATGCAAGAGCAAGCTTTTAACCCTTAAGAGGTTAAGTGAACTACCCCGCCCTTACGGACGGGGCTTCCGCCACATCCGTTAGTTTGGGACTTCTCGCTTCAACGGAAATGCTTGCTTTCACATGTGGAATGCACTTTATGTATTCCAGCATGTTAGTTGTATAGGCATAATCCTCTGCGAGCGTCTCCCCTATGTTCCATAGGGAAAGCCCCAGTTTATTTATCGTTTTGGCAGCACTCACATCCCTGTCTGATGTGTATCCGCAACTGGGGCATGCGAACACTCTATCAGAAAGGTCAAGATGCTGCGACTCGCCACAATTTGGGCATATTCCAGTTGTTCTTGCAAACCTGCCAACTTTCAGAGGAGTGCATGCCTTTCTTTTTATGGCATTGCGGAATTCCCCAATGGAAGTTTGGTAAATTTTTCTTCCATAAAACTTTGACCAACTGGATATGCTGTCATCTTGGTAAGAAATATATTGATAGTTGTAAGTTACATAATGCGCAAGTTTGTTGTTGATATCTTTTTTATGGTTGTTCTGGTGTTCAAACTCCATCTTTATCCTATTAAGTAATTTCATCCCCCTCTTTGACCTTGTCCTTGCAATTTTGTCGTATTTGGAACGTGAGAATGCACGATAAAGCCTTTTTGTGCGTTCTGCCATCGGCACATTGTATCGCACTTGCACACCATTTGAGAATGTGATTTGGTTCTTTATTCCGAGATCTATGCCAATTGATTTGCTGTTCTGAACTTTTTCCTTTTTTGGCGCATATGCAATTATATGCAGGAAATAATTACCATTTCTATCTATCAAATTGGCCGTTGCGAACTCAGAATCCTCTGGAATCTGACTAAGTCCGAGGACTTTGAAATCGCCTAAACTCTGAATGTGGACTTTTTTCCTTTCAATGTCTATTTTATACGTTATGCCATACTGCATAAGAGGTATTGAATGCAGCGAACGCCTGTATTTGATTTTGCCGATTTTTTTGCCTTCTTTCTTCAACTTTGTGAGGGTCTTTACGTTGCTCTGAAGCCTCTTTATTATGTATTCCTTCATCTGAGACGATAAAACATTCAGTTCCCTTTCTTCGAATTTATCCTTGACTTTTATATTCACCTTTTTGATACTATAATCTTTGTGTGATACCGTTTCAGTTATGCCTTTTGCAATTATGTAATTCATAAACCATTTGCCTTCCACAAATACTCTTTTCAAACAGTTTAGTTTAAGATTTGAAATTTTGTTTGCGTCAAATTTTATTTCAAATGCTCTTACTTCCTGATTCTTCCTTCTCGCCCTAGTTTCTCCCCCTTTTTCTCGGATCCTGCTGTTCTTTTCCATATTTGCCATGTTATTTACCCTGACTTTCCACATATCTTTTCAGTACATCTAGGGTTACTTGTCCTGTAGTCGCAAGAAAATATGACGGAGACCATAGAATGCCTTTCCATAACTCCTCTTTTATATTTGGGAAATTCCTTTGTAACTCTCTGGAAGATATTGTTTTCAATGCGTTTATATATTTTGGTATGTCCAATGTGGGTTTGGCTTTGAATATCATATAAAAATAATCCTTATCGCATTCTAAGTCGATTATTTCAACATCAAAAGACTCACTTATCTTTCTCACATTTTGTTTGAGGAAATCCACAACCCTTTCATCTCTAAATATCCTCCTTCTGTATTTTACTACCTGTATAAAGTGGTATTGCAGTGCGTATACTGAATGTGCGCCTTTGTCTAACATATAACCCATGGTATCATAGTTATTATATTATTTAGATATCTATATACATCTTTCGCTCACTCTCATCCCCTCTCTTGCGAAAGGGGACTTCCCGTTCGCAAAGTTAAATTTATTATTAAAATTATTTATGTAAAATATTTAATTAGAGAGCACGATGATTATTATGGCTAAAAATGGTAATATGGTCTTAGGTGTAACAGTAGGATTTTTGCTTATGGCTATAATCGGCTGGATACCTATTATAGGAGCACTAATTTCAGGTATAGTGGCAGGCGCAATAGCAAAAGGTGCTGGCAGAGGCTTAGTAGCAGGATTTCTTTCAGGAGTAATGGGCTTAATAATATTGACACTGATCCTTTCTGCTTTTGGATTGTCTATAGGAGGAATGGTTGGCAAGGTCATGATAGGGATGGGCTTCGGAGTAAGTGCAATCATATTCTTTGTATATATAGGGAGCATAATGCTGATAACTATTGGTGGATTGATAGGCGGAGCAATCAATAGCAGGAAAGCATAATGATCTCAAATTTTGATTTGTTGTAGAATCAGCAATTAGAGATACAAATTTTGATATTATTTTTGGAGATCAAATCAAAATCTTAGACAAAAAACGAAGGTATTTATATTTGAACATCCTTTTTAGATAGAATTTTTTAAAACTCTTTTTCGTGACTTAAATGATAAAAACTATAGATGATATTGTAGCTACATACAATGTAGCATGGGCATCAGTAAATATGTATAATTTGTATCCTGTGCTTCTTAGGAGGAATAAACAGGATGATCCAACATCCAAGCAGCTTAGTGATTTCAGGAAAGAGTACTGGGGAAGGCTTGATAAAATGACGATACTTGTTCCAGCTTATAAAGAGCAAAAGACCTTGTACTCATGCATAAAGGCTATAAATGAATCCAGTTATCCAAAGAGCAAGTTAGAAGTTATTATTTTACTGGAAAAGGAGGATAAAGGTACAATAGATGTGGCTAATAAGATATCATCTATATTTAAAAATGTAAAAAGTGTTGTAGTTGAAGATGAGATAAATAAAAAAGGAAAACCTCGTGCATTGAACTATGGGCTTAAACTATCTACTGGAAAAATGATAGCAGTTCTGGATGCTGAAGACATTGTATCAAAAGATGCATTTATAAGGACCGCTTACATGATTCAAAAGAACGATTATCAAGTAGTACAAGGCATACTTGATATGGTAAATGAGCAAGATGGATGGAAGAACCTTATGATGAGGGCTGAATACAGTTACTGGTTCAATTCATATCTAAAAGCGATTAAAAGGGCAGATTATCCATTGCCTTTTGGCGGCACTACAAATTTCTTCAGAAAGGAGGTTCTTGAAAAAATGGGAGGGTGGAACTCCAATAATTTAACTGAAGATTTTGAATTAGGAATGAAGATATTTACACATAACTCAAAGATAAAAGAGAACACTAAAAAGAAGGATACTCTTAACACTAATTATACTGCTTCCTCAAATGAACTGATAAAAGTTGGAATAATTAGGTCAGTCACTAAAGAGGAATCCCCAATTACTGTAAAAGGATGGATGAGACAGAGGACAAGATGGCAGCAAGGCAAGATACAGACTCTTCGTACATACATGAGAGACGACCAAATTAGCAAAAAGACAAAAGTTAATATATTCTTTGCATCTGTGCAACCACATATATCTATTATAAACCTGACAGGTATAGGTATAGGCATATATGCTTATCTTGAAAGAGCGCTCAGCCTTCCTGTTGAGATATTAACAGGCTTCAATGCATTTATGGTTGGGTTCTATATGGTTATGAACGCATCAAGCTATCTTAGGATAAACAATTCAGAGAAAGATACGATAAAATACAGGCACCTAAAAGCAGCTGTTACGGCTATTACACTGCCAGCTTACTGGGCTATGCAATGGGTAGCAGATATCAAAGCACTGAAACTGGAATATATTGACAAATCCAATGTATGGTATAAGACCGAACACTTTGGTAGGCACATAGATAATATTGTATTAAATGGAGATGAGATAATTTCAGATAACAAAAACATAACTGTAACTAATAATAAAAAATAAATAGATCTGTTTGGCACAAACTTCTCAAAACCTGCATTTTTTATTTTAAATCTCTTAAAAGATTGCTTGATTTAGATTAGATTTTTATCCTTTTATGAACGTTCATCAACAAATATAATTTTATTTTAAATCACTGCTACCTGGATTTTGCCTGATTCATCTAGACCTTCGTACACATAATTTAAATATTATATTAAATCAAATTTCTACTGATCTTATGTATTATGAACCAATACAGGTTAAACTGAAGAATGACGTAGATGCAGAGATAACCGATATAAAACCTGAGTATCAAAATGACATGATAAGCAATTACTTCACCGTTTTCGATGAAATTGAAAGAGGCAAAAGCAAGTACGGATCTGATGTTGGTATCCTTTTATCATATACAAAAGAGAGTTATGAAGAAGAAGTTGCATGGTTCAACAAAAAGCTCCAAAAAATCGAGAATGATGAACAAATCGCAAGGGTTGCTGTAGTTGCAGGCCATCCTGTTGGCTTAGTTGATATAAGAAAGGGAGGATTAGGAAGAAGGCATATGGGAGAGATAGGTATTTTCATAAGGAAAGATTACAGAGGGATGGGAGTTGGAAAAGCATTGATGGAAGATGTCTTAAAGCTTGCAAAAGGCTGGGTAAAAATAGCAGTACTTTCAGTATTTGAGGAAAATAAAGCTGCATATAACCTCTACAAAAAGTTAGGATTTGAGGAATATGGAAGGCTAGAGGATGCAATTGAGCTAAGAAACAAAAAGATCACCGAAATATGGATGTACAAGAGGCTATGAGAACTTTGTTAAATGTATATAAATTTATTTTATTCCTAATATCGCATCTTGATTGCAGCGATTTCCGGTTATTAAGAAATCCTACAGTTTATCTTATTTTATGGCTGCTGCCTTGTTGTACAATCGCTTCCAAATCAGAGATGAAAATATATTTCGAAGAGTAACTATACTCATCAATCTTTATTTCTTTTGATATCTCATCCAATATATCTTTTATAGCATATACTACTTTATTTCCTATATCCAGAATGCCTTTGTCTTTTTGCAGCTTTATTATCTCTTCCTCAAATTTATCCGTGCTTTCCTTCCCTTCCAATTCCTCTATCAGCTCTGCTGGCTTACTGCGCAATATCACAGCATCTATAACTTTCCAATATGAATAAGCATGGTCATTATATTTCAATGCCTCTATAAGGAACGTCTTTTCCTTTGTGATCTTGTATTTTTGAAACAGCTTCATCGCCTTATTGAAGTTGTACCTAGAAAGGCGCTCATTGCACTTTGCCAACTGGTAAAAACTTCTAATATCATGTATTGAATTAAGCGACTTCCAGGCTTTTAGCATCTGCTTATATGGACCTCTGTTCATATCCTTTAGGTCAAGTACTGTACATATGTCATAATACAATGAAGGGCCCAGATCTATGCACTGCTTTCCCAAGGTGCTCTCTATATGCTCTACAATATACTTTACCTTGCTTGGGTCTTTGATTGAATATGAAATTGCAATCGCTTTCTTGCTTATAGGGTATGTAATTATTGCCTCCTTAGATTCCCTATATATGCCAAGCTTGGTATGATCCGGTATGAACAGGTGCTTCTTCAAATTTGCTTCTATGCTAAAATTCGTCCTATCGAGAAATGATATCTTTCCTGTATCACCGTCAATGCTTAACCTCTCTCCTGGATTTATAATACTGCTTACATCACCTATTCCAGAGATGCATGGGATCTTGTACTCTCTTGCGATGATCGCTGCGTGCATAGTCGTGCTGGCATATGAAAGGATTAATCCTCCAACCTTCTTCAGCAGAGGAATATCCTCCATTGATATCTCATCGGTACATAATATTGTACTCTTCGACAATTTAGCATTTGGCTTGAATTCCTTTTTCTCATCATCAAACAATACTGCTAGAACCGCTCTTCCGGTGCACCTGCCTCCGCTTACTGGTATGCCTGCAATATTAGATCCTTTCTTCGGCAAATTTATATCTGAAGTTATAGGCCTTAGCTGAAGCACTTTCAATTTATTGCCATTTTCTATAGAATACTCCATGTCAAGCTTTGGAACTATCTTCGATAGCTTTTCAGCAATATCCTTGATTTCTTGCACCTCAAAATCAAACAAGCTGTTAAATTCAGGAATAGCAGGATACTTGCTTACCTTGTTTCCTTCCACTGCATACCTATCTATGCTTCCTTTTCCTGCTGTAACTGCATCCGGATATCCAAACGAATTTTCTATGATTGTGGTTCTATTTTTGTTTTCAGGAAATGAAAAGCATACGCCAAATTTATTGCCTTTTGACATCTGCTGTATTATTATGGCAATCTTTGCTTTTCTTATATTAAGCTTATTTTCTTTGAAATATGAAACTGCTCTTTTAGAATACAATGATAGATATACTTTCTTAATTGCACTTTTCAAATTACTCTTCTTCACAAATAGAAAACTGTCAAATATCCCTGCAAAGCTTGTTTTGCTGCTATCTTCAAGAGTGCATGAGCTTCTCACAGCAAAGGGACCTTCCATCTTGTCTATAGAGTTGTATATATCATTAATCAATGAACTTTTAAAATATCCTTTTGAAATCCTTTTTCTTAAAATTTCAATATCACTTATCTTATTTTTATTATGATTGCCCAAATATATATCGCAGCCATTTGCCTTTAAAAAGTCGTCAAATGCATCTGTGGTTACTACAATTCCCTTAGGAACATCTACTATATCGCTTATCTTCATGAGCATATAAGCCTTCTGACCTATATGGCTGCTGCTAGCAGTAGTAGGCTTAGAAGATAAGGGCACAACTATCTTCATCTAATCTATCTTTTATGTTTATTATCTACTAAGAGCTTTTATAAGCTTAAATATCAATTTGCGAATACATTAATCTAGATTATCATAATGATTAATCATACTAATTTAAAAACTTTGTTTTTATGGGCAGATAGACCGTCATTACGTTAATAGGTTATGGTATTGCATTTTGTAGAAAGCTTTATATTTTAAATTGCCAATTATATTGATAAGCATGAAAATTTTGTCTCTCCCTTCTTCGATGGGACTTGCTTCCAAAATTGCAAAATATATGAATTGTGATATGGCTGATTATAAATCATCAAGGTTCCCAGATAACGAGATTTATACTAAGATAGATACACCACTTGATGAAGAAGATGTTATTGTTATCGGCAATACTAATACTGATTCCAATATAATATCATACCTATTACTTCTTGATGCTGCAAAAGAGCAAAACCCAAAGAAACTGATTGCTTTAATTCCTTATTTTGGATATGCGAGGCAGCACAAGGTTTACAATAAAGGAGAAGCGATAGCTTCCAAGGTCTTGGCTAAATCTATAGCCAACTTCGCTGATGCTATTATTGCTATAGAACTCCATGATGAGCAGACCTTAAGTTATATTTCCAAACCTTTTGAGAACTTGAAGATAAAAAATCCAATATATAACTTTTTTAAAGATAAATCCATTGACTATGTAGTGTCTCCAGATGATGGCGGCTATGCCAGATCCTTGGATATGGCAAAGCTTTTAGGATGTAATGCCTATTACATAGATAAGAAGAGGCTGGATGCAAACACTGTTGAGATGAAATTGCCCGAAGTAAATTTCAACAAAAAGAATGTGCTCTTGCTTGATGATATGATATCAACAGGGAATACAATGTTAAGCGCAATTGACCTTATATCAGATAAAGGTGCAAACAACATATACTGCTGTGCTATACACGGAATATTTGCTGGAGGCAGCGACAGCAAGATAAAAGATAAAATAGATGAACTTGTTGTTACTGATACTATAGAAAGCGAATATAGCAAGCTTTCGGTTGCTGCTGATGTTGCCGAATACCTTAAGTCACTTGGTTTTTAGTTGTTGAAATTTAATTTATCTAAGTGAGTGCAAAGCCCTACCGTTTATTAGTATGAAGAAGTCACTTAGGTATAATTCTTATTAATTTGCCATCAGGATACTTTATGAAAACTCTATCTTGTATTCCGAAGTACTCTTGCCCTCCTGAACGATTGGATGGTTGCAGCCTTTCCAGCTCTTTTAAATTTTTATATGCAAATTTTAATGCTTCTTCTTCAGTTTTATAAGTTCTTTTAGAGTAAAATTCTCCTTCAAATGCATCATAAATTACTAACTCGTATTTGCCTTTAGCATACTTTATTTTTGATACCATAGCCATCACATGAATTTTCTTATATACAATTATTAAGTACTTTTGTGCGATCTATTTTTTATTTTGGGATTTGCTGCCTTTACAATCTCTTCAATTACCTCTTCCTTACTTTTGCCATATGTTGGGATTATGAAATCAAATACCTGCATGTCCATTTTTATGTCAAATCCATATACTCTTTTGAAAAGCTTTCGGGTTTCCGAATCCTTTATCCTTATCGCATTCAACGCACTTTGATATTGGATGTGATCCCTTGCTGCTACCCTTTTTGCCCTTGTTGCAATCCCTGCTTTCAAATAAATTTTAATGCCCTTTTTTGACAACCAAGGCAGACTCCAGCTGTCTATAACTACATTGCCCTTCTCGGCCTCCCTTAGGATTATTCTATCAGAGATAACATCCGGAGGCACCTTGTCATTTAGCCTATCGATAAACATTTTCATTCCTTCTCTGCTTTCCCAAAATCCCTCATTATGAAAGGTATTCCTTGTATCCACTTTCTTCTTTTCGATAATATCCCTAAGTATGCTTGAAGGATGCACCACCCTAAGCTTAAGCCGATTGCCAACCGCATTTGCAGACGTTGATTTTCCTGAACCGGAAAACCCAAATAATATTATTGTCTTGCTATACATTAGCTCACGCTGTTAACCTGTATGCACCTTCTAATGCCTCCACATCACTTGAAAATAGCTGCCGTGCTATCAAGTCCCTAAATAGCAACCCTTTTGCAGTCAATTTTAATTTGTTGCCTGCTTCGCGTGCGCACCCTGATGAAAGCATCTCCTCATATAGGTCTTTAAATGCTGTGCTGAAGTTTGCTTTAAACAAATTTGTGAATTCCAAAAGATCAAGCGATTCTATGTTTCCTATCGCATATCTTCTCATCCTCTCATCTTCTGATAAGACAATCCCTGTTTCCACAGCAAAATTGCCTGAATTTATCTTGCTTATGTACCTGGAAATTGCAGCTTTTCCATCCAATAATTCAAATGAATTTCTATAATGCAGATTCTGTGCATAGCTCCTGGCACCTGCCCCTAATCCTATAAGGCTTGCGCCTCTAAATACAGTATCTTCCTGCAAATATCCTCCTTCTGATAGCTTTGAATACCGGTTATGGCAGGATTGAAAATAGCCTTTTTCCAAGAATTTTTTACGCGCAATTTCATAGCATTCATACTTCTCCTTGTTGCTCATAAAGCCTTGCGGATTGTGTTTTCCTATTACCGTGCTTGGTATAATCCCAAGCGCATAGACTTCCACTGTGTCTGGATCAAGACCAATCAATTCATCCAATGAATCCGAAAATGTCTTTTCAGTCTGCCCCTCTATTCCTATCATTAGATCACAGACAACATTGCTAAAGTGCAGCTCTTTCAATATTTTTACTGCATTTGATGACATACTACCTACATTGTGCCTACCTGCCATCCTAATCTCGTTATCTGCAAATGATTCAATTCCTATGCTCACACGGTCTATTCCAAGATCCTTGAACTCTTTGAATTTTTCATATTCTACAGATTCTGGCGTAGCTTCTATACTTACTTCCTTTGCAGTTTTCAGTATGCTTCCATTAATTGCCTTCAGCTCATCCACTATCTCCCCTAGCTCATTCGGCTGTAGCAGGGAAGGTGTCCCCCCTCCTATATTGACAGAGATCGTTTTCTTTTCTCCAATTACATCCTTGTACATTTCAATTTCCTTTATAAGGGCTGATATGTACCCCTTTCTCAGCATATCTGAATTTATGGTTTTAAGATAACCACAAAAGGTGCAGAGCTGCCTGCAGAATGGTATATGCAAGTACAAATTAATTTCATTCGTGAATTCCTGCTGCGAAATCGAAAATCCGTCCAGCCTTTTGTAGCTTCTTGCTGTAGGATATGTATACACTTCTGGCTGAAATTCGTAGTTTTGCATTTTTTCGCTTAATTTCACGATATCACCGACATAAATTATTATGCCTGTTCTCCTATAATATATAATGCTCTCTAATTAAGGAGAGTAATATGGTGATTATTTGGATGAGGAAAGGATGCTTGCCGAACTTGGATTTACAGATGCTGAAAGCAAGGTTTACATAACTCTTTTGAAGCTTGGGGATTCAAAAACTGGGCCGATAATGGAACGTTCGGGGCTTTATGGTTCTGTAGTATACAATAGCTTAAATCATTTAATGGAAGAAGGTTTTGTCACATTTTACACAAGAGGCAGGATAAAGTATTTTTCTGCAGTAGATCCATCAAGGATTGTCGATGCTGAAAAAGAAAGGGCGGAACTTGCTGAGGCGGTGGCAGAAAAGCTTAATCTTATTAGGAAAACAACGGAAAAAAGCAACAAGGTTTTCATATTTGAAGGTAGGAAGGCAGTAAGGACTATATTTAATGATATTCTTAGCACACTTGGAAATGAAGATGAGCAACTTGTGATAGGCATCTCTGACACTGGCAGCGGAATGGGTGAATTTATAAGAAGATGGGAAGAAAAAAGAGTGCAGAAGGGCATAAGGAAAAAAGTGCTTGTATCAAACAAATCTAAAGAATGGCTTTCTTATTATAGCGTTCAGAAATTGGTCGATATAAGGACTATAGCTAACTCCCTTTACATAAACATGAGCATAAACATATATGGCAACAAGGTAGTTCTAATATTATGGTCGAGAGAGCCAACTTACATATTGATAGAAGGAAAAGAGATTTCCGAAAATTTTAGGAGTTACTTTGAAATGCTGTGGCTAAAAGGCAAAAAGCCGAAAAATTAATTTTGGATAAATTCAGATATCTTAAAGATACTTGGCAAATTGTGAAAAACCTTTATTCTATCACGGAACTTTTTTGCCATTGCCTGGATAGATAAGCCATGAATTCTTGCCTGTTTCAAAATATATTGCTTTCTCTGAAAGATACCTTCCTATTTCTGCGATGAATGATTCCAATTTTTTAATCTTTTCTTTATCATTTACTGCTACTGTGTATTTTATATGGTTTGTGTGATCTATTTCCTTGCCGTCCATCCAGTATCCAGAAATAAAGCCTTTTTCTGCAGTGTAACCGCCGAATTCTTTAAGCAGGAACATATTCAATTTATCTTCAACTACCTTATCCTTGTCCGTTTCAATCTTGATCGATGGCAGATAGAATACAACAGGCTTGCCTAAATAAGCCTTTTTATAAGTATCCTCGGTTATATATTTTTGGTCTTCGGTATTTGCCCTGATTATCTTTGCTATCTCTGCATTCTTATTTTTGCTATTAGCGGTCATTTTATTACCTTAATATACGTTTGTTTATCAATATATAAAAATGTAATTTTTTTAAGATAGATTTTGTACTTATAATCTAGTAAAGTTGAAATTCCTTTCAGCATTGCAAAAGAGTCTTTCTTGCTATCTTGCACATATTAATTTGGAAAAAATTAGAATAGGCTAAATAATTGATTATCCATTATATATCGGTGGTAAAATGGATGCAAATGAAAAGTTGAAAGGGGTTAATAGGGTAGTCAAGGAGTTGGGTGCGGACCAGCCTAATGTACAAGCAGGATTTATGAAGCTTTTAACATCTGCAGAGTCCGAAGGCAAGCTCCCTACTAAGATAAAGGAATTAATCAGCTTGGCTCTTGCTATAAATGTAAAATGCGAATGGTGCATAGCTTACCATACTAATAACTGCCTTAAAGCAGGTGCAACAAAAGACGAGATAATGGAAACTGCTAGCGTTGCAATCCTTATGGGAGGAGCACCATCATTGATGTACTTGAATCCTGTACTTGATGCACTTGAACAGCTAGGAGGAGATCAGCAGCAGTGAAAATAAGTATTAAGATAAAAAAGGAACATAATAATTTTTTGTTTTCTTTTCTTTTATTTTTGATTACTTCACAGATTCTTCGTATTTTCATCTACTTCCTTATGCTCATATATGAATATCGCTTCTTTCAATGCTTTAAGAGATATCGTGGCACAGTGGAGCCTTGCAGGGCCTGGCTCTATACCGAGCAGATTTACCATATCTTTAACACCCATTTCGCTAAGCTCTTTTATGCTCTTGCCTTTGACATAATCAGTTAGCATACTAGCTCCTGCAGTGCTTATCGAACAGCCTTCACCATCAAACTTAGCATCGTTGACCTTATCTCCAGATATCTTCAGGTATACCTTAATGTCATCTCCGCACACAGGATTGTGCTCTTCGAAACTTGCATCTGCATTTTCCATCCTGCCTTTATTGTGGGGATGCTCATAATTTGATATTATTTCTTCCGCATAAAGATTTGTAGACATTGTAACACCTTTTGAAATACTGCTTGTACTTGATTGCTTGGCATTCCAAAGCATTTGCGACTATATACAAGCAAAACCGTCAGATAATATTTACCCTTAATAATATATAAAAGTTGCCAATGCAAAAGTTTAGGAAAAGACAAAAATTGGGCTTCGGTCAGTTTTTCAGCGTTATCTTGTTTTCAGTCTCTGTTTCCTTCTTTGATGTTATTTCCTTATTTACATCTTCGGATATCTGCTTTTTTATATCCTCTGACTTGTTTGGTTCACCTTCTGGGGTTGCTTTTTCAACTGCAGGTGGCTGCTCTGCTTCTTTCTTGGTTTTCCTTGATGCATTAACTGCATATACGCCAAACAGGTAATAAGCCCATATTAGGATTATTCCTGCAAGCAGCATCAGGTATATCCCAGTTCCTGGGATTATGCCTACGCCAAGTCCCCCATTGGAATTTACATAATCTGTGAACATATCAAGAGATGCCAAGCTTAATGCAAAGGATATTAACGATGATATTGCAGCTGCTATTGATATTTTTCTTGCGAAGATGGCTATAAATGCCAAAATTATTGATATCAATATGAAAGCAAATGATAGTTCTCCATAATTGACAAAAGATACTTCAGAAGCAGTAGACGTCGAATTCAGTGGACTTTTTCCTGTAAATAGCATGGTGCTAAATCCCATATACGATACTCCTTGCGATACCCCAAATGCAATAGGCTGGGTTTTTATTATATTGGAAAATAATGCTACAACCATTATTGCCAATGCTATTACAATAATAGTGGACCAGATTATATCTGGCTTTTTAAAAGCTCCTTTTTCATGCATTATAAAACCTGCTATGAATTGCCAATATCAAATGGTTATTTTAATCAAAGATTTATAATACTTATTGAATAATAATTCCAACTCTCTACTGCTTTCCTCTATAATAGAGTTAAGCTTGCTTATTTTATCTTCATTTTCCTTCGCACGCTCTTTTTTAGCATGCATATCCTCTTCAATGCTTTTTTCGCTGCTTACGCCAATCCTTGCCTCGTTCAAAGAGCTTTCTAATATTGAAAGTTTATCTTTAATTTTCATTAACTCTTCTATCTTCTGCCTAATACCTGAATTTATTATCTCTTCTATTTCCTCTACAAACGGCTCTTTCTTCTTTACATCTATTCTTCCTTTTAGGATCATATCTTTCAAGGAATTTAACTCCTTTAGGAATAGATTATAGTTTTCAGGATCTGCAAGATTATAAGGATTGTCAAGAAAGTCGGATAAGCTTATCTTTTCCCCAGATATATAATCATATTTTCTTGCTAACCTTTTTAGAGGGTGGAGAATGGATGTTATTGAGGAGTTCTCCTCTGCTAACTTGCCTTGTAGTACCGCTACTTCATTAATCTTTTCGGATATAGCTAAATTAAGCTCCTTTATCGAATCTTCTTTGCTGTTCACCTGCTTTGCCTCTTTTAGCCCCTCTTTTATCTTCGTATTCTCATCTGCAAGATAATTCCTATCGGATATAAGCTGCAGAAGCTTGTCTATCTTTTCACTTATCTCCACGTACCTATCGTATTCGTTGGACTTGGACTTTACTATATTCTTGAAATCAGCAACCTTCCTCTCAAGATTAGAGTACATCTTCTTAAAGCTGTCTATATCTTTTGCATAACCTATCACTACAGGCCTAAATTGCGCATTGTGCTTGAGCACTGAGTCCAACATATCAGAGTAGAAATTGCCCTTTAGAAGCAGATTGTAATATTTATCTCTATCATCCTCTTCCTCAAAGCTCCTGTCCAATATCCGCTCTAGCCTCTTGCAGTAATTTTCCTTTTGCGATTTTACAAACTCCCTGCTATAATTGGGTATATATTCCATCTCTGGATCGGATGTAGAATTTGAGAATGATTTTATTGAAACCTTAAAATTTCCTATTCCGTTAATTATGGATGCCTCTGCTGCATCTGCCTGCTTTTCCATCTGGCTTATTTTAGCATAAAAGAACTTTAAATTATAGCTTTCAAGATCGTCAGGTTTTATTTCAGTAATAGAAGGTTTCCTAAAAAGCATTTTCAACACTTGCGCAAGTTTGAAGTTCCTATGCAATCCCAAGCTACAAACTTGGCATTATGCATTAAACTGCAAACTCTGAACTTTGTAAACTTATACCTTAAGTTATATTGGTATTTCATCAATACTTAAATCTTTTTCTATTTATATATATAATGTGATAAATATGGTGTCGAAGAAAACATCGAATCTCAAGATAAACCATAGTGGGTTTAAAGTGCGTGGAGATCTATTTGCATTAGAATTTATAGGAAGCTTGTTCTACCTATATATAATATACTTAGTAGGGGCAAATGTAATGCCTGTAAGCACTCTTCTCAGCACAGGAACTGCAAGTTTCTGGCTAGCGATAATTCCTGCAGTAGCTGTAGTATCTGGAATAGCGCTATTCTTCCATAGCTTCACATATATATTTGGAGGATATAACAAGATTTCCCCTCTTAAGTTGGCTACAGTAGCAGGATTTGCATTCTTTGCCCTCTCAATAGGTATAGCAGGGGCATATTTTGTAGTCGTTCTTATAGGGTTTATACTTACAGAAATCTCTGCATATATGGTATATGAGGAGAAGGAAAAGGAGTGATTTAGCTCTCCTTTTATTTTTTTATTTACTTATTCTTTAAGGTTAATTACAGGTATTTCCATCTCATCCTGCAATAATGCTCCATGATGGCCCTTATGGCCTGAATAGTTGCCTTTGTACCTGTATACATACACACTATTATCCACTGGCACGCCTATGAATTCAGATGAATTCTCGCTGGGCTTTTCTCCTTTTAAGCCAAGCAATCCCTTACTTATTATTTCATTTTCATCGAATATCCTAAAGTTCTCAAACTTATTATTGAGCTTTTCCTTTAGGTCTTCATGAGATCTCATAAACACAGCACGTGCATCCCCATAAGGTGGAGATTCAAGCATTCCTATGACCTCTTTATGCTCATCAAGGAAAACCGTATTTGATACCTCTATGAAACCATGGTCTGCAGTAATAATTATATCATATTTGTTTGAATGGCTTGAAAAGGTACTCATTATTGTATTATATATGTATCTTGCCGCCTCCAATGTGGGTTCGGAATAAGGCCCATACTTGTGCGCAAGAGAGTCAATAAATGGGAGGTATAAAGATACAAATGTGCAATCCTTTGACAATGCTTCCTTTGCCAAGTATATCGAATCCCAAAAGGTTTTAAACTCTGCTGGCTTTGAGATCCCATATAGCATCTTTGTCATGCTGCTTCCAGATATTGATTCTGGGACTATCGCTTCAGTTTTCTTTCCTTCATCCCTGAGCTCCCTTCCTATGCTCTTTACCTTGAACATCGAGCTCATGTCCAATCCACTTATCTTCTTTATCAGGTTTTGCTCAGACACCTCGGGAAGTGTATAGTTTAATGTCTGGATTACACCATATTCCTTTGTGTATGTGGTGTATCCTAATATTCCGTGCTCAGCTGGTGTCGACACAGTATTAAGAGATGCAAGAGCCGTTGAGGTTGTTGAAGGGAATACTGTAGAGAACTTTTCCACATTGCTTGGAGAAATTCCTGCAGCTTTCATTATGTTATACCCAAAGCCATCTATAAGTACCAGCAATACTTTACCTTTATCTAAATTGATAGACTCTGCAGATATAGCGGTCTCTCTTTTTATCCCTAAATCTTCAGCTATCGATGCAGAGAGATTGTATAAGTTATTTTTTTCATAATCTGGAAACAGAAGCTTTACGCCGTGAGATCCCTCATCCAAAATTAACACCCAAATGCTTATTCTCGTATGCTACCAGAAAGCAGTTTCCGGTACGTAATTCCTATGTAATATAAACTATTATATTAATTGGTTTTATATTGCCTGCAAAACCCCTTAATTAAGGAAAAAATCTTTTTTACTTGGCTAAAATTTTGGATACATATTTAATAAAAATCATTATGCCATTTAATTATTTGTGATATTATGAAAATAGCAATCGCGCATGACAAAGACAAAAATATAGTGCCGCTTCAGGAAGCAGAATCAATTGCAATATATAATGATGAGGACGGCAGCATTAAAGAATATGACAATGATGGATTTGGAAGCAAAGAAGCCACTATGGGAAGTATACTTAGGCTAGAGCCGGATGCGGTAGCGGTAAAGGAAGGGATCCTGTGCCCTGGATCATACATGATGTCACAGGGAATGATAAAGTACCTTGTTGTTGAAGGCAATACGGTGGACAATGTAATTGCAGAGAAAAAAGCAGGCAGTGAATTGGCGGTATGGCTTGACGAATCGATGTATGCAGAATAAGAGTTTCTGATTTTTTGGCATACTTTGCAGGCATTTGCCTGCCTATTATTAGCAGTATAAATATGCATTTGCAATATTTGGTTTCTATCAATTTTACAATTCTTTAAAATTTAAAAATTTGCTCAAAATAATAGAAATATATAAAAGAGATTAGTATAGAATATTATTTAGCCATGCTTTTATAAACTTGGCAAGGTGCTTAAAGATGGAAGATACGAATGTACAAAATGTTAATGAAGTTAAAGAAAGTAATAATGCTGACAATATTAATGCTTCAAGCAATACCCAAAGCGATCAGAGTACTCAGGCAGTAAATCAAAGTGTTTCAGAAAAACCTAAAAAGAAGAATATTAGTCTTATAATTGGCGCAATTGTAGTTATTGTTATAATTGCTATTGTAGCTGCTTATGTTCTCACATCAAGTTCTGCAAATTCTGTGAAATCAGGTGACTTGGTAGAGGTTTACTTTAAAGGAAGCTTTACCAATGGCACAGTTTTCCAGGCAGGTGATTTCAATTTTACCGCAGGATCAAACCAAGTTATATCAGGTTTTAGCAATGCTGTCATCGGCATGAAGCTTCACCAAATCAAAAATATAACTCTTACGCCTCAGGAGGCTTATGGAGAAGTCAACCAGAGTGAGATAATATCAGTACCACTTAAAGATTTTGCAAATAGCTCATCTATACATAATGGTTCAGTTGTTACCTCAAGTACAGGGCTTTCTGGAACTGTAATAGCAGTGAACGCAACTGATGCAACGGTAAATTTCAACCCTCCTTTGGCGGGAAAGACTCTGAACTTTGAGATTGAAGTGCTGAAGATATCCAAGTGAAGGACATTTCCTTCATATGGATATTTCTTCTCCTGGTACCCTTCTGAATAATTCCACATCTCCAACATGCTTTGATTTTGTTAGGAATCTTGTTAGCCTTTCTACCCCAAATCCTGCTCCTGCTGATGGATAAAGCCCTTTTTCAGCTTCGGCAAGATAGGCTTTGTAAACATCCATATTCAGCTTATCTGATCCCATCTTTTTTGTGATTACTTCATACTCGTGCTCGCGTTCTCCTCCTGATAACGCTTCTCCGAACCCTAATGGATATATAAGGTCATAGTTAAGGTAATGCCCGGATCTGCTTGTGTCTTCTTTTTCATAAAATTCTCTTTTATGGTCTGTAACCCAGAAAGGCTGCGTTGCAGACTTAGACATCTCCTCTTCCCAATCCTCCCCATATTTCTCGGCTAATTCGCCTGTTGAATAGATCTTGAAAGGAGGCTTGAATTCAAATACCCCAATTCCAAGGCTTTTGAATGCATCTTTTGCCTTTTCATCGGATTTCAGCATTTTGCTAAGATATTCAAAATACCCTTCCATAAGAGCCATCACATCTTTGGATTTTGCATTTCTAATCTCAAAGTCAAGCTGTGTAAATTCAAAAAGATGCCTTCCGCTGGCCTTCCTCTCTGGCCTTTCCAGCCTTATGTTTGGGGATAGTATGAATATCTTGTCAAGCTTCTTTATCGCTATCTGCTTGTGGAGTATCATTGAGTTCATCGTATACAGCTTCTGCCCTCCATATTCTATCTCTGGAGTCTTCAATATCGATGAGTTTGGGTCAGGCCCTAAAGGATCTGTACTTTTTCCCAATATTACTGGCAGCAGTTGCACAAATCCATTATCGTTGAAATAGTTTATTGTATGCTTTATGACCTCGCTTGTGACAACTAGCTTTTCAACTATCTTGCTTTCTTCCATATTCGTTCACCTAAAAATAGAATAAAGCCTATCTTATAAATATTTATGCAATAAAATCTTATAAAATATGCAATTTTATTAGAAATCTATTTATATAATATTGTATAAAATACAAATATGGACAGCATTGATGAGAGTATAATAAGTTTGGTAGACTCTGGAACAATAAAGTACTCAACAATATCGAAGAAACTTGGAATGCCTTTATCTACAGTTCATTTCAGGATACGAAGGCTTGAGAAAGAGAATATAATAGAGGGCTACAAAGGAAAGATAAACTGGAAAAATGCAGGTTCATCTGTGCTTGCTTTCATATTTGTGAATGTTGATGTTGATCTTTTAAAGAGGATACACAAAACACAGCAGCATCTCTTAAAGGAGCTTACCGCAATAAGCTATGTCAAAGAGGGGTATATCATTACAGGAGATGCCGATATATTCCTGAAAGTGATAGCGAAGGATACTGAGGAGCTTGGCAAGGTGCTGTTAAATGCGATAGACTCAAAAGAGGGAGTTGTTAAGACTAAGACAATGGTTGTGTTGTAAGGTATACAAGCATTTAGGCAGTATTTCTATTAGCTTATTATCTATATGAGAGTTCTATCCCCTCTTCTTCCTCAACCATCCTTATTATTTTAACAGCCTCTGAGTAATTATATTCCTCATCTCCATAACTATTCACAGGAGTCTCCATCACAAAGCAGCCTTTTTGGAATAACGGATTTTTGAACATGTTTACAAATCCTTTTTCTCCTATCTCTCCTTTTCCTAAATGCCAATGCCTGTCCAATCCGCTGCCTAGCTTGTATTTAGCGTCATTTAGGTGCACGAGCTTAAGCGTTCTCTTGCCAAAATCCTCAATTTCATCTGCAAGTTTGCTTACTTCCTTTTCAGAACGAAGGTCATATCCTGCTGCAAATGCATGGCATGTATCAAGGCAAAGCCCAATATTCTTGTCATCAACACTATCTGCTATATCAGCTATCTCAGGTATCCTGCTGCCTACGCTGTTCTTGTATCCTGCAGTATTCTCAAATAGCACCATGGCCTTATGATGTGCAATTCCTTCGTTCAATGAATCTGCTATCCTCTTTTTGCCTTCATTGAATCCGCTTCCCATATGAGATCCAAGATGCACAACAAGATAATGGACGCCAAGTACATCGCATCTTTCAAGGTTGTTGTTCAGCATTTCAATGCTCTTTGAGCGTTGATCCTCGGATTTTGAAGCAAGGTTGAAAAGATATGGCAAGTGCGCAAATGCAATAAGGTCAAATTTCTTAGTATACTCCTTGAACATGGATATATCAACACTTTTTATTGGCGAATGCTTCCATGTTCTTGGGCTGCTTGGAAAGAACTGAAAATCTCCATATCCAGATTTACCTGCATTAAGCGGTGCATTTGATACCGATCCTGCAACAGACATGTGGAATCCTAGCCGTATATTTACATTGGAATGCTTCAATTGCTTTTCTCTTTCCATCATTGCCATGCTTGACAATTATAATTCAATAATTAAAACTTTTCAGTGTTTTACATTTACCTAAAGAAGCAAAGCAAAAAGGTTGTAAAAATACCCTGACCGATTAGTTGGATAGATTTAAAAACTCTACCTATTTTTAGTGTAACTGCTATTATTATGGCAATTAAGGTTCTATTTAAAAACTTTCTTGCTAAATCATTACTTGGTCTTAATTTTTAACAAATTACTGGGAGGGTGTTTCATTGAATTACAAGAAAAGAGGCTTAAGCCTTTATGAGATTGAAGAATATTTGAAGGATGCAGGTGCTGAAAAGATAAGTGAGGATGCTGTTTTTACATTTGAGAAAGAAATTGAGAAGATGGCTGATGAATTGATGGGTTTTGCAAGTATATTTGCAAATTATGCAGGGCGAAAGAGCCTTATAAAAGGATCAGATATTGTATTTGCAATAGGTAACATAAACTCTGAAAACATAATATATCTCCCAGAAACAAGCAATAAAATAAAAAGAGTCCACAAAAAGAAACTGGCAAAGCGCAGGATAAGCAAAGCCAAAATTCAAATTAAATAATTTTTAATGTTGCCAGTTTTATTGCTAATCCTAAAACTATGAACAATGCTTCGACAACCCACATATAAAGGGATACCTCCCATTCTTTGCATTTCTTCAAATTCATTATAATGTGAGTCCAGCTATAAATCTTTCTTCCATAAGGTGCCTTCATAGTTCCGTCTTTCTGAATTATTCCAAGATCTGTAACCTTGAATTTCCTGCGAAGATGTAGGAAGAATTCTATTATCCAAGGGATGAATATTATTATTCCAAATCCTTCCATCCCTCCTACTATCATATCGCCTACTAAAGCTGCACCTACAAGGTACGTGAAGCTATCCCCTGGTATTATCTTCGCTGGATATACATTGAATATGAACATTGCTACAAGCGAGGCAAAAAGTACAGATGATATAAGCAATCCAGTATAATCGCCAAATAGCAACGAATAAAGGAGCAGCCCAAATGCAGCTATCATTCCGGTGCCCGTTGCAATTCCGTCAAATCCTCCAAGCAAATTAAATGCATTTGCAGCAAATATTATCGCAAGAGGTATTATTACAAGTGGATAGAATATTCCAAAGTTGATTACTCCTATCAATGGTATCGCAACCGTCTTAACTCCTGCATTGATAGCTACTAATGGTATAGCCCCTATAAGTGTAAGAACCGGCTTCTGCCACTGCTTCAATCCCTGCCTTGTATCCATCATATCGGTTGACTTTACCGCTTTCCTCTTTACATTTATATCATCAAGAAAGCCCACGGTTGATATCAGGATTACTGATAGCATCACAGAGAAAAGGACTGCAATGCTTGTAACAGGCTGGTAGAAGGGACTTGAGGGGGATGGAAAGTTTGATCCAAATATGTAGGTAAATAGGCCTACGCTAAATCCTAATGCAACCGCAATACCTCCGCTTCCTGCAAGTGTGGGATTTCCCTTTTTATTGTGGTCTATCGCTGTAACTCCCGATTCCTTCATATAGGACATCAGAAATAAAGTCATTACTACAGTTATTATGAACGCCGCTATAGAGGGTATTATTATAGTCAGGTAGGTATGGAACATTTTTGCACCAGATACAATCAAATATAGTAATTGTGAAAATAACTAATAAATAGTATTCTAATATAATATAGTCCGTTTAAGCTTATAATATTGCTTTGCCCTTGTAGTATAACTTGGATAGAACGCGGGCTTGCGGAGCCTGTGATCCGGGTTCAAATCCCGGCAAGGGCGCTGAAAAATACCTAAAAATTATTATCAAAAATAAAAAATAATGCAAGCTAAAACTTTGGTTTGTGATATTGTTCTATCTTTATATATACCTTATTCTTTTATGCTATCTGCATCTTCTAGACTATTTACTTTTCATCAATTTTCTTAAGATCCTCCAATACCACAAGAAGCTTTTTCCCTTCAAATTTTTTTATCTCGACTTCGAGTGCCTTTGGCACAATTATCATTTTTGCCGGACCTTGCTTTGAGATCTTTGCAAAGAATGACACAGTATTCATCACAAGCGGTTTTCCAGCATCTGTACCTTCCTTCCACACATTATCCCATTTATTATGTTTCTCCATATATATCAACACATATTATTTAATATGTTTTAAAACATATAAATATTTAAATTTTTCTTTTATTTTACTTTTCGAAGCAATTGAGCCCTGATTACATTTTATGTCAATTATTTCATGAAATCTCATTTTTGTTGACTATTCGGGTGCAGTGATTTTCCTGCTAAAGATTTATAAATATCATTTGATTAAACATTTTATGCAAATTATAAAGCCTCAAAGACTGAAAAGAGGCGATACTGTAGCCATCGTTTCCCCTTCTTCTGGAGCTGCCGAAATGTTCCCTAATATATATGAAAATGGGATTAAAAATATAGAAAAGTACTTTGGATTAAAGATAAAAGAGTATAGCACTGCAAGAAAGAGCAATGATTATCTTTATAAACACCCAAAGGAGCGTGCTGAAGACATAAACAATGCTTTTGAGGATAAAGATGTAAAAGCAATATTCACAAGCATAGGGGGAGATGACTCTGTAAGGATACTGGATTACCTTGACATGAAAGTTATAAGGAAAAATCCAAAGATAATTGTAGGCTTTTCTGATTCAACGACCCTATCTGATTACATATATTACAAAACAGGTATTGTCACTTTCTATGGTCCTTCTGTAATGGCAGGATTCTCGCAGATGAAGGCATTCCCAAAATCATTTTTGGAAATGTTTAAAGACTTAATGTTCAAGCCACATGAGAATTATGAGTATCATAATTTTTCTTTCTGGTCGGATGGCTATCCAGAGTGGTCTGAAAAAAAGAACACAGGCAAGATAAACAAGGAGCATGAAAATGAAGGTTGGCACTGGATACAGGGGAAAAAGCCTGTAAAAGGAGAACTATTTGGAGGTTGTGCGGATGTGCTCGAATTTATGAAAGGCACCCATTTCTGGCCAAAAGAAGATTTTTGGAATAGGAAGATATTATTCTTGGAGACATCTGAAGATAAGCCTTCGCCTGATACTGTCAAATATTGGATCAGAAACTATGGAAGCCAAGGTATACTTGATAGGATAGCCGCACTTCTGATTGCTATTCCCTCCGGATATTCTGCTGAGGAGAAAATAGAGATGGAAAAGAAGGTACATTCTGTATTGGATATTGAGTTCAAAAGAGGCGATATGCCTCTTGTAACAGATATGGATTTTGGGCATACAGATCCAAAATTTTTGTTGCCTATAGGCACAATGGCAGAGATAGACGCACAGAGCAAGATTTTTAGGCTATTAGAAAAGCCTGTATCTTAGGGTCGCTAGGATATTGCCGCTGATTCAAACTTATTCTTAAAAAATCTAAAAATTCCAAATCCTTGCAAATAGCTTACTTTCTAAGCAGCTTTCTTTCAGTCTCTTTTCTTTCAATTATAAGGTTCAAGGCTTCCTTTATGTCTTTCTCACCTTTAATCATACCTACAATTGAATCTAGTATAGGAATTTTATCACCGGTCCCTTCGTGCATGAGCACAAAATGCGGATAATAGGCATCTGATGCAAGGTTCTCCAAATCGATAAAGGCATCAGATAAGGTACCGGGAAGATATAGTTCGGCTCCTATTCCCCCGCTTAAACTTCCTCTTGTTACAAAGTTTACTATTAGTTTTATTTTATCCTTTCTGTCCTTTAAAGGTTTTTCATTTCTCGCTTTCAGTTCATTATAAAATTTATTTACCAATGTTTTCAAGAAACCTTCTATCTTTTCTTTTCCCTCAAATTTGTCTATCACAGCATCAAGGACTGGAGATATCATAGATCTATCTTCGTGTAGGCTTATAAACATTGGATTCGTCTTTACTGCAAGATCAACCAAGCTTCCGTAAGACTCAAACCTGGGCACGCTTAGCTTCATCTTGAATCCATTCGTATGCATAAGGAAGAGACGATCTATTATAAGCTCGTATTTTTCTTGATTTGAAAGCTCTGCATATTTCTTCCCAAAAGCAATCTTTGATATTATATCCCTGTTTATATCCTTTGCCTCTTCAATTATACTCTTTGCAGCATTGCCATAGAATATTTCATTATTATCCAATGTAAGCTGTGCCTCATTCAGGCGATTTTCTCTTAAGATAACAATTGAAGCATGATCGATAGAGGAAACCAATGCCTCTATGCTTCTGTTTAAGCTTATGCCTTTGCTGCTTGGAAGTTCCAACCTAGAAATTGAGTGGTTGGTTGGGTCAATTATATGCAAGCCTAAAAACTTTCTTACAAATTTAGGTGATGGCCTTTCTGTTATATCTGAAGAGCTACTTAGCATGTACTTACTCACTTCCGATTTATCCAAACTTTCCTTTTCTTCCATGAAAAACTTCATGAACTTTGAATCATATTCCTCTCCGGACATGCTGCTCAATCTCTCCGCATTTCCTCTATTTTTATCTCTTATCTTATCCATATAAACAACCTCCACTAATAAACATTGCATGCTTTTCTTTACTGAAAACCAATATTAGGATGTTACAAAAAGGTGTATATAAGTTTGTAAAAATCGTATTATAAGAAATTGGATACTAAAATCTATAACCGCAGAAATTCAACAGTATCCTGCCAATTAATTTATTTTTCAAATTCTAATTTCTCCAGCAATCTTATATAACTGTCATATCTCTCCTTTGATATAAACCCTTCCTCAACTGCCTTTTTGACTGCACATCCCGGTTCGTGCGAATGTGTGCAATCGCTGAACTTGCAATTTGGTGCAAACTCTGCAAATTCTGGATAATAAAGGCGAAGGGAATCAGCATCAAGATTCCATAACCCAAGCGAGCGTATTCCTGGAGTATCAATCAGCATTGTGGATTCATCTAAAAGATGCAATGAAGATGATGATGTTGTATGCCGGCCTTTGCCTGATTTCTTGCTGATTTCATCAGTAAAAAGGACATCATCCTCCAAAATGCTGTTTATTAAAGAGGATTTACCAACGCCACTGCTTCCTATCATAACGCAACGCTTACCTTTAATGTAAGAAAGCAAATCGCTTATACCGTCCATTGTCTTATTTGAAACCTTTATTATTGGCAAATCGGCATTCTTATACATTGAAATGTCTGGAGGCGGAGCTAAATCAGTCTTCGTTATGCATAGGATTGGGCTCACATTTCCATACTGGCTTATTATTAAGTACCTGTCAACCAGATTGGGATTGAAAGCAGGCTGTATTGTTGAGGCAACTATAACAGCCACATCTATATTAGCTACTATAACATGTTCCTCTGAACCAACTAAGGATTTTTTGGATGAATCAGCCCTTAACCTCACAAGCTTTGAATGCCTTTCAGTCCTCCCCTTTATTACAGGATTTGATTTCTCCAGTTCAAAAATTACATTATCTCCAACTACAAGCTGGTTTATAATCCCCTTTTGGTAGTTATTTTCTGCAATACCCTCTATGAAATTTCCTTTGTATAATATTTTATAATTGGCAGGATTTAGTTCTGCAACTATTCCTATATTTCCCAGCTTCTGTGCTTCTGCAGGGTTGTAAACCAAAAGACCAATAGGCTTGGCCTCTTTGCTATTTGCAATTGAATTAAGGTTATCTTTATTATGCCTATCCTTATGCGTATACTTTTTCATATTGCCATCTTTGCTTTTGACTTTATGCTTCTTGCTATAATCATCTTCGTCCATCATATGTAACTATCTCTGCGTGTATATTTAAAGATTGTAATAAATAAATTGATTTTATAAATAAAAAAGCTTCAATCAGTTGCTTTATCTTATTTGCTTGTTTTATATAAATTGATATGTACTATTCATCTATTTATAATGCATTTTTTAGCAAAAGGTAAGGATTATTGCAAAAATATTTAAGTTTTCTTTTTATATAATATTGATATACATGGATTCGAAAAAAGAGCAGAAAAATCCAGATGAAAAAGAAGCTATTCCTGAAAATCCTTTTGCAAATGGGGAGATAAGAACTGATTATAGGACAGGATTAAAATCAGTCTTCGCACTTTCTAGAAAAGACAGGCCTATGGATTATTTGGCAAAAGAAGTAATAGATGATAAAGGGAAGAAGTATTGCCCATTCGAGCCTGAAAAATATGATTTGAATAAGACATTTTTTGAGATAGGGAATCCTTGGAGAGTAAGAGTAATATATAACAAGTACCCCGTATTTGAATACGATGCTCCTTACGCACATGAAAATTGGGATATATTTGAAAGGTATACAAATTACGGATTCAGTTTTGTCATAATAGATTCAAGAGAGCATAAGCTTAGGTTTGAGCAATTTTTGGATGGACAGATCAACGATTTGGCAGAGGCAATATTAGAGACTGAGAATAGTATATACAACCATGATGGAATCGACTTTGTTTACCTTAACAAGAACTTTGGAAGAAAAAGTGGTGGCACTCTGTCGCATTCACACTGGCAGACCCTTGGCTATTTTGATATGCCTAAGATAGTCAGAGCAAGGCTTAAAAAAGTATTAGAATTCAAAGGTAAGCATGGATCCTGCCTTATGGAATATGCAGCTAAGAAAGAGGAGGAAAGGAAATTGCTTGAAAATGAAACTTTAATTGCGTTTGCACCTTTCGCACAACTCTATACAGGGGAATCTGTAATAATGCCAAAAAGGCATGTGAGCAGGATAAGTGAATTAAGCAGGGAAGAGTTATTAGAATTGCTAAAAGCTTGCAAAAGGATAATTAATGCAAACAACAAGTATTTTGGAGTTCATTCCTATAATATACTTGGATACAGTTTGAAGAAAGAAAAAGAATTTCATTCATACTTAGAGATAATTCCAAGAGTCTCTGACATAGGGCCTACACAGATGGTGGGATACTATGGAAGCAATATAATGCCAGAGGATTATTCAAGAAGTATACGGGACATATTGAGCAAAAGCTGATCGCAACTGCAAACTTGGAATTATCTTAAAAGCTTATTTTTATTTTGATGCTTTTCTTTTGAAAATATATGCTATAGCACTTGTTACCCAAGCGATTACCAATCCAACTCCAATGCCCCTAAGATACATGCTTCCTTTGGCATACCCCAATAGGATGAATATTGCACTTAGGACCAGCTCAAACAATATTAGCACTGTGCTTAAGTGCTCTAGCAACCTCTTTCTCCATTCCGGCAGTATAATACTTTCCATTTTGGCACTCATAGATTCGGCCTTTTGAAAGGTCACTTCTGAAAAACGCTCTTTGCATGCTTCCATACATCCCATGCAACAGCAAAAGTCACTATCTTATTTTCGGGGCCTTTAGTTGCATCTTCGACAGTTATGTCGTACTTGCTCTTCATGTAGTCCAAAAACTCCTTATCATATTCAACCATAAAACAACTAATAATACATAGGGCGAATATAGTTTAAATACTTAACTTCTAGGGCAAAAATTCTCATATATCATATTTTGGCCGGAGCAAACGTTGAACTATGCATCTTCAGGTTTTAGGGCTGGAGCGTTTGAATAGTTCTTTACTGCAAGTTTTATTCCACGCCAATATGCAACTAATCCAATTATGCACACAACCAGTATCACAAGGAAGAAACCTATTCCAAGGTTATGAAGGTTATGTACCTTTATGCCTGTATGTATAGCTATACCCATAAGCTGTGGGAACATCAGTATCAAGATACCACCTACAACGAATGCAATTCCACCGTAATATAATACGCTTTTGCTTATGTATTTTGAAACAAATGCAATTCCCTCCTTTGAAAGATTTTTCTTTTTAGTGAGAAAAGTGCCAAAGAATGCTCCAAATATTATCTGCATTGTCATAGTCCCTATTCCAAACAAAAATCCCGGAACCCAACCTAACCAAGGGCTTGGCATTGCACTTACCATTACAGTATAAAGTATTAAAGCAAATGCACCGAACCCGAATCCTGCGATAAGCCCATGCACAAATGCAAGCTTCAATGGGACTTCCTTAAGTTTTGGCACTGCATCTTTGCTATTTAAAGGGTTGATTTTGTGCTCGAATTCAAGCTCCTGGTCCTTGCTGTTTTTCTTGTGTACGCCGAAAAGCTGTCCCAATTTCTCTTCGATTAAGTGCCAATGAAAATATTTTCCACTTTTAGCTATATAAAATCCTGCTGCAGCCATTGCAATGCCTACTGCAATATAAGTTACCCCAAATGCAACGCTTGTAGTAAATATTGCTATCATCGCAAAATATGCCAACTCAGATATGACCGAACGCTGCAATGTAAAACCGCTTGAAAATATGAACCCTGCTTTCATGCCCTTCCTTGTGCTATAACTACCCACAGCATATGAGAAGGTTATTGGCCAAGTGTGCTCATCAGGTGTTATTCCATGTACTATACCTAATAGATAAGACAATATCAAGGCTTCTATAAATGTGACATCTGTTGGATTGAAAAGGTTCAAGCTTAACACGGTACTACACCTATGCAATTATATCTAATTTACAATTACCTTCCTGCCATGCTTGGATAACTTTGGATTTCCTATATGGCTGAGCACTTTGCTTGCAGTATTGGGATCTATTAGGTAATCAAATTTCCTTACCTGTTTGCATGCTTCATCCAAGCTTATACCTGATTCTGTAAGGAGAGCCTCAAAGCACCTATGCGCCTCTATTATCTCCTTGTATACTTTCTTTCCCTCTTTGGTTACAATTATCATTCCTCCTTTATCTTTTATGAGGTTCTTTTCTGACAGTCTTTTGATTACGTTTAAAGCAGTAGGAGAACGTACGCTGAGTTTATTTGCTATTTCGCTCAGCCTTATTGGGAATTCCGAGTTTACACTAAGTATAGCTACAAGGCAGTCCCTCTCCCTCTGTGTAAGCTTTTCCATAATAATACATTAAAAGCAAAAGTATAATAATATTACTAATAAAATTAGTATAATACTAATTGTTAGATAGGTGAAAACATGGCAGAGAACAACCACAATTTCCATAACTTCCATTATTTTCATCAGGTAAGCGAAGAATTTGTGAAGGCAATCGATGATAATAGGGAATATTTTAAGGCAGATACTGCAGTAGACCTTGGTGCAGGAGGAGGCTCATTTTCTAAGATAATTAGCAAGTATGCAAAAAAACTTTACAGTGCTGATGTATCAGATGAAGCTATCAAAACTATGAAAGATAATCTATTGGATTTCAAAAACATAGAGATAATTAAGGTAGGAGATGACCGCTTGCCGTTTGATGATTCAAGCGTTGACTTGGTATTTGCAGCTAACTCCTTCCACGATCTGCCAAAAGGCTATGAGAAGGAGATAAGTAGAGTTCTTAAGGAAGGTGGCAGATTCATAGACTTAGATTGGAAAAAGGAATCTACAGAATTCGGTCCTCCATTAAGCATAAGATTATCAGAAGAGGATGTAAAAAGGAAATTTGAGGCATACTCTTTCAAGGAAGTGAAACGCATCGACTTAAGCACACATTATATGCTAATACTAGTGGCATAACCATAACTGTAGACTGTGTAAACTTGCCAACTGTTGAGGTTACTACTTTGCCAGATAAAGTAGTTTGATCTTTTTATTTTTTATTATAAAAAGCAGTTCTTGAACTTAGTCTCATTCTACCCATTTAAATATTTTGGCATCCCTATATTGAATGTATGGTGCTCTGATGTTTGACTACGAATATTGGGGAAATAACATATTGCCAATAGATGACAATATGGCTATAGAAGAATATTTGCTTGAAGAATCTGCAAAGAAAAATGTTGCGACTGTGCGTTTCTGGAATGTAAATAAGGATTCTGTAGTTATAGGCTATGGAGAATCCACAAGCAACATAAAGAAAATTGATTCGAGTTTTGATTTCACAAGGCGGATAACTGGAGGTTCTCATGTACAATTTGACAAAAACTGCCTTGCTTATACATTTACAGCACCCAGAGATGGAAGCTTTAGGCATTTTGATGACATGCGCAAATATTATGCTGAAAAGATAGTTGATGCCCTTTCGGATCTTGGCATAGACGATATTGTTGCAGATAACAAAGCCTCCACAATAAATGTAGATGGGAAAGTCATAGCAAGCCATGCAATGTTCTGGGGGGTAAACAGTGCACTTATACATGGATTGATGCTGATAGACCACTATGATGTTGACAAATTATACGAAAGGATGATATTGAAGGATAGGAAGATAGGCAGGAACATTTATAGGGAGTACGATGCTCTGAAGACTGCTCCTGCAGCAAAAGATCTTTTGTTTACAGATAAAACAGATATACCAAAGGATAAAAAAGTAGATTATATCAAAGAAAAGATAACCTATAAGATACTTGAAAAGATTACAAATGGAAAGTATAAGAAAAGAGGTGTGGATAGCAGTGTGATTGATGACTCAAGGCGACTTGTATCTTCGACGCATATAGGCACTCCTTGGATAAGCAAGCGTGCACCTCCATATACAAGAGATCTTGTAGAATCTATACCTGGAGAGGAACTAGCAGGAAAGCTCAAAAAGGATTTAGGCTACTGTATGTATATAGAAGTTCCTGACAAAGATTTTTCAAAAATGGTAGAGCCTTCAGATAGCTGATGCCTATTGCATTTTGGTTTGCAAAGGCAAACATTTAAAATTATATAAAATAGAAATTTATAGATTTGATGGCAAAAAATGCTAATGGAAAATTCGTCCTTAAAGCACTTCTTTTAACTGAAAACAACGGTAAAATATTGGTACAATTTGTAAGGAGGGGCAAAAAAGGCAATCTATACAGGCCCCTTGGAGGACATGTTGAATTTGGGGAGAGAAGCGAAAGCACCATAAAAAGAGAGATTAAAGAGGAGGTTAACTCTTCAATAAAAGGCTTGGAGTTATTGGGAGTCATAGAAAACATATACAGATCAGAAACAAGGCTTCATCATGAGATAGATTTTATATATAAAGGCAATCTTTCAAATGAAAATTTATTTGAAAATGAGATATTTGACAGAGATGAAGATGGAAGAAAGGAAAAAGCTTATTGGATAGCGAAGAGCATGTTCAAGGAAGAAAAAATCAAGATTGTGCCCAGAGGCATATTAAAATATCTGTGATGCATATATTACTACCGCTTTTGAATGATTGTTATTTGCCTTTTGATATATCCTCTGCTATTCTTACAAAGTTTTTATTGAAAATCTCTACCCTTTCTGATACAGGATATTCGGTAAATGTTCGGGTCTCATTCTCAAGCATCATTATCCCACGCCATCCTTCCTTTGGATCTCCTTTAGGTGTATTTGAGAACTTTATAGGTACTTTGAAAGAATACTCATAATATCTTCCATCAGGATGGGCATATACTGCATTTATATCAAAGAATCCTGTCCAATCTCCTAATGCGTCCATTATCTTTATCAATGTTTCCACAGGCATCTTCCGCGTGATATAATTTGCATATGGACCTGGTATATTTTCCCCTAAAGCATTTGCTACCACGCTGTGGTCTTCACGTATTACATCAACAGAATTTTCTTTTGCTGCTATTAGTGCCGTGTATCTTGCAACCTCCATGCTTGTATCCGCTTGTATCTCAGGATAATCTAAATCTAGCATCTTAAGTTCTATATCATATTTATCAAATGCACTTTTTGCAGCAAGTATCTTGCTTTTATTCCTTGTTATCAGGTATACAGTTTTTTGCATGATTTATTTTGGAAAGCAAAATTTAAAAAATTAATCAAAAAGGTTTATTTTGGTATAACTGCCGTCGCTTGAAATAAATATTTCAAATCCTTGCAAATAGTGCAATATCTCCTAAATCTATTGTAAAATTAGTAACTTCATTATAGAATGCATTAATAGGAATATTCCTATAAAGAGTCAAAGTTAAACTAAGGCAATAAAAACATTTATAAACTTAAATAGCTATATATTATTAAGGCTTTATAATGAGCAAGTTTAACCATATCAATTTGGGTATCATATTAATAGTTATGGGAATTATTTTGATATCAGTAATATCTAATTCCACAACTCTTTCCATAGCAAATTCAAGTATAAATTATGGAGGAGAAACTTTGATATCTGCGAATTCCACTAACCCTGCAAATGTTACTGAAATTGCAGTTAACGGGAAGGTTGTATCGGAATCCCTGATCCATGGAATACAAGATTATTACACATTTTATGGTTTTGGAAATATATGTAATCAAACGATAAGTGCGGGTAATTATAAAATAACATCGTTTACTGAATCTCCAAACCAAAGTATCAGCATTTGCTCAAGTTTGCCTTCCTCTCCAATTGGAGCAAACACTTCCCCCTTAAATGTGCTAAAGGTTAAAACAAATCTCAATTTGTATGTAAATAAGACCTACAATGCTTCATTGGGAGAAACTTTCTTCTTCAATTCAAGCAGCAAATTAAATGTATTGCCTGTAGTTATCTCTATAGGCAGCAGAGCTGTAAATACGACTTACTTGAATGCACCTTTAAAAGTAATTTCTTATCCAAAGTCGTTTAATGTTGATAACACAACTTATAATATAAATGGAACATTAGGTATGGCATTATCTGAAAACGGAAAAGATCTTTATGTAGCAAATTATTATAACACAGTATCTGAGATTAATCTTTCCACAGGAAAAGTAATAGATGTATTAAAAGGATTTTATGGCCCTAGCTCAATAGCTATAATAAATAATTCTTATGCGTACGTCACAAATTCATATGGCAATAAGGTATCCCTTGTAAATTTAGTTTCGGGATCTATTGTAAAGAATATAACAGGATTTGATTATCCTACAGATGTTATTATTGCGCCTGGAAATAAATATGCTTATGTAACCAACCTAATGAATAATACTATAGAAAAAATAGATATAAGTTCGAATAAAGTTGTTGGAGGAATATCAGGCATATTTAATGGACCATATGACATAGCTTTTTCACCTGAAGGAGATTTGTATGTAACTAACTACAATATTGGTGTGGTTCTAATTGTCAATGCGACATCAGGAAAGGAGATTTATAGTTTCCCTACTGATTTCAAGTTTCCAGAAGGAATAGCAATAGCCCCCAATAGCCTAATATATGTAGCTAATTCCAATTCTAGCAATTCAGATATTGAGATGTATTCTGTACAGTTACTGCCTAATCATTTGAATTTGATGTATGAGCCAAATCCCCAAAGTATACTTATACCAAGCAATGGAACTATAATGTATGTTTCAAATAAAAATTCCACTATAAGTGTATTTAACTTAGGAAACTATAGTTACCATACTTTGCTTAAACCTGGCAATTATACGATAGAACTTTCTACTTTAGGGAACGCAAATTATACAGCTGCGGAAGCAATTTCACATTTCACAGTTACTGGCAAATTAGTGAATGTTACTAAAAATGTAACTAACACCACAGTACCAACAACACCACCAAAGCCCTTAAGCATAGAAGATGTTTACATTGCTGTAGCTATAATAATAATTATAATAATAATTGCAATAATAGCAGTAGCAGCTAAGAAGCGGAATCATTGATTAATTACTTTTGCAATAATTGAAATTTCTTATTTTATTTTTTATTTTGGTATATTTTTTTCAATATTGCGTATGACAAATAGATCATTGCTCCAAAAATTATAAGTACGACATCAAATATTATACCTATAGCTATTCCTTCCTTAGTATTTTTTATCATCTTTATCAATAAGTATAAAAATGACCCAAAAAAGATTACAATATAGAAAAACAGTATAGCATTGGCATATTTATAAGGATCTCCAAAATCAATTAAGTTATTCTCTATATTTATACTTTTAATCTTATGCTTTAGTAAGCCAACTAATTTGCTGATTGCAAATACCTCACTTATTATTAATGAAAATGCAATTAATGGCAATAAAATTTCATATAAGGCATTAGAATCCATAGAATCACGTAAGTATTGTTTAAAGGAACGAAATAGCTTTCAGATCAGATTGCACAATTTCTTCAATTCTTTCTTGTCAATCCTTTATAGAACCATAAAAGGAATTTACTTTGCTTGTAAACTCTGATAATCTCTTCATCTGTCAAATCATCATTTACAAGTTTAATAATCTTTTCAGATGAAGTTTGGATGTCATGTAACTGCTGAATACTCATTACCTTATCACTTTTACCCTCTCTAACTAAATCCTTTATGCCTAAGTAGATATCTGCTAATTCGGTCTTAGCTTCATTGTTTAATGCATCTCTTAATGTATTTACAAGGGCTTTTCTGTTTTTATTGCCTCCGTTAAATAACTGTTCCAATTTTTCTCCAAATTCCTTATCATCGCATAGTATCTTAAATAGTACCTTGGCTTTGTAATCAATTTTTTGGAAACTATTATTGTCTGTATAGCTTAACTTATCATATTCAAAATAATTGTTAAGGTACATGCAAACACTATTCAACCTATAAAATGCAATATATTTAAATTTATCCTGCAAGATTACTAATAAGCAAAGTTGATGATAATGGCAGAGATCAAGAAGAAAAAGGATGAGGAAGCTAAAAACTATGATAAAAACAAAAATCTTTTGAGGGGTTATTACAGCAATGATGATAATAAGCGATCTGCTGATTTAGCTAATTCAATTTACAAACTTTATCTTAATGGAGATAGGGAGATAGCTGAAGCAATTGCCAGCTATATGCTGAAACTTGACTGGACTGATAGGAAAAGGGATTTTAGCTACCTTTTTGAGAATGAAATAAAAAATTTGGGAGATGAAGGATTCTCTAAATTCATTGAAAAAGTAAAAAGAAAAAGAAGAGGCGAGGTACTTGTAGAGAAAGGTATACTCTCCATAAGCTATAATAAGCAATCAAACGGAGTGTCGTTGTCTGTTTTCTTGGATGGAAATCCTATAATAGAAAGGGTTGACAAAAATACATGGAATGTTCATTCGCACTCAAATGCAAATTTTTGGTATCAAGTACAATTTAGAGATGGCCATGCAGTATGCCCTTGCGATGATTTCAAATATCGCTCGTCCAAGGTAGGTGGAAAATGCAAGCATATATATGAAGTGGAAGCAGTTATGAAGATGCTTATGCTTGCTTTAAGCTAAAAGATTTTAACATTCAATGATATTTATGATAAAATACATGCTTTCAAATAATGCAGATATAATGTTCATTGGAATAAACCCGCATTTTGGGTCTTATAAAAGAGGAATTCCTTTTTCTAACAATAAGATGCTTTGGTATCTTTTCAGCAGGTCTGGTCTGATTGAAGAAAACGAGGATTATTTAAAAAAGGACGAAAATCTGAGGCTGGTATACGAAAAAGAATTTTTGAAAAAATATAATTTGAATTTTACAAATCTTATAGAAAGGCCCTCAAGAGATGTATCAGATCTCAAGAAAGGAGAGGAGAATCCAGGTAAAGCTAGATTGCTTGAGAGCATAATAGAATACAGGCCAAAAGTAGCTTGCTTTATAGGAAAGGTAACCTATGAAAAATTTTCAGGAAAAACACTGGATAAATTTGGATGGCAGGAGGACATTGGAAAATCTAAAGTTTATGTGATGCATTTCCCAATAAGAGGGCCTGCTGCTATAAGAATTGAGGAACTAACAGAGATTATAGTTAGTATAGGAAGGAAGCCTTACAACCATTGAAATATCAATAAGATTAGAACAATGTAATACCATAATAGCATAAATTTAGAACTTTTCAAGCATCCTGCTGCTTATGAGCTTTTCCAGTTTTTCAGAGAATGTCTCATATAGGGTATTGAACTTTACAACTTTAAGAACTTCATCTGATAAGCTTACGGAAAATTCATCCCCTTTGCTCAATATAGCTATATCCTTTTCATCTGATTTTAATATCCCTCTGTACTTTGCCAACCTTACATATATCTTTGCATCCGAGTTTACTATTATAGAATTTTTGAAAGGACCGCTTGCATTCAAGAATGTTAGGCACATTGTCCCTTTATTAAGTATTATAGGGCCGTTAGCAGACATGTTGTATGCCGTCGAACCTATTGTGCTTGTAATCAGCATGCCATCGCCTGCCATAATATATGGATAAAGGCGCTCTTTCTGGTTCTTAAGTTTCATGTAAAGCTCGAAGTACACGTTTCCAGAATAATTCCTGAGCAATGCTTCATTTATCGCATAATGCACTTTATTCTTGTAGGTAACTTTTATCTTGTTCGATAATTCAACTACCCTATATTCCCCTTTCTTGAGCATTTTTATTGCAGCTTCAATATTTGATAGGTCAATATCTGAGTAGTAGGAAGCACTACCTTTTTCTAATCCACTTATTGGAAGTATGGGACCATCAAATATTCTAGATGATTCTATAAAAGTACCATCCCCACCAATTGAAATACAAATATCAGCGTTTTCATCAGTTGATTTTACAACCTCAAAATTATCTTCAATCAACTTTATCTCTTTATAATCTCTTTTTGCATTTATTAAAACTTTCTTTATAGTCTTCACACCATCCCCCTAAATTCAACATCCCTTCTATTAGATAGTCGTAATATGTTTCTATATGCTACCTGCCTGAAACTTCTAAAAAATTTATCTGTAAATTTTTTAATAAGGTAACTTAAGATAATCTTTTGGTTCTTTGAATAATATATAGGATACTTGTAAGTTTTTTTCACAATGACCATTCCTATTTTATCAGTCAAATTTATATATGCTTATGTGGGTTTATATCCTACATCTAAAAGGTGGGGATTTTCCTCTCATTTTGTTAATAAAACCCTCATTTATTAATTGGAGTGCTTTATTCAATTCAGTATCTTTCCCTTCTTTTAGGTCATTAATGCTAGGGTATATAGTGATGTCAGGTTTTATCCCAATTCCCTCAAATTCACTTCCGTCTGGGAACCAGCATCTATAAGCACCTATAATTAAGTGGATATCATCAAATTTGATCCTATAAGTATCTCCGGTACTGCCTGTAGTCCTTGAACCTATAATCAAAGCTCTCTTGCTCATTTTGAATGGGATTAGAAAATCTTCAGCTGCAGATATAGTATACTGATTTGCAAGCATGAACAGGTGCCCATTATAATGCTTTGCAAATGGTTTATAGTGCCTTTGTTTCTCGTAAACATATTCATAGGTTTTTGGCTTCTTGCCTGAATATATATTGTATATAGCTTCCTTAGTGGTATCCTGTTTTCTGTAAGCGAATAGTTCACCTTTCCACTCCCTATCCATAAGCAGTTTTATCAGCTTCAATGGAGTAGCACCACCCTCATTGCCTCTTACATCTATTATCAAAGATTTGCAATCCCACATATCCTTTACTGCTTTTATTGCCTCTGCCTCAGAACTAATTCCATTTTCAGTTCCAAAATCCTTTATCTTCAAATACCCTATCTCTGCATTAATCTTAAAATAGTTTACCCTATCGCTTTTATTTGAAAATGAAGGATAATTTTGTTTTATTATGTTTACTACTCTGCTATCATCAAATGCAATATTAAAGCGTTCTGGAAGGAATATTGGCCAGAATAAGTTATTTCGTTTCATCCTGTCGCTTGAACCGTAAATATGCCGGCTTAAATGCTTATAGAACCTTTCTATAGGTATTTTGTTTATGGAATTTATAATATCTCCAGGTCGGATTTCTGCAATACTGCTCTGGGATATTACCCACTGCTGCAGCTTATCGTGATAGAATGCAGAGAAACCCAAACTTTTCGAACCTAAAACATTATCAAAATATATGGAGTGGCCATTATTCAAGCTTGCGACAAGCTCAGACATTGCCATAAACATAGCTTGCCTGTCATTAGCCCTAATGATCTTATTAATATACCTGTCATAAATTTCATCTATGTTATCGAATGAAGCCCCTTCCCAATGCCCAAAATATCTATCTATTATGTATAGGGTTTTTAAGAAAATTTTAATTCTCTCTTTTAGTGGCACTTCCAATGATACAACTTTACCTTTTTTCATGGCAAACACATTTTAAAATATCATTAAAATCTACATATTAAATGTGCTTTTATCTGGATCCCTAAAAGGATTAGATTTTGCTATCCCTTTTATAATCCTTTAGGCTCTTTTCTTTGACTATATTTTTATCTCCATCTACTTCATCTTTCTTAATGACAAGGCTAGGATGAATTCCGCCTGTTCCATATCCGCCATCAGAATAAGAGTATAGGAGCATTTTATTACTCTGCTTCTCCATGATCAATGCTTTGGTACTTTCTACAGAAGCAGAAAGGTACATGCTTCCATTCTTTATATTTTCATTATTTGATATTGCTTGAAGTACCTCATACCCTGCAGGCCATTTATACCATCCGAGGTCATTGCGGCATTCGAAATGTTGGGCTTCCTCGCTTATGCTGCTAGTTACATCTAGCTTTATCTCAAATGCATTAGACGTATAAATAAAATATTTGCCCTTATCAGAGGCTTTGCGCAAGCCCTCTCTTATATCATTGTTCTTTAAAACAAAATTTATTTTTTGAGGCAGTTTATATATCTCATAAGATCCATCTTTGCCTTGTAAAGGTTTATTTGGGCGTACATACATTAAAGGATTTATATAATCTGGCTGTTTTGCTAACTTGATCAATTGTAGTGTATTCAAAAATAGTTGGTTCTGATTAATATCATAGAGAGTTACATTTCTAATATCATTGTTGCCATTATTAAGGAATATCAGTTGTGATATTACCTGTGTAAGGCCACCAGGTATTCCGACATAAGAGTTAATTCCATAAGTCAATTCCATATCCTTTACAGTATATGGAGAATAGAATTCATTAGAATGATAATAGACATCATGAGAATATAAATATGGATCAAGTAGCTTAAAGTCTTTTATCTGTAGATTGACTGATCGTTTTCCATTGTAAGTTACCTTAAGGGAAGTTGGCTCTTTCATAGCCACATATCTATCTGCTAAGGTCCAGAGTTTTTCTCTTAAATCCCGGAATATAAGGCGTGGAGACCCAAATAGTTCATCAGTATCTAATTTGTTGATTCCCTCCTCAATAATCTCTGCCACATCCTTATGGTTTGAGTGCACTTCGAGATTTTTAGATTTGGTTACCATAGAATCATAGATATTTTGCCTTATCAAATATATAGCCTTTTCTCTCTGAATCGGCAGCAGATTAATCTGCGGATTTAACGATTTTCTTTAAAAGATCTTCAGGTATCTCAGTAGCCTGCCATAACTTATGATTTATTGATACCATAGTAAGATATCCCTCAGTACAAAGTTCTCCCGTATTCACTAGCTTTATCTTCAAATTATATGTAAGTGCCTTTTTAGATTCTGATAATTTTGGGTAAAGCTCTACATAAATTTCGTCATTGATATGCAAGGACTTGTGGTATTGGGCTTTTGATTCTACAACTACAAACCATATATTATCATTTATTGTATTTGTCTGAAGGTTTAGGACATCCCTTTTGTAACCCTCTATTGCATCGGTAAAAAATCTATAATAAGAAGCATAATGTGCAATACCCTGATAATCTGTATCGTAAACCATTACCTTATCTTTAAACATATACATTTCATCACAGGAGTATTTTAATTTCAAGTAATTTATAGGTTTGTTCATTACCAGATTAGGCCTTTGTCGGAACAGTCCATTACCGCACCACAGTTTGGGCATCTTAAGTGGCAGGCTTGTATACTCACCATCTTATGCCCGCACACTAAGCAATGTTCTTGTTCTGCTTGATTCTCATCCTCGTACACGATGTTTGCCTTTGAACCCATCAAAATACCTTATGCTCGCCTGCTATTATCCCTTTTGTAAGGTATACAATATTGTCAAGCTCATCTTGTGCCAATTCATTTACCTTCTTGCTTATTTTGTCAAAATCCTCCTTCTTCTTTGTGGCAATATTTACATTCAGGTGCTTTGGATCATTTATGGGCCTTCCTATCTGTGAAACTATAGAAACATTGCATTCGGTTACCTGTGGAAAATCCCTTATTATATCATTTGCAAGCTCATTGGAAAGAATATTATATATCTTGCCTATGTGATTGACTGGGTTCTTTCCTGCTGCTGCTTCTAAGCTCATCATTCTGAATGGAGTTATCAGCCCATTAACCCTGTTCCCTCTTCCTACAGATCCATCATCTCCTGATTCACAGCTTAATCCAGATTTAGTCAGATAAACTACAGAGCCCTTAGTATCATCCCCATTGTTCACAATTACTTTTATATCTTTATCAGTTATCTTCCTTGCATTCTCGATTATATCCTTTGTCACTTCATCTTTGTAAGCTATATACTCATCCATATTTGCTATGAATTTTGATACAAAGGCTATAGCAACTGTCAGCGTAATCTCGCTGCCATCCCTAACTCCCATCACTTTGATATCTTCTCCAACTGCTGGCTTCTTGGCTTTGTATTCTTCAGAATTTAGCAGGTGCTCAGTTTCAAGAACCAGTTTCTCTACTGTGGTGAATGGAGCAAAGCCAACACCAAAAGAGGTATCATTTGCAAGAGGAACATCTATTCCTCTTTTGAATATGTTATTGAGATCTGCAGATCCCTTTATGATCTTTGATTCATAAGTTACCTCATTATCAACATCCAAAAATCGTGTGTGCTTTCTAAGATAATCTTTTGCTGTATCTATTGCTATTTGATCTACTGGTATAACAGTGCCATTGTACTCCTGGGTTGCCCTCCCAGTCATTATCAATTCTATTGGCCTTGTTATCTCAGCGCTTCCGAAAGTTGCATTTGATGAACCTCCTATTATAAGCCCTTTGTCAACATTATGGTGCAACACCTCCCCAAATTCATCGAGATAAGCATTTGATAAAGCTATGCTAACGCTATCCATTATGCCATCAATAAGGCTGTCGGGATGCCCTATGCCCTTCCTTTCTACATATTCTACAGGCTGATTGTATAAAGGTATAGACTGGCTTTCTGAAACTCTTATATTTCCCATGATATCACCATATTTGTTAAAGCTAATAAAATGGGAAACATTAAAAAATAAGTTATACCAAAAGTTTATCGCAATAAAAATTAAGTAAATTTTACTTTTTATATTAAATAAAAAATAGTTTTAGAGGGTTAAATCTCTCTATCAAAATTTCCATCTGCATTCTGCTGTAGAACTTCATTGAAAACTTTTTGATAATCTTTGTTTATATCTAATTTTATCATCTTGTCTGCCTTTGTATTCTTGTTTATGTATATGAGGAATGCTGTGCTCTCCACTGATCTTATCTTCATCCTCTTGTGCCCTATCAATATCAACTCGGTTTCCGACGGATACCTGTTAAAATACTGCATCAGCTGATCTGATATTTCCTTAGCCCTCTTTTTATCCCTTTTATCTATATCAGAATATGATTTCAGCAATATGTTTATGCCTTTTATTATGGTATTTGCCTTTGCTGTATAAATATCAAACGGGTTATCGCTTTCAACAAAGAGCATATCTTGGTCAGGATCGTTATTGTAATCTATATAATACAGATTTAACCTGTCATCAAATTTGACAAACTTTGGATTCTCTATTGCTTTATCAAATTTGTCACATTCTGCAAGTAGCTGCTTTGAACGTTCCATTTCCATATCAAATGTGGAATTGTCCATTCTTACCTCCTCTTTATTCATATTCGCATCTTTTATTTTTGTAGACAAGATAATCACTTATTTTATATCTATTTGTGCTTCTGCATGGTCTATGTAAAGGCTAAATGGATATAGAAGGTCACTAGATTTATATCTTGGATAAATCCTTGCATTAATGCTTATAGTGCATGAATGTTTTTCATTTAGTTCTCTTTCAATTTTACTTAAGCTATTTGATTGCCAATCGAAGTTATTCAGGAATATGGTTATCGGCCTTCCACTCTCTTTATAATTTAGATTAGTGACCAAACCTAACGATCTTTTTTCTTTTATCTCAAACATAGATTTTATCTCTACTCTATCTAGCCTGATCATTTTTGGTGAATTTGATAGCCTATATATATCATCTAACAATTTTGAATCATGTTCATTAAAGGCTGTTATATCTAATACATTCCTATAATTATTGCGTGTTTTTGATACCATACAATCAGAAATATATTTTATTACCTAATATATATAATTTACGTGATATCCTTTACATTTAGATAATGTTTGCCTACTGTTTCAACTACTGACTAGATGAAAATTAGTAGTTTAGAGCATGCATTAAATTTTATAAAAAATAAAAACATATTTAAAATTTGTATATAAGTTAATATGATGCTATGCAGGCTAACAAAAGAGCTTCCGATAAAGTTGAAGTGAGTGTGGATAATTATTTGGAATTGCTGAAATTGAGCGCTGTAGGTACTATTAAAGCCTCTGAATTTGATTCAAATGACCGATCAAAGACTATTAAAAAAATGACTTCTATAATAGATTATTTATCTGATCCTGATAGCTTAAAGATGACTAATTCCGATTTAAAGCTAAAAAATAGCAATAATGCATATATTGCAGAAAAAGGCAAAGTAGAATGTGAAGTTACTTACTTGCTTAAGGCATACAAAAGATGTGACCCTGATAAGGTATATTTTGATGATAGCATTGAGTCATACCTATATGATAATGGGGACCTCCTAGATAGCATAATTTACAAATTGATAAATGGCAAGAAATTGTCAGGCAAGGAGGAGAAGTATTCAAAAGCAGATAACAATGCATTGTCTGATATGGGAATACTTAGGATTGGCAGTTCTTCTTATCTAATTATATTGGATAACTATAAAGACTCTTTTCATTTGATAAAACTATCTCATAATGAGAATATTCCCGTAAATAAGATAAATGATAAAAAGGGCAATATAATAGATATAATGCCTAAAAATCTGATAAATGTGGATATCTCAAGCTCTGAATTAATCTCTATTAAATCTTACGACTTTGTAAGCTCTAATTGGGACAGAAAGCAGATCTTTGAAAAGTTTGATGCTATTAAGAGCAGGTTTCTGCCTGGATGGGGCCCTGCCAGCAATTATAGGTTGAATGTAAATCATTACAATTCCAAATTAAAGGATAATCAAATAATAAACTTGTCATACAATATGTTCTATGATAATTTAAGCAAAGATAAGTGGATAGCAGCAAAGATTATAAAGTTTATAATGTTCCATGATAAGATGGTATCGGATTCTTGATACCACTTATGAATTGAATCGGTAGTATTGTGTTTATTAAAGGTGCTTACAAATGCTTATAGAGATGATTGTTCTTTATGGAGTCATAATATTTGCAATTATATTTGGGCTCTATCTACTTTTTAAGCTAGGTGGTGTCATACTAGGGCTTATAGCCAATACAATATTAGGACTTGCTTCAATATTCATAGTCAACTTCTTTTTCGGTTTAGGGATAGTCATAAACCTATTAACAATAATATTGGTCGCTATATTCGGACTTCCAGCAGCAGCTATAATAATAATCTTGAAGATTATTGGAATCTCAATATGACATTCCCACCAATAAACTGTGTTGGTTTTACTCTCAAATAGATAACCTTATAGAGTTTAAATATCCTATTATTAATGTATAATTATGGCAATTGAATATCCTATTCTCTCAGGCTATCATATAGATAATATCCTTAAGCATGAGAGCAATGAAATTGATATAAGCCTTGACTTGGGCCTGACACACTCGATGATTATAAAGTCAGATAACTCTATAAAGCTACCAGATGGCCAAACAATTGATATAGGTATACTTAAAAAAGTCAATAGGAGAAGGCAACTTGGAGACTGCTTCTTGATAAAGGACAACTCACTGCTATTCATATATTTATTTGAGAATAATTCTTCTTACAAACTGTATGAACCAGGGATTGATCTGTCTCCGACATTATGGATTAATGGAAGTGTAATGCATATGATCTCTCATTCAGTGCCAATTGAAGAATCTAGGATGAAAGTTAAGATGCTTGGCAAATTGCATGGAAATGTGCTTGATACCTGCTTTGGACTTGGTTACTCAGCAATCGAACTTTCGAAGAGTGGTGCGGATAAAGTGCATAGTTATGAGATATCAAAAAGCTCCTTAGAGATAGCTAAGGTAAACCCATGGTCAAGAGAGGCATTTTCAAATCCAAAGATAGAACTGAACAACATGGATGTCTCTAAAGGCATAATGTCTATGAGAGTTGAAGAATACGATTTTATATTTCATGATCCTCCAAACATAAAGATGGGCGGAGACCTTTATTCTTTAGAGTTTTACAGAGGCCTTTTCAGGGTTCTCAAACCCAATGGCATACTTTACCACTTTATAGGCAGTGGGAGGGAGAGTGCAAAGCACAAATCCGATTATGTAAAAGGTGTAATAAGCAGGTTAGGCATGGCAGGATTTAGAAAGATAAAAAGAAGCTATGCAGGAGTAATTGCATCAAAATGATAGATTGCAGTTTTAAGGAAGATGAAAATACTAAAAGTTAAAAAGCATATTAACCAAAATTTATAGATATAGTCTGAATGTTGATTTGATGGAAGAGACAACCTTTGTCAAGGTCAGAAAAACTATTGCTGAAAAGGTACGCAGGCAGCTTGTGAGCTACTCGTTGCTTAATAATAGCTTCCATATTCTTTCATATGGCAATTATGTATATTTCCCTTTAACGGATGCTGACGCAGCAAAAGCACTGCTCAAGGATTACAGCGATAAATTGAAGATAGTAAAAAAAATTGGCGTTTCGTCTAATAAATCGGATGAAGATTACAGGAAAGCTTTGGGCAGCATACTGACCCCAAAAGAGCTGAAGGATTTTACTAGCGGATATGATGCCTTTGGCAATATTGCTGTGATAAGCTTGCCCGACAGCTTTTCCGATAAAGAGAAGGATATTGCCAAGGTTATCCTTAATTCCAATAAAAACCTGACTACTGTACTGAAAAAAGCAGGTCCTGTAAAAGGTGTATACCGAGTCCGGCCTGTCAAATACCTTTTAGGCAAGCGCACATATATGGCAGAATATAAGGAAAATGGCTGCAGGTTTGTATTCGATGTTAGGAAGGTTTTCTTTTCCACACGGCTTGCATATGAGCGGAATAGGATATCAGACCTTGTATCTCCTGGAGAAAGTGTGATGGTCCCGTTTGCAGGTGTAGGCCCTTTTGCAATAGAGATAGCAAAGAAGCATCCAGATGCATATGTCATGGCACTGGAATTGAACAAATATGGCGTTTACTATATGAAAAGGAATATCAAAATAAATAAAGTAACCAATGTAGATGCCGTTCTTGGAGATTTCCATGAAGCCTCAAAAGGATATAGATTGATGTTCGACCGGATTATAATGCCACTTCCAAAGTCCAGCACCTTGTTCCTTGATGATGCAGTTGCAGTAGCAAAGAGCACTGCTATAATACATCTTTATGCTTTCTACGATAAGGATAAGATAAGCGACCTAAAGGATGAGATAGTTAAGCATGGAAAAATGAACAGGTACAAAGTAACCTTCCTTTTTGACAGGGTAGTTAGGACGTATTCAAAAAACTTGATTGAAGTTGTGCTTGATTATCGTATTGAAAAGCAGAATAAGGTCTGGGCAATGCAATAGCATTGTATTTATGCAATTTAATTTTTATATTTTTAAATTTTATTAATAAAAATATTGTAAGGTGTAATTCCATGCCCGTAAATAGCACAGATAACCAGAATCATAAGTATAATGGCAAAAAATCTATAAATGTAGTCACAGACTTAAACGGGACTATAGGCAATGGCACTTTGGCGGGAAAGAATATTGATTCCTTTCAGAGGCTTATCAATCGCGGGATAAATGTAATACCTGCAACTAGCTATTCCCTAGCTTCGGCTTTTGAAACTTATTTTTCACAACTTTCTATAAAGCCGCAGATACTGATTGTTGAAAGAGGTAATGTTGTAGCTGTAAAAAAGGATAATAAATCCGCAATAGCTAGATTTGAAAAATCAGGCATTCAGAGAGAAGATAATAATGCATATGGCTATCTCACCTATGTATTTGGCGATAGCAATGATGTCCTCTCCAGAAAAACAATGAGTATATCAAATAAACTTGGCATCGATATAGGTATATCCCCTATGTATGGATGCTCTGCTGCAATTAAAATAATGTTTGACGATACTAAAACTTCTCCGTATAAATTGGAAAAAGAAATGGAGGAGCTTGGGATATCAATGCATTACGATGGGCAAGGGACTGCTACACTTGTTGATGACAGATTCAACAAATGGACAAGTTATTTAGAGCTTGTATCAAAAGGGATTATAGATGATGGCTTGCTCATAGGGATTGGTAACGACTTAAATGACATCCAATTGCTAGATCATGCTGACATATCCATTTTAGTCGGCAACAAACTGAACCCATTAAAGCTCGCAAAAAAAGCATCTTATAGATTTAGGGGTCCTGAAGAGTGGCATAAAGTAGAAAGCATAATTGAAGAGATAATCAGTGATGGATAAAAACAAAATCAATGATCCTATGAAACCTAAAATATCTGTTATAATAAGCTCTTATAATAGAAAGGAATTCATACGTGCAGCTGTCGAATCTGCTATGGATCAGACGCTTGAAAAAGATCTCTACGAGATAATTGTGGTAAAAAATTTTATTGATGACGAAATAGACTCTTTTCTGAAGCAGAATAATATAAAGAATCTCTATTACAGCCCTGATATAGCAAAATATGCAGGCGCAAAAGCTGTAAAAGGGATAAAATCTGCGGAAGGAGATATAATATGCTTTTTAGATGATGATGACCTTTTCTCAAAGGACAAACTTGAGGAAGTGTACAAGGTCTTTGCAGATGGCAAAGTTGGATTTTACCACAATGGCCATAAAATCTATTATTTAGAAAAAACAATAGATGACAGATGGGTGGACTCTGGAAGCTATTATTTGCAGGGGAAAAAAGAATTTGGGAACAATGATGTTAAATTTCTATTGCAGCACCAGTTCTGGTTCAATAGCAGCTCGATATCTATCAGGAAAGACTTGATAGATCTTGAACTTCTAGATAAAGTAAAATTTACTATCGATTATTACCTTGCATTTATGGGAATAAATTCCGATATGGATGCAATTTTTGATTATAAGCCATTGACTTTATATAGAGTTCATCAGAGCAATGGAAGCAAGAGTTCTACAGATGATTTCAGGAAATTCTGCGATTCGCATAATGCTTATAACACCTCCCGTATAGAGGACCACATTACAATATTCAATTATTATAAGAATACAAAGGTTGCCAATGTCCTAGGCAAATATTTTTTCAAGAAGAAGCTTGGGTACTTATTATTTTCGGAAAACGGAAATGCCTCCAAAGCTGATTATATAAAAACATCTTTGGGCCTGATTAACTATGATTTAAAAACCGGCGCTTTTGGAGATATAAAGGAAGCTTGTGGTGGGTGCTTACTATTTGTCCTAAGCCCAACTAAACTAAAAAGAATGTTATACCACCATTATATAGATGAGGAAACTAATAAGAAACATATTTTGGAGTAGCTATGATGCTTAGTTAATTATTTTTTATAGTAGTTATGAAAAGCGTAAAGCCGATATTTTATTTCTTCTAAATCACCAGGAGTTATGCCTTCAAAAAATCTCTGCCCTAATACCATTGACTTCTTCTCATGTTCTAATAGTTTATTGTTTGAATCTCCATCATCATAATCAAAGCAGTGGTCAAAGTTCATCTTATACTGGTCTCCAAAGGTCATTTCAAAAATATATTTTGCCCTTTTCATGTGCCAGCAGGATGTCACCACGTAAACTGTTGAGATACCTCTTAAGCTCTTCAATTTTATTATGGAGAAATAGGCATTTCCTATTGTATCAAGTGCTGATTCCTCTTTTATTATCCTATCTTTAGGTATTCCTACAGAAACTAGATAATTTTCCATTATTTTAGCTTCTGATGAATTTATAGAAGGATTTGTATTCCCACCGGAAACTAGAAAATGGCTGATAGACCCCTTATTGAATAAATCTATCGCAATAGAAAGCCTCCCTTTTAACTCATCATCTATTTCTGTATCTGAATATTGTTTTAATCCCAATATTATAGCAATTTTAGATTCAGCTTCCATATAAATCTATCTTTTATATTTTACATAAAAAGATTTATCTTTTTACCTTATTGATTGCTTAGCAATCTATAAATCTTTTTAGCTATCTTGAAAATACTTATAGCAGATTTTGATTAATGCTTATATCAATAAATATGAAATTTGCAGATAAAAATTTATTTTGAATTTTTGCAGATAAAAATTTATTTTGGATTGTTGAATCCTAATATATGAGAGCATTTATTTCAATTGATATCCCTGATGAAATAAAGACAAGTATAATTGAATTACAGCATAATATACCTAAACAGCTCAGGATCAGTACTGTTGGAATTGAGAAACTTCATATAACTATGATGTTCTTTCCCAACTTAGATGACAAAGAGATTTCCTACCTGTCATCAAATTTTTCAAGTTTTAGATTTAATAAGTTCAATATTTCTTTGGCTGGTGTAGGCTTGTTTACGCCAAAAGTCCCTAGAGTACTTTACATAAAAGTTTTATCAGATGATAATCGGCTTTACAAACTTTATGAAGAAATACATTCAGCTGTATCAGCCGGCAACATCAAATTTGATGATAAAAGATTTGTGCCACACCTTACAATTGGAAGGATAAAGAGCCATGTAAATAGGATAAAGTTCTTGGATGCAATAAGGCAATTTGAAGATTACAAGTTTGGATCATTTACATGCAATGAATTTAAGATAAAAGAGAGTGTATTTACGGCCACGTCTACAGAGTATCATGATCTGTTCACTAAAAAGCTTGATTGACCTTACATTGTTTTTAGATTGCTTTTGTTGTTCTTATATTATATAAAATCCATTATCCTGCTTAAGAGCAGATCCTCTGAATCTTTTTCTGCTTTCTCCTTGAGGTATCCTATGAACCTGCTTGGATCTTTCTTGCATCCTAAAAATTCCTCTAATGATTTCAAGAAATTTTTATATAAAGTTTCGGTATTGCCCGCGTCTACTATATCATATTCCATCTTTCCTGTATTTATATTTCCTTTAAGCCCAACATATATTACTTTTAAGCTTATGTTGCCCAATCCTATATTGTGCTCCAATGAGTACAATCTTTTATATACCCCTAACTGCCGCCTATGGTCAGTATTATAATCCTCAGTCTTATCAGTCTTGTAATCTATGAGCATATATCTTCCATTTTCATCAGCATATACCCCATCTATTTTCCCCTTGAATACCATTTCTTCTGGGGCACTGCTTACAAGAGACTTTAAGGGAACTGATATACTCTCTTCAGCCGCTATCTGCTTTGCATTCGTTTCTTGGGCAAGCTTTTCCCTTAATTTCTTCAAATTATTTAGGTATTGCTTTTCGTCTTGGGTCAACATTTCTTCATTTACTTTGCCTTTGAATAGTTGCTCGGCCATCTGGTGTACAGTCAGCCCTTTTTTAAGGGATTCTGTTGGGTAACTTATATTTAATATGTTTTCTTTTAGGAACCTTACAGGATCCTTGAAACTGCTTATTGTCGAAAATGAGATCTTGTTAACTTTGCTGAAATAATCTTTTATCTCATTGTAGGCCCATAATTCCTTATGCGAAAGCAGCTCCTTAGATCCTTCATAATCTCCATTAACAAATAGTGCATAGGCTTCATTGTATTCTCTAGCCTCTGGCTTTGGGAGGATGTTCTCGTCTACAGTCATATCTTCTGATATCCCATCCACCTTATAGGAATTAAGTGACTTTTCGTTTGGGATTATATATAATAGGTTTTTTGCCCTTGTAATTGCAACGAAGTCAACCCTTGACTCCTCTTCCCTTAATTCTTCGCTAACCTCAATGCCTATCGCAGATTTTATTATAGCTAATGTGACTACATCTATAAAGCTAGTCCTGCTTTCATTTGAGGACTTTGGTATGTATATTACATTATCAAATTCAAGCCCCTTTGCCTTATGCACAGTTGTCAATGTAACACCTTCATCAGTTGATGGAGGCTCATAATTCTCTTCCATTATCGAAATATAATCGAAGAGGTCTTTTGGGTCCTTATAGCCTATTATTTCATAGAACTCATTTATGTTGCTTAATATTGCTCTTGCTGTTATAAAGTAATCCATCCCAATCTGTGCGGATATAGGAAATATTATATCCTCGAATATATTTTTTATCCCAATCCTGCCAGAACACTTTTCACGGAGCTCAAAAAATTCAGGGGCTTGCTTTTTTATCTCCTCAAGAGTCATCTCCTCTTTATTAAGGTCTTTGGCTTTGTACAAGGGCAAGCCCGCAAATACTGTATTCAGTGCACTTGCTATGTATTCCTTATCTTCATAATAGAAACCTTTGAGGAAGTCAATGATCTCTCTCTTCGCGGCTTCCGATGTAGAGTTGCTTGCAGTTGTCTTGTACTTTATTCCTTCAGAATCAAGCAGCTTTGATACATACAATAGCTGGTCATTTGTCCTTGTTATTATTGCTGTCTTGTTCAGTTCGCTATTCAGGTCTTTCAAGATCTTTATAGCTGAGCTGTATTGATCTTGTGAATTTACTATCCTTATTGCTCCTCCATCTTTTTTACTTGAAAAATCCTTAAGTTCATCTTTATAAGAATCTGCTTCCTCCCTGCTTTTTATTTTGTTTATGAAGGCTGTTTTTGAGTATTCAACAATTTTTATCTTGCTCCTGTGGTTCTCGCTTAACTTCTCAATTTGCAATCCTGATTCTCTTAAGCTGTTGAAATTTCTTATGCTGCCCCCTTGGAATCCAAATATAGATTGCTTCCTATCTCCAACCAGAAATAGTGAATCTCCGCTAGCTACGGCAATTCTTGCCTCCATCTCATTGACGTCTTGAAGCTCATCTACAAGAACCCATTTGTAGTGCCTAGCATCCTTATCATAATGATCTATGAATTTAATCAACATGTCATTGTAATCTATAAATCCTTCCTTCTTGCTATTTTCATAATACTTAAATGCGGAAATAAAATATTCAAGGAATTTCTCAACTTGCTCTAAGGTATTAGATTTAATTTTGGAACTTTCGTATAAGCTTTTTATATTTTTTCTGGCTTCTTCTAAATTTATCTTGTCTGGGGTTATCCCGAAGCTTTTAATATACCTTATAGCGTTCTCTGTTTCAGGAACTAATTCAGACTTAATGTGGCTTTCAGAGTAATTGAATGCTTTATTTGCTTCAAAACTCTTATAGATTGAATAACGGAGTACGTTGTTGCTTATAAGCTGATATGAATTGCCCATTTCCTGCAGGTAATCCAGCGCATAGCTGTGGAATGTCGATATCTTAAGGTCCATAAGCTTTGATTGATCTATGCCTTCTTCCTTTGATATATTGAATATCTTGCTCTGCATTTCAGCGGCCGCCTTCTCTGTAAATGTGATGCACAATATATCCTTTGATTGCACACCGCTTTGGAGAAGTTCTACCACTCTCTTAGCCAAGCGAGTAGTTTTACCTGTCCCAGGGCTTGCTATAACAATTGTACCATTTAAATTGCAAAACTCTTTTTCCATTAGTACACCTTAATTTATGAAACTGCCGCAACACATTCTGCACATTGGCGTATGGTGGATTGCTTTTATTGGATTATGCAAACAACACTTATATATGTTGCATCAACCTCTTTTTAGGGGCTGCTGCCAAATCAAAGCAAAGTGCTTTATTCTATAAGCACTCAAAGGCTGCTGAAGTAACCTTCTGCTAATTTCCTATCCTTTACATCTGGATTCGTATTGAAAGCATCTATTGCATTTCCGTATAATACATTTTCTGGATTAAGGTATGCTTCCAGCTCTTTCAGCGATTTTTCATTCTTTGAAAAGAATACCAAACTTGGACCGGTATCCGCAGTTACGTATACATCGTCGTGTGATTTCTTAAAATTGAAGAACTTGCTCAGGTTAGCCATGCTGCTATTATTGTGAACGAAAAATCCAGATGACATCAGTATGCCATCAAGCCTGAACATGTCTTTCTCAGCCATTGAAAGAAGGTCTTCCAATGAAAATTGGCCTTCAAGCAGCGACTTTATCCGCTTATACTTTCCAAAAATCCACTCCCTGTAGAAATCAGATTGCACTGCAGCTGAATGTGCACTTATCGTTTCTATCAATGATTTCTCAGGTATGGTGAAAAACTTTAGGCTTTTATAATCTACATCCATCCTCTCCGCATAGCATTCTTCATTGGCTATTCCAGGAAAAGATAGCCATAATGATATGCCGCCTGCTGCAGATCTACTTCCAGATCCTGAAACAAGACGTGCATATCTAGAGACAAACGCATTATCTGCAACGGCTTCTTTTCCAAATACACAGCCTAAAAGTGCTCTTGCAGTGGCAGAAGCAACTGCTGCAGATTCCCCCAAACCCTTGGCCTCTTTGTACTTGCGCTCCCTTTTCAGGTAGAACTGGAAGCTGCCTTCAATATGGTTCTCCTTTCGAAACAATTCTAAGGCCTTCTCCATCCTGGCTAAATATTTCTCATTTGTTATTCCATCCACCATTATTGAATCCTTTCCTGCTTTAGAATATCTGCAGAAAGCCTTTGCAACACTAAAATCCGTATTAATTGATATCGATGGGCTATAAGCTATATTTATAGATGGGTCGTAGTAGCCTAAGAACTTTTCCAGCCCTATTATTGGGCTTCCTTCTCCGTAGCTAATCTCCCCATCCTGTGGATCAGCCACATATTCTTTCGTAGGCAGGAACTTGCCATCTTTCTGGGCAAGCCTTTGGATATCCAATCCGGTTGCCTTAAGTTCCTGGGTCTCAGAATCAGTCAATTCCATAATAATCTCCTACAAATTTAATTATGTCCTCTCTTGTCTTGCTGTAATCAAGGTTGTCAAATATCTTTATATTGTTCTTCTTGAGCAGATTAACTGAATAATCCATTATGGTTCTATAGACATCTAGTTGCGCTGACAATCTGTTACCTGGGGATTTTTTGTGTGTGTATAATTCGCGCTCGTTTAGTCTCTTGGAATGCAGATCCCAATCTGATATGTAAATATATGCAGAGCAGGCATTGTACTTCTTCAATGTATCTATGAGCTCTTGGTTTAAGTAAAGGGATTCAACAATCACATTTTCTCCATTCTTATCAGCACGCTCGATTACTGCATTTATGCCATTGCAGATAGGTTTCGATTGTTCAAGGTACCCTTTAATTATATTTTCCTCAGTCTTTTCCCCGAAGTTTTTCCAAGCTTCATATACACTTGTCATCAATATGCCTCCTTGGTTATCTGATGGTATTATTGGCCTTGCAAACTCTCTGAGGTAATCTCCAGATAACATTATATCTATGTTGTATTTCCTTGACAATGCACCTGATATGCTTGTCTTGCCAACTCCTGGCACCCCTCCTATAAATATTATCTTGTAATCTGCCATTATACCATCATTGATATTTAACTTCTGTAACTCTTGCAGATGGAGCTACCTTATACTCCACTGGGTTTTGGCCTCTTCTCTTTAGTTCCTTTAGAACATCCTCTGCATAAGGATTCCAGGTAAATGCATTTATAACATTGCCCCCTCCTGCAGTCCAGTAGACAGGCAGACCTGACTGCCTTATTTCTTCTACATCTATAACAGCATTCATCATCTCTTTCTTCCTTGCTCTTCCTCCAGAGCTTTCTATCAGATAATGGGCATTTGAACAGTTGTCTTCAGCATTTGAGAACACCATATCCCAGTCCTTGTGAAGTATGCCCAATTTTATCTTCGCTTCCCATTGAGGCATCATCTTAAGCCTGTATTCGTAGAACGGATTGCTACGGGTAAGCTGGAATATCTCCGCTGCAGATAGCCTGCTATCATAATTAAATGTCATTGCAAATATGTGTATATCTTTTAGATCCTCTTCCGATGCAAGCTGTTTTGCATAAGGTGCACCAGGGCCCTCGACAACCAATGTATTTAAGCCCCCATATACTGCCCTTATAGCAGATTCTGAGATTTTGTTTGCAAGAAATGCAATCTTCTCCGTTTCATAATTTGTCCCAAACATCTTATCTAAAGCTACAACAAATGCTGCTGCACCTGCGTCACTGCTTCCTGCAAAAACATTATAATTGTCTGACTCCGCTTTTATCCCATAATTCTTGCCGCTTTCCTTTTGGAACTCCCTGAGCACTTCTGCCATCGATTGTATTCTCTCTAACTGAAGTGCCTTGCCATTTAGGATAAAGCTTTCTAACTTCCCTGAGTCTGTCCTGCTTATATGAGTTACTACCTTTGTCTTTCCTTCACTATCTGTAACAGAAAGCCCCATCGAATTATGTAGAGGCAACCTATTATCTCTTACACTTGATACGAATATTATTGGTATCGTAGGATTCGCTTCTGCTTTTACCTCTGATATTGCCTTTTCATTCTTAACCATAGTTGCACCTCAGAATTATTAATCTACATATTTTATTTTATATGAGACAATCATTATTTTGAATGTTCCTTTTTAACCCAATTCAGCGATATTGACAATTGTCTATTTGCAGGGAAACTACCTTATTTTTACACAAAAAGCTTTTAAAGACAAACGAGTATTTTAATTTTGGTGGATGTATTGCGTGTGTATTTGAAGAATCTTGAACTGCCGCATGCTGAAATAATAGGTTGCAGCAGAGAACTTGGAGATGAAAAAAAGGGCTTAAGCATTGAATTTCATCTGGATAATTACAGTATTGCAAAGGAAATTGCTTATTCTGGTAAAAGCATTAAAATTGAAAGGGCAATAAAAGACAAATCAGAGGTAAGTACCGAAGGAATTACGAACTATTCTTATTTTATTTCTTATGAACATGATGGACTCAAGAGTAGGCTAGCATTAATCCCAAAAGATAACATAGAAGAGAGAGTTTTGGATTACTTAAGCACCCACAATGGATATTTTAAAATAGATGCTTATTTCAGGGATATATTTGGGAGCAACATGAAAGTTGACTTCATATCAAGATACTCCAGCCATTCTAAGATTTCATCAAGAATAAAAAGGCTAAAAGTTGAAAGTGATTTATACTTTGATGAAACTGACACATGCCAAACATTATCAGTACCTTACATGCCAATCAAGCTTGCCAAGGAACTTGAGGCTGCTGAAGACTTAAAGATTGAAAAGATAACCTATCTTTATCCTTTCGGCAATGGCTATCCAAATAGCGAGGGCAAGGATTATGATTATGCTTTAAGCTTTAGATACCACGGGATGAGGGATGAGATATACCTTGATCCAATAAAGGAGGAAACTGAAAGGCTACTTAAATACTTATCAGCGAATAATAAGGAATTCAGCTATGGCAACATCAGGCTTAATGAAGAGTCTCATTCTATAAATGTTGATTTCAGATTGAAGTACGAAATTTTGGATTTATATTTGAATGGAAAGAAGTTTCGCAGAAGCTAGTAACCAAATATATATATTTGAATATATTTTACTATATTGGGTTGTTACTCATGCCTTTTAGGATAAAAGATCTTGAAAATAATAAAAGCAGTGTAAAAAGTTTAAATAGGCAGGATAATAGCAGTAAGGACAATAGTATTATTGAGAAGGATTTAGGGAAAGAACCTAAGGCATATTTTAAGGAATCAGATATTGAGGAATTTAAGTACATTGTTGAAACTGCTTACAATGACTCAATAGAAGGTTATAGCAAGTTGGCACAGAAGTACAATAAAGAATTCAAGGCACCTAGTTTATATTTTGATTTGAAGGATTCTTATAAAACTGCATTCGGCCTTATCGATGATTCAAAGCTTAGCTCTAAGGTTCTTGGTGCTTATGATACTGGTTTAAATAGGGTGGTTATAAAGCCTGGATTGCTTTATAAGTACATCAAAAATAAAGAGAAACCGGATGCTGTAGAGCATACAGTTGCACATGAAGTAGCACATTCGATTGTCTTCCAGTTGGGCCTTACCAAAAGCAGCAATTATGAAGGAAAGAAAGGAGTTCAGGAAAAAGTCAAGAATGAGCTGCTGGCTAACTTATTTGCTGCAGAATTGAGGGTTAAAAAGAAAGGGATGCCTCTTTCCAATGAAGCAATTGCAAAGCAGCTTATTGAAGACAATTCGGATTTATTATACTTGTCAAATGATATAGATGCTACAAAGATATACTTGAATGACTTTAAGAAGTATTCAAAAGATGTTCAAAAACTAATAAAGCATTTCTCTGATGTCGTTTACAAGTTAATAAAGCAATCGAATAAAGATGGCAAAGCCGTTGATTATGATGCACTAAATGACTATTATTCGGATAAAGTTGATAAAGTGCTGAAAGAATATTTGACCAATATGATGGGCAATTATGCAGTACCTGTTTATAGTGCACCGGTGCTAGGTGCTGCAAAGGCGTTGCTCGGTCAAAGAAAGAGCATAGATGCAATAATTGATAGTGCATCTAAGGATCTGTCTTCAATTAAAGAGATCAAAAGATATCTTAAAGGTTCATTTGCATCTGTGAATCTAATGTCAATATCGCTTATGGAATCGGATTTTGTCAAACTTATACCTCCGACGGTTATTACAGAATCACTAAAAGAGGATGGCATAAGCTTCAGTTACGAGAAAGCCTTCTCAAAGATATCAGACAAAGTCGAAAATGAGTTCAAGCGCTTGAATTACTACATGTCAGAGAATTTAAAAAGCGAAAAGAAGCTGCTAAGAGATTTGTCAAGGTTAGAGAAGAGCTTTGGAATAATTGATAATTGACGGTTAAATAACACGTGCAAATTTGATAACTCATTAATTAATAGTGTATTTGCTTTTTACTTGCACAAATGGGAGCCCCATTACAAATATTCACCCTGTTTCTGACTTAAAGCATTAGGCAATTAATATATATATTTGAATTGGGATAACCTTATTGGTGTCCAAGTGCCGATAAAGACTAAGGATTATAATGAAAATAATGCTAATGGGGATAAAAGAGAGGAACGCATAAATGAAGGCAGTGGAGAGGATAAAACAAAGGATAACTCGAAGATACAGTTTAATGAAAAGGATATAGAAGAGTTTAAGTCTGTAATAACACGTGTATACAAGGAGGATCTTAAGGAGTATTCAGCCATAATAAAAGATTATGGTAAAGAATTCAAGGTACCTGAATTGTACTTTGATTTGAATAATTTACAAAAAACCGGTTTCAAACTTATAGATGACTTAGAGTTAAATTCAAAAATTTTAGCCAGTTATTATTTTAAATCTAATGAAATAACAATAAAACCAGAATTGTTGGCTTCTTATTTGAATAGCAATAAAGATTCCAATATTTTAGAACATACCTTAGCACATGAATTAGGACATGCGATAGCTATGCAATTTGACCTTACTAAAAATGTCAATGATGATAGCAAAAAAAGTATTTATGGAACTATAACTGATGAGCTGCTGGCTAACTTATTTGCTGCAGAATCAAGGGTTAAGAAGAAAGGGATGCCTCTTTCCAATGAAGCAGTTGCAAAGCAGCTTATTAAAGACAATGTAGATCTTAATTTACTTTCAAATGATATAGATGCAGCTAAGATATACCTGAAAAGTCTCAGAGATTATTCAAATAACACCCTTCCAAGTGTTAAAAAATTTTCCGATAACATGCATGATAAACTTTTAGACATTTCACAGAATAGGGGAATAATTATAGGGTATGAAAATATTGAGAAAATTAACAAGCTTTATTTTGAAGGGGTAAACTTGCAATTGAAGAACTACATGGTAAATGCATTGGCGAATTATACGATACTTATCTATGCTGCACCATTGCTAGGTGCTGCAAAGGCGTTGCTTAGCGAAAAGATGCCATTTAAACAGTTTATTGACAAGGTATCAGATAATGTATCATCAATCAAAGAGATCAAAAGATATCTTAAAGGTTCATTTGCATCTTTGAATCTGCGGCTATTATCCGCAATAGAATCAGATATTATTGAAGTAAAATCTAAAGGGTTACTAATTGATAAGTTAAATGAGGGCAACTTTAAAAATTATCCGGAAGCCTTCTCAAAAATGGCAAATGGTGTAGAGGACGAATTTAAGCAGCTGAATATTTATTTGAATATGGAGATAGAAAGTGAAAAGAAGCTGCTAAGAGATTTGTCAAGGTTGGAGAAGAGCCTTAGGATAAGAAACAATTGATATTTCAATAATTATTACAAATCTGATATCTTACCCAATTGGGGTATCAGTTTTGTATTTGCATTAATAGAAGTTATGTAATTATAGATATTTACTCTGCTTCTAATTTTAAGTTATTAGGCAACTAATATATATTTGAATTGGGATAACCTTATTGGTGTCCAAGTGCCGATAAAGACTAAGGATTATAATGAAAATAATGCTAATGGGGATAAAAGAGAGGAACGCATAAATGAAGGCAGTGGAGAGGATAAAACAAAAGATAACTCGAAGATTCGTTTTAATGAAAAGGATGTATTGGAGTTCAAATCCACGATAAACCATCTATATAAAGAGGATACTGATGTATACTCTGATATAGTAAAAGATTATGGTAAAGAATTCAAGGTACCTAGCTTGTATTTTGATATGGGTAATTCAAGAGAAGTTAGTTTCAATATAGATGAAGGATTGTACTCAAAAATCTTGGCTTTCTATGATCGTAAAACAAATGAGGTAGTGATAAAACCAGAATTGCTTACCTATTATTTAAATAATCATAAGGATTCTGATATTTTAGAACATGCATTAGCACATGAACTAGGGCATGCAGCAGCTAATCAATTAGGCCTTAATAAAAATATAGAGGGTAATAAAGAAGAGTATACCTATGAAATTGTAACTGTAACCAATGAGCTGCTGGCTAACTTATTTGCTGCAGAATTGAGGGTTAAGAAGAAAGGGATGCCTCTTTCCAATGAAGCAGTTGCAAAGCAGATGGTTAAAGATGAATTAAATCCTAGTACACTTTCAAATGATATAGATGCAGCTGAGATATACCTAAAATATCGCAGTAATTATTCTAATAATAATTTAGCGGACATCAAAGAATTTAACAATAAAGTTTATAATAAAATTTTGGATACCACACAGAAAAAAGGTATAATAGGAGAAAAAGGTATTGAGAAAATTAACGATGGATACTTTGATTTAATGAGATTAGAATTGAGAACTTACTTTTTAAATGCATTAGCCAACCGTTCAATTCTTGTTTACAGCGCGCCTGTGCTAGGTGCTGCAAAGGCGTTGCTTAGCGAAAAGATGCCATTTAAACAGTTTATTGACAAGGTATCAGATAATGTATCATCAATTAAGGAGATCAAAAGATATCTAGATGGATCACTTGCATCTGTAAGGTTGGGTGTGTTATATAAGATAGAACCAGGAAAAGATGAACAAGAGGGCTTAATTGAATTAGAGGCTAGAACATTATTTGAGAAAAAGTTGGAAGAGGGAGGATTTAAAAATTATCCAGAAGCTTTCTTAAAAATGACAAAATACTTGGAAGGCGAATTTGATGAGTTAAATTATTACTTTAATATAGGAATAGAAAGTGAAAAGAAGCTGCTAAGAGATTTGTCAATTTTAGATAATAGCCTTGGGATAAAACGTAGTGAGTAAAATACTATGGTCTCTTAAAAATAATTTATTTTTTGTTTATTATTAGATATATCCAAGTTCTATTCCTTATTATTATTTGAAAAGCGAATGAACAGGCTCAAGATTGCAGTCGCTGTGACTGAGAGAAGGAGCAAGCTGAATGCAAAGGATGTTCCAAAAGCCGAATATGTATTTGGAGCACCAAATCCAAATAAGTAATTAAATCCATATGAAAGAGATCCTGAAACCTGTGTCAATGGCAATCCTAAAATAGCATCTAAGAACATTGCAATTACAAACAACGCAGATAAGCTGCCAAGAATAAGCAGTGCATTCTTGCGCATTTTCCCATTGCTATAAATCAGATAAGATAGCAGGACTGTAAGTACAAAGAAAACTATCAGTATGTCATAGTGCAGCATGCCTGAAACTCTCAATAATGTATCAAAGATAAGAAGGTAGGCTGCAGCAATCAAGCTAAGTATTATGGAAACTGCCATCGTATAGCTTGCTGCTTTTATGAACTTTTCTTTCATTGAAAGTGATAATCCTAAAAGAGCAATTACCAGTATAAGGAATAAAACACCTACATAAGCGAAATAGTTCTTTGGCTTTGATGTACTAGTAGAAGGAGGAGGAATGGTTTTGGAGACATTAGTTGAATTTGATATATTTGTTGAATTCAATACGTTTACAATTAACACAACTGGAGAAACGGAAGGATCATCGCCAACTGCGGATATATTGAATGTGTATTTGCCAGCAGGGGTGCCTTTTGCTACACTTATTGCAAGTGTGCCATTATATGTAGGATCCTCGTTAGAAGCACTTGGAGAAAAGGTTATATAACTGCTTGAAGGGCTTTCAGCAAGCGATGTTCCCCAATAACTTCCGCTGAAAAGTGAAATTGTAAATCCTATGCTTGCATAGCCTCCTTGTTGTATATTAACCGAATATTGGGTAAGTGTGACCTTAGAAGTGCCATAACCTGCTGCATATACAAAGTTAAATAAAAATAGCGCAGAAATAAGAAAAACAGCGGAAGCCAAAACAATTGATTTAACCTGCATAATAGCGATTTAAGGTAAAACTATTTAATATTATCGATGCAAATTCAGACGTCTTTTACATCGCTTGAATGCATTGGTATCATTACCTGTGGGTCATCTTCCCTACTTCCAACTCCATTATCGACACGCTTTACGGCAGTTCCTATTGCAGTAACTTCCATCCATTCCCCATTATGCATGTAATTTATATTCAACTTTACTGCTATAACACCATCAGCGCCAAGCTTATTTGCCTCATCAAGCATCCTGTTCAATGCCATCATTCTTGCATTATAAAGAAGTTCAGTTATCTGCGGTATTTCACCCTTTCCCATTCCCTTTATCCCTGTCATCATACCTCCTACAACACCCATGCTGTATACGGAGTTTCCTACGACAAGGCCAAGTGGCATATATCCCTGCTTCCTAAGAAGCCAAAAGTCGCTAGTCGACAGATCGCTTGTAAAAGCCATTTTATCACATTTATATTACACAGTCAAATATTAAATAGGTTTTTGTTTCCTTACCAAAAACCCAAATTTGCCAAATTTGCATTGTAGAAATTAGATAGAGAATTGCAAACGGCAGAATAAGAAAAAATAAGGAAAAGAAATCAGGACTTAACCAAGTTTGGATTGTTAAGATCTCTTTCATAGACCAAATACTTCTTGAACTCCTCGGCCTGCTCCTTCGTCATATGAGGGAATGCACGGATAAGCGACTGCCCTCCATATGCTTGCCCTGAAGAAGACATATAGCCGGTAAATGCGATTGGATGCGCTATCACAGTCCAACCCTCCTGGAACATCTTAGATAGGTGCAGGTCTCTTATTTCAACTTCTGAAACTGTGTCAAGAGGCATTACATCCAGTGCCTGGCTCACAACAGTTGTTATACCTACTTGCCTTATAAGGCGCTTTGTAGTTATCCAGTAATTCTGGTACTGATATCCGAATAAGGCAGATTTTTTGGCAAAGTAAGTGGCCAAGAATTCTATTAATAAGGCCACAATTATTACTATAACACTGTAGATTATTGCATTATCCAACCCTATGACTGGATTAATGAAAAGCAGGAAACCTACAATCAGCACAACTACAACTAAAAGTGCTATTCCCACAACATATTTGACGCTGCTAGTCAAATTGTGCACATATATGTCCTTATCAGGCTTTGCATAATATACTATCTTTTCATCTTTCTCTACTGTAAATGGCAAATCTGCAGTGGCTGGTATTTCCTTTATCACAATATTCCCTTTAGAACCATCTGCAACTGCATTTGGCACATTGCCTAGATTCTCCAAATTATTTTGTTGTTCCACAGTTACACCTTTTAAACTTAAATTGACATTAACTTTTGAATAAAAATATCTAAATATCAATATAGTTTTTGTACGCCCATTCCTCCTTGCCCTAATACAGAATTTACTCCTTTCTTGTAAGCTGTATGTATAAGGACATATGCAAGTATCAACGCCGCTATTATTATCTCATAGAATCCAGCAGATCTGTTCCTGCCATTCCTGACTACCCTAAGCGCACTCTTGAACCCTGAAGCATACATCGATATATCGAATAGTATTATTATGATATTGAATATGGAAATGGCTATTGAACCAAAGCTTCTTCTATGCACTGCAACAAGTATCGATTGCACAGTTACAAGGATGCCAAATGAAATTATCATCAATCCAAATACAAGGAAGTTAAAGTTCAATGTATATGTGAGCAGCCCTATGCCTATGTACCCTATCTCGTAAAGTATCAAAGAGAGTATTATTACAAGCACATAGGTCATGCCGAAGAATGCTATTCCTACACCTGCATAGACAAAAAGTATTTTGGTAAGCATGCTTGCGAACCTCTGCTTCTTTTCAAGCATTCCTTTATTCACGCCGCTCGCATAAGCATCCCAGAGCGATATTATAAAGTCGAATGCAAGTATCAGTATTATAAATATATATCCAAGCATAGGATTACCAAATTGAATTTAATCGCGTATCTATTTTACTTGAACATTTTTATTAATTTATTTTATACTTTCAGGCTTTAAGAAGAGGTATCTCTATCTCCTCCTTGGAAAGCCCTCCGTGATGGCCCGATGAACCTGAAATCCACTCTTTTCCTCCTGGATACTCTCTGCCTCCTGGATATTTGTAATATATTATGTTTTTCCGAGTGGCTATAGCTATGTGAGTTCCGAAACGATACCTTAAGGAATCGTCTACTTTCGTACTGCCGAATAAGCCAGATTTTATAGCATCGTTTGAATCATATAAGACAAAGTTCTTGCTGAACTCCTTATTGAATTCTTTTTCAAATTTCTCTTCTAAACCTTCAGATGAATCAAAGAACATGCTTCTGTCAGTGCCCCATGGCGGGTTTCTCAGATATTTTAGTGCACTGCTTCTCGCATCAAATCTGCTTATATCATCATGCTTTGAGGAAATCTGCCCATGGTCTGATGATATGATCAATTCCCATCCATTGTCCTTCAGCTTTGGCAGGAGCTTCTCCATTATCATCTCCAAGATGAATACAGTAATATGCAATACGCGCCTAGATTCCTTCGAGTATTCATGCTGCGCATGGTCTATATCCGGAATATAAGCATATACTAAGTTGTACTTATCAGATTCTGCAATATCAATCGATTGATATAGGAGATCATCAAATGATATGTAATCCGTATAATTGATATTGTTGTATAAATAGGTTTGAGAGTTCTTTTGGTTGACCCGCTCAAACTGCATATACATGAAGTCTTTTCTTTTTCCCATCTTTAGCAGTGTATCTAAGCTTGGAAATAAGGAGTTGGCATCGGATTTGCCTGAAACTTCATCCAACAATGGGCTCCATGGAAGTGAAAGTATGTCCTTTATTGTCCCGTACTCTCGTATAGGAAGAGGGCTTCCTATTATTCCGTGTTCTGCAGGTGTTTTGCCTGAATCTATGCTTGTAAATGCTGTTGGGGTAAAGGATGGAAATACGGTGCTTATTTTGCTTATTTGCATTTTGGAAGGCAACTTCTTAAGCTGCTTGCTATTAGATATTGCTGATTTTAATAAATCCTGTCCAAAACCATCAATAAAAAGAAGAAATCTTCTTTTCTTCTTTCCTCCTATGAGCTTTCCATGGCCCTCAGCCACCTCCTTTGCAAGCTCCATGTTGCTATTTCCGTAATCTGGGAAAGCAAATCCCTTGTCAATTAGGTCAGATTTTATGCTTTGCATCAAATCACTACCGATTCAGGCTTTGAGGAGAGGTATCTCCATCTCCTCCTTGGAAAGCCCTCCGTGGTGACCCGATAGCTCTGATGTCCATAATTTGCCTCCAGGATATCTGTAATGGAACAGGCTGTTGTGCTTTCCTATAGCTATGTGAGTTCCGAAACGATACCTTAAGGAATCGTCTACCTTCGTGCTGCCAAATAAGCCAGATTTTATCGCTTCATCTGAATCATATAAGACAAAGTTCTTGCTGAACTCCTTATTGAACTCTTTTTCAAATTTATCTTCTAAACCTTCAGCCGCATCAAATAACATCATTCTGTCCGTGCCCCAAGGGGAATTCCTAAGGTATTTTAGGATTTCACTCTTTGCATCAAGATCAATCGTATCTTCACGTTTTGAGGAAACTTGCCCATGGTCTGATGATATGATCAATTCCCATCCATTGTCCTTCAGCTTTGGCAGGAGCTTCTCCATCAACCTCTCAATCATCAATTGGGTTATTCCCAATCCAAGCCTGGATGTTTTCGTGTACATGTGCTGCGCATGGTCTATATCAGGAATATAAGCATACACCGTATTATACTGGTCTGACTCCGCAATGTCTATGGATTGGAAAATAAAATCATCAAATGATATGTATCCGGTATAATTGATCTTGCTATATACATATGTCTGCTCATTCTTCCTTACTACCTGCTCAAACTGCATATATATAAAGTCTTTTTTGCTTCCCATTTTCAGCAATGTATCAGGAACTGGAAATATAGGTTTTGTTTCAGATTGGCCTGAAATTTCATCCAACGATGGGCTCCATGGAAGTGAAAACATATCTTTCATAGCTCCATACTCTCGTATAGGAAGGGGGCTTCCTATTATTCCGTGTTCTGCAGGTGTCTTGCCTGAATCTATGCTTGTGAATACGCTAGGAGTAAAAGAAGGGAATACAGTACTTATTTTTTCTATCTGCATCTCTGATGATAATTTCTTAAGCTGCTTGCTATTGGATATTGCAGATTTCAATAAGTCGTATCCAAGGCCATCCATAAATATAAGGAATCTCCTTTTTTTCTTTCCTCCTATGAGCTTTCCATGGCCCTCAGCTACCTCCTTTGCAAGCTCCATGTTGCTATTCTCATAATCAGGAAAAGCAAATCCCTTGTCAATTAGGTCAGATTTTATGCCATTCATAATACCGTTATATTATAAACGTAAACTTATAAAAATCCTAATAATAGTTATTAATTACTGTCTTTATTGCGCTAAATCAGTGGTCTTATGGATAGAGAAAACAAAGAGGAGGGTTCTGGCAAAATGGGCTTCATCGCTGCCTCAATAATAGTATTGGTAGGAAGCGTGATCGGCTATTACATACTTTATGCACCTGCGATAGCTTATGGACTTTCCTATTTCGGGATTCTCATAGGAATAATCATATTCATAGTCTCTTTAGGAATGCTCAAGAGCGTGAAGACATTGAATATATTCGCGTATATATTCTTCACAGTATGCTGCATATTCCTACCTTTCATAGGTGGAATTATAGGGTATATTTCAATGAGGAAAAATAATGTAGCAAAATAAAAGATTCCAAGAAAAAGAAATTAATCAATGGGAAGGAGCTATGTAGAAATCGATTGGCCTTCCTAAAGCCCCTTCTGCTGCCTCTTCCAATCCTTCGCTCATCGTTGGGTGTGGATGTATGGTGTCAGCTATATCCTCTAGCATAGCGCTCATCTCTATACCAAGTGTGGCTTCCCCAATTGCAACATCTGCATTTTCCCCTACTATCCCGACGCCTTTCACCACGCCGTTTTCATCGTATGCTATCTTGACAAATCCTTCAGTAGCATCATCGGCTATAGCCCTTCCTGACGCTGAAAATGGGAATTTAACTGTCTTTATTCCATCACCTGAAAGCTTCCCTACGATTGCAATCTCTGGATCTGATAGTATAGTTTCCGGAATTGCCACGTTATCGAACTCAGAGTTCAATCCTGATGCTGATTCCCCTGCTATTACTCCTTGCCTGAGAGCTTTTGTAGCTGACATCGGCTGCCCTACTATGTCTCCTGAAGCATAGATATTTGGATCGGTGGTCTGCAGATGGCTGTCAACTTTTATGAAGCCTTTTTCATTAAGCTGCACCTTTGTATTCTCTAACCCCAATCCCTCTGTGTAAGGCACACGTTCAGGAGAAAGTGCAATTATATCCGCTGTGATCTCCTTTCCGCTCTCTAATGTTATCTTTCCATCGGAGTAGGATTTTACAGGATCTTTTTCGTAAACTTCTACACCAAGATCAGCAAGCTTCTTCTTTGGTATTGCAACGAGATCCTGGTCAAGCCTTGAGAAGATTCCTTTTTCAGATATTACATATACCTTAGATCCCAACTTTGCAAACATAGAGCTGAATTCTATAGCAGCATAATCATCATTGACTATTACAATGCTCTTTGGTATATAATCCAAGGAAAGGGTTGACTTGTGGTCAAGCACCTTCACTCCGTCTATCTTGAATTTTTCAGGTTGTGCAAGCTTGGTGCCTGTAGATATTATCGCTTTCTTGAAGTTTAAGGTAACTCCATCGCTAAGCTGCAATGAATTAGAGGAAAGGAAAGAACCCATCGCATTGAACACTTCAATTCCGTGCAGCTTGCACAATGACTCTACTCCTGATGACAGCTTCTTTGAAACATTCATCCTGTATTCGTGAGCTTTCTTGAAGTCAATCTGTGGTGTGCCTGTTATACCCAAATCCTTGTTGCCCTTGGCATACTGAAATTTATTTGCAATATTAATTAATGTTGCAGTTGGTATGCAAGTATAGTTTAGGCAGCTGCCTCCTAACTTGTCCGCTTCTACTAAGGCAACACTCTTTCCCAACTCTGATGCCCTTATCGCGGCAGTATACCCTCCAGCTCCCCCTCCTATCACTACTACATCAACTTCTTCAGGTAAAGATCCTACTACTCCCATAGTTACACCAAATATAAATTAATCCCCCATTTCAAGGAACTCTGGATCCTCTATATAACTTTTCAGTTCGTTCCCAAACTTAACCGCCTCTGCCCCATCAACTACTCTGTGGTCGAATGTGAGCGTGAACGGAAGTATCTTCCTTATCTCTACCTTCCCATCAACTGCAACTGGCATATCTTTCATCATGCTGAAAGCCAGTATTGCAACATCTGGGGGGTTTATCATCGGTATACCGATGAATCCACCGCCCAAGCTGCCTGCATTCGTTATGGTAAATGAGGAATCCTTCATATCATCCAATGTTATCGTATTTGCATAAAGCTTGTCCCTAAGGTCGGCAAGATCTCTTGCTATCTGCACTATGCTCTTCTTGTCTGCTTCCTTGACCACTATAACTTTCAATCCATCTTTTGTCTCTGCACCAAGGCCTATATTGTAATAGTGCTTTACCAATATCTCCCTGTTTACTGGATCATAGCTTGCATTGAAATGGGGATTATCCTTCAATGCTGCTACTGTAGCTTTTATCAGTATAGGAAGGAAGGTCAGCTTTATGTTAAACTGCTTCATGAACTTGTCCTTTGACTCAGAGACTATCCTATTTAACTCCGTCGCATCTATAAGATCTATATGCGAAGCTCTTGGTATAGTCCATGATGCTTCCATGTTCTTCGCAATTGCCTTCCTCACTGGTGAGAGTGGCACATGCTCGATTTCTTCTGCATGCTTTTCTGCAAGGATCTCAGGATGCCTTGGCTTCTTCAGGACATCCGATGCTTCCTTGGCAGCATCTCTTACATCAACTTCCATTATCCTTCCGTTAGGCCCTGTTCCCTTTATCTTTGTAAGGTCAACTTTCAGCTGCTCAGCCAATTTCCTTACAAATGGAGTAGTCAATATTTCAGCATGTGCTTCGCCTTCATGTGGTGCTGCAGGCTTGCTCTCTGCTTGTGGCTTTGGAGCTGCTTCCGGAACACTTGGCTCATTAGGCTTGCTTGGTGCCGCTGCTGCCTTTGGTGCATTTGGCTGCGCTGCAGCTGAACTTGGTATGTTCTTCAGCTCATCAGGTGTGCCAACGTATGCAAGTATATCACCCACTTTTATATCCGTATTTTCCTTTGCAACAACCTTTACCGTGCCTCCTTTTATAGATGGTATGTTTACAACAGCTTTGTCTGTTTCCACCTGCATCAGGGTCTGGTCCTCCTTTACCTGATCTCCATCTTTTACCAATATCTTCTGGACATGCCCTTCGGTTATGCCCTCTCCTACATCTGCAAATTTGACTATCTCCATTTTAATCACTTAAAAAATTTATGCTGAAAGCAAACTATCAATTGCTTGTGAAACTCTCTTCTCATTTGGAATCCAGTAGTTTTCATATCCTGCCATAGGTATAGGTGTATGGAATCCTGCTACACGAAGTATAGGTGCTTTAAGGTCAAACATTGCCTTTTCCGCTATCAATGCTGATACTTCGGCACCAACGCTGAATGACTTCTGGTCCTCATGTACTATCAGTGCTTTGCCTGTCCTCTTGACACTGTCAAGTATAGTCTTTTCATCTAATGGGTTTATCGTCCTTAAATCTATCACATCAGCGGATACATTCTTGTCCTTCACTGCATTCTGCACTACTGGCGACATCGTTCCATAGGTTATTATGGTCATGTCATCCCCGTGGTTTACTACGTTTGCCTTTCCAATTGGCACTTCATATCTGTCTTCCGGTATCTCCTGCTTGAACATCCTGTAAAGCTTTGTAGGCTCAATAAATATTACAGGATCATGAAGATGGGAAGCTGCAATAAGAAGGCCTTTTGCATCATATGGTGTTGATGATTCTATTACAACCAAGGAACCGATATGAGAGAATATTGCCTCTGGGCTTTCTGAATGTATCTCAGGTCCTCCCACTCCTCCGCTTGCAGGAAATCTTATAACCATAGGTATAGGCATCTTTGATCTTGTCCTTGTCCTAAACCTTGCTGCATGATGCATTATCTGTGAGAATGCCTGATATGAAAATCCTCCAAATTGTATTTCAGGGAATGGATGCAATCCACCCAATGCCATCCCAATTGCTGTCCCTATTATTGAGTTCTCTGCCAGAGGTGTGTTCATTACTCTTGTAGGGCCGTACTTGTCTAACAGCCCATCAGTTACTCTGAATACTCCTCCGTCCTTTGCTACATCCTCTCCCATTATTACTATATCCTCGTTTTCAGCGAGGCAAAGATCTAATGCATTATTCAGCGCAGAAATCATATTTGCCATCATTTTATCCACCTATTAAAACATTCACTGCCAGAAATTATTCTTTACCGCCTCATCCTCCTCTTCTTTCAATGAATCCGGCATAAATCCAAATGCAGTCTCAAAGATTGATTTTGGATCTGGCTTGAACTCCTTAATCTTTTCCATCGCGTCATCAAGAAGCTTGTTGTGGTCTTCTTTCATCTTCGCTTCCATATCATCATTCCAAAGCTTTTTGGAAACTAAGTACTTCTTCATCCTTATAAGAGGGTCTTTTGGCTTCCATGGATCAACTTCGGATTCGGGCCTGTACTTTGTAGGATCATCTGCTGTTGTGTGCATTCCCATCCTATATGTCAATGCCTCTATTATGTATGGCCTTCCTCCCTTCTTTATGCTATCTATCGCATCCTTTGTTGCCTTGTATACTGCAAGGACATCATTCCCATCAACCTGTATTGCGTCCGCTCCAACTGCAAATGCCTTCTGCGCAAGGGTTTCCGCAGCTGTCTGCTGGGCTCTTGGCACAGATATTGCCCATTCATTATCTTCTATTATTGTTACAAGAGGAACTTTGTTGACTCCTGCAAAATTCATTCCTTCATAAAAATCGCCTTCGGATGTTCCGCCGTCTCCTACATAGGTTAATGCTACATTAGGCTTCTTCTTATACTTCAAGGAGAATGCAACTCCTGCAGCATGAGGAATTCCTGCTCCCACTGGTGCTATTTCAGGTCCTGAATTGTTGACAGCCCCCAGATTAAATCCTTCTTCATAACCTTTGAAGTATAGGAATATTGAATATATTGATACTCCTTTTATGATAAGTGAAAGATGCTGCCTGAATGTAGGCAATAGCCAATCGTCTTTTGTAAGCGCATATGCACTTCCTGCCTGTGTCGCTTCTTCTCCATAAATAGGAACTATTGTTGGCATAAGGCCTGCTCTCTGCAATGCCACAAGCTTGTCGCTCATTTCCCTTCCCAAGCTCATATACTTGTATAATTCAATGAGATCTTTGTCAGCAAGATCCTTTGGATATAGATTTTTGTCAATATTTCCATTCTCATCCATAACTTGGATGTACTTAACAGAGCCATTAAAAACAGTTTTCTCCATTTTGCCACCAATATCTTTTTAAATTAAAAAAATATAAACATTCCCTTTTTATACTGCTTAATCTCTCAGGTAGTTTGCCTCTGTGCAGTTCTAAAAATAGAAAGGATTTATGTTTAGATGATTCCTATTTGCCATTGCATATATAATGTCAGTTAGAGGATTTGAAAACTGCCTTGACTAAGATTGCATATGCAAGTATCAATGCACTTGATATTGCTATCAAGTATAATACTGGACGGAACTGCACATCAAAGGAAGGCAGGAACACATTGATTCCTTCATATCCTATATATAGAAGAATAGAAAACCTTAAAGAAAACCCTGCCGCATTTGTTGCAAAGAACTTTGCGGAATTCATCTTCAATGTGCCTGCTGCAAGAGATGTTACGTTCTTGAAGTAAGGAACAAATGTAGCAACAAATATCGAGAATATTCCATGGTTGCTTATCCAATCATCTGCAACCGAAATATCTTTTTCCGTGATGTCAACATGCGAAAGCACCCTAAGAAGAAGAGGCCTGCCTGCAAATCTTCCCCCAAAATATTCTATTGCTATTAGGAACATCATTGCAATGACAGAAACAATGAATACAAGGTATACATTGAAGTAGCTTAAAGCTGCCAAATATCCATAGAACGGAACTATTAGGTAATCGGGAGGGGGTGCAAATGCAATAATGATAAATATTCCAAGATATCCAAGATAATAAAATGGGCTGAATACCTTTACTTCACTGCTATAATAATTCTCATAGTTTAAATAATGAAAATAACTGTTTGTTATGCCAATAGTCGATATTACAATTCCTATTATTGCAATAGTTGCTATGTAGTAAAAGTACTCAGATACTTTAGCATTTATATTCCATATTCTTGATTTGGAATTTCTGCCTATTATTAGCTTATGAATCTTTTTTGAACTTGATTTTGATATTGGCATTTACTTTCCGTTTAAATTTTAAGATTGCTTAGTTTCTAATTAATTATGCTAATTTCAAGATATAATCTTAAATTATTTTTTAAAATTTCTTAAATTTAATTATTTTACCTAATAGAAGATTTATTTTGGTATATTATTGAGATTATTTTAGTAAGGTTTTATAAATTCTATTTCAAGATATAATTAACTTATTAGTGAGTATATGAAATTTGATTTCAATCCTAAGAAAAATATAACAAGTTTAGATTATTTTATTATAAGGCTTAATAAAATTAATAAAATAAATGATTTGCTTACAGTGAGAAAAATAGCAAAGAATTGGTATACTATACTATTTTTCAGATTGGGTTTAAAGAAACCTGGATTTGTAATGCAGCTTAGAAATGGCAAAAAAATAGAAATAAAAAAATCTGAGGATTATTTTAAATTTTGGGAAAGCTCAGAGTTTATACAAGAGTTAATTAAACAGTTTAAATTGAAGGATATAATTAAAATATCAAAGAAAAACAAATTTATAAAATTTAAATTCGATAATAAAACATTGAAATTTTATTATGATTCCCAAAAACAATTAGGTAACACAATAGGTATGATAAGAGAACAATTTATAGAACAGCAATAGGGATGGCTTAACGTCAAAGGAAAGAATGTCATAGATATAGGTGCAAATATAGGAGATACTGCAATATATTTCGCATTAAAAGGCGCAAAACATGTATATGCGTTTGAACCTTATCCTTACTCGTATGAACTTGCGATGATAAATATCAAATTAAATGGATTAGAAAATAAAATAACTTTGCTCAATGAAGGGTGTGGAAAGCAGGGCTTTATAAAAATAGATGAGGGTTATAAAAATTTTGGTGGTACTGATTTAAAGCATTTTAAAGAAGGAGAAAAAATAAATATAGTAACATTAAGTGACATAGCAAAGAGATTTAATCTCAACAATAAATCTATATTAAAGATAGACTGCGAGGGTTGTGAATATGATGTTCTTCTTAAAGCAAAAGTTTCTGATTTAAGAAAATTTGAACAAATTCAATTAGAATACCATTATGGATATATAAATTTAGGGAATAAGCTTAAAAAGATAGGTTTTAATGTTGCATATGGGCAACCTAAGCATGTATACAACAAAGAAGCAGAAAATAGAGAGCTTTTTATCGGATTAATTAAAGCAAACAGAATTAAATAATACTACAAAGGCAATTTTCCTTAATATATTTGATTATAAAACATAGGTGAACCAGATCAAAAACAAGCATTTAGTTTGTTTTTTATATAGATAAAATGCCTATTTATTCTTAATAAAAAACAGTAAATAAAATCAATTAGAGATAGGGCAAAGAAAAATAAATGTTATAGGGTTTGTTTCTAAAGCATTAATTTTATGCTTCTTTGCTATCTAAAATTTTATTATATCCCTAAAATCTTTGCTTGTATATAGGTTGTTCAAATCTTCATCATTCATTTTAAAACCTTAATTGGCATTGTTAATTTAAGAAATTTAATAATATTCATTTTGTTTATATTAAATTTAATTATTGGGTCTCTGTTATTTTAGTAAGCTTTTATAAAAATAGATAAATGCTTATTTTTATTAAAAATAAGAATTTTCTTATTGCCTAAGTTTTTAATATTCACAAATTATTAAGAGTTTGAATTACTTAT
>JAJZBL010000005.1 GCA_021798935.1 Microcaldota archaeon
TAAACGGAAAAGAGTATAAAGCAAAGAATGAATATGAGATCCTTAAGGAAACTTGTGAATTTCTTATAAAAGAGGGAAAGCTGAATGCCAATACAGTACCTATAGAATCTGGTCATATTAGATATATAGTAAATGTAAAACCAGTACATAAAAATGACGAAGGTTTCTTTTCACCACAGAAGCTCAGCAATGGACTTTACATGGAAGCTCACAATAGCTATGAAACAACTATTAAAAATGCTAGGAAACTGCTTAAAACATTTGGTTATCCTGAAAGTATACTGGTAATAAAAGATAAAAAATGACATAAGGGCTTCGCCCTTAGGTAATTATATATTTTTCTTTACTTATCTTTTTATAATCAGCAAAAGCTTACAAAAAGTTCAAGTAAAAGAATGAACTAATTTACATATTGGATTATATATATAATTTCTGCACTTGAATTTATATTCACATTTATTACCTGTTTCCATTTTACAATAGTTGATGGATACTCCTTATAATTCATGATTTGATTAAAATTTTCTGCGAATACTGAAATTTCAAGGTTTAAGTGGTAAAATTTATAATTTTATAATCTTATTTATCAATGAATGGATAAATTGATGAAATTAAAATTTGGTGTTTGCAAAAACTGTAGTCATGAGGTAGTTTTTTTTGACGGGCAATGGAAACACCACATTACAAGAGCAACGTTATACCATATCCCGCACTGGCCAACAGGTCACGTTATAACCGTTAACTGCAAGAGAGACGCTTGCAGGTGTTCAGTACCCGATCTTAATGATTCAAAAGGGGAGAAATCAAGAATAGTTTTACTGGATAGCCATATGGACAGATAGGAAGAGTAAATACTATTATACACTGTAGATAGACCAAGATTATTCATAATATTTTTCATTCACTATAAAATTATTTTTACTCATTTCTTCTTTATAACAAAGTTAGAATTTAAAGAAATTGTTTAGCAGTTTGAATTCCCTAAGCATGGAATGTAGAAATTATAAGTATACCAGTAAATATTGAAAATTCAAAAATTATGTCTAATTACCAACATGTTTTGTTATGCAGGTAAATCACATTTGCCATTATTTTGCATGTGGGGTTCATATTGTAGTCCGCAAATTGATTTAAATCTGCTATGAATTAATTTATTTATTTTTTTAATTTATTATTAGTACAGATTTTCTCTCGTAAAATACTAAAAATTTTAAAAACCAATTTTTCAATAAAATTAAATTTTACATCAGTAAACTAAAATTTTGGTGAAATAAAAGCTTAAATTCTTTTTAATATGATAGATAAATGCGGTTTATATGAATGAAATAAAAAATAAAGGAAAAAGAATGATTTTTCATATAGAGTTTAAAAAACCAAAGAATAGCCCAATAGGTTATATAGATAATGATAAAATGTGGTATAATAGATTGCCTAAAATATTGCCACCTTTTGTATTAAAATCAGTAAAAGTAATCAAAAACAATGAAAATGAAATAGAGAAAGTAAAATTGGTAGTTTATTTGGATAAAAATTGAATATTTGTTTTTAAGTAGTTTGTGATTTTTATATTTAATATCTATTAAGGTTAAAGTGAATAATAAGTAGAATCATTACATAAAGATGTAAAAATTTCTTTATCTTGTAAGCTCTGCAATTAACTTTATTTAGAAGAGAGTAATAATTATTAAACAACTATTAAAAATATCAATAAACTTATTAAAAAGTCTAGTTGCAATACAGGTGTGCTTATTTTATAAGGTTTATAGTTTAAATACTTTCAAAATAGAAAATTTCATCCAAATAGCTCTTTATCTATATAACAAATTGCCAGCCTAAATTCTGTTCTTATATTTTTATCAGTATAATAATTATCATATACATATTTCATATAACTATTTATTATCTGCCATTTACTATTTAGATCATTTTTAGAAATGGTGCGGATATATCTAAGTGTCGGAGTAATTTGGTCTTCATTTATTTCATTAAATTTTTCATTATTTATTATAGATATTATAGATTGGTTAACTATATTAAATTTAGATTTTGTCAAATAACTAAATTCATATTCTTTTTTTGTTAGACGTTTTAATAAAGTTTCCCTTCCTCTTGTAGTAGACTTCGCTTTTTTGATTATTTCAATTACCTCGTTTTTGTTTATACTTGCTTTTTCAATAAAAAAATAAATGGGTACTAAACCACTTGTTTCGTAGGGTAACTTTTCAATGAACGCTTTTGGATCAAAATTTTCAGGTAATTTTTGATATAAAAATGAATCAATAATAGTTTCAGAAGTTATATCTTTGTATTTTTCAACAGGGACTAGAATTCCATTTTCTGCATTTACTACTTTAATCACAATTCCGCCAGGAATACTGTCTTTAGGTGTTTCAGAAAATTTTCCTTCTAAATCAGAATCATTAGAATTAATAAAATACAGTTTATTTTCATTTCCTACTGCTTTTTTAAAATCATTTATATTAAATATTTTGGTATTCTCAACACCATTATCAACGATTAGTTTTAAACCACTAATCAATTCTTCACCATATTTTCTTTTTTCTTTATCAATTATCAATTTTAATTCAGGATAATTTATTTTTTTAGTTTGGGCTGTATAACGATAAAAAATATCACCTTCTTTAATTCTGCCTTCATTTTTGGATGATATTATAGGTTTTTCATTACTCTCTTTTATCTCTATTACCCCTATTTTTTTATTATTATAAGGGCAAATACATTTTGACCAAACTATTGCAGGAACAAATATGCTATTTAAGTATTTACTAATTTCGGATGAATCCTTTTTTTCAAATTCTTCACTGTTCAATCCTATAATTGATCCGTCATCCTCAATCCCAAAAATAAGATACCCCCCTTCTCTATTTGCAAAGGATGCTATAATTTTAGCATACATCTCTTTATCTTTCCAATTGAAACTTTTCTTATACTCATACCGTATGCCCTCCTTAGGGTTAACTATCTTATCACCATTAATTGAAAAATCTGAAAATAAATTATAAGACATACCACACCATTATATTATTACAAGTAATATTTTTATAGGTGACTTTAAATAATTTAATAAATACTACGTATTAAAATTACAATTCATTAACTATTTATAAATAAAATTAAATACATAATTTGTTTTTAAACAAATTATCAACTAAATTTGACACCATAATAAAAATATATTCATTATATAGATTTCATTATTCCATAAAAGTTCTTTCCTTCATTTTATATATTTAATCATTAAAATTTTAGTTTACTTAGAACTATTTTATTGTTCTTTTATAATGAGGATAAATATAAAAAGTATAATAAAATTAAAAGTAAATTTAAATAATTATATAATAATAGTTTATAAAAAATAGGAATAATTTTTATTACTTATAACAAATAAATACTTTGAAGATTAAATATTAATAGCGGTGATAAAATTTTATCTATAGATAATACAGAAAAATTATCAAATAGTGATGAAATTACAGGGTATTCACCAAAAATAAATAAAAATACAATAGATAATATAGATATAAATGATCCAATATTTGATAAATTAAAAAATGAATATCGAGAATTTAAACAATGGTTTGACAAAATCTCTAAAGAAAAACGTGAATGTTTTGTTTATTATAAAAATGATAGTTCTCTTGGTGACATAACGATTATAAAAATTGAGAATGAAGAATTACCTTTAATTGATAAAGTATTGCCTAAAAAATCAAGGTTAAAAATATCAACATTTATAGTAACATTAAATAAATATAAATTAGGTGAATTGTTTATTAAAATAATAATAGACTATTGTATTTCAAAAAACATAAATGAAATTTATCTCACGCATTTTATTGAAAATAAAGATCCTCTTGTTTATTTAATTGAATCATATGGATTTATTAAAGTTGGATATAATAAAAGAGGCGAAGGTATTTTTATTAAAAATATTATACCTATCAATAAAACAGGAAATATAAAAAATGCCAATCCCCAAAAGATACTTAAGTTAGATGAATTATATTATCCAAGCTTTTATGACGGCAAAAATGTAAATAAGTTTATTGTCCCTATAAAACCCTCATATCATAATAAATTATTTTATAATAAACAATATGCATTATCTGAATATAATGATAACCCAATAACTGAAAAGAATGCAATAAAAAAAGCATATATATCTTATTCAAAAATAAATAGTATTGTGCCAGGAGATATACTAATTTTTTACAGATCAATGGATTTAAGGGAACTAACTAACATAGGAATTGTAGAAGAAGCTGTTAGACTTAAAACAAAAGAAGAGATTATTAAAAAAATTTCTAAGAGAAGCGTTTATACTAAAAATGAAATAAATGATAAAGAAAGCTTGGTTATATTATTTTTATCTAATTTTGAGCTAAAAAATCACTTAAAGTTAGATATGCTGATTAATAATAAAATATTGAAGGGACCTCCCCAATCCATAATGCAGATAAATAATAATGCTTATAAAGATATTAAAGAATATGGCGATATAAATGATGATTTTACTTTCTGTTAAACCAAAATATGTAAAAAAGATTATTAGTGGTGAAAAAAAATATGAATTTAGGAGAAGGATATTCAAAATGAATGTAAATTATATAATAGTTTATTCAACAAGTCCCGTTAAAAAGGTAATCGGTCATTTTGAAGTTGATAAAATTATTAAAGATTCACCTAAAGACTTATGGAAAGATTATAAAAATTATTCAGGAATGAAAAAATCTGATTTTTTCAGTTATTTTAAGGGTTGTAATCTAGGATATGCAATTAAAATAAAAGATTTTGTTAAATATGAGAATTATAAGAAACTAAATGATATCAACAATAATATTATTAAACCACCACAATCCTATATTTATATAAGAGATAAATATTAAATAAATAATTCCTTAATATTCAACTTTTAAATTTTTTATTATCTAGTAATTACCAAACTATTTTACATTATAATAAAAGTTCTATTTATTTTAATAGTACTAAATGGAATAATAAAATGATTTTAATACTTCTTTAACTTTTTCAATTGTTTTACATTAATTATAAAAGTTTGTTTAATAAAATCCTATATTTTGTCTTGCATATGTAATATAAAAAATAGCTTAAATTTATATATTAAATTAAGAACTTCTAAGATATTTCACTGCTTATTTGTATTAGATTACTCTATCTACTTAATATCTCTTTAATTTTTCATTATCAGTAATAAAAACAAATTCATCTATTAATATTTGCTTCTAATATAGTAATATGCCAAGAACTACAAATCCAATATATGCAATAGGCTATTCTAATTTAAGTATCTCAAAGTTCATTGAGTTGCTCAAATCTCATTCTATAACAATGGTTGTAGATGTACGCAGTATACCAAAATCAAGACATCAGCCCGATTTCAACGAAGATACCATTGAAGAAACTCTAAAAAAGAACGATATAAAGTATATTCATTTCAAAGATCTTGGAGGACTTAGAGAACCTTCTAAAGAGTCTACATTGAATAATGGTTGGAAGAATGAAAGTTTCAGGGGATTTGCCGATTATATGCAAACTAAAAAGTTTGAAGGTGCTTTATTAAAGCTGATAAAAATGAGCGATAAAGATACAATAGTATTGATGTGTGCTGAAGGCAACCCATTCAGGTGCCATAGATCTCTTATTGCGGATGCACTTACTGTAAGAGGCAGAAAGGTATACAACATTTCAGGAGTTAATGCTTCAAGCTTGCATAAGCTAACTTGGTTTGCAAAAGTGAAAGAAAGTAAGATAACGTATCCTGAATGATAAAATTAGGATGTATATAATGTTATTTTCTTATTTATTTTTATTTTAAATAACTCTATTTAGGCTTCTTTGCTTTAGGTTTTATCTGTTTTTACAATTTCCTCTATAAGTTTATAATCTGGAAAATTTTCAAAAATTTTTAAATCTAAACTTTTTAGATACTGAAGTATTATTTCTTTATCCAAAATTATAACATTCTCTTTATCCTTAAATTTATATCCAAATTTTTCTTTATTTTTATTTTTGGGTTTATAAATTCCTCTTGTAGCAATATAAATTTTGGTATTTTCTTTATCAATTGAATCTTCAATATTATGTATTATAGAGTCAATATTACTATCTCCAATATCACCCGATTTACATTGTAAAATAGCAATGATATTATTATTATCCATAATTATCCCATCAATACCAAAATCCCCGCTTCCACCTGTATGGTAAGCTTCATAATTATTTCCATCTTTATTGTATTTATATTTCAACAAAGTTAATGAAAGCATTTCAAAATATGTGGGGGTCAACCAACTGAGACCCTTCTCTACTTTACCTATAGATGTATATATGGAATTTATCTTTTCGTATGCAGCATTTTCCTCTTTAATTATCCTTGTTGTTCCCCTTATCATAAGATACTGTAAAGGAATTTCTGTTATTTCTACATCTTTAGTTTCTTTTATTTCAAAAGCTTGTAAAAATTGTCCAAGCATATTTTTCCTATTAAATAATATATCCCCTCTTTTATCATTATTTGTTTTATCGTTATTGATACAATAATCTTTATAATAACCTAAATCCTTGCATTTAAGTTTACAGATAAATTTATAAAATAAATTTGCTAAGGTTTCAGGTTTTGGATATGAATAAAGTTTACTTTTTGCCAATTTTCCAATAGTTACATAAGGATTATGTGGTATAATGACATAAACATTTTGAGCTTTTATTATTTTATTTATCGAATTTTTAGTATTATGATAAGGTGAATTTTTATTGTTATTATCTTTATTGCTATTATCGATAATATATTTTTTATTTATTAAACTGTATATTTTTGAATCATCTCCTTTTTCAATAGACTTAAGTTTATCTTTAAATTCGTCAAAACTCCGATTAAATAATTTATCGTTATCGGTTGGGTAAAATATAATACTATTAAATTTATCTCTATCTATTAATTTACTAATAATTTTAGCAAGCTCATGTAAATCTTTGCTCTTTAAATCATCTTTATCATTACATCTAATATCCTCTGTATAATTATTATCTATAATCTCAGCTATTTTTTCAAATAATTCATCTAAATTATTATCATTATTATTTTCTAGATTTAATAAAGGATACCCAAAAAATATGACTTTATTATCGATTGCCTCTTTAGTCATATCAATTCCATATGGTTTACACAAATCTACCAATACTAAAGATTCGTCTTCTTTTGAATTTGACATAAAGTCACTAAATTTATTAATAAAGCTACTAAGCTCAAAATACATTTACCCGGTTATATTTAAATATCCATATTTAAGGTAAACCTAATTAGAATTTTTTATTAATTAGTGTTATCTTTTAATATTACCCGCAAATGTTTTTATCTCTTATACAGCGAATATTAATTTGGCTTAAATCATTGTATAGTTAGCTAATCTTATAATGTAATTCAGCATAATTAGCAAACAAATAAAAAATTCAAATATTAAGTTTTGAAAGTAAATAATATTTTATTAGTTTATCTTATTACCGTTATTGTCTATAAAACCCTTGCACGGAATATGATGATATAACCACTTTACAAATTAATACATTGACCACACTAACCATATGAGAAATATTAGGGCTATAAATGTTAAACCCTCACCATAGGTTATCCTTACAATAAATGAAAGTATAGTTGCCAATATTAAGTAACTGAAAATTACATAATACAAAAGTTTCGCAAATCGTACCCTTTAATCGCCCATCTTTATAATCCCTCTGATAATATATATAAAATTTTATTGTTTAAGATTTAATTATGAACCTATTTGGATGAAATCTAAAAATAGATTGGTATACAATTCCATAAGGTAGTAGATTCATTTAACTATCTTCTGCCATACTCTCTTCAAATCCTTTTCTTTTGCTTTAGGCCCCATCAGAGTTGTAACATATCCTTCATATTTATTGAAATACGCTGTATCTTTAGCTAAGACCTTAGAGTACTTGCTCTTAAGGCCTATTGCAGGATATAGTTTTACATGCAAATGATTTACACCAGTTCCTTCCATAACAATATGTACACGTTTTACATTCAACTTCTTTTCAAGTAGTTTAACAACCTTTCTAGTGAATATAATTAATTCAGTAAGCTTCTTTTCACTTAAATCAAAAGCATATCCACTCATATGCTTTTTTGATATCACTAATGTTTGCCCTTCTATATTCGGGTATATATCCAGTACAGCGATAAAATTTTTATCTTCATATATTTTGAATGATGGCGCTTTGCCTTCAACAATCATGCAGAAAATATCTTTCATAGCCTCATCTTAATTTAATATTAAGTAATTTTATATTACTATCCTTTAATATGTACGCCTTTAGCTAATTTGGATATGAATATCTTGTTCAATAGCTCAAAAGAAATTGAAAAAACACCAGATAACTTGAAAAAGTATTGAGATTTAGATAAAATAGCACATTGGAAATTTCCTTTTAAGGGCCTTTAACCAAAATTAATCTTCATTATTTTCTTGTACTCTTTATCTCCTATAGCCTTCTTCAATTCTAATGCAACAGTTTCTTCAAAATCCATCATGGAATAGCTTGTATCTTCATCTGCAGCATTGCTTATGTCATCCAGTATATGGATTAGCAACTTCCGGATCTCCAAAAGCTCACCCCTCTTTGTATCGCTAAATTTTTTATATAATTCTGCATCAGTTATTATACTCTGTCCATTACTCATTTCTCTTCCGAATATATACTCTGCATAATCAAATGCTGAGTTCCTTACCATATTGAAGTAAATATATGCCTTAGTGGAATCTACATAAGCTTCTATCAGCGCTTTTTTATCTTTTGATTTACTGTAATTATTATAGGAGTTCTTTGCATTGGTATAATATGCTATCATCCTTGCTTTTGCTTCTTCATATGCTACTTTGAATCTGTTCACACTTTTTGCATCTAACGCTTTGACAAATGCTTCTTTAAGCAGCTTTATGCTGTTGTCTACTTCTGCTTCAATGCTCCTGAATAATAATCCATATGATACATAAACATCAGAGGGTCCTGATAGCTTTATGCAATTTGGCAACCTTTCTTGAAACTGATCAAAGCCCTTGCTTTCCTCAGAATAAAGTATTGAAAATTTGCCTAATTTACGTACTAAGCATTTCATTTTATTTATGTATATTATATTTTTTATATCTTTATGGATCCATTTGAATGTTGAAGGAGATTTATTTATTATAGAGATAAGCTTGCCAGATTTGCCTTTTATTTTTATCTCCCCTGTGCTTCCATTTATGAGTACTTCTTTTGAATTTAAGATTTTTTCAAAATCATTGACACCGGTTATATAGGGTATTTTAAGTTCCCTTGCAAGTATACTCACATGAGATAACATACCATCGTATTTGGAGATTATACCTGCAATATTGCTATTACTTAAGTATTTTATATCGCCTAATCCTACTTCATCTTTTACAATTATAACAGGTTCTTTAGGTATATTCTTCACATCTTCCCATGGCATCCCTTTGCCTATCCCTTCGGATACAGGTATATCACCAGTTAGGTTATCAGATTGTAGGCTTGGCAAATTTGATGTTATTGGCCTTGATTGAAGTATAAAAATATTATTTCCCTTTATGCACCATTCAACATCCTGGGGAGAATCAAATATTTTATATATTTTTATAGCTTCATCAGCAAGCTTCCTAATCTCACTATTCAGCAGTTTCTGTGAATAAGAAACCAATATAGGCAATTTTTTATTTTCTCCTCTAATATTAGCGTACTTTTGAAAATTTATAGTTACATCAGGATCTGACTCTCTTTTATTTAAATAAATTTTATATATATCCCCAACTTCTTTTCCAGAGACAAATCTTTCACCCTGTCCTAATATAGCATTTATTACTATATTATCTTTAGTAACAAAAAGTACCCCTGATTTTTCTGAATCTATCTGCCTCTGTATTATTACTGCCATTTTAGGTACTTCTTTCATATCTTGTAAATTTTCTACTTTGTATATGGACTTGTAAACTTCTCTTATTGACCTTAATAAATCCCCCTTTGCCACAAACAGCTCTGTTTTGAACTTTCCTGCATAACTATTCTTTGATGAATCCTCTATAGTAGCTGAACTTCTTACCGCAACCATGCCTTCTTTTATGAATTTTGAATATGATTTTATTATCTCTTTTTCTATTTCCTTTGGCAATTCTATATTTTTTGATTTTTTTATTTTACCCGAACCTGCTTCAGCTCTGTTTTTAAGTTTTATAAATGAATCAAATGCGTAGGTACTTATTATAAAGAAGTCTGGTACATTTACTCCATTCTCTTTAAGTTTAAGCAGTGAGTATCCTTTTCCTCCAACAATATTGGAATTTAGAATTCCTTTATTGATTATATAAGAGTTTTTCATAAGAAACATCTAAATTTACAAGTAAAAATATGCATTTTTACTAATAAAAATTCTTTTTATATATATTAAAATCAATACCTATAAAAATATTATAAAATTATTTAGTTTATATATTTTGATTGGTGCTATTATGGGTACAAAAGAAAAGGAAAAGGATAAGAAAAGAATATCAATTTCAGTAAATGAAGAATTGGCTAATGCTTTAAAAATACTTGCAGATGGAGAAGGAACAAGTATATCAGAATTAATTGGAAAAATAATTTCAAATAATAAAGATATAAAAATGACTATAAATGCACAAAGGTCTGATACTTCTTCCGGAGTATATGCAGTTCCCGGTCGCCATCATAATGGTATTCTTAGAAAAGATAAAAAGAATAGATAAATTATATAATTTACCCTAACAAATTATAAATATGCTATTCTTCAGGGTTAAGATTATATCACAGAATTAATTAAGATATTAAAAAATAAAGAAACAAATTTTTCATAATTTCGGTTTTATTTTTCTTAAAATTTTGAATATTTTAAAGACAACCATATTACAATTTATATATCTCTCCTATTCTATTCGCAATAAATAATACATTTCTACTTTTATTCGTTATTATTGGCTATATTACGCCGGCTTTGACAAGATTATCCACTGCCTTTTTTGCCGTTGGATAAGTAACATTAAGAATATTGGATGCTCTATTTACAGTTATAAAGTAAGAGGCAAAAAGCTGCTGGAAAAGTACATATGTGGGTTTGCTGGTTGGCATCAGATAATAATCTTATGAGTTCGTCATCATACTCTATTTTGATAGGCAAATTATCAGGCACAAATGTATAAAATTGGCTTGTACTATTTGGAATAAGTTTAGCAGAAGGTTTTTTGAATTCTGAAATATTCATTTTATCAATTAACTTTTGAAGTAAACCATTTATTGAACTGATGCTCTTGCAGTAAAGCTTTGTCCATATTAATAAATTCAGGATTTGTTAAGTTTCATAATATTATATATTAGATTAAGCTTTTAACTATTGATAAAATTCTCTTTAATAAGATAACAAAATTAACAATATTAAAATACTATCATAATCTCATATAATTTTTGAATGTATTATTTCTAACTTGGTATTCTAATTCTACAGCTTCCAATGGATCACTTGCATTTTTAATTTTTGATATACCATCATCTTCCTCTAATTTTCTCATATTTTCGATTACATCTTTATAAGATTCCGATAAAGGTTTACCTTCTTTTGCAACTGATATCAACTTTTTCTTATATTCATTACCTATGAGTTTAATTTCAAGATCGTCATAATACCTTTTATTTTTACTATTAAATTTACTATCTTCTTCTAAATTATTTATTATTGAACCAATTTTTATTAGAAAATCCTCTTGGTCTATTTCAGATATACCTAAATTGCTTAACTCGTCAAGTGTTTTGTTAGAATCGTAAATTCCCTTAGCAAGTTCCATAAATTGGTAATTATCTACTATTTCGGTAGCCTTTATCTCTTTTGGTTCTTTAGATTTATTTAAAGATTCCCATTTATTTAAGCACCAATTCATTTCTTTTTTATTATCCTGAAGATCTTTAAAAATATGGCTATACTTAGCTATTGTGTTATCTATGTTTATTGAAAATATAAGAGAAATCTTATCTTTAATATAGCTATCTTCTTTTTTATCTTTATTATTATCTGATTCAATATTATTTTTATTAAAAGTGATATATGAATCTTTCATTTTTTTGAATTCTTTTTCAAATTCATCAGACATAGTATTAACAAATTTCTCAATCTCATTATAATGTTTTTCTTTTTTAGAAAAAGAGAATTTGATTTTTGGTCTGTATAAATCTAACAATTCATATTCATGAGAAAATAATCCATCTAATGAATTTTGATAAACATATGCTTTCCCTTCTCCTATAACATCTAAACCTGTCACGTTCGATTCTACAGTCTTCTTTATATCTTCATCAGTTTTTTTAACATTTAATTCCATAACAAACACATAATTTTATTATTAGTTTATTAAATATTTATGGCTTTACCGTAAATAGTTATAAGTAATTGATCTAACCTGCTTTAAAATATTAAAATTTGATGATAAAAATTAGAATATCCGAAAACCATTAACTGTATAATAAAACAATAAGTACTATGTGATTGATATTGATGCATCAAAGATATTAAGTGATGAGAAGGAAAAAAGAGTGAATTCGTTACTAAGATGACTTCTAAATTACCCAAAAGCATACTTAAGGATTAAAAAGATAAATTAATTAAATTCTTTAATAAAGAAAAAGGATTAATTGAAAAATATAAAAAATCAGGATGTCCTAAATGATATCGATTCCTTAGGTATAACATTTAAGTTAATATATGAACAGAGAGTTGAAGCAATTCAAAAGCCCAAAATTTGATTGGTAACCAAAAGAAAATGAAAAATTAAGTGAAGATCTAAATAAAGATTTAAATAAAATTATAGAAACTCACTATGAAATGCCTAATATTAGTTTGGATGAAGACGAAATGGAAAAAGTTTTATTAACAGAAAGGGAGGTTAATTAATAAATTTTTATTAATTTTACTTTATTAATTACTTATTTTTAATTGTTAATTATTCGCTTTTCAAGAACAAAGAAGTATATGGAATAGGTTTTCCAATTATTTTTGAGGCATCATAGATAGAGAATACATTTAAGTTGGAATTTTTAAGTATTAATATCAATTCCGATGTTTTCACGTTATAATATTATGTATTTATACTTTTGTGTAGTTATAACTATACAAAAGTTGTTATCTATAATTTTATAATTTGCGACTGCTCATTAGACATAGGTATATGACAAATAAGGCAAGAATAAATGAATATTCTGCAGTTTCTTTTATACCAAGCTAAAATTTGCAATATTTCCAGCGTATTCCTTAATTTATGCGCCTCTTAATTCGGATTTTTGATTGCTTTGCTCTTCAAGTTCTTTAGATTTGGAGTAGATTTCGTACAAATCCTGCTGCCAGCCGTCATCCCTATAAACAACTGCACCTAGTTTTTTTCTGCTATCTCCAACAAGTTCATATTTGCCTACCCTAGCCGCAAGCCTCCCATTATGATAAATGTCTACATGGATATTTTTCATAGAATTCGATGCATTATAAATCAAATCTATGCGCTTTTTATCAAGTGCCTCTTTTATATCGCCAAATTTGTATGCTGCATTATACACTTCGACTGATTCAGTAAATAAATCCTTCACACTACCTGTAAGCCTCATCTCTGCTTCTTTTGTTCTATTCTTGAATACCTTTTTGTAGTCAAGAACAAGAAGGCCATTAGGATCTAGATTTCTTTCTTTTGCCCTATTCTTGACAATTAAACGAGTGCTCTTATAGACGTCATCTAATTTTTCTTTCCAGCCATTTTCCTTATAAATAGTTAATTTAGAATATTCCCCATCTTCGATAGAGTACCCAACTTCTGCTACCTTTTCTCCTTTGTAGTATATGCCAAGTTTATTAATCGTGCTGCCTTTAACATGCATATTGCTGTTTATGCCTATATCATTATCAAGGAGTATATTGCGAACATCCGTGAAATTCTTTTCTGCATCAGCTATATACATAGCTTTATCATAAACTTCTGAACTTTTTGTTTTGAATACCACTTAACCACTAATATACTATTAATTAAATAATATTTAAACATTGCCGCTAAAGCTTGCAATCGATAAAAAAGAAACGTGAATAGCACTTTTAGAGGACTTCCAAAATGTTTAAGAATGTATAAGGGATTCATGCAATACTTGCAGACAAGAAACCAATGATTATAAATTTTGGCAATGAAAATTAAATTATGAGAAAATGGCTTACAAGGGATGTCCTATTGATATCACTATCCGCATTCTTTGCTGATGCAGGATACCAAGCACTCATTGCAGGATTCCCTATATTTCTTGTACTTTATTTAAAGGCACCGGCATACTACTTGGGAATAGCGATGGCACTTGCTTATGGTATAGGATCTCTCTTCGCATATTATGGTGGAAAATTAGCAGACAGGCACAGCAAGAAGAAGATAGCTATATTAGGAAACTTGCTGATACCTATATTGTCATTTACAGGATTTGCCTCTTTTGCTGCAGAAGCTACCGCTATATTCTCTGCTGGATGGTGGGCGAGGAACTTCAGGACTCCTGCGAGAAGGGCAATGATAGGAGATATATCTAGCAAGCTGGACAAGGCAAAAGTTTATGGATTCTTGAATGCACTTGATGTAGGAGGGGGAATCGTTGCAGTTGCTTACCTTTCAATAGGGATCTATTTGGGAGTTGCTTTAAAGCTGATATTTCTTGCAACTGCAATACCTATATTAATATCATCATTTTGCCTTTTCCTAGTACATTACAAGGGAAATCCAAGCAAAGAAAAAAGCAAGCATATCCTGTCATCGATCAAGTCGGCAACAAAAGCTGCGAAGGCAAAGGCAGGAGCTTATAAAGGTGTAATACTCGCAACAGGAATATATGGATTGAGCTTCTACAGCATGAGCTTCCCTGTACTTACAATAGCGCAGGAATCAACAGATTTGTACGGTGTACTTTCATATGCTGTGTTCCTTTTAATATCTGCAATAGTGGGTTATATAGCGGGTGTATTTGCAAAAAGGATTGTCAGAAATCTTGCTATATTCGGCTACTTCCTTGCAGGCATAGGTTCATTGATAATAGGAATTTCTTACCACTTTGGCTTTGGAATCATCGCATCATATTTAGGAATATTTATAATAGGGATAGCAGTTGGTACAATAGAAACTCTTGAGCCAACAATAGTTTCACTTGCTAAAAGCAAAGTAAATTCGGGAAGTGGTATGGGTGCACTTACTTCATCACGCAGCATAGGGCTTTTCGTAGCCAATATAGCATTAGGATTTCTTTACGTGCTAGGTCCTCTTTACGCATATGGATTTGCAGCAGCAATGGCAATACTGGCAGGTGCAGTGCTTCTGATATTTGGATTTAACTCTAAAATTTGATTCTCTTTATTTCGCTTTTACTGAAGCTTGAATATTTTCTTTACTGTATCTATTGCAGCTATTGCCTTGTCTATATCTTCTTCGTTATTGTAAAGGTAAAAACTCATCCTGGATACTGCACCTTGCCTCAATACCTCAGTAACCAGAGGCATCGCACAATGATGCCCTGCACGTATTGCAATGCCTTCATTGTTGAATATCTGGGCGACATCATGAGGATGCACACCTTTTATGCCGAATGAAACAACTCCTGATTTTATCTCTATATCCCCTTTCTTTGGGCCATATACTTCTACATTATCTACATTTTCCAAAGATTCGAGCGCATGCTTTGTAAGTTTTTCCTCATGCCTGCGTATTTTATCCATACCTATGGTATTTAGATAATCTATTGCAGCACCAAAAGCTATGCCACCCTCTATATTAGATGTTCCAGCCTCAAACTTCCAAGGCAATGAATTCCAGCTATGGGCATGCCTTGTAACTGTGCTTATCATGTCCCCCCCACCGTACAGTGGGTCCATTGAATTCAGGATTTCCTCAGTGCCATAAAGTGCACCTATTCCAGTGGGGCCTAGCATCTTGTGGGCAGAAAGTGCAAAGAAATCACAACCTATAGATTGTACATCTACTGGCATATGTGGTGCGGATTGGGCTCCATCAACCAATACCACAGATCCATGCTTCTTCGCTTCCTTTGTAATGTACTTTACATCATTTATTGTTCCTAGCACATTGGAAGCCTGAGTCACTGCAACAATCTTTGGATCCTTTTCTAAATTCTCCTTAAAGCTTTCCATATCTAATTTTTCATCATTGGAATCAAGCTTTATGTAATCCAGGATCGCGCCTTTTCTTTTTGCTAGAAGCTGCCATGGAACCAGGTTGCTATGGTGTTCCATATCCGATATGAGTATATGGTCCCCTTTTTCGATATTTGCATTTCCCCATGATAGGGCGACAAGGTTTATAGCCTCTGTCGTATTCCTTACATATACGATGTTTCTTATGCTCTTTGCATTTATCAGCTTGGCTAGTTTTTCCTTAGAATTTGTATACTCCTCAGTTGCACGTTCAGCTATCTCATATATGCCTCTGTGTATGTTGGCATTGTATTCAGAGTAGTATTTGACTATGGAATCAATTACCTGCTTCGGCTTCTGAGAGGTTGCAGCACTGTCAAGGTAAACAAGAGGCTTGCCATTCATCTTTATATTAAATATTGGAAAGTCTTTCTTGATATTTTCCACATCTATATCATAGTTGCTTGCCATTTCTACCATCTTAATCGTAAAGTATATTATTTTAATCGGTATGCAAACTTTTATATTAAAGGCTTATAAAAATTTTATTAAAATAAAAATTAAAGATTTAGGAAAAGCAATATCTTCATAGCTAAAATCAGGGACTTCCATAGAATATATTGATCATATGTTTATTCCATTCAAATAAAATTATTCTTTGCGAATTAAATGATAAGATGATATAGCGTTGAGATTATCGATGGCTCTATTCAGGTCATCATAAGTGGTTCTTATAACGTCTACAGCGTTTTCTCTAAGAAGCTCTTTTTCAATGTCTTCATCTAAATCTTCCATTGTATCAGATAACTCTTTCATTCTGTAAAAATCTGCTATTAAGATGTAATCCAAATTGTCTATAAATTCAAATATATCTTTGCTCCTGATAGCATCATCAATTGCCTGTTTTCTTGCAATATCTGCATTATATATTGAATGGTCATCAAGTTTTCTTTCTAAATCTTTCTCTGCATCAAAAAGAGGGACTTGCTTTTTATTTTGATTTGGTAATAAAAATTTCTTTTGATCTTTAAAATCATGCAAGACTTTTGGCAACAGCTCCTTTATATAAGAATAAAGATGTTTTTTCTTTGATATAGTCGATTCAAAATCTGGTTCATTTGGGCCTACCCTGACACGATTTAGGTAGCTATATTTTGTTGTTATAATTCCTAATTCTAAAGCCTTATCTATAGAATCAATTAAGCCCAAAGAGCGATATTTTGATGAAATTGTATCCATTAAATTTTTATCATATAAAGATGCTATCGGCATTAGAATGCCAAAATCTATTTTAGGATCGAGATTTTTGATTAAATCTTGTGGTGTCCTAGAAATCTCATATATCCTTCCAAGGTCTAGCTGCTGTTTTGATTTATTCTTTAAATGCAGATTCCAGCTTATTACGGATGCTGTAATATATTCAACATTTGAATTTGCTACTCTATCAAATGCATTTATAAATAATTTGACGTCCTTATTTGCTTCATCCGCAAGTATCTTAAGTTTATTTCTTTCAAGCTTTGATTTCTTTAAGAATTTTATTATTTCAGATGAAAATTCCTCTTCGGTTGAATAAGGCCTGCTCAAAGCTATATCAATAAGCAGGTTGAGACGTTTAAAATCTTTCCCTACATACCCTGCTTTCAACCCCTCCTCAATATAATTAGATAGGTTGTTTATTTTTTCTTCTTTAAAATCTTTAAATTTTAAATCTTCCAAATAATCCACCAAATTAAATTATATTTTTTATATTTAAACCTTTCGTTTGTTAATAATCTTTTAAAATTAATTTGTTGCTCCTTTTCTTTTATTAGTATATTAACTTTTTACGAAAAGAGGTTGAAGACACATTTGAGAGAAAAATCTGCTAACTGATTATTGCTTTATATTCAATTGAATTATGCAATGTATGCTTGTATGCTTTCTTCTAGGAATAAATATTATTTATGCCTTGGGTTTCATTTTGCCTTATTCTCCTTTTGTAGCTATGAAATTGCTTGCAAATATAAATTTAAAGCAATAATTAAATATATAATGGCATTCAAAGATACATGATACCATGATGGTATATTCGGATAAAACCAAATCGGAATTTAATGACATTATAAAGGCTTCAGACTCTATACTGTTAAATTTGAACAACAAGAACCAATCGGATCTTGTAACTGAATTTATTAATAAATCCAAAAAATTTATCTATAAAAATTTCCCATTCCTTTCTCTGGACAACTCCTATAATGTAGAGGTGCATATGGAAAAGGAGAACACGGTATTTGGAGGATCATTTACGAATGAAAAAAACTACTTAAGAGGATCAAATAGTAGCAGCAGTGTGATCAATTGCACACTTGGAACACCAGGAAAAGAACAAGGCAATATAACACTTTATCTAGGAGATGAAAAAAAAGATATAAAAGACCTGAACAATAAAGAACAGAGAACTAGATTTGGATTCAACCTGTTTTTTACCATATTGCATGAAATAGTCCATGCTAAGATAGATGAATTGAATAAAGGCCAAAAATCACCTTATGGGCTCGGATATGATGAAAGCTATATGATCAATGAGGCTTTTGTATATTTCACATCTTATCTTATTGCAAAGAAGATAACGTCAGATCCTGATTTATTAAAAACTTCAGGCCCTGCTAATAAGCTTCCAGATCTTTCAAAAATAATCAAATATGAAGATTTCAAAAAGGAACTTGCCTTTTCGTATAGGAAAGTTTCGGTTCTTAGCACACAGGATAGTGTTGATAATCTTATTTTTGGAGAGGAACTTGATGATATTATTAAGACGGAGAAGCTCGTTTCAAATATATACGAGAAATTCAACGGGGGTATCGGTGATTTTCTCAATGTCATAAATGGCATCAGGTCATTGGAGCAACTTTTTGACTTATCGGATAAGTATCTTAAAAATCAAAAACCTGCAATTTAGAATAGTATTTTAAGCTTTTATTTGCATTTATGCTTGTTGTGCTTCAATAAGGTTATGCTAAATGATAAATGAATCTTTACTCGACAAAGAAATTGCAAAAATAGATCAGTTTTTCCATTCTTTGGCAGATGCAAAGTTCCCTCTGCCAAAAGCTAGGATCTCAAAGGAACTTGATGATGCTGAAGAATCTTCGAATAATGGATCTTTAGGCATTGTTACAATAAATCCTACTTATTTGAAAGGAAGGGATAGGATAAGCTATAGAGCTCTCTTGGCACATGGCTATTTCCACCAGGTCCAATACTTTTTAGTAGATTTTTATAGAGGTTATTTAAAAGAGATGAAAAGAGGGTTAGGGACAAGCTTAAGTCCTAAGAAATTATCAGATTTAATTAATAATTTAGTTGAAAGCTCTGCGATGTTCTTTGCAGTGGCATACATCACAAAGGATCTTAGAGGCAGCGCCAGAAGATATAAGATAATAAAATACCTCAAGTCAAAGCCCTATATGCCTTTAAAAGGCAAATTTTACAATGGCAATGACATACTGCTTATAGCTTATTCAAGCAGCAATTATAGCATAAATAGGACTATAGAGGAAGTATTGAGTTCAAAAGGTGCAATCAACATAATGAAAAAATACCTAAGTTCTATGCCATCTTCACCTAAATAATCTTTTTAAGCACGTCCAGGATTTGCAGATTTATCTTCCTTTGAATGAGCTTCACCACCTTCTCCAGGATGCTTATATTCTCCCATCCTATTCTCTTTTCCTATCGCAAACGAGAATATTCCTGCAATTATAAGCATTGCTATCAAAGCTATAAAAGCAACGTGCATTCCAGCTACAAATCCCTTTCCTATTCCTCCTATTACCTTGGATGTCCCTGCAAATATCTCAAATGCAAGATATCTTGGCACCGCGGAAGCTGCTGCAACAAATGCTATTATGAAGCTTCCTATCAAGCCAAGGCTGCTGAAAAGCCTAAGAGTGCCTGAAGCAGATCCTCTTAGTTCTCCAGATACATTTGCCATAACCGCGCTGTTATTTGCAGGCCAGAACATAGCCCCGCCAAATCCTGTTATTATGGTTCCTATTACAACATAATATATAGGTGTTGTAACACCAAGCACAAACAGGTAAAATAACACACCTAAAACCATGAATAAGATGCCTACCGTTGATATGAGTCTTGCGCCTAACTTGTCTGAATATTTTCCCATGTAAGGTGCAAGTACTCCACTCACGACATATCCTGGGAACAAAACCAGCGAGGCGTATAAAGGCGAGTATCCTCTTACTCCCTGCAAGTACATTATAAGAAGGAAGGTTACACCCATAAATCCAAGCCCTTGGAACAATGATGCAAGCAGGGAGTTCTTGAATATCTTGTTCTGGAACATCTTGAAGTTTATTGTGGGCATCTTTATTTTCTTGTCTATAATTACAAATATGAAGGCTGCTATTATGCCTATTATAAGCATTATTGCATTAGGGTAAGTCAGGCCAACAGAAGCGTAGTTTATACCAGCATAAGCTATCAATGCCACAGCAATCCCCAACGCGGCCATCCCATATATGTCAAGCTTATCATTTGTCTTATTCTTGTCCTTTACATATTTCAGGCCTAGTATGACTGCCACTATCCCTATGGGGACATTTATGAAGAATATATAGCGGTATCCGATATAAGTTGTTATAATGCCTCCGAGCAGTATTCCGAGAAGTGCTCCTATGTTCCAGCTCATTCCTGTGAATCCATATGCTCTTCCTATCCTGTGCCTCTCAAAAGTATCTGCTATTATGGCACTGCTGTTTGATGCTATCAGTGCTCCTCCTATTGCCTGCACTGCCCTCGATATTATCAATGTTATATCGGTAGGCGCTATGCCGCATAGGAAGGAAGCTATAGTAAATATTACGAATCCTAAGTTGAACATCTTGCTTCTTCCATATATATCGCCAATCCTGCCAAACTGTGTTGAGAATACCGCAACCACTATCATGTAAATAAGTATTACCCATATTATGGTGGATATTGTCGAATGCAGAGCTTGAGTCATAGCAGGGAATGCAAGAAGAACTATAGTCGAGTCTATAGATGCCATAAGTGTGCCTATTACTATTACGGCTAATATAGTATCTTCTTTTGACCAGTTCATCTTTTTCCCCTCAAGAAAATGCGTTAATAAAAAGATTAAATTTAAACTATTATTTAATTAGAAAGCTATTTATTGATTATTAAAAATAAGCGCACATATTTTACATATTTTGCTAGCGATAAGGATTTAAGTGTTTTAAATTACCTACGGTGCACTACAATACTTTTATATCTGATTTTTTCAGCTTCTTATTTGCATCAAATATGAACGTTCCTTCTACCTTCATGCCCTTAAGCACCTTGGGCTGCCATATTATGTCATCAGGCCACATCTTGTCATATGGTATATTGTTTATGTCAAACCACTGCGGTTTCATCTCTTCACTTTCAGATGGAGTGCCTTCCCACTTTGTAATCCTAAATACGGTAACTTTCTGGTTCCAATTCTGGTCTGAAGGCACACCTTCAAAAAAGAAGCTTAATGTCCCTACTTTCTCCATCTCAGTCGCCGTTATGTTTATCTCCTCCCTAGTTTCCCTAATTGCGGTTTCCTCTATGGTCTCCCCTTCCTTCTGCTTTCCACCATAGCCATTCCAAAGCCCTTCTCCAAATCCTCTTTTTTTCATTGCAAGCAGTATCCTCTTTTCATCCCATATAAGGGATAGGCTGACTTGCCTAAGCTTAGAAGTATCGTAATTTTTATACATGTCTTCCATACAATTACACCCCAATTAAATAATCTGATTTTTATAGAACTAAATTTTTATTGGTTTTCATCAGTTACATCATTTGCCATATCCAAAGCCTCACTGTAAAGAAATCCCAGTATTATCCACCCAAAGAACAGGTAAACGGTATACTTGTCAATTCCGGGCAACGAGAATATAAGCACTATGAATGATATAAAGCTTGCAAGAAACCCTACTCCAAATTCCATAATACGCTTATGCAGCTTCTTTATCGATATCCTTACTAAGGATATCCCTGCAGATATATGGACTACCAAGTTTGTCAATCCTGCCAATGCACCTAAAGCTATGAAGGCTGCATACAACCCTATGAATTTAGTAACAGATACGATTACTATTATAAAAACAAGCACTATGAAGATCTCTGAAAGTATGGGCTTGTCATTTATATTTATTGAGAATATAGTTGGAAATTTCTTATCAGAGCTCATAGCGCTGAACGTCCTTGAGTTTGCTATCATATATGCCATTCCTCCAAGAGTGCCATCATTCAACGCTATGAAACCTATAAGTATAGCGCCTATTATGCCAAACTTGACGGCCATGAGCTCTATCACATTGCCTGTAAAGCTTATTGCCCCCAATGAATAGAAGAAGAACGCGGCTATGAATCCCCCTACCAATAGCACGGATACTGAAGCCTTCCCTATTGTTCTTGTTGAATCCTTTATGTCACTGCTCAATGGTGCTATAGATCCATATCCTGTTGGTATGCCTAATCCAAATATAACAGCGGTGAATAGCAACGCTGGGAAGCTTATAGGATCATAGAAGTGCCAGTGTGATGTGCCAAGGAAGAATATTGACAATACGATTATTGCAGTTATCTCAATTATCGACATTACCATAGCGTATTTAGCGGATATCTTTATTCCTTTTAGTACAAATGCAGAAGCGATTACCGCGACAACCAAAGCGAGCAGTGTTTGATTTATCCCAGTGAATGTGAACAGCACATATGCCCCCCCTACTAAAAGTGCACCTCCATAAGCCAATGAGTATAAAAAGTAGCTCCAACCTGTTTCAAAACCCAACTTTGAAGTTAGGGAGTAAAATGCGTAGATGTAATATCCTCCCCCTCTTTTGAACTTGCTTGACATAACATATACGACCAGCCCGTTTGCAAGCACTACAAACGTGGCTATTATCATTGCAAAGGCTCCAGCCACACCAACCATGCTTATCATTACAGTCCCGAATGTAAGCAGGGATATGAAAGGAGCCTGCCCTCCAAATGCAAGGAAGAATGTTTCCTTAAATCCAAGCTTCCTGCTTTCTTTATCATCTTCTGCTGTTTTGCTCTCATTTGCTTGGCTGTTGGCAGCGGCATTGCTTGATGCATCAGCTGCCGCTTTGTCATCCTCTTTTTTATTCTTGTCCAGCTCTTTGCTTATCTTATTGATATTGCCATTGAATATCCCTCCGCCTTGGCTTGCTATATCCGTAGGTTGGGATTGGCTTTCGTTGACAGAAGCAGCAATTGAATTTGCATTAGGGTTGCTTGTATTGCTGGCTGAATTATCTGATGGGTTATTCTCTTCCATAGAAACCAAGATATTTATGATCAACCAGTGCGCTTTATTATATGATAGCCAAATTGTGTTTTTACTATTCCTGAAACTTCCCCTTTTTTAAGATTGAAGGCAGCTTTCTCGAATTCCTTTACCATCATGCCCCTGCCAAAGTATCCTAGATCTCCTCCCCTTCTCCTTGAGCCATCAAGCGAGTAATCAGAAGCTAGCTTTGAGAAATCCTCGCCTTCCTTAAGCTTTTCTAAAACTTCCTTTGCTGTTGACTCCTTGTCAACTAGTATATGTGAGCATCTTATTTTGTCAGGCATAGAATCAGTTTTATTTATATCTCAAATTTTAAAAACGTATTGATAATGGGCACTTGCAGGTGAAGCCACAACCATAGATCGCTTTTGGAAAACATTTATATAATGTGTCAATAAATCATAATATAAAATATTAAAGTGAATCTACTGCATGCTTTTAAAATATCTATTTTTAAGAAGCAGGCAGATGAAGTTAATATATATTGCAAAGGCGATTGCAAAATTTAAAGAGGATTGCAATGGAAAAATCTAAAGATTTAAAGTTCAAGAGCTATGAGGGTGCATTAGGAAACGTAAAGGTTTTCTCAAAGCATCTGCCAAGCACACGTACCTTGCTTATCATTTCAATAGTTTACAGCCTATTGATAGGCATAATATCATCTGCAATTGTAAGGCATAGTATATTTTTTAGCGATTTTGAAAGCATCCTTGCAAGTGGTGTCCTGGTTGGGATAGTCGCACTTATAATACCATTTACGATGACAATAATTGCATTTAAGGCTATGAAAAGGTACATTACATTGAAGTATATAATCTTTTCCTCAATTATCTCCTTGCTATCTTATGGAATATTCATAATGCTCTCAGTTTCTATAGCCTCTTTAACTGATATAGCTGCCTTAGGTGTGCTTGTAATACTTTTAGGTGATGCGGCAATCTATGCATGGTGGTTCTTTGTATCCAAAATACTGCTTAATGAGAGAAAGGTATCAAGCCTGACATCGCTTGTGCAGCCGACATTGAACCTTCTTTTCCTTATCCCTGTATTCAAAATATTGCTCATACCTGCATTGCCCCTAAAAATACTTCTTGTGAAACTGTATTTTGGGATATTTGTATTCCTTCTGATAGCCTATGTTATAATTTACTTCATAGATTCTCCAATTAAAAAATCCCTTGGATACAGTGGGTTTGATATATTCACACAGATGCTACAAGACTGGCTGTTTAATGTTAATATAATGATCCCACAGCCCATCTTAAGCAATTCACGCAACTACAATGTAAATACAGATACCATAGTATTCAAAAGCAGTTCAGGCAAATTAAAAGGTATATTCTTCGTTCCAAATTTGCATTATGGCCCAATGGGTACTATCGGGAGCAGCAATTTCCCTTACTTACTTGAAAAGTATTCAGTTGGCACTTATAAGACAACTACTTTTATAATGCATCCAACTGTGAGCGATGATTACAATGCAGTATCAAGCAACGAGTATGGAAAGGTCAAGTTAGCCTTATACCAAGGCATAAAATCCGCTATGAAAATAGGTTTTTCTGGAAATTCTGAATTTTATGAAGGGGAATACAAAACTGCAAAGATTACACTTATCAAATTTGGATCATTTGGGTTAGTGACATTTACAAGAGCACCCAGGGTTACGGAGGACATAGCACCTGAAACAGCAATCTTGTTCAGGAATGCTTTACAGGCATATGCCAAGCATCCTATCCTGCTAGATGCTCATAATTCAAGGTATGAGTCCGCCCCTAAAAAGGAATTAGAAAGTGTAAAAATAAATTCTGCGGTTGCAAATGACTACTTAAAAGCAATATCCTCCTTGCATAAGATAAGTGAAGGCAAGCTTAAAGCGGGATTCTATTCGGTAAATCCTGCAACTAAAATAAACTGTGGTGTTGATATAGCTCCTGGCAACCTAAACATATCAGTATTTTCGATTGGAAAACTCAATTACTGCATGATATATTTTAACGCAAACAACATAAAGCCACAGTTTAGGGATTTGCTTGTCAACCACATTAAAGAGAAATACAATATGCGTGCTGAGCTGTATTCAACAGATACCCATTTTGTAAACTCTTTTAAGCTGACTGCCAGCAATGTATTAGGATCGCATACAAGATATTCCAAAGAGCTTGAAAAAATGGTAGATGAAGGAGTAGAATCGGCAATTAGGGATATGTCGGAGTGCACTATAGGGCATGCTAATATAAAGATGAAGAATTTCAAGATTTGGGGTGCAAATGGAAGGGACAGGATAGTAACAACACTCAATTCAATGATTGCAGTGGCAAAATTGGCCGTTCCTCTTGTAATAATAGGAGGGTTCTTCTTGGCTGCTTGGATAATATATATAATCTAGTGTGATAATGGCTTTCTCCGCAAATTACATAGTTTACTTGCTTTATTCATTAATCTTATTCTTAGTAATTTTAATTTCATATAAGTCAAAGTTCAATCTCATAAAAAAAAGAAAAACAGCAATATTTAAAAAAATCAAGGATCAAAAGCTTGAAAAATTGGCACAGCTAGTTGTTCTTTCCTTAATAATTGGCATATTGTCATTTTTCGGCCATTCTCTTATCTTAACAGTATCATCAATTCTTATTGCAGATTCTGCATACCTATTATTGGGACTGTATGGTGTTGACAAAAAGCGGTTTATACTATTTACCTCTCTCTTTATCGTATTTCTGATACTATATATTAATCAAGAACAGGCATTGGATTGGGCTCTCAGATCTATAAGTATAGGCTCCTTATTTGGCTTGGAGGCTATATACTTTAATTTTAACAAAAAGTCAAATGGCACTACACATATAGAAATAGACCGGGATTTATTTGAGCTGACATTAGGAATCATAGTAATAGCGGCAATATTAGTTTTCCCAGAACATTACATAGGTATAATAGCACTTCTTATATTATTAGGCTATATTTTCAATTCTTACATTTATGATCTAAATAATAGTTTTACATCTGCATTTCATAAATTGGAAAGAAGATCCGACATATATGGATTTGGCGCATTGACCCTAGCATTCGGGACCATGCTTATACTGTCATTTGCCACAGAAGCAATATATGCAGTGTTTTTCCTTATAATATTATTCTTTTCGGATTCAGCTGCTACTATATTTGGGATAAAATTTAACAGGCTAAAATTGCCTTACAATAGAAGAAAGACATTATCAGGGACATTTGCATTCTTCGCAATAGGAAGTATATTTGGTTACCTTCTATTAGGGCCTATTGCCATATTAATTTCGTTTGTGCTAGCTGTTGTGGAGAGCCTGCCTATAAAAATGGATGATAATATAACCCTTTCAATAGCATCTATACTAATATTTTATATCATCTTAATGTTTGCTTGAATTGCAATTTTATTATAAGCAAAATAGATATTTGAAGCTATTGTAAATTGCTATATATTATAGAATTTCAAATTACTAAACTTAAAATATAATTCAGGAATAAGGCCAGTTAATATAAAAAAGAAAAATAAACAGATAAAGTAAATGATTACTTTCTTAATTCTACTGGCGGCAACCTATCTTCCATATATGTTTTTTCTACTGCATCCTTGTCATTTATGAAATTTATCGATTGCGTATTATCGATCTTTGAAAGCTTATCATAAATTTCGTTTTCTTTTTCCTTATCTAACTTCTTTATTAAAAGTGTAAGCTTTGCAGGTTTTAGTGCTTTTAGGTTCATTTTAGCATACTTTGGATTGGAATATGCCTCTTCTGTTTTTCTGATCATTTTTTGGTACTTCTCGGATTGCTTGCCCTCTTTTTGCAACTTTTCAGCTATTAGATTCAGGTTTTGGTTATGGTTATTAACATCTATTATAGCTAGATTTTGCAATGTATATACAGTAATTTTTAGTTTCCCCAATCCCTTATTTAGACCGCCGAATGTGGTAACATGGTTTTTAAAAGCCCCATAGCGCTCTAAAATTGATGTTCCTTTTATTAAACTTTTAATATCTTTGGTTTCTTCAATGTCTTTTTTGACAACAAATTCGTTGTGTGCGCTTGCCTTCTTTATATCTTGCTTCGTTGAATCTAAATTAAGGTTTACACTTAGATATGCATCACTTTCCTTTAAATTATTAATATCTGCTCTTCTATTTACAAAGATCAAATGCCTATCTGTAATTATAAGGTTAGCTTTAACCCACCTTTTTTTAACAGAATTAGCAGCACTTCTGCCACCCTCAATTCCTTTGCTATTTAAGAATTTTACATTGTATTTTATATCGTTAGCTACATCAATTATTTTTTCGTTATCCTCTAGCAATTTACTATAAAACTCCCCACTTTCTCTTTCTATTTGTTTCTTATTATTCATACTAATAGATTTCATAATCCCCATTATATCACTAAATAAAGTTTAAATTTTATATAATATTTATACTTATCTTTTTATAATTTATAATATCTTTTCAGAGGCTGTTACTTATTTTATTTAAATAAAAGTTTTGTCTAATAAAAGATAAATATTTTTAAAGTTAAATAAAAATATGGCAAAAATACTTTCTATAGTGATGAGTGGAGAAAAAGCTAAAGTAAAGATGGCATTAAACTTTACATCTGGGATGCTTAAGCAAGGAAAAGATGTAAAGCTGATGTTTTGGGGCCCTAGCGAAGGAGTTATTGCAGAGGACGCTGAATTGCAGGAAGAATTGAATAAAATTTCAGCTGCCGTTCATCCTTTAGCATGCGTTAACTTTGCAAGAAACAATAACCTTGAGGAGAAATTAAAAGGCAAGATAGATTTGCAACCTATAGGCAGTTACATAATGCAAAGTGTAGATGAAGGCTATTCCCTATTAAGTTTTTGATTTACATAAAAGTAAGCTAAATGGCTTGCTACTTTATTTTTTTATCTTTTATCCTATTGCTTATAATAGGGCACTACTCTTAATCAGATAAGAGATAATAAGAAAATCAAAAAAGTTTGGCAATTAAGCCTCTTCTTATACGTAAACAAACCTAATTACTTTTAAACGCAGTTGAATCAGTTTTCAATTCCATAGATATAACGTTTTCCTCTCAGAGCTGAAGCTATTGCAGCTATAAGTGACATTCCTGCAGCTATGTATAGCACTAACTTCATTCCATCCATAAATGGCTTCGAAAGCAGATGAGGGAAGAATGAAAGCCCAGTTACCTCTGTTCTAGTTGCATTTGGCAATGCACTGTAAACGCTAGCAGGGAGCAATGTCTTCATAGGGTTATAGCCCAAGAATGCAGAGAACAAAGCTGCAGTTGGAGGAAGCTTTGAAATTTGCATTGAGGCGTTGGCAGGTATTCCTGCATTGACCATTCCGCTGTACAATGCGGCTGAAAGCTCTGATGACATCCCAAGTATCAATATTGTGAAGAACAACGCCATGCTGAACATGAAAGACATATTCGTAAACGTGGCTCTCATCCCTGATGCTGCACCCCTTGTATTTTCAGGGACAGAATTCATTATTGCTGTTGTATTAGGGGCAGAGAACAACCCCTGGCCCAATCCAAGTGAGAAAGTTATAATTGCAAATAAGATATAGCTGAAGTCTGCAGGAAGCGCTGCAAGTGCTAAGAATCCGGCAAAATTAATCAACATCCCCAAGGTTGAGAATAACCTTGCCCCATACCTGTCTGAAAGATAACCTGATATCGGCCCAAAAATTATGAAACCCATCATAAAAGGTATCAAGTCTATAGCAGCATCAAATGGTGTCTTGCTGAAATGTACACCGTGAAGTGGAAGCCATATGCCATCAAGCCAGATTATAAGCATAAATTGCAATCCTCCTCTTGCTATTCCTGCTAAGAGAAGGCTTATGTTTCCAAATAGAAATGCTTTTATCTTGAATAATTGAAGCTTGAACATAGGGAATTTTGACTTTATCTCCACATAAGCAAAAGGTATCAGGAGCAATAATCCTACTATTATGGTGCTATATACAAAAGGGTTGCTCCACCCTGTAGGATTTCCATTGTAGCCTACTATGGAGTAAGTTAGCCCTAAAAGTATAAGCATGACCCCAATTGCAAAAAGGATATTTCCAGGAATATCAAATTTCTGGTTTTTCTCTATTGAAGCTATTTCGTGCAGTTCTAGGTATGCCCATAATGTGCCGGCTATGCCAAACGGTATACTTATCAAGAAAACTAAATGCCAATCTACTGCTGCTAGAAGTCCTCCGACGATCAATCCTATAAGGCCTCCGCCGACTGCAGCGATTTGGTTGAAACCCATTGCTCTTCCTCTCATAGTATGTGGGAATGCATCAGTCAATATCGCTGTGCTGTTCGCAAACAGGAATGCGCCCCCTACACCCTGAAATAGCCTCAGCAATATTAGTGACAATGCGCCGTCTACTCCAGTAATATAAAGTGAAGAGATGTAAAGTGCTATGGACCCAAGGGTAAATATTAGAAATCCAAGGTTGTACAGCTTTACCCTTCCGAACATATCAGAAAGCCGCCCTATTGTTACCGTAAATATTGCAGTTACCACATTGTATCCTAAAAGCAGCCAGAGCAGCAGGCCAAAGTTTGCAGACACTAAAGGATTTATCTTTAATCCTACAAATATTGCAGGCAGCGCTATAAGCAATATTGAGCCGTTCATTGCAGCCATCAAGGCTCCCAATGTTGTATTGGTAAGCGCTATCCACTTGTAATGCTTTCCGTATCTGCTTTCCTTTTCCATCTCCTCCTTTTCAAGCTTTTCCTCATTCTGATAGTAACTGCTTTCGTCTACTGGCTTAGGCTTCTTAGATTTAGACTGGGTACTATTGCCGGTATTCATGCAACATGCCTTGAAAAAAATTTGATTAGTTTTATTTTAAACCAAATCTATATAAACATTTGCGAAAGCGGCTTTTATTTGGTAGAATAAGTTGAAAATTCAATAGCTTATAGCGAGTATTTCGCTTTGATGGCATAAAACAAGATTGCATTTACTGCTAAAATCTACTTGTATATTAATAGAACAATCAAAAATAATACATAAATAAATCTTTTTGCTGTGATAACTAAATGATGAATGATATGGAGAATACACATGAAGGCTTAACCAGCAGCATAAGTCCTATAAATTATAAACTTGTTTTCAAGCCAGATTTTAAGAAGTTTGCTTATTCAGGAGATGAGGAAATAGAAGTAAATATACTTAGGTCAACTGATAAAATAATAATAAACAGCAGAGAATTAACGATTAAGAAAGCAGTAGTTGAATCGGGAAAGAAGGTTTACGATACAAAATTAAAATATAATAAGCTTGATGAAACCGTAGAGCTTAAACTTCCTAAGAAAATCAAAGGCAGTGCAATTATAAAAATTAATTTCTCTGGCTTAAATAATGACAAGATGTATGGATTTTATAGGAGCTCTTATACTTACAATGGGAGGACGGAATATATGCTTTCCTCGCAGTTTGAGCCCAGCGATGCCAGATCTGCATTTCCTTGCTTTGATCAGCCAGATATGAAAGCAACTTTCGATATATCATTCTTGATACCGAAGGAGTACGACGCAATCTCAAATATGCCCCAGAAATCTATATCAAGTAAGGGAGCAAATAAGCTTGTATCATTTAGGAGAACTCCATTGATGTCAACTTATCTGGTGTATCTTGGAGTAGGGAAGTTCGATTATGTTGAAAGCAATCTTGGAGATTTGCCTGTGAGGGTTGTTACACAGCCAGGAAAGAAGCTTTATGTGGCTATGGCACTTGATTATTGCAAGAAATTTTTGGATTTCTATATCAAGTATTTTAACATGCCTTACCCTATGCCAAAACTTGACCTGATAACTGTGCCTGATTTCTCTGCAGGCGCAATGGAAAATTGGGGTGCGATAACTTTTAGGGACACTGTTATATTTGGAGATGAAAATTCCTCAGCTGTTACAAAGGAGCGCATATCGATCACAGTTGCACACGAGCTCGCACACCAGTGGTTCGGTGATCTTGTTACAATGAAATGGTGGGATGACCTATGGCTTAATGAGAGCTTTGCAACGTTCATGAGCTATAAAGCGGTATCCGCAACTATAAAATCGATAGGTGCTGGAGATCAATTTTATGAAAATGAATTTAGGAATGCAATGTACTATGACCAATTAAAAGCAACACACCCTATCAGCGTCAAGGTCAGCAGCCCAGGGCAGATAAACTCCTTATTCGATTCTATAAGCTACGAAAAGGGTGCAAGCGTGCTAGCGATGCTTGAGAATTACTTGGGAGAGAAGTATTTCAGAGAGGGGCTTCATAATTACTTAAATTCATTTAAGTACTCAAATTCTGTTAAGGAAAATCTTTGGGCCGCTCTTGAGGCTGAATCAAAGAAAGGCGGCAACTCTAAGGAGGTCAAGGATATAATGAAATCTTGGATTACAAGGGCAGGATATCCAGAGGTAACTGCAGAGCATGCAAAGGCAACTTCAAATGATAAGAGCAGTGAGATAAAGGTATCACAAAAAAGATTTATAATAGCCGATAGCAAAAATTCGGATAGTGCAGGAACATGGAAGATACCAATAAAATATGCTTCCATAAACAAAGGCACTGCATCGGAATCATTGTTTATACTTGGCAAAAAAGAGGGATTTATAAGGATAAATAATTCCGATGGAATAAAATTAAACTTCGGCCAAAAAGGTATATACAGAGTGTATTATGATAGGGCTCTCTTATCTGATATAGGAGAGCTGATAAAGCGCAAGGCCCTAAGCAGTGTTGATGCTTGGGGGATTCTTGATGATCTCTACAGCTACGTGCGTGCAGGCAGAGTAAACTTAAGCGACTACTTGCATTTTATAGAGCAATATGCAATGGAAGTAGGGTATCCTGCAAACAACCATGTAATAGATTCCCTAAACAGCTTGTATACTATTCTGTATGCAGATAACGAGGCTGAGGATATAAAAGAGCTGCTTTTGAATTACCTGAAGAGGCAGTTCAAAAAGTACAATTGGGATTATACACCTATCAACAATACTGATGAAATATTCAAGCTGAATGTTCTATGCAATCTTGGAATGCTAGGATATGCCCCTAGTGTAAAGAAGGCCAAATCCTATTATAAAGATTTGCTGAAAGGAAAATTAGGTAAGTTGCCAAGGAATTTGACTTTTGCCGTATATGCGACAATCGCTTTCAACGGTGGCAAAAAAGAATTTGATGAAATATTTGGATTATACCAAAAAGAAAAGGTAACAGAGGAAAAATTCAAGATGCTTGTCTCATTGGGATTATTCAAGGATATTTCCTTAGAGGAGAGAGCACTTTCAATTTCATATTCAAAATATGTGAGGCTCCAGGATTCATTGCAGATACCTCAGGTGATTTCAGGGAATATTACTTCAAATTCACTCAAGCACTTTATAGCTAATCCATATGGAAAAAAGATAATATGGAGGTGGATCAAGGAGAATTGGGGAACAATAAGAAATGCTTACCCTGAAAACTCAACATATTGGAGCGGGCTTCTCAAAGTTCTTGAGCTGGTCTCTGATCCATTGGTACTTGATGATGTAATAAGCTTCTTTAGGACCAATAAACCCTCTGATATTATGAAGCCACAGCTGGCAAAATCAATCGAATTCATGAGGGCAAATATAAAGCTGTTCGACAAATATAGGGGAAGGTATTAGGTTATTTGTTTTATGCTTCTAGGAATTGCCTTCTATCATTTCAAATTCCCTTTTGTTAATTATAGTTAGTTTGAGCCATTAGATTTTGCAGATAAGATGCTATGTCTTATGGCTCACTTTTATTATGAATTTATATACCTTCTTATCCTCCTGAAGAATTATGTTCTCTACCTTGTATTTCTTGAGGACATTAGCAAGGCCTTGGTATTCAGCATCAGTAAGCTGCGCTTTTACTTCTATATCATATGTAAGCTTATTCATCTCTTTACTTTCCATATTCGGTCACCTGCATTATATGGAAAATAAATTGAATTTAAATTTTTTGTGCAATGATTGATGCTTATTTATCTCTCATCTCCATTGCCGCTTATCTTGCCTTCCTGCTTCCTCTTATTTAGCTTCTCCAAATTGGAAGCTGCAATCTCATCCAAACTATATCCAATTTCTTCTGCTACTGATGCAACGTACCATAGTATGTCACCAAGTTCCCCTTTTATTCCCTCCTTGTCAAAATTGTTATCTCTTGCTATCTTTTTTACTTTGTTGGCAAGCTCACCAGCCTCTCCGCACAACCCTAAGGTAGAGTAATATATACCCCCTTCCAGCTTTTCAGGATACATTTTAGTTTTCCTGCTTTCCTTTTGGTATTCGTTAAGCTCCATTATATCACAGATAAACATTTTTCAGCGAAATGATAAATAAGCTTGTATCGCTGTTAAATCTAAAGCACTTAGTCTTTTTGCAACATAAAATAATCTTAATGTTTTTATTATTTTAGTTAAATATACCTATGATTTTATGAAAGAGCAAAATTCAAAAGCAGACCAAGAACCAAAAATAGTAGAAGAAGGAGATGAAGTCGAAGTATACTATACAGGTAAATTGGAGAATGGTGAAGTCTTTGATTCCAACGAAAATGGCGAATCTCTAAAGTTTAAAGTAGGCTCAGGAGAAATAATAAAGGGATTTGACGATGCAGTAAGGGGAATGAAGGAAGGAGACTCCAAAGATATAAGCATTGAGCCTAAGGATGCTTATGGGGAATATGATAGCAGTTTGTCAATTAAGGTGCCGTTGTCAACTTTTGGGGAAAACAAGCCTGTAAAAGGCATTGGCGTAGAGACAGAAGAAGGCCAGCAAGGAATTGTAACTGATGTCAATGATAGCGAAGCTACAGTTGATTTCAACCCTCCTTTAGCAGGAAAAGTCCTGAATTTCAACATAAAGGTATCTGCAATAAAGAAAAACTGAGCAGGTTACAAGGCATCGGGCCTTGTTCCGCTAAGGCCAATTTTCAATTTCAATAACGGTATATGAATTGGTCATGTGACCTGATGAAATTAGCAATATGATTTGCTATCTCTATATTCATCCTGCCATCATAATAAATTTCTCTTGAAAGATTCACGTCAAAAAGAATAGTTCTTGGGTCACCGGTCTCTTCTATAACATCATAAGAAACACCGTTTCCCTCAAAGTTGTCGTGTTCGTCAATGTAATATATCTTTCTCGGAAGCTTATTCTTATTGGCATAGATAAGATCATCTGATTCGATGTAAATTGTATTTGGCTTGGAGAAAGCTATTGTTATAATTTGCAATGGGCTGGCATCAAAAAGCTTGCCACTGTCTGTTTCCAATTTATCGATTATTACCTTTTCATTTTTAGTCAAGCCAATAAGCTGTATTGAGTCATCATAGTTATACTTTAAAACAAGGTACTTTTTTCCTGATAAGTTTATTATGCCACCATCTGAGATGTAATTTTCTAGCAGATTGAGTTTTTTTGATTCTTGGGCTGTTAATTGTTCATTATTAAGTATCTTGTAAATCAAGCCATCTGCTATGTCTGAATGCATATAAAAGTACTTTTCAGGGGTACTATTATCATTATCATATACACTAAAAGATTTTATCGATTTAACTTGTGTCAAATCAAGATTCCTTGCAGGGTGATATGAAAAATCAGTTCTAAGCAAGTCCCTATTTGCGTGGCCTTGCTGATACGGCTTTGGCCTCCGATTTGCCCTGCTCATGAGCTTTACCAAGAGGTCCATATTTCTTCCATAATGGTTTCCTGATGTATCTGTGCTATCTATATCTCTTGCACACTCTAAGTTCATTACCTTTATATATGCATCTATGCTTATGTACCTTGAATACGTAGATTCGTAAGCCTTTTCAACATGCTTGTCCATATTAAAGCCTTTTTACTTTTATTGTAAAAGATATAAAAATATTTGCCACCAGTTCTTCGGCAATAAAATAAAAATTTTGTTATTAGATTTTCATTTTCCCGCTAATTCCAATTCATTAAATATCTTGTCCATAGTACTATTTATGAGAGCTTCATCAAATTTTTTTAGTGATTGAAAATCAGAAAAGCGGTAAGAATCCGGATTACTCAGTATATCCTTTAGTTTCTCTTTCATATCATTAACGCTTGATACTATGCAAAGGTCTTTTATCTCCTTTGGTATTGGGGAGTAATCAGGTAGCACTACAGGAGTCCCTAACGAAAGACTCTCTATTGTTATGATGCCAAGCCCTTCTCTTTCAGACATATTTACCATTACCTTTGAATCCTTTATATCGCTATAAAGATCCTTCTTTTCACTGTAAAAATCTCTTATTATTATATTTTCCGAAAGCCCTAATCTTGCAACTCTTGCTTCTAACTTATCTTTTTCGTAACCCATACCTATTATTTCTACCTTTAAATCTGGCATATCTTTTTTTACAAGCACACATAAGTCTATAAGCATATCTACGTTCTTCTCCTTGATTAATCTGCCTGAAAATATTATATCCTGCTTATACCCGCCAAATTTAATCTTGCTGATATTGGTAATGTTGACAGATGGTGCAAATTCTGTGATCTTGTTGTTGTTTAAGCCTATCTCAATTAACCTGCTTGAGGTTTCAGAGGAATTTGATATATAACAATCCCCCATTGACAATGCCCATTTCATATAAGAAAATCCAAGCCTGCCTTTAAACTTGCCTATATACTCAATCCAGTAATCTTTCTTCCATACTTCAGCTACATCGATTATTAGCTTGCATCTATGCAAAATGCAATAAAGCCTCAGTATCGGCAGGTTAATGAAGGGGAATGCATTAGCTATTATAACATCGTAGGATTTGGAAAATATCAAGAAGTTGTAAATTGAGTACTTTGCTGACATCCTTATGCTCCTGTGATGTTTATGGTAAAATTTATTAATTGTGCTTGGGAACATTGTAGAGTAATGTATATTTCCTCTGTAGAAATCTTTCTTCATCCCATCCCATTGGATGCACAAGAAATCGACTTTGTGGTGCTTGCTTAGCTCTATCGCATACTTGCTCTCCAATGCCTCAACACCGCCTGTTACAAAAGGATAAGCAGCATCGGATATGAATAAAATCCTCAAATTTATTCACCGTGCGTCTTTTAGTCTTTTGGGTTCTCAAAGGTTGCATAGCCTGTAAGCTTCCACCTTTTGTTGACATTTCTCATTATAGCTATCTTTTGGCCGCTCTCCGCACATACAGGATGCTTTATCGATATGCTTATGGTATTCTTCCTTACTTTATCTACATATCCTACTACTGTGAATGTGCCTATGCTAAGTATTATGGGCTCATTTACAGAAAATGCATTATCGTGCATATCCGGCCTATTTAAAGAATGATAGGTTATATTCATGCTGTTAATTACAGGAGGCAATTTGCCTGGTAAACCTGCAACATTTCCGACTAATCCATCCGCTTTCGAGAACTGCGGGTCCATCAATGTAGATATCCCTATAAGCCCTCCTGGAAGGGCATAATCAAGCTTATCCGTTCCATTGTCTATCTCTATTACCTTGGTTATTATAGGCTTGTAAACCTCACGCTTCTGTCCTGGATTGGAAACCCTTATCCCTGGTCTTATCTCTATAGTATCTCCAGGCTTTAGTTTTCCTCTTATCAATGTACCCCCTATTACTCCCCCTACAAGGTCTTTGATCTTTTTGCCGGGTTTATTTACATCAAATGACCTGGCTATGTACATAAATGGGTCTTGGCTCTCATCAAACTTTGGCTTTGGCATCTCTACGATTTTCTTCAGAAGAACGTCTATGTTTATATTTTTGGTTGAAACAACAGGTATTATAGGAGCATCCTCAATTATGCTGCCCTTTATGAACTCCTTTATCTGCCTATAATTCTCCTCAGCCGCCTTCTCCCCTACTATGTCAATTTTGGTCTGCACTATTATTACATTTTTTATCCCAAGCAAGTTGATTATCATCAAGTGTTCTCTTGTCTGTGGCATAGGGCAAGGTTCGTTTGCAGCAATTACAAAGAGCAGTGCATTTATCAGGTTTGCACTTGCTATTGCTGTCGCCATCAATGTCTCGTGCCCTGGTGCATCCAGTATGGAAATGCGCATCAGAGGGGTGGGTGCATCTTTGCATCTATCGCATTTATCATTTACTGTATAAATTTTATTGCCATTGCTGTCTTCGCACTCTTTTATTATTGTATCGGCATAGCCCAGCCTTATAGTCATGTTCCTCTTCAAGCTTTCGCTGTCCCTATCAGTCCACTGATGCGTCAAAGCCTGGACTAGTGAGGTTTTCCCATGGTCTATATGGCCCAATGTACCTATATTGATTACGCTATGCTTTATCTGATCCAACCAATCACTTATTATTTCTTCTCAGCCTCTTTTGCATTTTCGGCTTTTTCTTTCTTTGGGAACATTTCATCTATATTTGCAGTCCCATAATCTACTATCATAGTATTCAGCTGCACTACTTTCTCGTTTATTGTATTGCCTGCTACAGTTACTCTCTCGTGCTGGCCTTTATCTTTTCCTGAATTGGCAATCTTGCGCAATACACTTACCTTCATCGATCCATTTACGCTTTTTTCCATACCAAATCCGCTGTCGTCTGATCCTCCTGTAATCTTCAATTTGCAGCCAGTGAGCCCAAATAAAGAGCCATCTACAATATCCCCTATCTTGCTCCCTATAAGAGATGCTAATATTTCATCGCTAACTTCCTTCTGTGCGGTCAATCCAGTTTTTGGATCTGAATATACTACTTTCATTCTATCACTTGATAAGCTTGATTTTCCTTAGGCTAAACCACATTCTATTAAATAATGTTAATTTAAATGCAATTCAGCAATTAGTAATCATTATATTATCTTAATAATACTTATAAATGCTTTTCGTTGATGCCACTATTAATTATTGAATGTATTTGACCTTTGGCACTAATATGACTAAAGCTATGCAATGAGTTTGTTCTTTATATATAGCTGCTTTTATAGATCGACAGTTATAGTTTTTTCCTTCAAGTCTATTCCTGTTATATTCAGGTAAGGAAATTTTGATTTAAGGTCATCGAGAGTTATATGCCTTTGCGATAGTGCAAATTCGAGAACCTCATTTAGCACAGCCATGTTCTCAAATATCTTTTTCCCTGCTTGCCTGTCATACTCTACCCTTTCCTTCATGCTCTCTATTATCTCCAACTGTTTCTTTACGCTTGCTTCAGCTTCTTCAGCTTTTCCATTAACCTGAGGAGCTGGCTGTTCTGCACCCTTTCCATAATTCACTTCATCAAGCATCTCGCTTATGCTGCTTTTCGCTTCAGATTTCATATCCTTGTACTTTATCAATTGGCATATCGCAAAATCGACTATATTGCTTTCAGGATCAAAATATATTACAGGGTTAGGCTTTGCTATGAGATTTAGCTTTAAGTGGATCTTATCCAAGATATCAGAAAGCGTGCTCTCATTTATATCAGATAACTTCGAATTTGGATCTGCATTGCATTCCAATATTGAATCTTCGATATAAGGCAGCCCTATGTTTACATTTGAGTTTAAGAACTTTATCAGCTTCTGCGATTTATCGACCTTTGAAAGAAGATCTATTAGCATACGTGGCATCTGTGATTCCATCGCATCAGTTATCGTTATTTTTGCCTTTTCAGGAGGCACATAAATCTCGTTGACTCTGACTTTCCTATCTTTAAACTCATGCTGCTTATATGCCAATTCTATCTTGAAGTCCTTATCTGCAACTATTATATTGCCTTTTGCAAACATCTCGATTATTATGTATTTTTCTATTTCGCCTTTTGCGAACTTTATCTTTATTATCCTGTCATCATTGATCTGCGATATATCCTCTATATGTGTTCCGTTAAGCCTTTTGCGGACCGCAGATTCAAATGTAGATTTGGCATTGTCCGCTGATTTTAAGTAATTAGTCTTATTGAATGAGTAGCATAGCTTGCAGGATATGTTTACTTTTTCTCCAGCCCTTGAAAGCTTTAGCCTGAACTCGTCTTCAGAGACAAGGTAAAATTTGTCTACAAACATGCCTTTTACATTCTTAAGCTCTTCTATGACAGCTGCTATTTCTAACGTTGATAATTCTCTCATAGGGTTTACTTGCTCATTTTAAGCTTTTTCTTGCCTTCTTCCTTGACGGTCCTGGAGAACAATTCTATAGTTTTCTTTACATTTACGGACTTTTCAAATGCTGTCCCTATCTGGACCATATCAGCTCCTGCCTTTAGTATTTTGGATATGTCGGAATCACTGATTATACCGCCTGCAACTATGTAAGGAACATTTATTACCGATTTCACTGCTCTTACCATTTCTTCTGGAACAGGGCCTGAATGCTGCATCCTCGGATTGGATCCTGTATCGGTTATTATAAACCTGTCACCGAGATACTGCCCTGCAAGCGCAAGTGCAGAAGCTATGTGCGGCTTTTCCCTTGGCACAAGATTTGCATCGCCTACCCACCCGACGGTTCCTCCTGGCGATACTACAATATAGCCTATAGGCAATGCTTCTATGTTCATCTGCCTTATCAAAGGTGCAGCGAGCATCTGGGCTTGGGTTATCCAATAAGGATTCCTCGCATTTAACAATGACATGAAGTATATTGCATCAGCATATTTTGTTATCGTAGCTATGTTTCCTGGAAATAGCACTATAGGAGTATCAACCTTCTCCTTTACCTTCAGTGCGAGGTTGTCAAGTATCTCTCCTTGGACTCCTGTGCTTCCACCTATTATTATCAGATCAGCTCCGCCCTCGCTTATCGCTACCGCTGAGTTTATTGCATCCTTCTCAGACCTGTAATCTAAAGGATCTATGACAGATAGCAGAAGAGATCCCTGCGTATCCAGCTTCTCATATATGTATTTTTCTACTTTTCCAATTCTGGTTTTGAATTGCATCAATAACACCGTAATTATCATTCAATTTTAAGAACTTCTTTTTTATAGGAATCAATTAGATTCTTGCCTTCTGTGTAAATTGTGTCCTTGGGCTCGAATCCTATTTCTGCTTTAGCTTTGGATATATCAAGAACCCTGTCGCTTGTAAGGAACTCGAATTCGTCCATATTTATATTCATTATGCGCTTTGCCAAATTTGCAATCGGCCTGGGTATGGTACGGGCAGCGAGCCTTACATTCAATTCTTTGGCAACAAATTCAAAAAGGTCTTTCAGCGTGTAAGGAATTCCATCTGATATATTATAGATACTGTTTTTTGATATTTTTGATTTCATCGAAAGAATCATCGCTTTGACAGCATCATCCTGTGATACAAATATTAAGTGGTTTGTGCCTTTATTGCCGACATAATATCCTTTGCCCTTGTATACCAATGAGAATATTTTATAGAAGGGGCTCTTGTAGTCATAGCCATAGAATATCCCAAATCTCAGTATTGTATAAGATATATTCTTATGGGCTTCACATATGGAAGTTACCACCTGCTCTGCCATAACCTTGCTCTCAGAATAAGAGCTTTTTGGATTGAATTCTGAACTTTCAGTCAACCTCTCCTCTTTCCGAGTATAACCGTATACCGTGACACTTCCTGCAAATATAAACCTTATCTGCTTTTTTGATTTGGGATTAGCTGCTACTATTGAATTTAGCAGATTCTCTGTTCCAACGACATTTATATTGACGAGCTCATTGAAGGTATACTTTGAATTATATGTTGCACCGGCAATATGAAATACATTATCGACATCCCTGCATGCTTCTATTAGATTATTTTCATCCGACTCTTTTTTGAAAGTAATGTCTGATATATAAGGTATTACACCAGGAGGCAACTTAAGGAGATCTCCACTTTCATTTAGAGGATTCCTCAATATTACACGTACTTCATGCCCTTCATTAAGAAGCTCGATTATAAGGTGCTTTCCGATTCCGGATGTAGGCCCTGTGACAAGGTCTATAATCTTTGGGCCTGTGCTATTGCTTGGCCTAGATTTTTTCGATCGGGAGGTCTTTGACACCATCATAATCAACCTTTTTTTCCTTTTTATCAAGCAAATTCACAGCTATCTCCTTTATACGTCCATTGGTGAGCTTGTTTATTGCATATGGTATCCAATCCTTGCCATATGCAGTATAAATGCACAGATTTATATTGTTCTTCAAGAGCATGCTTATCTTCTTGCTGCTATAGCCTAATGGAATCTCAAAAGTTAAATTTCTTTTTATTGTATGGTTGGTATTTATGAACTTCTGCACCATCTTTTCATCCTGCATGTATATGTAAATGTTAACCTTCGAATCTTTTAGCTTGGACACTGCATTTTCGTACTCTGTAAATAGGTCTATCTTCTTCTTCGGCTTGGTATCCATTATATCGGCAGGTTTCTTGCTCTCGTAGGGTATTATCTTTATATTCTTTATCTGCGGGATGCTCTTCAGCAGCTTCTTTGATTCAAACTTGTCCAAAGGCACTTCTAAGCCTATTTTGTTGTTCTTAAAGGAACTTGCAAAGTCAATTACGGATTCTATATTGTAGCAGTCTTCATACTCTATCCAAAGCACGTTCTTTGAGGAAATATAATTCAACATATCTGGAAACATCTCCTCTATACCTTGCTTGTCTGGATAACCTATCTGCGATAGCCTTATGGATATGTCTGAATTTATCCCAAGCCTAAACAACTCCTTTGTGAGCTGCAGGTAGGATGTAAAATTATAATGAAAATTAGGGCTGCTTGAATTATTGCTGGAATCATTCAAAAAGGTCAACGAGGCTTTAAGTCCGCTTTTGTTTATCTGCTTGGCTGTTTTTATGGCAGATGCAGCAGTGACACCCGCTATATGCTTTTTGATTAATTTATATACTAATTTTTCAAGCAAACTGTTATCCTCCGTCACCTGATCACGATCTACATAAAAACATACTGCTATCATCCTTCAAATTCTTTAGATAGATGAGCTATAATTGGCATTTGAATATTAAACTGTATATTCCTTAGGAATTTTTTTCCAAAATCAACAATATTTAATTATTTGGTATCTGAGTTCACTCAAATGTGCTAAGTTATTATTTTTCATACAGCTATAAATACTTTTCTTGCAGGTGGTTTGCCATTCCAAACAGAGGAAAGTACTTTTGTGTTCCTGAATTTGTTCAAAGCAGGCATTAATCCTGCATGCTAAGAACCCAACTCAATAAAAAGTTTAAAGAAATTCAAATGGGTGGTGGTGGCATATTTAGATTTGTCTTGCCATCTGTTATACCATAGATATATCTTTTGAAAATATCATCCCATATGTCCTTATCCTTTTTCTCCGAATAGTCATTGCTTTTAACAGCATTTACAATGGCAGTTAACAGTTTAGCATCTAAATTTTTATTGGCCATCTGCCTCTCCAAAATCGTTATTGCTACTGCTTTCTTCATGAGCTCAATAGCTTTATTGCGATCTGGGCTCTTTGATATAGTGTCTATATCGCTTGGGTTTATTCTGATTTGTGATATATCTGCCTGCATATTTTGGGAATTAGCCTTTAGCAATGAATCAAATTTCTTCTTTTCATTTGGATATTCATTTTCGTACCAATTCTGGAATAAAACTCTCCAAACATCAAATCTCTGCTCCGCAGTAAGGCTCATATCATTTAGCCCTTTATTGTAATTAATATTGTTTTTCTTTGAAAGGTCGCTTATTTTTTCAGCTGCACCTTTATTGAACTTTATATACTTGATAGTGCTATCATACCAAGTTTTATCAGTTACAACAGCATTGCTAACATTGCCATTGTTAGTGGTATTAGTATTAGCATTGTTGCTGCTAGTGCTTTGGCCTGCTTTTGATGTGCTTTTATCCTTATTATCATTTATTTTCATATCCTTAGGTATCAAGGAATCCGCATCGGTTTTCTTTATGTTGTTTATATACAATGAAGCTTTGGCAGATGACCCTGTCTGTGCAAGCATACTATATGCATTCTTCAATATCTGCACTTGGATATACAATTTGTAATATTTGGAAATCATGTTGGTTATTGAGTCAACTTTGGCTTGGTCCAATTTCTTAATATCCTCCTCAATTTTAGAATTCGCTTTCTTTATTCTATGATTCCTTGCAAATATGGAATTTGCAAGCACACTGCTTCCACTTGCAGAATTAGATTTCTTTATGAGGTTTGCGACTTCATTTGCATTATTTAGCATATCTATAAGGTCATTAAAATCAGATTTTGAACTTGGAATCCCTTTGATTTCTGTATATATCTCCTTTATGCTGCTTTTAAGGAACCTGCTGAACTCTTTTGGATCATTGGTATTGTACCCTTTTATAGAATCTTGCAAACTCTTTATCCCGTCTTTTATACCTTCGTCTGATTTTGATATTGCAGAAGATTGCATCTTTTCTAGCAGCTTTAACACATTTGTGTATTCCTGCTGGGTTATGCTTCCAAAATTGCTGCCTGCTCTGTAATTTGTTATATTTTTAGAATTGTCCTTCAGATCTTTTACAAATTCGCTTAATTTACCTATTATTGCAGGATAACTTGTTATAGTAGATTTCATTTCTTCGGAGAAATCTTTGAACTCCTCTTTATTTTTAACCATCTTCTTAGTTAAACTCATGATAATGCACCTGTATAGTAATGATAAACTTAACAAATATTTATATATTATTATAAATAGGCAACGGTGGTTTAAACTTTAATAGGATTATTTAAGTTATGCTCATTGCTTGCTTGAATCTATCTGCTTGCTGTGCATGTTATATGAGCATATTTCATTCAAAGGGCACTCTTTGCATATGGGTTTATTCAAGCAGTAGTCTTTTCCTAGCTGCACTATCTGCGCATGGAAGTCCTGGTATAGCTCCAAATCTCTCTTTATTTTAGATTCTATGTGCCTTTGCAATTCGTCATAGCTCATGCTTTTGTAATCTTCCTCTAATCCATACACTCTGCCGAGTATTCTCCTTGTATAAGCATCTATAACAAATATTGGCTGCCCTGATGCATAAAGTATTATAGAGTCTGCAGTCTCCCTTCCTATTCCCTTCATAGAAAGCAGGCTTTGCCTCAAATCATCAGCGTCTAAAGAGAGAAAATTTCCTAAGTTTCCATACCTATCTATTATCAATGAACATATTTCCTTTAGCCTGCTTGCCTTCTGCCTATAAAAGCCAGCAGGGTGTACAAGCTGCTGGAGGTAATCTATTTCGCATTTAGATATCTTGCTTATGTTCAGCATGTCCGCAGCTTTTAAATTAGCGATTGCTTTCTCTACGTTCTTCCATGAAGTCTGCTGTGTCAGTATAGCCCCTACAAGTACCTCAAAATCAGAATCGCCAGGCCACCAATTTAGGAATCCGAATCTTTTCCTAAGCAGTTTGTAGATAATTTCCAAGTTTCTATGATGGGTATTGTCAGGCTCTTTAATCGCTTGTTTCTTCAGAAAATCCTTTTTTCCGCCAGTTATCCATACCACCTTCCATATGGTATATTTTCTTCATGCCAAGCCTTACCAACTCATTAGCTGAAGCCCTGCTTCGATGCCCTGTCTTGCACACTAATATGACATTGTCTAAAATCCCAAATTTTTCTAAAAACTTCTTTTCGTTTCCATGTGGGTATAATATGGCTCCTTTGATATGGCCCTTTCTATACTCCCACTCTGTCCTAACATCAACAAGCACGTAGGAACCGCTTTTTATTTTTTCTTTTACCTCCTCTGGAGCAAGGTTTACAAGCTCCTTTGGAGGCACAAAATAATCCTTAATCTGCATAATAACACAAACAAAAAACAATCAAATTTTTATTTCTCCTGAATCTATCTTCTTTATTATCTCACGTGGGTCTTGGCCTTCAACTTTAACACCCATGCTCTTGCAAGTTCCTATTACCTGCTTTATCTTCTCCTTCTCTGATCTGCCATAGAGCACGGCATCTTTGGATTTGGCTATCTTCTTCAATTGATCCAAGGTTATATTGCCTACGGTCTCATCTTTTGTCTTAGCCCCTGATGTCAATTTTAGTTCCTTCAGTATGATTGCACTTGTAGGTGGTGATCCAACTTCAATCCTGTAATCCTTAGTGACATTATCTACTATTACAGTTATAGGTACTTTTATTCCAGCATATGCTGATGTCTGTTTATTGATCTCCGCCACTATTGCTCCTATGTTTACTCCCAAAGGACCTAATGCTGGCCCAAAAGGTGGGCCTGCGGTGGCTTTTCCTCCTTCTATTAAACCTGATATTTTTACTTCTGCCATTTATACACCTTATTTTTAAGTATGTTAGGATTCAGCTGATACGTGCTGCACTACCTTTGCCGTGTTCATCTTTGTTGTTATAGGTATTGGGACAACAACATCCATCAGCTCTACAGTTATCTCACTTTTTACAGTATCTGCTTTTATTACCTTTGCCTTATAGCCTTTGAACGGTCCTGTAGAGAACTCAACTATATCCCCTACTAATATCTCTGCGGCAGTATTGTTTGCAGCTATCATCTTATTGAGTTCTTCGCTGCTTAAGGCTTTTGGCAATATGCCTTTTACGTTCCTCTCACGGCTTATAAAACTCCTAGCGGACAATTCGTCTTCCGCTTCCATGATTATATAACCCCTCATGCCTTCTATTATAGCTATTGAGTAAATAGGCAAATCTGACTTTAGAGCCTTGTTTTGCAATACGCTTGCTACTATTTTTTCTTGGCCTGAGGTTACTTTTACTACAAAATACACGCTAACCACTATTTAATCAATTACCTACCATTAACAATTGGAAATTTGAATTTAATCTTTATAAATGTTATTATTATTTTAATCAGCAAGGAATTTATAAAGTTTGGCAATATAAGCATAAATTCTTTTCCAAAGCAATGGTTATTCAAATAAAAATGTTTTATTATATATTAAATCTATTTTCACTTTATTTAGAAATTCTGAAATTCAAGATTTTAGCTGCTTCTTGAGTTTCATCAAATCTGCATATTTATCCGCTTTTAGAAGGAATTTATTTAATTTGGCGGAAGGCTTATAGAAATCTGTTTCTTTTGCACTTAGCCCATTACCTTTAAATACAATATCGCTTTTGCTATCCTTTATTGTTATTTCATATGTAGACGCATTGAGATTTATTTCAAAATCATCTGTTTTATAACTCTTGTATTTAGGAGTTCTTAAAAATAATCCAATTGGCAGGCTGCTTATGTAATCGGTTTTGCCTAAAACTTCTGTTATCCTCTTAGCTTTTAGATAAACTTTATTGTGCTCTGCAAGTTGCTTATTTAATTCCACTTTGTTTCTTTCTTCATAAGCTTTGCTTACTGTGGTTCTGAGGTTTACATAGCTGTCTTTAAAAGTAAGTGTTTCATCCCCTTTGGTATTGTGATCCTTTAATGTTATACTGCCTATCATAAAACCCACTAAATTTACTATCGGCTATTTAGATATTTAAATCTTGCCATTGCTAAAAAATGCATTTTTTAGATTACAAAAAACTTTAAATAATTGAATTTACAATAGTGATTGATTAAAATGTATAAGAATGGGAAATTAATACTGGGTATAGATATAGATGGCACATTAGCTGATACTATAGGCCGTGTGCTAAAGTTCTATAATTCAGAACATGAATTCCAAGCTTCAAAAGAAGATATTAAGCTATATGGAATAGAAAGGGTCCTTCCAGGCCTGAATAAAGAAAAGGTAAAAGAATACTTTGAAAACTCCTGGAGCAGGTGGAATGAAATCGAACCTGTGGATAGCTCTGCTCCTGAAATTATTAGGAAGCTTTCAGACCTTTATAATATTAGGATAATAACCGCAACCTTTGGGAATACTGACAATGTAAAACGCTGGCTAGAGTACAATAATATATCTTATATGGATTTTGTACACTGCGATTCCAGCGAAAAATACAAGTACTGCAATGTGATGGTAGATGACAGAGCAAGCTGCATAAATGCGGTTGCAGAACATGGAGGTAAAGGAATACTTATGGAGCAGAGATGGAACAAGGCAGATCCAAATGAGGAGATCAACAAAAATGTAGTAATTGCAAAAAACTGGAACCAAGTTTATGAAATTTGTACCAGTGGCTTGGATACTGTTCCATACAAACAGTAGATAGGTTTTTTAAGCGTTTAAACCTAAAAAATGGAATGATAACATGAGATTAATAAGACATGATAGGAACCACCCCTATATTTTGAAACTGAAGGATATACCATTTATACAATCGTTGCTCAGCAACCCTAAAGATGATGCAGAAAAGGAGAAATTTGAGAAGATTGGGTCTTACTCAGTATATCTATGTGCATGCGGGCTCTCCAAGAATAAGCCCTTCTGCGATGGGCATCATGCGAAGACGATGAATGAAAAGCCGGAAGTCGCTTATATATACGACAAAGATGGAAATGTTGTCACAACACTTGACAAGTTATTAGATCCTTCAGGAAAGGCACTGAACCTGCCAAATGAATACGAATAATTCAGCTTTTCGTTTTATTTTACATTTTTTAATCTGAATACAAATCGTGAATGTATGGATATACTAAATTCAATGCCACCTTATAATTTATTTGGATTAGAAGGAAGCGACTATAATAAAGCTAAGGTGGTTGCTATCCCTATACCTTATGAATCTACGGTCAGTTATAAGTCAGGATCAAGAGAAGGTCCGCACGCTATAATAGAAGCTAGCAGGAATATTGAACTTTACAGCGAGATTCTTGAAAAAGACATAAGCAAGATAGGGATATATACTACAGAGGAGATTCTGCCTGATGTCAGCTCTCCTGAGAATATGGTTAAACGGATAGAATCGGAGGTATCACCTTTCTTGGATGATGGAAAACTGCCATTGGTCATAGGAGGAGAGCATACTGTCATGGTTGGAAGCCTCCAAGCTATTTCAAAGAAGTATGGAAAGGATGGATTCAGCGTCCTGCATTTTGATGCACATTCTGATTCAAGGGATTCTTTCATGGGAAGCAAATACTCTCATGCATGTGTGATGGCACGTGCAAGGGAATTATGTGATAGCTGTTATAGCGTGGGGATAAGGAGCATAGATGAAGAGGATTATAGAAAGTACAAGGATATACTTTACATGAAGGATATGCATGATATGGATGACCGTTCTATTGCAGATTTAATAATAGAAAAAACAAAGAAAAAAATTTATTTCACGTTTGATATGGATGTGATGGATCCTTCAGAGATGCCAAGTGTCGGCACTCCAGAGCCTGATGGAATGAGGTACAGGCAAATTGCAAGCATATTGCAAAGGGTTTTCGCAAGGAAGGAGGTAATTGGGATGGACTTTACGGAACTTTGCCCGATACCGGGCTTTACAGCTCCTAATTACATCGCAGCAAAGCTGATATACACTGCATTGGGATATGCTTTTGCAGCAGATAAAAAGTAATATATATTTTATGCTTTTATTATATTTAATGTCAACTTTAGATAATTCCCGGAATTTTGTGATCTCGTTGGGTGGATCATTCTTGTTCTCTGACTACAATCACCTTATTGACCTCAAGAAAATAATCAGCCACAGCAGAAGAAAATTTGCTATAGTTGTTGGCGGCGGAAAGCTAGCTAGGGATTACATAGAATTCGGCAAGGAGATAGGAATAAATGACACAGGGTTGCACAGGATAGGAATCAGGGCAACTGAGATAAACGCTTATATAATTTCTATTTTTCTGAAAGCAAAACTTTATGTAGGAGATCCTCGCAAAATAACCATTGATTCCAAAGTGCTCACGACAGGAGGGTATAAGCCAGGATGGACAACAGATGTTGGGGCGGCATATGCCGCAGTTGCAGCTAAAAGCCCAGTCGTATTCAATATATCAAAGGAAAAAGGAGTATACGACAAGGATCCTTCAAAGTTCAAGGATGCAAAGATGCTTGACAAGATGGATTTTAAGGATCTTTACAAATTGACAGGAGGCAAAAGGATGCCGGGCATGAACTACATATTCGATCCTGAAGCTGCCAGGATATGCGAGAGGAATAAGATAAATGTTGTTGTCACCAATGATTTAAATGATATAATAAGATATCCAAATAAGATCAGAGGGACTTTGATAAGCTAATCCTCCTCTAATTTTTCGTTCATCTCTCCGATCAATCCTATCGTGTGCACTCTTTTTCCATGATACGGCTTAAATGGCATGCCATTTCCCTTGAAGAACCCAGAGAAGAACTCCACGTACATAAGCCTCACACCTTGTATGCCAGGCTCAAATGCTGCTATAACTATTGTAAATATCTGCCCTATAAGAAGTATGATCACACCAACTATCGCGAAAAGAATCGAATGCGATAGGGATTTTAGGAATATCTGGTCTATAACCGCGGCAAGTATTACTGTTGAGAGCAATATTCCTATAAGCCTCATATATGACAGCACATTGCTTATAAGGGAAGGCAGCTCTATTATAGAACCACTGCCCTCCGAGTATAGCACTATACCTAATCCTGCTACTATAAGGATATAATAGATGATTGCAGGGGTCGTTGAAAGCTCTGTCATACCGGAATGAAGTAACATAAGCCCTGCCATCACTATGCCTATCTCTATAAGTATCCATCCTATCCTTCCTGCAGCATGCTTCTTGTTGTTGACAATCAACGCGTTTATGAATCCAAAGAACATGCCTGCAGCCACCATCAGAACTCCTATCCATCCTGCTATCACTAGCATCTTGGAGAGATTCAGCTCAAGGTTGAATCCTTGGTAAAAAGGCATAGAGAATCCAAAATATTCATTGAAGACGATTCCGAGTATTATTGCAAGTACTGACCCAGGCAGTATGCCTTTTGCTATCATCGCCAATCCATTGTCACTCACGATAGAATGTATGAAAGAGGAGAGTTTGCTCTCCTTCTTTGGGGCAAGAGAGGGCTTCTTGGCTCTTTTTATAAGGAACAATGACAGGAGCAGCAGCACTATTCCGTATCCTGCATCTCCAACCATAAGCCCAAAGAATATAGGGAATACAAGTGCGAACGCAAATGTTGGGTCTACCTCATTGCTCTGAGGCAATGAGTAGAACTTGACAAAGGACTCAAATATCTTTATGTGCTTGTTGTTCCTCAATTTCGTTGGTGCTACCTCATCGGTTTTCAGCACCTGTATTATATATTTTCCAAATGTGGCTTTATCTAGCATCTTCTCAAGGCTAGATATATTTTTCTTCGCGATCCACCCTTCAAGGATAACTATGTACTTTGTAATCCCGAGCTTGTTGAGTATGCTTAGCTCCTGCGACTCTATATCGAACTGCTCATCCAATGCCGCAACGAGGTTGTAGTATTGGTCTGACATAGAGTTTAAGCTCTTCTGCAGCAACTTTATCTTTTCTTCTGCATTCTTTATGCCTGCATCGAGATCTTTAATTGCTTCTTCAGCAGATCCCTTAAGATGCGGAATTACCTCAATCGCCATCTTGTAATTGCTTGCCAGCTTCCCGAATATGCTCTCTTCTGACCTCTTTATTATAAGAAGGTAAAGGTTTTCATTCTCGACAATTATCGAGTCCTTCAATTTGCTTTTCAGCTCTCCCATGAATTTCTGAAGGCTAACTTTGTAAGCTTTGTCTGATTGATTCTTGAAGATAGCATAAGAGACTATTATATTAGTATTCAGAGCGCTTAGATCAATATCCAGGTTAGGGAGCTTTTGCACCAAGCTCTTTGCTTTGGCATCGTTTGATATAGCTGCATTGTACCTGTCGATCTCCTTTGTTATGTCAAGCGCTTCATCATATATATTTACCGAATCCGCCTGCTCTATAAGATCCTTCAAGCTCTCGAACTTGTATTTCTTCACTAATGGCCTTTGGTACAGCGTTGATTTTAAGGTCTTGAACTTAGCCGAGTACTTTGAAATTTCAGCATAACTTGCATTTTCATTCTTCTTTATCAGCGTGTTCAGCTCCTGAGGCATCTCATTTATCTGCATCACACCCAAATCGTACAGGTAGGATATGGCAGGCTTGTAGAAATCTCTCGCTACGATTATCCTTATTTTAGCCATACGTTCAGGCATCATAAACATTTTATACACCAAATAGTTCTTTCAATATTTTCTCAAATATGTTCATCGCTTCGTCTTTGCCTATGCTCTTCAGGGTTGCAGCTTTCTCCTCCGCTTCCCTTATCGCTACATCATAAGCTTCCTTCGATTCATCCTTAGCCTTCGCAATAGCATTGTTGTAATTTTCGATGGCAGATTCCTTGGATTTTGCGATTTCATCTTCCGCACTCTTCTGCGCATCTTCTACTCTCTTCAAGGCATCTGCTTTAGCCTTTGCTATAGAGGCATCAGCATCCTCTTCAGCCTTCTTTATATCACTTAATACTTTAAGCTCGGCAACATTCTGCTGAGCCCCTTTTGCGCTTGAACTTGAATCTTTTTCAGACATGTAAAACACCAAATGCGATTATTATACCTATTATAGCGACTATAACTGCTATCCTCAATATTCCCGATATCTTCATTATCCTTGCAAATCTGTCTACCTGCTTCTTTGCGTAACTATCGCGGTAGTTCAGTATCCTGCCTCCGTACTTGTCATACCTCACATACTTCGATGTGTAGTCGTACTTCTCGAGTACCTTGCCCTTGTAATTAAGCGGATTCTTTATATTCATCTAGCTTGCCTTTTATAAACTTCAATGATACTGTCTGATCCCTTTCCATATCCTCGAGCCTGTCCTGTATATATTTTGCCTTGTAAACCAAAGCAGGTATAGACACATGCTCTATCGCATTTGAGCGCCTGTTGAGCTTTTCTATCTCATACAGTATCTCTTTGAGTGCAGTCTCCTTTGCCGCTACCTCTATAAGCATCTTGAGAAGGTCGTTGTAAGCATGTATGACATCAACTACGTAAAGGGGAAGGTATTCCTCGGATGTTGTTGTTTTTGCACTCCCCATCTCTATGTTAGGTATCTTTACACCCATTATATTTTTGGATGACACAACCGCAGTCCTATTAGCCTGCTCGTATGCGATCCTATCAAATACGATGCTTCCTAAGGATATATCAGCCATCCTGTTTGCATTCATCGCCTTCTCTATCGAATTGCGCATATCCTCTTTCATCGCCTCTATCTGCCTTGCAAGGTCAAGGAATGCCATAACAAGGCTGGAACGCTTCATCTTGAGAAGATTAAGCCCTTTCCTAGCTACCTTTATCGAGTTCTTTGTCCTTATGAGCTCTATCCTTGTTATCTTTATGTTTATGTTGCTCATTTCTTCCACTTGCCGTACTTCTCTATGTATGCATCCTTTATACGCTTCATCTCGGATCTATCGACGTTTGACAATATGTCCCAGCCTATGCCGAGCGTCTGGTCTATCGACCTGTCATCATAGTAATCCTGCTTGACGAACTTTGATTCAAAAAGATCTGCAAAATGGAGGTACTCCTTATCCGAATCGCTCAATGCTTCCTCACCTACTATCTCGGTAAGGTTTCTTATGTCCTTTCCGTGTGCATATGCCGCGAACATCTGGTCTGCAACGTTGCTGTGGTCCTCCCTCGTCTTGCCTTTCCCTATTCCCTGGTTTCTCAGCCTTGATAGCGAAAGAAGCACATCTACAGCAGGATACATGCCCTTCCTGTATAAATCCCTGCTCAGCACTATCTGCCCTTCTGTTATATATCCTGTCAGATCAGGTATAGGGTTTGTTATATCGTCTCCAGGCATCGTAAGTATAGGTATCTGCGTTATCGAGCCTTTCTTGTCCCTTATCTTGCCTGCACGCTCATATATTGTAGAAAGGTCGGTGTACATGTAACCTGGATATCCTCTTCTTCCAGGCACCTCCTCCCTTGCTGCTGAAACTTCTCTAAGAGCTTCGCAATAATTCGTCATGTCTGTAAGTATTACAAGGACATGCATATCGTGCTTGTAAGCAAGATACTCTGCTGCTGTCAAAGCCATCCTTGGCAGCATCAGCCTTTCCATAGATGGCTCGGATGCAAGGTTCAGGAATACAATTGACTTGTCCAAAGCACCAGTATTCCTAAATTCATTTATGAAGAAGTTTGCCTCTTCACTGTTAAGCCCTATGCCTCCGAATACGACGCTGAATCCTTCATCGCTGTTCAGAAGCTTTGCCTGACGTGCTATCTGCGCAGCCAGCCTATTGTGCGGCAGTCCGGATCCTGAAAATATAGGAAGCTTCTGCCCTCTCACCAGAGTATTCATTCCATCGATTGTTGAGATGCCTGTCTGTATGAACTCGGAAGGCTCATCCCTAGCATAAGGGTTTATCGCACTTCCATTTATATCAGCCTCTTCATCGCTGTATATCTCCGGGCCTCCATCCCTTACCTTCCCCATTCCATTGAATATCCTTCCAATCATGTCAGTGCTTACCTTCAGCTTTGCTGTCCTTCCGGTGAACTTGATCTTCGTGCTGTTCAGGTTCATCCCTGTTGTATCACCAAATGATTGTATAACTGCAATTCCATCCTTTGTATCAAGCACTTGGCCATTTACAACACTTCCATCTTCAAGCGTTATCTCCACAATCTCGTTGTAAGCCGCATCTTTTATGCCTTCTACGAAAAGCAGTACGTTGGTTACCTGCTTCACTGTTTTATAATAAACATTTTCCAATCAATCACCGCTAATTTTTACAATCTTGTCCATATCAGCTATTGAGGACTGAAGATCCTTGTAGTATGCGTCTATCTGTTCCTCTGGAGTAAACTTCATCCTCGCAATCTTAGCCTTCGCATCAATCTTGCCCATCTGCGATGTCAGAACACCTCTCGCTACTGCAGCCTTCTCCTTCTCCCCTATATCTATTATAGATTTAAGCATAAGGAACTGCTTATGCATAGACGTATAAGTATCGACTTCATCAAAAGCATTCTGCTGAAGGTAATCCTCCCTTATCATCCTTGCTATGTCGAGTACGACCTTATCGGATTCCGGAAGTGCATCATAACCTACCAGCTGCACAATTTCATTTATATCAGCTTCCTTCTGCAATATATTCATCGATTCTGAATAAAGCCCACTCCAGAGATCGCTTGCATTTGAACTATACCATCCTTTAAGGTCATCTATGTAAAGCGAATAGCTGTTGAGCCAGTTTATTGATGGGAAGTGCCTTGCATTTGCAAGCGCTGCGTCAAGTGCCCAAAATACCCTTGTAACTCTTAGCGTGTTCTGCACTACAGGATCTGAAAGATCTCCACCTGGAGGTGACACTGCACCTATTGCGGTTACGGATCCTAAGCTGCCATTTAGCGAATGAACTCTTCCTGCACGCTCATAGAATTCAGCTATCTTCCTTCCAAGGTAAGCAGGATAACCCTCTTCTCCTGGCATCTCTTCCAGCCTTCCAGATATTTCCCTCAATGCCTCAGCCCACCTGCTCGTGCTATCGGCCATCAATGCTACATCATAACCCATATCCCTATAGTACTCAGCTATTGTTATGCCTGTATATATGCTAGCTTCCCTTGCTGCCACGGGCATGTTTGATGTATTAGCTATAAGTATAGTCCTATCCATAAGTGGTTTTCCTGTCTTAGGGTCCTTCAATTCCGGGAATGTCGTCAATATCTCTGTCATTTCGTTTCCTCTCTCTCCGCATCCCACATATACGACTATCTTGCTGTCGCTCCATTTAGAAAGCTGCTGCTGTATAACAGTCTTTCCAGATCCAAAAGGTCCAGGAACTGCAGCCGTACCACCTTTAGCCACTGGGAAAAGAGAATCTATGACCCTCTGTCCTGTTATCAAAGGTACATCAGGAGGAAGCTTGTCCTTCACTGGCCTTGGATACCTGACAGGCCATTCCTGCATCATCTGTATCTCTTTATCTCCTTCATCTGTTTCGACAATTGCAATTGTCTCCTCCACCGTGAAGTCTCCTTCCTTTATCTCTTTTATCTTTCCTGAAATCCCATAAGGGATCATTATCTTGTCGGTAATCATGCTGGTTTCTTCAACTGTTCCTATTATCGAAAGTGAATCTACTGCATCGCCTTCCTTAGCGGTGGGTGTGAAATGCCATTTCTTATCGTAATCTATCGCAGGTATCTCTACACCTCTGCTGATAAAATCCCCACTGGCTGCCATTATCTTATCCAATGGCCTCTGTATACCATCATATATTCCACCCATTAAGCCAGGAGCCAAAGTTACTGAAAGCTGCCTTCCTGTATCTTCTACTGGCTCTCCAGGCCTGATTCCAGAGGTATCCTCGTAAACCTGGATTATAGCATCATCACCATTCAGTTTTATTATCTCTCCAACAAGGTTGCTTTTTCCTACTTTTACCACATCATTCATCTTGGCCCCTTCCAGCCCTCTCGCTGTTACTACAGGACCTGATATTCTATATATATAACCATCCATATTATCACTCTTTTACTCCTATTGAGCTGTTCTTTAGATTTGACAAATCAATACCTAACACCCTTTTCGCTAATTTCTCAACAGATTCTTTGTTCTCAACATCTGCTGAAACCGGTATGAATATAACGACAGGCTTCATCATAGTTTCGATTGATCTGAGCTCTTCTTCGCTCAAGTATCTCTCAACAGAATCGGAAGCAAGCACAAGGTTGTAAATCTTTTCATTTATTATCTCAAATAGCTTATCATGCATCGCTTTAGGGTCTTCATTTATAAAAACATCCTTGATGCCAACTAATTCAAACCCTAATGCAATCTTCCTTTCACCAAGAACTGCTATCTTTTCCAGCTGCATAATTTAAGCCTCGTTTGACAACTTTATTATATTTGAGCTTATGAATTCATTGCCCATATCATAGTACTTTCCCAGCATTATGACCCTTAGGTTATCCCTCTCTATCTCTGACCTTATTATATAGTACATTACAGTATTCATCCCGATGTTTGACATCTTTAGCTTTGGGAGGTACTCATTGTAAAGCGCATATTTCATCTCTGTCTCTATGCTTCCCAATAAGCCACTCTTAGTGTACATTTCAACAGCCTTTGATAAACCAGGTACATTCAATCCTGCAAGGCTGCCTATAGTATCAAATTTTGAGTTCAGCAGCTCTTGCTTTGATATATTTCCATAATCAACTATATAATCCTCCAAATCCCCCTCATCCTTGTTGCTTGAAACTATGTGCTTTGCAAGCAAAGAAACATTGTGGATGTCTACAAGGCTCTTTAGGTAATTCCTGATTGAAATCTGTGATCCTAAATACATATTGAACTGCTCGAATAGTCTGGTATAATAGTAGCTGTCCAAAGTATTGAACATGCCTACCATGTTGCCCTCATTCCTAAACTCTTCAAGCTTCTCCATTAAAGCAACTCCATAACCGTATTCTGCAAGGCTGTTGACAATCCCTTCAACATCTGGCTGCTCTATAAGGGCTTTGTATTCCTCTTCAGGTATTGAGCCTGTTATATACCCTACAGGCATATCGTTTATCATGAGGAACGGCTCAAAATGGTCTACTTTATAATTCAATGACTTAGAAGAAAGTATAACCTTTATATTCTCTATATCAAATCTGTTAAGGTATGCAGTTATGAAAGTTTTGCCTCCATAGGGCAGCGATTGCAATGCGTCTTTTATGTGCTTGACCATATGGTAATTTATTATCATAGTATATAGATCTGGCATGACATAGCTATTCGAGAATTTCTGTATCTCCAACTTGTAGGACTTATTTTCAAGATAGTTTAAGAACTCCTTATCAGTACTTAGGTTTATTAAGCTATCTATATCAGAATTTTTGAGAAATTCGGTATTGAGGCAACTAAGTTGACCGTACTTGCCCAGATATGTTGCATCCATAAAATCATTTTATAAATTTTAAAAATTCAATTGCTATCTTATCCTTGACCGAATCTAATATATCATTCAAGGTTTCATCTATGCCCATTGATCCATCCTTTGATAATGCCCTTATCCCGCCAGATATTGATTCATCTACCTTAATTTTGGACGTTTTTGGAGCTTTTATAAGATCCTTATCTCTGGGATTTACTATTATAGTTGTTCCAGAACCTAATTCCTTAAGTGCCTCTTTGACTAAAGATCCTAAAATATCTTTGTATGCATCTGTTTTGCAGAAATCGCTAAAATTATCCTGTATTGTCTTAAATCCTTCGTTAAGTTTTTCTTCAAGTGCTTTGTTGTAAATAGACCTGGAATCTATATTTGCCTTTGAATCTGATTGCGATTTTATCTGCTGCAGTTCAATTTTTAACTTTGCTTCCATCTGCGATTGATAATCGCTTATTGTTTTTGATTTTTCTGTATTTATCTGCTGTATCTTCGATTCTGCATCAGAGTTAGCTTTTTCTATCTCTGCATTTGCGTTCTCTTTTATCTTACTGATAATATCTTCCATTGCCATTTAAGCACCGCTTCCATTACACAGATACTTCTGCTTAAAGTATCTGCAATAGTAGTATTAATCCCAACACGAATCCAATTATCCAGAGAGTTTCTGGTATTACGAAGAAGAAAAGCACCTGACCAAATTTTTCAGGTTTCTCTGCAATAACTCCCATTCCTGATGCACCTATCCCCTGCTGGGCTATTCCAGTTCCAATTAAACCTCCTGCAAATACAATCGAAGCTGCAATTTCAACTAATGCGCTAACTACCATCTATTTCACCAATACATTTCAAATCAGTAGTACAAAAATTTGTTTTGTATAGTAATATTTGAAAAAGGAAGGTATAAATAGGTATCGTGGCACATAATCTCGCTTACAGATCGCATATATAATTTTAGATTTTTGCTTTGCCAAATATAAAAGTGGTATTTTTGAACATCTCAATTTGCACCGATGGAGCTTCACGTGGAAATCCGGGGGATAGTGCTTCCGGTTTCCAAATCTACGATGAATCAGGAAAGGTTATAGCAAAAAAGGAAATTTACAATGGAATAAAGACAAATAATTATGCTGAATATAATGCTATTATAAATGCACTGTTATGGTGTATTGACAATACCGATTTTAGCAATACCGAAATTACATTATACTCCGATAGCAAACTTGTTGTAAGCCAGATAAATGGATTATACAAAATTAAATCTCCGGAAATGATGGAACTTAACATTAAAGTCAAAAATCTGGTAAAAAAGCTTAAATCAGTAAAATTTATCAATAAGCCCCGTGAATTTGAGTGCATTGCAAAAGTAGACCATGCTATAAATCTTTTTCTAGACAAAATTGAATTAGACAAAAAGAACAGATAAGAATGATGAGGAAGAATTAATATGGCCCATACAGCAGTTGCAAAGAAGCACATAGTCCCTAAGCACGTAGTTGTAAATGTAATATCGCTTATAGTCGAAGTTCTCCTTCTTATAGGGTTAGTTGCCGTCCTTATAAACGCGGCGGAGCAGATAATACAGGCATTTAGAATAGACATGTTCAGTGTCGTTGAGATAACACTGGAAAATGCACTGCTTCTGGTGGTATTTATCGAATTATATCTGAGCATGGTAGATTTCTTCGATGGAAACGGAAGGAGCACAACTTATATTATAGATGCAACCTTATCATTTGTACTAAGAGAAGTGATAATAATAATCCTTGAATCTGGATTGGTATTCAGCAGCATTGTAGCATTGGCGGTCATAATAGGAGCATTAGCTTTTGCACGATTTATGGTAACCTATAAGGATAAGTAGTTTTCATTGTATATGAATCCACAGCTAAGATCTTTAGGGGTTTGATTTATCTTCGATATCGGTTAAATCAATAGAGATTATTTACAGTACCAAAGAAAACAACAGATAGCATATGAAAGAAAGAATTGATGTAAGCATAGTCGATTAAGCAGAGAAAAAATACTTGCTATAGGCAAAAGGTAAAATTATCAATCTTTGTTATCGTTTATTGTTTATAATTCTTTTTAAGTTCAATACTTTTGTTTTCTCGTCTGTGTTCTCATAGACATAAGTTGTAAATCCGTTTTCGTTTTTCTCTATAAAAACTATATCGTCTGGAGTAATCCTAAGCCCATTTATGCTGAAAAATTTTAATCCTACTATCATCATCGTACTTCCAACATCTATGTTGTCGTTCTCTAAAAATGAATTTAATATTGGCTGGGGATTCTCAGGAGAATGAATATATCGTCTCGTGTATAAAGCGTCATCTGCATCGTAATAATAAGTGTCAATCACATTGGAAGCATGTATAAAAACCTTTTTCTTTTCATTTATCCCTGTTCTCAAGAAATTAGACAACGTATTTTCATATGCAACTGCATATAGTGGAAACAGATCTTTAGATTCGCTGATTTGATAAAGTGAAAGATCTTTACGCTTTTTGTATACCGATATTTGATACTTATCTAATTCGTTGAATTGCATAGCCAATAGCATGTTATAAACTATTTGCCTTGGATTTATATCGACAAAGTTAACTTCTATTTTTGGGTTTTCTTGGGTTATGTGATTTAACAATTGAAGGTGATTTGTAAATCCTCCCATAACTCCAACATATAAGTCTTTATCTTTCGCTAACTCGTATATGTGATTTTTGGTGTTCTCATTATAGACCTCGTTTGAAAGGCTATAAACATATTTGTTATCAGAGGAATCGTAATTTTTTCGCTGTTTCTTGTTTGATAAATGGGCTTCCATTTTTATCTTTCCATCTATTTTAATTGTCTCGTTTTCGAAATGTTTAGTTAGTCGTGAAATGGTGTATAAAAAGCTATCGAGTTGTTGTTCTTGCCTGCGCCCTTCGCTTTCCCATATTTTTATTGGATTATCTGTCCTTGATAAGCCTCTTAAGAATTGTCTATATTCAAATTTTTCCATTGAACTACGTGTGAGAGGTCGGAATCGTTTATTTTTTTTAGTCTGTTTTTTAATGTAATCTTCTAATTCTATGGTCATCTTATCTTAATTACTGGGGGGATAGGATATATTTAAGTCTTTTGCTAACTGCATTTAAACTTAAGATATATTTTATAGTTGTGGTAATATCATAATATACGATAGGTTTAATGCTAAAAAGAAGCTTTAAAAATGCTGAGATTGGTAGCATGCTCTTTGCGTAAGTTTGCATGATTTATGGTAACCTATAAGAATAAGTAGTTTTTATTGCAGGTGGGTCCGCAGTTCAAGGCACTAAAAGTTTAATTTATCTTAGATATTAATTTTAATTTTTTATATTAATTTATATAAATTATTTATGATTTAAAAATATGTGCCTATGCCACTCAAAAAATTCACTAGAAAAATCTTGGTGTAAATCTGCCGCTGACAACTTTTTATTACTTAAAAATTCAACCTCTTCTTTTAGTCGTTTAGATTGTGATTTCTTTAGTCTTCCTGAGATCATAATAGAGCCGTCTTTATTTATAGATATAAGTTCTTTATCGAACATAGAGTCGTGTAGACTACACAATAGTAGGGTATTTTTTACTTTGCCTGCATCCTCTTTAAACTTACTAACTGGCTTTATATGTGATACAACAAGTAGGTCATTATCATCAATGCCACATAAAACACATTTGTTGCTATAAAATTCAAGTACCTTCTTCCTAAGTTGCTGCTGAAAAATTCTAGAGTTTACAAGAGATTTGGTAAATTTAGGATCGACACTTTGAGGTTCTAAATCTACTTGCTGATTGGCAATACCTATGATCTGAAATATTTTGTTTACTTCACTTTCTCCTATTTTTACATAAGTTTGCATACCCCTATGATTTATTTCTTCAAGTGGTATGGGATCTCTGAACACGACTAAATTATCTAAAATTATGTAACTTATTTTTGTATTTTCATTTATATTTTCTAATCTTAAAGTACTTTTTGCCTTTTCCATTAATTTGTCAAAACTATCTACACCATTTTTGGGGCCAAATTGGTTCCAAGCTTCTCTAAGTGTCTTATTATGTTCAATGCCTAGATAATCGGCAAATCCAACAATTTTTTGATCACTTGTTTTAAAAAAGAATGGACTATCGTCATCTATTTTTAGATTCGTAGACCTTTTAGTCCAAAAATTCACCTGATTTAATAAATTATTTTCTATTAGGTATTTGAACCAATCTTTATCCGTGTGATATATAACTCCACATACCATTTTATCACATTTCATTATACTTTTTGTTTGATCCCTTCGCCTTTGAAATAGGATATTTTTCTTCATTTTTCTTTATTTTATTTTGAAGCTCATCTGATAAGTCAAAATCATTCATTTGTGCAAACCTAATAACAAAATAAAAAACATCAGCTAATTCTTCCCCTATTACCTCTCTTTTCTTTGTATCTTTCATCATCTTCTTGATTTCATGTTCATTCTTAAACCTAAAAAGATCAAGAAGTTCATTTGCTTCGGTAGAAATTCCTATAGCTAAATCTTTTGGATTATGAAATTTATCCCAATCTCTGTCTTTGCAGAACTTTTTAACTTTATATTTCAAATCATTAATTGTTGTTATATTATCATCCATATACCCACACACTTTAATGATACCATTTTAGTAAATTCTATCGTTTTCTTTTCTTTTTATATTATAATATAAATATGTATCTTATTGCTATTATAATACTACCAAGGTATTTTTATAACCCTATTCCTAAAATTATATACAAAATTTAACTCTCTCCGAGATTTTGATTTTTTCACATTGGCAAACACACAATAAGGTCTATTGTATAAAATTTAGTTGCTTTGGTTTAAGACTACCGCAGTAGACTCTAAGTCTTATCTGGTTACTATTAAAGCGTCCTTTTGCCTAAAATTTTAAGAGAAGAAACAGGACAATAGAGGTTTTTTAAATATAACTGGCTTGATGCTGTTTGCATGCATAAAATTTAATAAGTAGTTTACTGTCTTTTTATTAGTGCTAGCTATTGTTTTATTCTCTGATATGCAATCTAGTAAAGAAGCAGTCTTTTGCGTTACATAGTCATCGTAAAGCATATTTTATTTATCCTAGTATAGTATTTAGTACCTTCTACGAGGAAAATCGAACAGGGTTTCCTTGAAAACTGAAAAATGGGCCCGCGGAGGATCGGACTCCGGATCTTTACCTTGTGAAGGTAACGTCTTACCACTGGACTACGAGCCCCTTTTTATTGATTAAGCTCAAAATACTCTTTAAATTTTTCGGTTGTCTTCAATTTCTTTGTCCTTCCAAATTTTGAGGATTCTATAAAAGACTTTTCTAGAATCTCCTTTATATAACCATAGGATGATGGCCCGAATATATTGACTATCTTGTTCTGCAGTATCGGCTCATTCTTGCTGATGTAAGCTAAAATTCTAAGAGCGCCTTTTGAAAGATCAGGCTTTGCTGCTAGGGATGAAACTTTCTCCATGTATGGAGATTTCAATGTCAACAGGTACTTTTTGTCGAGTTCTTCTATCTTTATGGCTGTATCCCTGTTTGCATAGTCATCTATAAGATCTTGAAGTATCTTTTGGACATACCCTATTGAACTTATATTGACAACTTTTGAAAGTTCATCAATAGAGAGAGGCTCCGCTGATATAAAGAGTGCGGCTTCAATCAGCTTCCTTGTGTCAGAATCCAATGAACTAATTTAATCACCCTTTTTTGTTTTCATTTAGCTTTATCATTATATCGCCAAAAAACTCTTCCTGCGATATCAAAACTTTATGGTATTTTGCCAAGAACAGCAATGGAACAAACAAATCTAGCAGTATCTTGCTATTGTCGCCTAAGTTTCTTGAGAGGTTGCTGAACAAGGCAATTCCATATCCATCAGAATTTTCTTTAATCAATTGGTATGCATAATCAATCTTCTTGTCTATGTCGCTTCTATCAACTTTGAAATCAAGGGTTATGTTAGATTCCTTTAGGATCTCTTCTCTTTTTATTTCCTTCTTGATTGATTGGTCTAATGCCTGCATCAATTCCTCAAGTGTTATCCTCCTTGATGGGGCAGATCTTACCCTGAATACCAAAGGATCCAGATTTGGCCTTTCGACATATATATTGTCAGATTCGTTTTCATCAGGATTGCTCACTTCTTCGACACTTGTATCTGCTATAGATATTGTATCGCTTTTTATCCTGAGTAGTACGGATGCAGCAAGCACCATGTTCGCTGGTATTATTAGATTGAGCATTTTTATATTTTTTATAGTCTCTGTGTATTTTTCCACTATCTCAGATATATTTATATTCCAAGGGTCTAATTTGTTTGTTTCAACTAAATGTATCAGCAACTCTTTCCAAGTTGCGTTTTTTATAAATTCCTCTAAATTGAAGCCCTCTGCAACGATAGCTTCCTCCTCGATTAGGGTCATGGAATCACGAACTGGTCATTTGTAATTGTTAGCAATTATATTTAAGTTATATCCTAAAATGTGAATTTTTTTGGTTCTTATTATTTTCTATGCAAATTGCAATATGTATCAATATTCATGATAAGTATATATATTTTGAAATGGTATTTGTTTTATTAATTTATTATCAAGTGTAGCAGGCAAGTTGATACAATGAATTACTTAAATTTGGCAGAAGGCAAGAAACTAGTGTGGGCAGCAAGAGAATCCATAGAAGAATATCTTAATAATAAATATATCAATAGGCACGCAATAGAATCAGAATTAGATAGTGACAGATTGAATGAGAAAGAGGGGATATTTGTAACTTTGTACAATTACAATAACTCTAGTTTAAGAGGGTGTGTAGGATTTCCAAGAGCGGTTGGAAAACTGAAAGAAAGTATAATAGATGCTGCATTGTCAGCTGCATTTGAAGATTACCGATTCGGTCCATTAAGGAAGGGTGAATTAAATAATATTATATTGGAAGCAAGTGTTCTCTCACCTATGGAAAGGATTGCAGGTGATCAGAATTATTTAATTAAGAGTATAGATATAGGCAAGGATGGACTTTTGATAGAATACCAAGGGTACACAGGGTTGCTTCTTCCTATAGTTGCAGTTGAGGAAAAGTTTGACAGCGAGAGGTTTCTTGAGGAAGTTTGCATAAAAGCAGGGCTTGAAGGAGATGAATGGAAGGAGAGCTCTGCCAAATTATACAAATTCCAAACACAGGTTTTCAAGGAAAAATCTCCAGGAGGGGAGATATATGAAGTAGACCTTTTGAATATGTAAGCAGGAAATCCAACCTGTTTATGGTTAGGAAGGGGTTATATGAACAAAATTTAAAAAGATTTATAAATATTTAAATTTATAAAGTTTTGATTCTATGAGATATTTAAGCGAAGAAGAAGAGGCTGCCATCAAAGTTTACAGAGACAGAGCAGAGGAACTTCTTAAAAACAGCGATTGCCTTGAATCAAATTACGGTGCAGTTATATTCAAGGATGGAAAAATACTCGGTGAAGGTTACAATTACGTCCCAAAGATCAATGGTTATACTTGTAAAGAATGCCCTAGAAGAAACCAGGACCTGCATAATGGAATAGGACTTGAACTATGCTACTCTGTACACGCAGAAGAAGCTGCAATAAACAATATGATACTTGAAAAAAATATGAAAGTAAACGATTCAGAGGGTGCATCTATGATAGTTGTAAGGGCGAAAGATGGAGAGGTATTCAAATTCGATGAACTTGAACCTTACTGCACCAGGTGCGCTGAAAAAATTTACACCCAAACAAAGATCAAAGAGATAATATATGAGGAGAAAAAGGGCCTTATAGCATTTGGCAATGAAGAGCTCTTTGATGTATCTATAAAAAATTTACACAATAACTGGAAAGAAAAATTCAATATCGACTGATTTTAAACTTAAATGTGATTAATTGATAAACAATTGGGAAAAAGATGGCTGCACCTTCTGCAAAATAGTATCTAAGGAATTGCCATCGGATATAGTATATGAAGATGAGGATATAATTGCATTTTTAGATAAAAACCCTGTATTTCCAGGGCATACCCTGGTTATACCTAAGGAGCACTATAAGACACTTCTTGACATACCTGATCCTATTTTGGCCAAGCTTTTCTCAGATATAAAATTCATATCGCGGGCAGTAATGAAAGCTACAGGATCGGAAGGAATAGTCATATTGAATAACACAATAGTTAGCCAAAGTATCCCTCATGCACATGTACATTTAATACCGAGGAATTACAAGGATGGATTTTACAAATATCTACCAAGGCAGAGATATCATTACAAAGAAGGGGAGCAGCCTATAGAGATTAAGATAAGGGAAGAAATTGAAAAATTGAAAATCTGAGCTTCTTTATCTTTTTTATTGCTATTTTTATCCATTTTTCAGTTGGATCTAAGAGCTTCTGCAGGAACAAGCTGTGATGCTTTCCATGCAGGAAATATTCCGGCAAGCACACCTATGGTTATGGTAAGAAGTATTACTTCAAATATAAGCTGCAGAGATATGACTGGTGTTATATTGATGCTGTTGCTTGATATTGAACTAGAGCCAGAGCTTGAAAATCCAGATCCAAATCCAGAGCTTCCCGAGAAACTACCCCCACCTGAAAAGCCTCCAGCTCCTGAAGGACCTACCTTTCCGCCACCGAATGATGAACTTCCTCTAAAAGAAGTTGGAGCTGCTGATGTGGTACTTGGTGGGCTACCTGCGGACAGATGGCTCATCGCTGCACTTGCTGCGTAGCTTCCTACAGTGCCAAGTGCAACTCCGAATACACCTCCAATAAGGCCTATTATCAGAGATTCATAAAGGAATACAAGCATTATCTTGTTGCTGGTGAATCCAAGCGCCTTCATTATCCCTATCTCTGTAGTCCTCTCGGTAACTGAAGAGTACATAGTCGTGACTATACTGACGAATGCGACAACCAATGATATAGATGCAACAGCAAGAAGTATCAATGAGATGCTGCTCTCTATTGATTCTATCTCAGAAAGTATGCTTGAAACGGTTATAACTTTGAGATTATTCCCATATTCTGCAGCCAATTCCGAGCTCACCAAGCTTACGGAAGAGGCATTGGTCGCGGATATCAATACCCCGCTATATTTTCCAGTATCATTTGTAAGCAATATGCCTCCTGACAGTGGTATGAATACTGAAGAGTCTGGGCTCAAGAATAAGGCCTGGCCAAAATGGGCATAAATCCCATGCACCAAAAATGAATAGCTTTTTGTGCTTGTGGATGACACTCCCCCAAATCCTCCAAATCCTGAACTGCCCTTTATGGTTATTACTTGATTCAAGGATACATTTCTTGCACCTGTTATGTTTGGGTGGGCAATATCATAGCCAACCACTGCAGCAGTATAGAAACCGTTAGAGGGTATAGATCCATTCTCAAGCTTAAGGTTTGGTATTATGCTCGGGACTGCTGATATGTTAACCGCATATATGCTTACTGATGTGTTCTGCGTTCCTTGGGTCAATATACCACTTGCCGTATAATATGGAAGTGCGACCTTTACTCCTTTCATGCCACTTATCGTATGCACTACATTATTATTTAGAGTAAAATTAGGCAAAGGTGTAACATATATTGTAGAAACTCCTGTGCTTCCTAATTCAGAGGTTATGTAGGCTCCAAATCCGCCGACCAAACCTAAAAGTGCAACTATTGCAGCAGGACCTAGCATTATGCCGAATACAGTAAGGGTCGTCCTTACCTTCTTCTGCCTCATATAGTTTATTACTATACTCAGTATATCCTGCTGCCTCATTTAACCACTTATTTCATATTACAGATCCTGTTCTGCGCTTTTTGGATTTTGACTTTTTGCTTCTATAAGCAAATACCAATATAATCACTATTATTATTGCTGCTATGACATAGTACAATCCATAATTATTTGGCTTTGCTCTATATTTTGCAAATGCAGATGCGTTGTATGCGACAGGCTTGGGTACTGCAAATGCAACAGGTGTTGATGTTAGGTCTTGGCTGAATGAGTTCTGGTATTTTTCATATATCTCTATTGTCAAATTTTGGTAATTAGGCACTGCTGCGGAGGTAGTGTTTGCTGAAGTCCTATTTGCAAATGCCTCCTTTCCAGAAAACCCTGCAGCAAAATCTTTGTAATTTGATTCATTAGGCATTACAGTTACACTGAATGGCATTGGAGAATTTAGCTGTATCTCTCCAATATATGATGAATTGCTGCCTATCGTCCTGCCATTGCTCTTAAGGTATGCATAAACAGTTACATAGTAAGCATTTCCTGAACCCTCATCTACCAAGCTTCCCGATACCGTTGCTACAGGCACATTTCCCACTTCAGATATTGAAGATATTGAAGGGTTCTCTATTATTAAGCTTGTCAATCCAACTGCAGTGAATCCTACAGGATAGTTTATCTGCTCTTCTTGACCTAACTGATTTTCATAAGTTATATCCAAGGTTCCTGCATAACCCCCTTCACTCACTGATGGACCTACTGCTATTGTAGGAGAGTAGGTTACATTAGATCCTGCAGGGATGCTCTGGAAGTAAGAGGTGCTATTGCTCGTGACAGATATTCCTGCTACTTCAGTATCAAGCGTTGCTACTACTGACTTCACTGCTGAACCTCCTATATTTTCTATTTTGAATTTTAGGGCTGTAGACTTGCCTAAGTATGCTGTACTATCAGTCTCATTTATTATCAAATCTGATGGGGCAGCAACAGGAATACTCAATGTATAGTTCTGCACTCCTTGCTGGCCATAATAGTTTAGGTACTTTGATGTTATCTCAAGGTTTGCAATTGATCCTGCTGCACTTTCTGGCACATAAACACTGAGATTCTCTTGCACCGTTTGATTTACTCCTAAATAATTTATCTTTGCAGGAGAATTAAGCACTTTTATTGATGAAATACTTAGATTTTGCCCATTTCCCAGCTGTTCAGATGAAAAGTATGGCTGCAATGAGGTTACACTGCCTGAACCCGTATTAGTTACGTTTATTGTAATATTGTTTATTTCCCCTGGAATTAGGTGCGATACGCTGGAGGCGTACTTTATGCTTGGAACTCCACCATATATTAGAGGAACTAACATCGTGTATTCCTCTGAAACTGTATTGTTTGGCTCTATCTCAAGATCCAGATAGTAAGTTCCTTCTCTTGCATAAGATGGTATATCGATATAATAAGTGATCGAAAATGTTTGGTCTGGCTTTATAATTGGCAGTTCTTCCGTTATGCTTCCTTGGCCATTCAGGGGCTTGAAACCAGAATTAAAATTATACAGTTCAAGCGAAGTATTGGAAAGCAGCTTATCCTGATTGCTCTCAATTATTAGTGTTAAAGGCACATTATTCTGCCCTGGAACTGGATTTATTACAGTTCCATTAGAGCCAAAATACGCATTTATAAGCGTAAATGAATCGGAACCTTGTGCAGATGTGACTCCCAATAATGCAGTAGCAAAAATAATCATCGACAAATATAGTATAAATTTTGACATTTTATCCCTCTTATATCTCCTTGAGTTTAACCTTGCTTTCTATCCCTTCTATCTTCCCATCTTTTATACGTATTATTCTTTCAGCCCTGTTCGCAACTTCTGGGTTGTGCGTTACTATTACAAGAGTATTTCCATAATCTTTATGTATGTCCTCAAGTATACCCATCACAACTTCAGTATCCTCTGTATTAAGATTTCCTGTGGGTTCATCACCGAGTATTATTTTAGGGTTAGTAATTATGGCACGTGCTATCGCAACCCTCTGCTGCTGCCCACCTGACATCAGCAATGGCAGATTATTTGCCCTGTTTGCAATCCCAAGCTTTTCCAGGAGATCCATTGCCCTTTTTTCTCTCTCCTTTCTGTCAACATCTTGCAGCATTAGAGGTAGACCGACATTCTCAAGTGCAGTCATCGTATTTATCAGATTGAACGACTGGAATATAAACCCAATCTCTCTGTTCCTTAAGGTGGCAAGTTCTGCATTAGACAATTCATTTATATTGTTGCCATTTATTATTACGTCTCCTCTAGTTGGCCTATCCATAGCACTTAGCATGTTTAGGAGAGTGGTCTTTCCAGATCCAGAAGGGCCTATTATTGATACGAATTCACCTAACTTTACATCGAAGCTTATAGAATCCAAAGCGGCAAACTCTGAATTTCCATAGCTATACATCTTGACTAGATTTTTGACTTCTATTACATTTTTTATTTCCTTGGTAAAATGAATCACCTAAATGCACAATAAGTTCCAATAGTTTATTATTAAACTAATGAATATTTAAAGGTTATTATTATAGAGAATAAGCTTATAGGCATTTATATAATACAATCAATTTCGCATATTGCCTGAATGCGCTTAAGCTTTGGCATTTTTATTAGGTCAATTAGTTGAAATTACTTACTTCAAGTGGTTATGCATTCAAAGTTGCGTGGTAGGTATATTTCTGTAAGATTATTCTTGAACAGAAGAGTCGCATTTTTATCTTGAACATAAGTTTCATTAACTCCTTGATACTCTATCAATACTGCTGGATATTTTAGGATTGTCTCATTGTAATAAAAAGGTGAATATGCCTTGATCCCATAGTACCTTAGGTAAATCCAGGAGTTTGAGACTACATTGCAATCTGACAAATTATATATTTGCAATTCGGCAACCGTATCCTTCAATGTACTATTGTTGGTGGCACTGACCATCCAGTTGGAACTTGGCTGCCTTACCGAATAAGATAAGTATGCTATACTAAGCAGGCTTGCGGAGAATATCAGCATTATTGCAAGCATAGGGATTAATTTCATATTTTTAGGCAACTTCTTCAAGTACTTGCTTAAGGCCATGATAACTATTAATGCGATTGACAGGTAAGCAAAATAGCTCAGCCTTACTTGATCAAACTCCATCATCCTTGGTACTACAATAATATACTGTATAATTGACAATACCAATAAAGATGCCAATATTTGCGATGTGCTTCTTTTCTTAATTATACTTAGTCTTAAATCCGCAATATACAAACCAATGGCATGTAAAATTTCCTTATTATTTTGCTCAATCCTGCTTGATTTGCGGTAAAATAAGTAAACAGCTAAAATCAGCAGAATTGTTATAGGAAATGCTAAATTACCTAAAACTTCCAACAGTGCACCTAAAATGGGGAGCCCGCCTGGAGTGCTGTTTGAATAGACATTGAATGATGCCATGTAGCTGTAAAATGGGTTGCCTAATACAATAAGATTGAACAGAAGCCATGGAAGAGATACAATAAACAACAAGGTAATTGATTCAGCTCTTTTCCTGTTGCCATCAAGAAGCAATAGTAAAGGGAAGAATATAATTGAAATGTATTTTGCAAGGCCTGCAAGTGCCATAAATACACCAGAGTAAATGCTTCCTTTTTTTATGAGCGCCAATGAAATTAGTAGCATAGCTATTGAAAGTGCACCTGAGCTATTCAATAGAAAAGTGAACTTCAATATATAAGGTGTTATTATAATTGAAGCGGATAAAAGCGGATTTACCTTGAAGTATTTTGAGAACAAGTAGATAGCGATGAACATCAGTGTTGCAAGCACGATTATATAAATAGGTATTACATCATTTGCGCCTGAAAGCATTATCAAGTCCATTACAATCGAATCAAGAGGCGCACGGTCAGTTTCAAAATATACATGGCTGTTTATTGCTATCGTACTTTGGCCTAAAGGCTTAAGGTAGTTTACGAAATTGCTGCTTATCATAGATTTTGCATTCAGGTAATGTGCGACAAAATCCCAGGATACCCCACGCAAATTGTATATGCTTAATAGTGCCACCAAGGAGAACAGGTATAATATAATGAATAGCACAAGAAGAAAATGATCGTTGCCTTTTAGATGCAGATTCAAAATTAACACCAAAACCCAAAATTCACTCTTGTTTTTACTCTTTTATTCATTAAGTTTATCTGCATATCCTTAAATCCTGTTTCTTTCTGCATTTCAACGTATCATTAGCATAATTTAGAGTTTGGCAATTTACCATAGGTTTGCATATTCAAATTTGTACTTTGGTTTCTTGAGTTTTGATTTTTGCTTGAATTTGCCAGGAAATGCTGGGTGCGTAACTGGAGGCACCAAGCCCCTGAATTTGTCAGGTGAATGAGGGTCAATTTTTGAAAGCATCCTTAAAGTACCCTCGCTGGCATTCCCTTTCCAAAGCTGTGACCAAGATATGAAGAATAGCTGTTCTCTGTCAAAACCACCCATTTTGTAAGGGTTGCTTATTTTCATCCTACTCTTTAATGCATCGTAAGCTATGCTTATTCCTCCCAAATCTGCAATATTTTCCCCCAATGTAAGCTTTCCATCAAGCATTACTTTTGGCATTATTTGAAGTGAACTGTAGAGTGCTACTATTTTATCTGAACGCTCTTTGAAATTTTTGCAGTCCTCCTTCGTCCACCACTCATTGATGTTCCCATATTTATCGTACTTGCTACCTTGGTCATCGAAGCCATGTGTCAGCTCATGCCCTATTACTCCGCCTATGGCACCATAGTTTATTGAAAAATCTTTATTATAATCGAAGAATGGGGGCTGGAATATGCCTGCTGGGAGGACTATTTCATTCTTAGATTGGTCGTAGTATGCATTTACTTCATATGCATTCATAAGCCATTCGTTTTTGTCCACCTTCTTTCCTATCCTTGACATATGCCTATTAAACTCCAACATATAGGCATTCATTTTATTTCCAAATAGATCTTTTGGAGAGGTCTTTAATTTTGAATAGTCCTTGAACTTTACTGGATAGCCTATCTTTGCATTTATAGAGTCCAGCTTGTCAAGTGCCATTTCCTTTGTCTGTTGGCTCATCCAATCTACATTCTGTATCCTTGCCCTGAATGATTTCTTTATATCCTTGAACAATCTCTCGGCTTCCTTCTTGCTTTGGTCAGTGAAATTTTCCTTTACATAAACTTCTCCTAAAGCATCACCTATCATAAATTCTATAAGAGAAAGTGCTCTTTTCCATTTTGGACTCCTTTTTTTCTGGCCTAACAGTTCTTTATTGAAAAACCTAAAACTTTCATCTTTTACCTTTTTATGCAACAAAGAAGCAGAAACATGCAGGATATTCCATTGAAGATATGCTTTTATGTCATCCAAGCTATTATCTTTTATTAAATTGTCAAAGGCAGTGAAGAACTCTGGCTGTCCTAACACAAAGTAAGGTATCTTATTTACCCCAAGAGCTTTGAACATCTTGATTATATTGAAATTTGGATATTTAGCTGAAACCCCTTTTACGGACATCTTGTTGTAATTTTTAATAGCATCTCTTGTATCTGCAGAACTCCTACTATTCTTTGCAAGAAACGTTTCCAGTTTAAGCACAGCTTCAGCAGACATTTCGGGGGATTCATAAGGCTTACCATAAATCTCAAACATCTTTTCTAGGTGCTCCTTGTATTTTTCAAGTATGGCAGAAAAATCCTTCTTTAAGTAATAATCCCTTTCAGGAAGTGCAATTCCTCCCTGCCATAGGTACAATGCATAGACGCTGCTATTCCGGTCATCAGGCTGAGAGGCTATATCAAAGAATGGCATTGCACCATATGGTATTATAGAAGCTAAAAGTTCAGGCAACTGTGATTTGTTTCTTATTGAAGCTATTTTGTTCATTATACTGTTTATAGGCCCGAACTTCAATTTCTCTACGGTTTTGCTATCAAAATATGAAATATAGAAATCACGTATTATCTTTGCATCCTTGTACTTTGCCTTTTCATAAGCGCATGATTCTGTTATCTTTTTGAGTATAAGCTCATTTCTGTCATGTAATTCGTAGAAGGAGTCTATGCGAGTTTTGTCTTTTGGCAGCGGGTGATTTTTTATCCATGATCCTGCTGAATAGTTATAGAAATCTTCAAATGGATCAACTGAAAGGTCCATATTCTTTATTGAGAATCCAATATTTTTTGGCATTTTTATCGGTAAAAATAGCTTCAATAAATTATTTATGTATAATGGAATCACTCTGACTCCTAAGGTAAAATTCAGTGGGGAACAGGAGATTTGGACTCCTATTACTAGCTCCCAAAGCTAGCAGTCTACCAGGTTAGCGTAGTTCCCCATTAATCAAAGGATTATTATATTCGGTGGCATCCACAATTATAAGTGATATTAGTTTTGCACCTTAAAGATAATTAATTAGAAAAATATATAACTATTATTATTAGGATTAAACATAATTATCTTTGGACAACAGGTTGCCATTAGAAACTTACAACTTTCAGTTAGGGGATATATCATGAAAATTGCGATAGGAACTACAAACAAATTGAAGATTGCTGCAATCACAGAAGCATTAAAGCCAATTTTTAAAGATGCTCAATTTGTGATTGCAGATGTGAAATCAGGAGTTAGTGATGATCCAAAAGGTGATGAAGAAGGTATAAAAGGCGCTATAAATAGAGCTAAAAAAGCTAGAGATATTGAAAATGCAGATATGGGTGTTGGGCCTGAGGGTATTACATCAAAATGTAGTTATGGAACATTTGTTTATGGTTATGTCGCTATAGTCGATAGGAATGATAAGTTAGGCATAGGGGCAAGTGCTAAGGTAATGCTACCCGATAAACTATCAAATATGCTGGATTCTGGAAAAGGGCTCGCTGAGGCAATGGCAGAGATATCAGGAAAAACAAAGAATGAGCTAAGAATGGAATTTGGCACTAATGGCATATTGACTAATGGCATGTATGACAGGAATAAAGAATTTGTAGATGCGACTTTATGCGCGGTCGCTAGGTTCATAAATAAACTTTATGAACAATGACGTGTGATATTGCCCTATAGATAGATGATAAGTATTTTCTGCTTATCTTATTATGTAAGTAATCAAAACTTTTTGTTTGCAAAAGATTTTTAAATTAATAATACTTATATAAATGATTATATGTTTATAGGATTTACAGGTATGCCTGGAAGTGGCAAAAGTGAGGCTTCTCTATATCTAAAGGAACACCACAATTTTTCCATAGTCAACATGGGGGAAGTTGTCAGAAGGACTATGAACGAAAGAGGTATAAAGATAACTAATGAAAGCTTGAGGGCTTTCTCTGAACAGCTTAGGGAGGAGTTAGGAAGAGATGCAACAGCAAAATTGACAGCGGACTTCTTGCTTAAACTGCATGGCAATGTATGCATAGATGGCATAAGAGGGCCAGAGGAAGTTCAATACTTTAAAAAAGTCCTTGATGGCAAGAGATTTTACCTTGTTGCTATAACTGCACCGGATGATATAAGATATAAAAGATTGGCAGAGAGAGAAAGGTACGATGACCCTAAGACTTTAAAAGGGTTAAAGGAGAGAGATGAAAAGGAGAAAGGATTTGGTGTTCTTGATGCCATGAAAATGGCGGATATTGTAATATCAAATACCAAGACACCTGCATTTTTACATGAGGACTTGGACAAAATGTTAGTTAAGTTAAAAAGCGACTGGCTAGTATAATATAGGGGTTGTATGTTTATCGTTATAGAGGGTGTAGATGGCGCTGGGAAGACTACCCAAGTAAATATGTTAAAAGGCAAGGTTATAAGAGGAAAAGTGATTAAGACAACAAAGGAGCCTACAGATGGAAAAATTGGAAAACTTATACGAGAACTTTTATCTGAGGAAAAGTTTGACAACCTAAAAATGCAGCTTCTATTTGCAGCAGATAGAGAAGAACATTTTGATAGTGTTATAAAGAATAGTATTGATTCAAGCGGTATATTAGTTTCTGATAGGTATATATTTTCTTCTTTATCATATGGAATAGCTTCAGGCTTAGATGCAGAATGGCTTATAGGGGTTAACTCACAATTTCCTGTGCCTGACATTACCATAATAATAGATCTTGATCCCAAGATAAGCTTAATGAGAATAAATGCAAGGGATTCTAAGGAAGCTTTTGAAAATCTTAAATTTTTGACAGAAGTTAGGAAGGCTTATAAATTTTTGGCTGGAAAATATAGTAACTGTTTTGTAATAGATGGAAATAAATCTGCAGATAAAGTACAGCAATCTATAATTGAACTTATAAATGCCAATCTAAAATAAATAACATGAAGGAATTTTAATTTGTGCTCCTATCGTCTAGCCCGGTCAAGGACATAGGCCCTTCGAGCCTAGAACCCGGGTTCAAATCCCGGCGGGAGCATCTGCTATCAGAGCTTAGTTGATAGTATGCTAATTGAACTTAAAGATGGAAAAAAGATAAGGATAGGAAAACTTATAACTATAAAATATAAACAGACTAAAATAAAATTTGGACAAAAAGGTCTAAATCAAGAATACAATTGTATAAAATACTTGCATCATAATAGAGAGGTTTCATTTATATATGAATACAGGATTTATGCATTTTACAACCATGAAACTTGCGGTTTTGTTAAAGTCTGCAACACTCCTGCCTTGAATAATGATTTTCAAAGCAAACACATTGGTGAAATTGGTTATATATTTTCAAAGAGGTTTCAAGGTAGTGGATTACCTTATTTTATGGTATATTACTTAGCAAAGGTAATGCATAAGAGGGGTATAAAAATTTTATTGGCTTCAATTTCATCAAGCAATAAGAAATCTATAAAATTTACAGAAAATTGCGGTGGCACTTTAGTTGGTATCTTTAAAAATACTGTAAAGCTAAGGAAGGGATATGAAGATAATATTTGGATAGAAGCTACAACCACAGATTTTATTAATAATAGCAGGAATAGGTGGAAACAGAAAGGTATAAAAGTGATTAGAATTTAATTCTAATTAATAATATGCTTAAGTTAAATAATGATATTTCTTTTTTTATCATATAAAATTAGGCTTTCAGATTTTATATCTAATTATAAAAAGCTTAAATCCACTGTTATCTTAGCAGTTTATATATTATATTTAAAAATCTTTGCACTGAAATATAATTGATAACATGTCTGCAAAACCTAAAAAAAATGTTTCTGGAGATAAAACTGATAATTTAACTTTCTTGATCACATACTTGCTGGAATGGCTTACTGGCTTGATAGTATACTTTACAGTCGGACAAAATGATAAGAGAGCAAGATTCCATGCAATCCAAGCTATAGTGCTTGGCATAGTATCTATAATATTAAGCTTCATTTTGGACTTCGTATTCCTTCCTCTATCTGGAATCGTAGCTTTCTTAATATGGCTTTATGGAATGTATATAGGTTACGAAGCTTACAAGGGAGTCGATGTGAAGATTCCTATATTATCTGATTATTTGAAGTAACCTTTATGCTACCAAGTTGTCTATTTTATTTTGTTATTTTTCTTTAAGCTTGGATTAGGAAAATATAATTTATTTATTGGTCTCTTGGCTGGCATAACTGATATATTGATGTTTTATTACATCAATTTGCCTTATTCTACCATATAATATTAGGATTTTATACAAATTATTGAATTAGATTTTATAATTTTAGATAATTAATAAATATTATTTATGCAGTATTATAAATGATGTTGGAATGAGAAACTTTTTCAAAGAGGCAAAAAAAGAGAAAAGGATAAGTGAGGATACTGGAATAAAATTTTTGAGAGACAAAGAGTATTCATTAAAGTTTAACAGGCTTTTTAAATCTTCAATTGAGGCAATAGAAAAAGATCCTGAATTGGAAAAAGAACTTGAAAAATTTACCCCTAACAAATTTTCTAAAAAATCAAGCAAGCTTAGAAAATAAGTATTTATTTTATATTTTTATTGATATATTTCCACGCTTATAATCAAGCATAGCATTCTTTATCTGATCCCCTACTATGTAAAGCAGATCGGGATTGTAGCCCCTTCTCAATTTCATATAAGGCCTAACTACCTCTTTAAGATATAAATCGGACCTTCCGCCTTTTAATTTTATATTTTTTATACCATTACTAAGTAATGCTTTATTAACTTCTTTCTTGAGGACTTTTAATGAAAGTATGTTCTTATAATATGTAGGTTCAAAATGGTATTTGTTGACATCTGTTGTAGTAATATAATTTAACTCGCTAAATACATGCTTTGCTCCTTGTGTTGTTCTTGCAAACTTTTTGATTCTTTTATCTTTGTACTTTTTATTTTTGTCCCAGCCAACAACTTCATAAGAAGTTTTCTCCAATCCTATACCTGTAAGATGATATAAGCTAAGGCCTTTTGATGATTTTAACTTCTTTCCTCCAAACTGTATACCACTATAGACTTCTTGAAATCCCAATGCCTTTGCATAACTGTCAAATTCTATGAACGCATTTGAATCGGTATATCCTGGCTCATTACTAGAAAACTTTGTATAATCTTGGTCTGGATGAACATGTACTCTTATTATAGAGGTATAACCTTTCTTCCTTAATCTCTTCAATTGCTTTAATTCTTTATTCTCATTTTTTACTTCAACACTATCCCTTAGCCTTTTAAGCCCTTTCATAGGTATATATTTAGAAAACTGCGGCGCACCGATGTTTGCATCATACTTACCAATGAGGTAACCTGCGGTTTCATATTTTCTATCAAAATCGTATATCATCTGCGATAATGCATATCCAGATAGTTTTGGAGAAAATTTAGTTGAAACTGAAGGTAAGTGGAATCTTATATTCCCTAACTGCAGATACTTATCGCTTGTTACCGAAGGCATATTTAAACCTCTATATTGATATTATTTTGCATTTAGCTTCCAGGGACATCTGGACCTCCTGTAACCGCCAGCACTGCGACACCTTCAGTTACATTGTATGGATATACCGTTCCACTATTCCAGCTGCTTATAGTGCCACCATTTGCAAATGCATAATGTACCCCTTCATAGCCAGCTATAGATGCATTTTCACCTCCTACACAGTATATGACACTCTCACCTTGAAGGCTATCATAGTATGAGGCACAGCTTTCATCTTTTGCACCTCTTGGATATTTTGCCTGTTGTGTCCATGTTCCTACATTTCCATTGCTTATAGGTGCAGACCATACTTGGTTATATGTGCATGCAACTTTTGCTACTCCATACAGATTACATCCTTGGGCCACATAACCTCCCACACAATAGATGTAACCATTGCTTGCAGTACAACTCAATTGAGTTACATAATATGGATAGCTACCTTGTTGAACGAATGAGCCTATGGTACCATTTGAATTTACTTTTACAGAATAAACTGCATCGGTAGCGGTACTTTCAACAGAAGATGACTGTCCTCCTACAAAATATATATATCCATCATAAGCTACTGCAGCTTCATTACGTACATAATCTTTTATTGGATAGTCTCCTACATTTGTCCAACTACTTGATTCTCTAGGGTTATAATAAAGCGTTGCTTCATCGACATGATTATATACACAGGTAACTGATACAAGACCATAAAGCTCTTTGCACCCATTAAGTCTTTCTCCTCCTATATAATACATGTAGTCTCCAGATATTACAGCTGGAGCATCTGTTGATGCATGGTTAAGTGTATTATTGCCAGGTGGGGACTGTACATACCATTTATTATTTTGTATTCCAGATGGGGTTAATGATGCAGATTCTACTTGGTAATACTCATTTATAGTTGCATTATCTCCTCCTGCACACCATACTATAGGATAACTATAGGTTGAATTTGTTGTTTCTAAAGCGCATCCCTGATTTGATACAGAAGATTCGCTATTATCTCCATTGTTCATAGTCCCATTAGGGCCAAATATACTTTCTGTTTCATGCCAGCTGCCCATTGCTCCACTACTATAGTTTATTGGAGCATAATAAACATGGTTTGTTGTATAGCCTGCAGAAGCATCCCATCCTGCTATGTAATAAAGATCTAATGAGATAAAGTTTGCAGTAACATACAATGGGTAATCACCTATATATGCATAATATGGATTATATGGGCTATCAGAAGGGCATCCATCATTTCCAGGAGCACTGCAACTAAAGCTTTCAAAGGACCATTCCGCAGTTGATGTTACATTTGCATGTAATGTTATCTGAGCACTTGAATTTGGAGAATAATATGCCCAACTACCTGCTGAAGGTGTTGATGATCCTCCATTAGATGGATTTATAGACATATATAGTCCCACCAAGAAGTCTGCACGCTCTGTAAATGGTTTAGTTGGAACTGTCATTATGAGTGGGTTTGATGTATTTAATACTGTTTCGGTTGTTGTAGATGTTGTAGTCCCTGTTGTATAATATGTGCACAATTCAGCTTCACAGCTACTCTCTTTAAGTGTATGGCAGTCAGTCAAACCTGTTGATGGACAGTCATCAGACTCGCCACATGTGTTGCTTTCTACACACCCATGTGCAGTCTTGGTTGTAGTTGTTGTGGTCACTGTCTTCGTTTGATTTGAATATCCAGACCAATTGTCAAATTTATATCCAGTATTTGCTGATGCAGATAGTGTTATAGTGGTATTTGGTATCTGCCAGCCACTGCCTGGTGACAATGAAGATGCTGCATTTGATGGATAAGAAAATTCTGTCAAGTATACGTAGTTATCTGCCTGCTCTGTGAATGGAACTGTTGGGACTGTCATTGTATAAGGATAGGAACTGCTATTTGAATAACCTACCCATTCCCTAAACTTGTATCCGGTATTGTTCGTTTCAGACAATGTAATTGAAGTTCCTGGGAAGTACCAGCCGCTTCCAGGTTTCAGTGATGACACTGCCGTTGAAGGATAGTAGGTTTCTGTCAAGTAAACATCGTAGTTTGCCTGCTCTGTGAATGGAACTGTTGGGACTGTCATTGTAAATGATGATGAGGTACTCTTTTCATAACCTGTCCAGTTCACAAACCTGTATCCAGTATTGTTAGTTTCTGACAATGTAATTGATGAATTTGGCGCATACCAGCCACTGCCTGGTTTCAATGAAGATGCACCAGTTGAAGGGTAGGAAAGTTCAGTAAGGTAAACATCGTAGTTTGCCTGCTCTGTGAATGGGGTTGTTGGGACTGTCATCGAAAATGATGATGAAGTGCTGCTCTCATAGCCATTCCAATTTACAAATAAATATCCTGTGTTATTTGTTTCAGACAATGTAATTGAAGTACCTGGGAAGTACCATCCGCTGCCTGGTGAAAGTGTCTTTGCACCTCCTGAAGGGTAGGAAAGTTCAGTAAGGTAAACATCGTAGTTTGCCTGCTCTGTGAAACTTTCATTAGGGACAGTCATTTTAAATGATGCAGAATTGCTCTTATCATAACCTGTCCAGTTTACAAATTTGTATCCTGTATTGTTAGTTTCAGACAATGTAATTGTAGAGCCTACAAGGTACCAGCCACTTCCTGGCGACAATGAAGATGCTCCATTTGATGGATATGAAAGTTCAGTCAGGTATGTTTCGTATTCTGCAGTTTCATTAAATGGAGAACTTGGTGCACTCATTGTGAAACTTGAGGAATTGCCACTGTCATATCCTGCCCATTTTCCGAACTTATACCCTGTTGTATTTACTTCCGTGAAATATAATGATGCTCCTGGAGAAACCCAAAAAACTACGGATGATTTAGTTGATCCTCCCGGTGATACTGTTGCCTTGCCATCTCCTGGTTCATGGACACTTAAGGTCAAAGCGACAGCATAATTTGCAGTCTCTTCAAATGGTGTAGTAGGCACTTTTATTGAAAAGGAACTATTAAGTGAACTGAACTGCCCAGTCCAATTATTGAATTTGTATCCGGTATTGTTAGTTTCTGACAATGTCATCGAAGCTCCTGGAACATACCAGCCGCTGCCTGGTGAAAGTGTCTTTGCACCTCCTGAAGGAGATGAAAGTTCAGTAAGGTAAACATCGTAGTTTGCCTGCTCTGTGAAGTCGGTATTTGGGACTGTCATTGTGAACGAAGAGGACGCATTGTCTTCATAGCCTGTCCACCCTGAAAATTCATACCCTGTGTTGTTTGTTTCTGACAATGTAATTGATGAATTTGGCGCATACCAGCCACTGCCTGGTGACAATGAAGATGCTGCACCAGATGGAGAAGCAAGTTCATTTAAATATACATCGTATTCTGCAGTCTCTTCTATTGGATAATCCATTGTTATAGTGGGCGATGTATCATTTCCTGTATAATTTCCATCTCCGGAACCTACGTATTCGTAGAACTTGAATACTGAACTTTCTGGAGATTCTCCCAATGTTACCTTTGCTCCATAAGATTCAGGATAACTTTTAAATGTTGAGGAATTTGTAGATGCATTTGCAGGGGTTGATGCAGTTATCGTGCCATCGCCTCCTGGAATTACTCTCAAGGACAGCATAGGATCAAAATTTGCAGTTTCGTTTACGGGATTGGACATTACCACAGTAGGGGATGCACTGGTCCCTGAATAGCATGTACTTCCTATTGATGTAGGTGCGGTGCAGGTCCAGTTTGCGAAAATCCATTCATTTGAATTTGATGATTTCGCAAAAAGCTGCACTGAAGAATCTTTTTTGAAGTAACCGCTTGGATATGTAGGGGATGAAGACACAGATCCTGCTGAATAGGAAGGATTTGCATTTTCATTTAACTTGTAATATGTAGTATAATTAAATGAAACTGTTGTTGAATTGCAGTATACAGGTATGGACCCTGTTGAATTGTAATACTTTACGCCATTTGATTCAGCATAAGAAAAGTTTTCATATGCTTCATTTGTTTCCAATGTAATCTGTGATGGTGTTGAATAGTTAAGTTCGGAATCGCATATTGTAGTTCCAGTGCCGTTTTTCGTGAACGTTGTGCTGTTAACGGGTGTTGTAATGGTAACTTTCCCTAAAGGCACATTAAATATCAGATGGTACTCAGTTACAGGAGAGAAGTTTATGTAAACATAGTTGCTTGTTTGGTTTCCGAAAGTCGCATTGACTTTTATATTTCCAAGTGTTGTTCCATATACGAATGAATGTGCAATTCCCTGTGATGATGTAGATGCATAAGTAGGAGACAATGTTTCTTCGTCAGGGGTTTCAGTGAAATTTACCGTTGATCCTGCAAGAGGATAGCCAAGGAATATAACATTTGCAGTGAGTTCATCTGGATAATTGTTAGCAGGCCACCTTCCGTTAAGGCCACTCTTTGCATTTAATGAAATTGACAAGGAAGGTTTTACAACCAATGCGACGTGTGCATTGAATTTTCCAGCATAAATCTGCTTAGGCGCATTTATACAGGAAGAAAGATTTGATAGCCCACAGTCCTCTGAATTAAGGTAAAGGTTTCCATATGCATATGCATTTATGGGAAGGAATGTCGATAGATTTGCAATGCATATTATAGATCCTCCGGGAAGAACATAACTTGGATAACAGGAATGAGTGACATTTACTTTGTTATATTCTACAGTTATTGATGGATCCTTTATCGCATAATCTTTATTGTTTGTGATAAGCAAAGATATTGTAGATGTATGGGATATGGTGTTTGAACCAAGTTCCATATCCTCGCAGTTTGCTCCTGTGACAAATGAACAGCTGTTTGGGACCACACTGGAAGGAACTGCAACAAAGAAATAGAGAAGTGATACTATTATTGCAATTATCAATATTGCCCAACCGTAAGTAACTAAATATTCTAGAGCAGACTGAGCTTCTCTGTGATCTTCTTTAGAGCCAACTTTAATCTCCTTTTTCAATTTATTTATTCCGTTTAGGTTGGCTCTCTTATTACGGCGGCTTGCCATTTATATCTAATATATAATCATATTTATATTATTTAATAGTTTTCTTTAAAAATCAATTAACCTTACTATTTAAATATTATTATAACCTATCTTAAAATTATGAAGATTTTAATTCAATTCCCTGAGGGACTTAAGGATAAAGTTTTTGACTATGCTAAAGAGTTAGAGAAAGAGGGCAACGAAGTCTACATAGATGCACATCCGACATTTGGTGCATGCGACCTTGCAATAGATGAAGCTAAAATGCTTAAAGTGGATAAATTGATACATTTTGGTCATGCTGAATATGGCCATGATAGGCTTCCTAAAGATTTGGGGTTTGAGATAGAATACAATGAGTATAAGATAGATGCACCGCTAGACTTGCTACCTGGATCTCTGGAATATTTAAAAGGTTATAATGTTATAGGGTTGGTTACTACCATCCAGCATCAGCATCAACTTAAGGATATAAAAGAGTTCTATGAAAAAAATGGAAAATCAATTAAGATAGGAAAGCCTTATGGTTTAGCTAGGAGAGAGGGCCAAGTGCTTGGATGCGATGTGGGAAGTGCAACTACTATAGATAAAGATGTTGATGCCTTTGTATACTTTGGTGGCGGGGTATTCCATCCATTGGGCGCTGTTATAGCGACAACCAAGCCTTTCCTTATAATAGATCCATTCAATGGAGAAGTTAAATTTATAGACTATATGAGAGAACAGTACAGCAAGAGGCGCAAAGGCCTTATAATGTCATCCCTAAATGCAAAGAAATTTGGCATATTGGTGAGCACTAAAAATGGGCAGTACAATAAAGCCCTTGCTGACTTGCTTAAGAAAAAGATAGAGTCATTTGGGTTGCAGGCAGAGATCCTTATAACAAACACTTTTGATTTCGGATCAATAGATAATATGATCGATATAGATGCTTTTGTGAATACCGCTTGCCCTAGAATAGCTATAGATGATATAGATAGGGTAAGGAAACCATTATTGGATGCAAATGAGCTCATGGAGGTACTTAAGATAAAAGAGGATTCTAATAAGCTCAAAGAAATGGCAGAATCAGGATCTCAATCCTGATTTTAAGGCAGAAGAAATAGGAAATCAGATTTTTGACTCTTTCAAATTCTCTATTGCTACTTCTTTTGAATCGAATTTCTCGAATTTCATGAACTTTCCTTTTTCAAGCTCCTTGTAATGCTCGAAGAAGTGCTTGATTTTGTCCTTCATGTACTGAGGGAAGTCATCTATGTCTTTTATGCTTGAAAATGATGGATCTACCTTGTCCACTGGAACCGCTATGACCTTATTATCGGATCCCTCTTCATCAGACATTATAGCTATTCCTATTGGCCTGCACTTTATTATATTCCCTGATCCTATAGGCTGTTGGGAGATTACAAGAATATCTAATGGATCTCCATCTTTAGCCTTTGTCCCCAATGCAAATCCATAGTTTGTTGGATACACCATTGAGGTGAAAAGAAACCTATCTACGACCACATTATCCAATTCTGGCTTGTATTCATATTTTATTCCACTTCCCATTGGAATCTCTATAAAGGAGTAGAAAGTTTCAGGAAAATCTTCTGTTTGCTTAGAAAAATTCATATGATGCACCTAAATACAAGAAGAATTCAGCTTCGAGAATTAATGCAGGTACCTTAACAACGTTTAATTTTTTGAGGTGATCTATCCGCAGGTTCCCCTACGGATACCTTGTTATACCTTAGCCCTCCTCGCGAAACCCTAACTCGAAAATACCTAATGGTATCGCCTCGTTAAAACCTCACTTGGGTGACTTGGTAGGCAGTGTGTGCAAGGAGCAGGGACAAATTCACCGCTCGATAGTGACAAGCGATTACTAGGGATTCCATCTTCATGAGGGCGAGTTGCAGCCCTCAATCCGAACTTAGGTCAGTTTTAGGGGATTTGCTTTGCCTTTCGGCATTGCGTCCCATTGTGCTGATCTTTGTATGCCGCGTGTAGCCCGGGAGATTCGGAGCATACTGACGTATCGTCGCTCTCTCCTTCCTCCTCTTTAAACAGAGGCGGTCTCAACAGAGTGCTCAACCTATCTCTAAGCTGGTGGCAACTGTTGACAAAAGTCTCGCTCGTTTCCGGGTTCAATGAATGACACGTGCAACCTTTAAGCTATAACCCTTTATAAGTGCTATAAACAGATTAGGGTTTAGTATAAATGATTTATTCTTTCCAGTTGAATGTATGTTGAGTTTTTCCAATAATAGGGAATCTCCTGCATCCAAGCGGTTGACATAAATCCTGCCATTACCAGTCTTTCCTCCATTATAATCAAATATCGCTGCAAAGTATGCAGATGAATATTCATTCAGATATTTGAATATAAAGAATTTCCTTTCTAAAGACCTATCGAATAGCTTTTTCAATTTTGAATTATAAAGGGTTATCACGTTCAAATTTTCTTTTTTCTCAATATGTAACTTGCCAGGTTTTATCTCAAATTCAGAAGTAATTAACTTTATGAACTTTTCTGCAAGCTCATCATCGCTTGTCTTCAAATTTATAAGGTCCTTGCTTCCACATTCGTATAATCCTAGCAAATAACACCTATTAGGGTTAAGCTTTAGTTTTTGCACCATTTGTATCACTCATTAAACTTACCGGACTTAACCGGACAGTTCACACCACGAGCTGACGGTCGCCATGCACTACCTCTCGGCTTGTCAGGCAAGATCTTTAGTCTGGCCTTCACACTGCCGTCGCTCCCGGTAATATTTCCGACGTTGGATTCAATTAAACCGTAGCATCCACCCCTTGTGTGCTCCCCCGCCAATTGCTTTAAGTTTTAATCTTGCGACCGTACTCCCCAGGCGGCAGACTTAACGCTTTTGCTACGGTACTGCAAGCATTCAAGATACTTGCAACACCAGAGTCTGCATAATTTACTGCTAGGGCTACTCGGGTATCTGATCCGATTCGTTCTCCTAGCCTTCGCTCCTCACCGTCGGATGCGTTCTGGTCAAGCGCCTTCGCCACCGTTAGTCCTTATAGGATTACAGGATTTTACCCCTCCCCTATAAGTACTCTTGACCTCACCCGCTCCCTAGTCAATGGGTATCTCATGCACGCATTGATGTTGAGCACCAATATTTCACATAAGACGGCATTGACCGGCTACGAGCGCTTTAAGCCCAATAATCGTGGACACCACTTGTGCTGCGAGTATTACCGTGGCGGCTGCCACTCGTCTTGCCCAGCACTTATTCGCCAAGCTTGCTGTACTTGGCAAAAGATTTACTTTCGTAAACCACTCAGATTCCCCCCATCATGCTTTCGCACATTGTGGAGTTTGCGCGCCTGCTGCACGCCGTAGCGCTAGGGCCCTTGCCTCAGTGCCCTTCTC
>JAJZBL010000010.1 GCA_021798935.1 Microcaldota archaeon
ATTCCTCTATTTCCCCTTTATATTTTGGATAAAAAGATCCATTGAATACCGGTTCTCTCAAAATATCACCAATAAAGATTTATCGCAAAAATGTAAAAATCTAATAAATTTTAATTTAAATAATTATTATGGCGGCTAGGGAGGGTTACATTATATACATTGATATGGATTCATTCTTCGCATCGTGTGAATTGTTAAGGCATCCAGATTTAAAAGAAAAACCTTTTGCGGTTGTTACTAAATCCGCAGATAAGTTCAGAGGTGTTGTGCAAACTGCTAATTATTCAGCTAGAAAGTTTAGTATACATAGTGGAATGCCTATTATGAAAGCGTTACAGCTTTATCCTAATCTATACTGCATAAAGGCCGATCACGATTATTATGAAGAAATTTCAGATGAAATATCCGATATGCTCAAATCATATGGATTTGAAATTGAGATGGTGAGTATAGATGAGGCTGCAATTGATACAACCGGATTAGAAGAATCCAAAGTTGTTGAAATAGCCAAAGATATGAAGAGAAAAATATCTGATGGGCTTAAGCTTCCCTGCACAATTGGGATTGCTAAAGGTAAAACATTCGCAAAGATGGCATGTGATTCAGCAAAACCAAATGGTTTCCTTTTTATAAAAGGTGATGAAACTTTGGATTTCATAAGTTACAAAAGAGTATCAGATATTCCCGGAGTTGGTAAAAAGACAGAAGAAAAGCTTGCAAATCTGAATATGTACTACATAAGGGATTTAAAGAATGCAAATGTGCAGGCATTGGTTGGATTGCTAGGAGAATACGGATCTAAAATATATAATTTATCTAATGGAATAGACGAAGAAAAGATAGTGAGTGATTGGGTAACATTATCCGTTGGGAGAGAAAAGAATTTGAATGAAGATACCAATGATACATCAGTTATAATGGCAAAACTTAAGGAGCTTTCAAATGATACAGCAGATATGATAAGGAGCACAAAAAAGCTTTATAAATCAATAACTGTAAAGGTAAGATATTTTGATTTCAACACTAAAATAAAGACAAAAACACTTTCATATTACACCGATTCTGCAGATGTACTTTATTCAGAAGCATCCGAACTCATAAAGCCACTTATAAAAGATAATATAATGGTAAGGAGAGTCGGTGTAAGGGTATCAACTCTTATGGATTCATCACATCAGCAAAAGCTGTTTTAGCTAATATAAAATTTATTTATTTATTAAATCATTATTATCTAAGTTGTATTTAAAAAAGGGTTAAAAAGCAAAATAAATAAAAATTTAGAATTAAAACTACTTGAATATTTCCTCTCTTACAACCTTCTTTCTTTTGAATTCTACTAGGAAGTAATATGCCATAAGAAGTCCTAATATCAATAAAACTCCTATATCAAGAGCTTCCCTAGGCATTCCCGCTATGAAAAGTCCTAAAAGTATTATACCTGCTATTACAGAATAAGGATATAGTGGTGTGCGGAATAATCCTATCTTGTTATTTCTCCTAAAATGTATCAGTGCAAAACTTGATACCAAATATGATAGAAGTAATCCAAAGTTGCTAATCGCCGCTATTATGTATATGTTTCCTGAAAATAACATCACAACTCCTATTATAGAGGATATTATAACACCGTTTATCGCAACATCCTTTTTCTTATCATATTTTCTCAGAACTTTTGGAAGAAGCTTATTATCGCTTATCTGATAAAGCACTCTCGATGATGTCAGTATCATCGCAAGTGTTGCTGATGTTGTAGCTATCAATGCACCAATACTGACTATAACGAATAATGCATAAGGTGCATGTGCATATTGCAGTGCAAAAGAAAGCGGGTCTGCTGAAATAGTGAATTTTGATGCGGGCACCATAGCCATCATCGCAACAACTACCAATACGTAGAATATCATGCTTATTACTACAGATAAAACTATTGCTTTTCCTGCTGCTTTACTTCCCCCTTTAACATCAGAAGTAATTGTAGATATTGATTGGAATCCAGAGTATGCGAAGAATACTGCTATGCTGGCTGCAAATATTGCAGCTATTGTTCCTGTAGATTTTGTAACTGAAAAATTAGAAGCGGAAAAGATGTGTGTTGAATATGCTAAAAATATTGCGGCAATTATGAACAGTGTCAGTATGCCAAGCTTTATCATAACTAAGAATGAATCTGCTTTAGCTGCTTTTTTGATTCCTATTATATTGACTATTGAAAGTATGAATATGAGCAATATGGCGAACATTACTGATGCTGAATGACTTGTCACTCCAATAAGACTCGTTGCATAAGATCCAAATCCAAGTGCAATTGCAGAAATGGCGGTTGCAAAACTGAAGTACATCAATATACCAACTATAAATCCTAATTCACTACCAAAAGCCTCATAAGTATAAGAAAATGAGGCACCTTTAGCGTGTGGCATTATTGAACCTAATTCCCCAAATTCCATAGCAATTATTACAGCGAGTACACCAACAAGTATAAAAGCTATCAATGAATCTGCTCCAGCCAATGCGATGGCAGTTCCACTAAGTACAAATATACCTGCACCTATTATAGCCCCTAAGCCAACTGCTGTAGCAACCCATAAACTTATCTGTTTATTACTCTTT
>JAJZBL010000002.1 GCA_021798935.1 Microcaldota archaeon
AGGTATTATTTTTTACTTTATATGCATTTAAAAATTTCTATTTTTATATTGATTTAATATTCAATTATAAATGACTCTTTCTACGGCAGGGGTAGAATTAGTTTTTACAAGGTTAAGATATTGGCCACTATAAAGATTGTCAAATTTTCTATAACTTATATTTCCTATGATTACATTTTCTACAATTAATGAGTTGAATTTTACCCCATTTATTGTCTCCGACAGTTCGTTTTCGATTTTTTCTTTATCTCCTTCTTTAAGTATAGGGAAAAGATAAAATATGCCGTCAGGGGTTTCCATATCTGATATATAAGCGAACCTATTAACAATTTCGTCTGGTTCATTTATTATATATTTACGATGATTGTGTTTAGTTTCTACAAATTTCTCCTTATTTATTATGTCTGCAATTATTATCCCATCATATCTCTTATTTATTAGGGTTAATGTCAAGGTTGGCCTTATTATTACATTCTTTCCATCTTCATTGGTAAGATCTTTATATGCCCTCTTCGCACTTCCTGTAGGAAGATTATACTTTTTATCTATTGAAGAGAAACTCTTTCGGCTGTCTTCGTTCAATTCACGAAGCAGCACATACTCTCTGTACATTAAACTTGATAAGTTAGGGTGCTCTCCCTTTTTTTTCCTTTGCCAAACCCTTTCTTTAAGGATATCAAAGAATTCCTTCCTTAATGGAATAAAACCATAACTTCCTGCAATAGGTGTTATATACCACTCTGCTTCTATATCATTTAAAATCTCCGAGTTTCTTATATTATCAAGAACTTCTGCAACTACGTTGTTGTTTTCTGCAACACAGAAAATTACCAAATCATAGATCCCTTTAGTTGCAAGTGCAAGTTGTATCCTTGGATTTTTCTCCAGTACTTCTTTCACTTTATTAAGATTTGGTTTTTCACTTATTAATTTTGCAAATATAATATACTCTGAAAATCCAAGGTTGTTGATGTTTAACTCAAGTGTATATTTTATCCCTAAAATCCTTTCTAATCGTTCGATACGGTACTCAAGTGCATGTATTGATATCCCTGTTATCTCTGAGATTCTATTTAAAGTAAGCCTCGAGTTCATGCTCATTACTTTAAGAAGATTTATATCACCTTTACTTGTTGTATTGTTTGATATATTTTTTGCTTTAAGTCTCTCATTTCTAACTTTTATTTCTTTAGAATCAAAAGAGGGGTTCTTTGAATCCGCAAGCATCACTATTCCATTTGCAGTTATCCAACCAATATACGCTTCGCTGGATTTATCATTATCATCAATATAAAATATATAGAATTTGTTATCAACTATTTTAATTTCCAAACCTTGTCCATATATGCTTTTCAGTTCGTCGAAAGCCTCTTGGACTTTTTTAGGAGTATCCACCATTTATAAGCCTTGAACTAATATAACACATTATAATTATTTATTGGTTGCTATGGGTGATAATTTTAGTATTTTTCTTGATAATATTCAAGTTATTTTAATGCATTTACACAAAATTTGAATTATAAATACAAAATAAATTAGATCAAAGATGTATAATGCGTGTAGGTTTTACGAAACAGTTTCTGCATCTGGGCTCATACAAACCTTTTCCACCTATTTTTATCAGATCCCCAAAATCTGGCTTCCCATCCTTTATTCTCTGGGAAAAGGTAGCATCCTCTCCACATTTGGAGCAAACAGCAGTCAGTGAATATATTTCATCTGAGATACTCAGAATCTTTTTTGTAACAGCAAAAGGTTTTCCAAAATGGTCTCTATTCAATGCAGAGCAATAAATTGTACTTCCAGAAAAAGCCAAGTCATCTATGAAATCATCTATATGGGATGATTCCTTCCAGAACTGAATTTCATCAAAACCGATTATATTTATGCCTTTTATTTTATCTTTGATAAATTTTATAGATTCTTTTCCTATCGGAGATTTAATTGCATTCATTTTTAGCCCATTGTGGCTTGTAACCTCATTTTCAGAATATCTGAAATCTAGGTTAGGTTTAAACAAAGCAACCTTTCTTCCAGATCTCATATGCCTTTCAAGCAACTCTATTAATCTGGAGGTTTTCCCAGAAAACATAGGACCTGTTATCGTTATTATTTTTCCTACCTTCTTCTCCAATAAAGCACCATTTATCTATTACCTTATTACTTATAATACTTTTTTATTTCGCTAATTTTTAAAGTGCAATAAAACATTTGCATTATAAAAATATCTGCCGATTGATGCAGGACTATTTTCAATAGCTTGGGCTGTCACTTCTTTATTAGATAGCTTTAAAAGAGAATCATTCAAATTTATAACTGGTGCTTTTATGGTTGACTTCAGCAATTTCTCAAACCTTGATATAAGAGTAGGAAGGATAATAGAAGCAAACGAATTCCCTGAAGCTAAAATACCCTCTTATAAATTAAAGGTAGATTTTGGAAGCGATATTGGAATCAAAAATTCCTCTGCACATATAACAAATTATAGTACTGAAGAGCTTAAAGGCAAGAAGGTTATAGGGATAGTCAATTTGCCTCCAAAACAAGTAGGCCATTTCATATCAGAAGTTCTTGTATTGGGGGTGATGACAGATTCTGGTGTAAAGCTTCTGTCTGCTGATAATATAGATGATCTTGAGTTAGGAAGCAAGATAGGTTGAAGCTAAAGGTGCATATCCTTGGAGTATACTTTAAACAAAGTCCTTGGGCTAAGGGACGCAGTAATCATAAACTTGGGCGCAATAATAGGCGCAGGCATATTCGTAATAATAGGCTTGGCCATAGGAAGATCAGGACCTGCAATAATAATATCCATACTTCTTTCAGCTTTCATAGCTATACTTACAGGGTTGAGTTTCTCAGAAATTGCAAGGCACACTTCTAAAGAAGGGGGAGTATATGAATATGCAAAAGAAGCATTCACCCCTGCTGCAGGGTTTGTCGGAGGCTTGATGTGGACATTCAGCAACATGATAGCGATATCTGCAGTTGCACTAAGCATGGGCCAGTATATAGACTCGTTCTTAAGCATAAAGACGCCTGCGATGTTTTTCGCAATACCTGCGATAGTGATCTTTGCCCTATTGAATATATTTGGGATAAAGAATTCTGCAAAGACCCTAACAGCATTGGTAGCCTTGAATATAATCATACTTTTACTGTTCATAATGTTTGGGCTCACCCATTTTGCAGTCTCTCATTTCTCCAATTTTGCACCGAATGGGTTTAATGGAATTCTTGCTGGATCAGCATTGATATTCTTTGCATTCACAGGATTTTCCAGAGTAACCACAATAGGGGATGAGGTAAAGGACTCTGAGAAGACAATACCGAAAGCAATAGTAATATCGATATTGGTATCTGCTTTGATATATATTGCAATTGCGGTTGTAGCGGTTGGGCTGCTCCCTTACAAGGAGATAGCTTCTTCTGCCGCACCTTTATCCGCAGCAATAGCTGTTCTGCATAATCCTATAATCGATTTAATAATCGCATTTGGAGGTATTACAGCGACTGCCGGTGTTGTACTAACTGGCATATTGGGAACAAGCAGGGTGCTATTCGCAATGGGAAGAGACAATGAACTTCCAAAGCAAGTTGCACAGATAGATAGGTATTCAACTCCACAAGTTGCAATTATATTATCGACTATAATAGCAATCATATTCATATACTTTGTATCATTTTCAACAATAGTGGAAGCTTCTAATGCGGCTGTCCTCTTAGCTTATGCGATAATAAACATATCCGCATTAGTGCTGTGGAACAGGCTCAGGAAGGAGGAGGTTAAGACAAACAAACTGATAAGGAGGAGTTATTTCTTCATAATACCTATATTGTCTACAATAACAATAGCTATAACAATATCTTATCTCGGATATGTTGCATTGGAATCCAGCTTCATAATATTAATAGCTTTCTCATTAATTTACCTGATAAAGTATGCAGTGACAAAATATGGGCATGTGGCATCTGCAAATGAGCATGTCCCATATGTCAGCATAGTCAGGCTTTTTGGAAAGAGCAGATCTGAATTTTCAAAGCTTGTCAATTCAGGAAGGTACAAGCCCTGAGCTAAATATTGATAATCTAACATATGTAATATATACTTTTATTGAGAAAAAGGAATTATGGTTGCAGATTTAAAGGATCTCACCTCAGATGAGCTTCTCAAAAAGCTTGGATCGGATTATGAAAAAGGACTTTCTGAAGATGAGGAAAAGAAAAGATTAGAGCAATATGGCTATAACCAATTTACTGAGAAGAAGCAGAATTTTGTGCTTCTTTTCCTAAAAAAGTTTTATGGCCCTGTCCAGCTGCTTCTTTGGCTTATAATAGTGATATCTTTCCTTCTAAAGCACATGCACACATTTTACATAGTGATTGCACTTCTGATCTTCAATGCAGTTGTAGGATTCTTTGAGGAATACAAGGCCGACAAATCCGTTGATGCATTGAAGAGCAGGCTTTCGCCAACTGCAAGGGTAAAGCACTCAGGCTCATGGGTTGTGGTTCCAACAAATATTATTGTTCCAGGAGATATAATCAGGATAAGGCTTGGGGATATAGTTCCTGCAGATGCAAAAGTGATAGAAGGTAACTCACTTGAAATAGATGAATCGATATTAAATGGTGAATCTCTTCCTAAGGACAAGGCAAAGGATGACATCCTATACGAAGGAAGCATCGTTAAGAGAGGGGAAGGCACTGCGATAGTATTCGGAACCGGGTATAACACATTTTATGGAAGGACCGCAAAGCTTGTACAGCATGCAAAGCCAAAATCGCACTTGGAAACAGCGATAATGGGCATAGTCAAATATCTTATAGCAGGGGATATCGCAATAATACTTGTAATGTTTGGTTATGGTGTGCTCGTCCTCCATACAGCGATAGCTGTTCTGCTTCCATTCCTTCTTGTGATGTTCATCGCATCCGTACCAGTGGCACTTTCCGCTGCCTTCACCGTTTCCATGGCTCTTGGCACGCAGAAGCTTGCCGCAAAATCAATATTGGTGACAAAGTTGGAGGCGATAGAGGAAACTTCCAATATGGATGTCCTCTGCATGGATAAGACAGGAACCTTGACGATGAACAAGATAACAGTCAAGGATACTTACCCATATAAATGCGGTGTAAGCGATATACTCAGGTATGCTTATGATTCATCTAGAGAAGAGGACAATGACCCCATAGACAATGCGGTTATAGAGTACTGCAAATTGAAGAAGATAAATCCGGACAAGCAGGAGAGTTTCCTTCCTTTTGACCCTTCATTGAAAAGGACAGAAGCGGTAATAGATAAAGGTGGAAAAAGATACAGGATTACAAAAGGAGCGGCGCATGTAATAATCGCATTGAGCAACAACATTTCAGCTGCAGATTTAGATTCTTATAAGAAGAAGCTGCTTGAATTTGCGAATAGCGGGTTTAGGACCATAGCCGTTGCGACTAATGATGATCTTGAGAGCAAGGATGCCAACAATTGGTCATTTAAGGGATTTATAGCACTTTATGATCCTCCAAGGAAAGACTCAAAAGAGCTGATAAAAGAGCTGCACTCGCTCGGAGTGAGCACAAAGATGATAACAGGAGACAATATAGCGGTCGCAACCCAAATATCAACCCAGCTTGGAATCGGCAACAGCATACTTGATCTTACTACATCAGAGAAAGAGGGCAATAAAAAGGACCTTGAGGAGATGATAGAAAAGGCAAATGGGTTCGCTGATGTATACCCCGAGGACAAATACCAGATTGTAAGATCGTTGCAAAATTACAAGCATATAGTTGGTATGACAGGTGATGGTGTAAACGATGCTCCTGCATTGAAGCAGGCCGAAGTAGGCATTGCGGTTTCCAATGCTACAGATGTAGCGAAGAGCGCTGCCGCATTGGTATTGACCAAAAATGGAATCGAGGTCATAACAAATGCGATAAAGGAAAGCAGAAGGATATTCAGGAGGATGATAACTTACTCGATGGTAAAGATAAGCAAGGTATTCCAGATAATCGGGTTCATAGCTATAATCTACATTGTCCTGCATTATATAGCAATATCTCCATTCCTCCTTGTGCTGCTCATATTCACTAACGATATAGTAAATATAGCAATATCTACGGATAATGAAAACTATTCTTCAAGCCCAAATGCGTGGAACGTCCGCTCCATAATGTCTATATCAATGGTCATTGGGTTCCTGCTAATAGCGCAATCACTTCTGCTGCTGCCTGTAGAATTCGATCTGTTGCATCTTACAGTGCTGCAATTCGAGACTGCAACATTCATAATGTTCGATATATCGGACAACTTTATGGTGTATAATATAAGGTCAAAGCGCCCATTCTGGAAGGCAAGGCCAAGCAATACACTTATATTGTCATCTGTATTTGGGATAGGGCTGGGATTGGTGCTCGCTCTTACCGGAACATTCATGGCTGCCATACCTCTTGAGATGGCAGGATTCATAATAGCTTTTGCCATTATATTCCTGTTCGTTATAGATGCTGCAAAGTACAGGCTTTTTGAGCATCTGGGAGTATAAAGTTTGCCAATAAAAAATAGTAATAAATATATTAATGTAGTATATAATCTGTAAATTGAGCCTTTTAAAGGTCTGTACGTGGTTGTTTGATGCAGAATAATTATCTTCCTCGCAGTGTAGCTATAATACCAGATGGCAATAGGAGGTGGGCAAAGTCCCATAAATTGCAATTGATGCGGGGTTATGATATAGGCATCAACAAAGCTATAAATGTAAGCTTATGGCTAAAGAAGCTCGGGATAAAGGAGCTTTCAATATGGGCCCTTTCGACGGAAAATGTGAAGAACAGAAGCAAAGACGAGCTTAACCTTCTTTACAGATTATATAAGAGGACTTCTACGGATCCTAAAGTTATAAACAAGCTCAATAAGAATAATGCAAAGGTAGTATTGGTTGGAGATCTCAATATATTGCCGGCAGATGTCAGGCGCGATTTAAGATCTTTAGAAAAGGCAACTGCAAAGAATGATGACTTAAAGATAAACCTCATGATAGGTTACGGTGGGCAGGAGGAATTGGTACATGCAGTCAAAAGGCTGCTTGCAGATAAGGTAAAGAGAAGGATAAAAAGGATAAACGAATCAATATTCAGGACATACCTAAGATCTGCATGCTTGATAGACCCTGACCTAATAATAAGGACATCCGGCGAGATGCGGCTTTCTGGATTTCTTCCTTGGCAATCCGCATACTCAGAACTTTATTTTGTAAACAAGTACTGGCCTGATTTCAATGAAAAAGACCTAAAGGCAGCAATTGAGGAATATTCAAGAAGGAGCAGGCGCTACGGCAAATGAGCTAAGGCTATTCTATCCCTTATTCTTAGATTTCGGTAGACCTAAACTTTATATTCTATTTAGCTTTAATCTAATAAGGTTCTAGGTATCAGTTATAGGGAAGGTTATTTTAAACAAAATATGCTTTAAAAATTGTGGACTTGGCGGGGATCGCACCCGCGGCCTTCTCGTTGCGAACGAGACGCTCTACTACTGAGCCACAAGCCCATATTATTTTCTCTGCAGTTTTAGATTTACAACATCATTATTTTAATTTTTTCTATCCTTAAATATGCTTTGCTTATTAATTTGCAGATTTGATAGCTCAAGAGATTTTTATATCCGATAATATTATATATAACCTTGTTTATATTTTGTTTTAAGTGACAGCAGATGGCACTTGCTATAATAGATTGTGAAACCACAGGATTAAAGTGGTACAAGAACGGTATCGTCAGCCTTGGGGCTGTTGATATTACTTCTGATGATAAGTTCTATGAAGAGTGCAGGGTTGAAGATGATGTAGAAGTTGATGAAAGTTCTTTACTAATTAATGGCTTCAATGATGCCGATGTCAAAGATCCAAGCAAGAAAAGCGAGTCTGAAGTGCTTAAAAGTTTTATCAACTGGTGCGGTTATCACAGCATAAACATGATATCAGGATTCAATGTAGAATTCGATATATCCTTCCTCTATGGAATAGCCAAACGGAATAATGTAAACTTTGATGCTTTCCCAAAATATTATTTTGATATAAAATCAATATTTGAGAGAAATGTGCTTATGGATATAAGCAAAAGGCCAATGGTTAATGAAGTATGCGCCAAGTACGGCATAGATGTTGGCACACCACCTTATGTACATGTTTCTATGGACAAGACACTTAAGTTCTATAATATAGATGAGGATGAGCCTAAGCCCCACCTTGCTATAAATGGTGCAGTATTCGCAACCGAATTGTACTTTTTGATGAAATACAAAACACATTATATATCCAGATTTTCCAACTCTGAGATACCAGATTACTTAAATGCCATGAAATTTGATTTTGGCCCTCCACTGAAGGTTGGAAATTTGATAAGATCAATAGAGATAAAATTGAAATCAGTTTGATTCAGGAAAAAATGCCAAGCTTTTCTATCAGTGAATCTAAATCAACTCCCTCATTTACCATTATTGATCTCTTTATATCCTTTGCAGTAACTTTGTTGTAATTCTCTTTGAATTTCTCTGTTCTTTCAAGCACCTTATCTAAAAGCAACTTCTTCATCTCTCCGCTCAACACCTTGCCATGCCTGTAATCATCATATAGCTTCTCTGCTTCATCCTTGTTAAGGAACAGGTACTTAAGGTACAAGTATGATATGTCAATTTCAGGTATTCCTCCTAATTTCCTATGCTCCTCTACGCTTGCTCTTCCTCCGCTAAATGCATTTAGCACTATTCTCTTTATAACCTTCTCATCGTCCAAAAGGAATACCGCATTTCCCTTGGATTTTGACATCTTTGAATCTCCGTCAAATCCTGGCATAAACCTTGAATGCAGTACAGCAACTTTTTCATACCCAAATTTAGCAGCTAGGTCTCTTGATACTCTAAGATGTGCATCTTCATCCGGCCCTATTGGAACAAGAACGTTCTTTATACCAAGGGTCTCTGGGAATATAACGTGCGCTGATTGTATAGCAGGATAAAAGTGCAATCCGGTATTCTGGTCATTCGTATATCCATATACATCCTTGACCTCTGACATCGTAATGCCTTTTGAAAGCTTTATGGCAAGGTTATATATATTAGTATAAATTTGGTCTATTATGAAGTGAGTTTTATTTTTGTCATATCCATAAGCCATCAAAGATCTTATCAGCTTAAATGAGTTCACAAGCCCCTCTCTTTGATCCTTGATCTTTCCTGCAACATAACTCTCGTCATCAGAGAGTGGCACAAAGATATCCATTCCATATTCCTTTTGAAAGAACAGGTTAGTATCAAACACACCTATATGCCCTATATGTATGTTGGCACTTGGATTGAACCCAGAGACTATTGCGGATTTCTCGTGCTTGTTAAGCCTATCTATGAATGTATCAAAATCCCTGTGCGAGTACATAAGCCCATTCTTGAATGTATAGAAAGCGGGAAGGCTCATATCCTCTAACCTTTTTGCACCAAAAAGATCTATCAATTTCTCATTGTCAGCCGACATCTTTTTGTCAAATTCAGTTATCTGCTTTTTTTCCTCTTCAGTATAATCTCTGTAATCACTAGGCATAATACCACAATATTACTTTACATTAAAAGGTTTTAACAATTTCGTGTAGATATGAAGCGGTATTTTTATAGAATTGCAATTTTCTTGCTCATTTCCTTGGGATTCTGCATTGAAATCGTGATTAGCTACAGCAAAAGATAAAAACAAAGTAGGTTTATAGATCTGTATTAATTGCGATGAAGTTTTGATATTTAAATATCAAAATATTTAAATAATTTGATATCCTAATATCAAATATGGACTTAGAGAGGATTGCGAACCAGAACCCCTGGTGGAATGACAGTTCGGCAATAGAAAAAGATGAGAAAGTAAAAAATGTCATTGATACGAAAGAAAAGATAGATGTAGAGCTTAAAAATGAAAATCAAGTATTGGTTGGCCCTAGGCAGCTTGGGAAGACCACTGCTCTAAAATATGACATCTATAAAAAAATAACCGAAGAGCACATTAATCCTAAAAATATAATGTATTATTCATTTGACACATCCAGGAATTTTGAGGAAATATCAGATGTTATAGACACTTTCATAAAGGTGAGCAAAGCAAAGACCTTCCTGTATCTAGATGAAGTTAGTTTTGTAGATGAATGGCAGAGAGCCATAAAATCCTTTCTCGATTCTAATAAATCTTTAAACTCAATATTGCATATAACAGGATCCTCATCGATAAATCTCAAAAAGGAGCTAATGCCAGGAAGAAATATAAAGTTCATTGAGTTTATGCCGATTTCATTTAAGAAATTTTTAATCAGTTTTGGAAGCGATGACCTTAGGCAATTTTTAGAGAAAAACGATGTTGGTGATTTAGATGCTGCTATAGGGTTAACGGAAAAATTAATGGTATATTTTGAAGAGATAGATAGGTTGTTTAAAATATACTTGAATACAGGTGGATATCCAGATGCCATATTCGATTATATAGCAAATAACTATGTCAGAGATTCTATATATGACATTCATTGGAATGCTTTTGTATCAGATATAAGCAAAGCAAACAAAAGCGTTGAGATAGCTACTGCAGTAATTTATGGATTAATTGAAAGCTATTCTTCAAGGGTAAATTTATCTAAAATAGCACAAATGGAGGGAATAAAGTCCCATGTTACAGTAAGAGAGTATATTGAGGTGCTAGATGATTTGTTTGTTGCAAAAAGTATTTTTCCTGTTGCAGAGAAAAAATATGTATTCCGAAAAGACAGGAAAGTGTACTTTAATGATCCCTTTTTATATAATTTATTTGCAAAAAAGCTTAACATAATAGATAAAAATGCAGAATCTAAGATAGTTGAAGGGTTAATTTTTAATAGCCTGTATCGTTTTGTAAACAAAGATAAGCAACTTTCTGAACCTAAAGTTAAAGTTGGCTTTTATCTAGGAAAAAAGGAGGTTGACTTTGTATTTAATGAATTTGGATTTGAATCAAAATGGCAGAATAGCATTTCAGATTATGATTTCCCAAATGTTGGCATAAAGAATAAAATTCTTTTAAGCAAAAATACTTTTAAAATTAATGATGAGATAAGCAAAGTTAAAATCCTGCCTGCTTCCCTTTTTCTTGCAGCCTTGTGATTATGCATAACTCCTTCGCTTATATCCCCAGGATTTCGCATTTGAATTAACAAAAGGTTAATATAAATTGAATTGAATTTTATGCTTATATAATCAGAATATTATTATCTCGATTTTTAGTGATCGGATATGGCAAAGGATAACAAACAGATAAGTTTGTGGGTCGCCACCGCAGTCGGCTTGGGAGCAATAATAGGTGCGGGTATATTTGTGCTAAGTGGCACCGCAATCGCTTTAGCAGGGGCATACTCCTTGATAGCTTTCATACTTGTTGGAGTTCTTGCTGTAATAATAGCTGTGGAATTTGGGGAATTAGGCTCAATTATGCCACATGCTAAAGGAGCTTCATTCTCATATACTTATGAGGCTTTTGGAAGTGAATTGGGATTCATAGTTGGTATACTTATGTACTTCAGCTTTGCCACTGCGATATCCGCTATTGCACTTGGATTTGGTGCTTATGCGACAAGCCTTATAGGGATAACAGGTCATTCATATTCTGTAATGTTTGCTATATTGCTAATATTCATACTTTCAATAGTAAATATAGTAGGCATCAAGAAGGCAGCAAAGGCAGATTCATTCCTTGTCATGATAAAGCTTGGAATATTGACATTGTTTATAATCGCTGCACTATTTCTTGCATATTCAACACATATTTTTGCTGCTTCAAATTTTTCGGTTACAAAATCTACAGGCACTATAGCTGCAATATTTGCTGCCAGCATAGCAGTGTTCTTTGCATATTCCGGGTTCCAGTCTATATCTACAATTACGTCTGATGTAAAAGGAGGGAGCAAGTCAGCTGGAAAGGCAATTGTATTATCAGTAGTAATAAGCATGATATTTTACGTGTTGGTTGTCGTTGCAATGATGGCTATGGTGCCTGCATCAAAGTTCACGATTTCAGCAGATCCTCTTTCATTTGCTCTTCAATATGCGCATGCACCTTATGTGCTGTTCGTTATAGTTGGCATAGGCGCATTGATAGCGACAACATCTGCTACGCTTGCGATGATATTAACCTCATCAAGAGTACTTTACCAGATAAGCGACAACAAACTTCTACCCAAGGCGCTAAGGAGATATGACAAGAAGAGAGATGTCGCAGTAAATGGCGTCATAATATCATCAGTTATAGGAGTTGTTATGTTATTCTCTGGAAACATCTATATAATAGCTGCAATAAGCAACTTCGGGCTTCTCCTTTCATATTTAGTATCAAGTTTTGCGCTAATACATTTCAGGAGGAACAACAAGGTAGGTGTATTTCGCACACCTCTGTACCCATATTCAGTAATAGCTGGAATAATACTGCTTGGGCTTTTCATAGCTGGAATGCCAAGGGAAGCACTTGACATAGGAGTTCTGCTTATCTTAGGACTGCTTATGTCATATTATTTCCTTGTGGAATTCAAGCGCAAGAAAGTAGTAAGGGAGGAGATCTTCAATTAATTTTGGCTTTGTTCTTTTCAAAATTTACTCATTATTTGACTGCCTTTGCTTTGTATTCGGATAGTAGCTCTTATTATACCGCAGCTCAATTTACTGCCGTTATCTTTAATAATTAATTTTGCATTATAATAACTGGTGTTCATATGGATCAAAGCAGTATGGAGATAAAGAAGCTGGCTGACCAGTACAATATCAATCTTGACAGCCTTGGGGTGGACAAGGATTCTATAACCTTAGATTTTATCAAGAAGTATATTGCGAATAATTTTTATCCACACGTCAAAGAAAAAAAGCCAATTTCAGGGATAAGGAAGATGATAGCAGATCATCTGGTGTCGGGTTTGAAGGACTCTGCTCTTATATCACTTTACACAGATATAGTTATGGATAACTTTATTGATGCTTACAAGAAACTTGGTGTTTCTTTCAATTCTTTATTGGTAAAAATTATCACAGATACCTTGAAGAATTACCCATACATGAATTCCGAGATAAAAAACAACGAAATAATCATATATGACAGCTATAATATAGGCATAGCAGTTGATTCAAAGATAGGGCTTATCGTGCCTGTAATAAGAAATGTCGATAAAAAGGATATTAAGGAGCTGGATGGTGAATACAAAGAGCTTATCGGGAGAGCAAAGAATGGGATTATAAAGGAAGTTGATATTACCGGTGGAACTTTCAGCATAAGCAGCCTTGGCAGCATGGATATATCCTATTTTATGTCCATACCTAACTGGCCACAGGTTGCAATACTAAGCATCGGCAAGACAGAACCGAAGCCTGTAGTTACAGGGAGCAGCATTACGATAAAAAATATCATGACAATATCAGTTACTGTCGACCATCGTGCTGTTGATGGAGCTCCTGCCGCAAGATTCTTATCAGAACTCAAGCATAATATAGAGGCTTTCGAGGCATAAGCATGGAGGGCACAATAGAAAGGATGGAAGTAGATACGTCTTTCGGAAAGATATTCTGCCTTCACCGCAATGGTGATTTTCCAGTGCTGTTTATACACGGATTAGGCGCTATATCTAACAACTGGCTCCCCCTTTTCAGCAAACTAAATCCAAAGTTTGAGTTAATTGCTCCGGATATGCTTGGGCATGGAAGGTCTGCAAAACCTAATATTGAATATACTTTGGATGTACAGTGCAAAGTGATAGATGAGCTATTTGATAATATTGGAACAAAATGGCCATTTGCCATCATAGGAAACTCCTATGGGGGTGAGATAGCAACGTGCTATGCGATAAACCATAGGGTTCCAAAATATCTTGTGCTAATAGATTCTGCATTAAGCAAAATAGGCAATACGAATAATGCAAATATAGATGCATTTCTAAAAAAGCTGGATCAGGTAGAGCCCGGAAATGACCTAAATATAATGAGAAATATAATTATGAACTCTAAAAAAGACGGGATAGGGCTTGATGACCTTAAAAAGGTAAATTCAAAGACTCTTATAATTTGGGGCAGTGATGATCCCGAGATAAATGTGAAATATGCAAACATCATAAAAGATAACATAAAAGGCAGCTCCCTATATATTATAGACAAAGGCGGACATGCACCTATGATAAGGAAGCCAGATGAGGTATCAGAAATAATAAATAAAGAACTGACTTAAAGCTTAATAAAATACCAAAAAGAAAAATAAATTTATCCTATATCTGCCAAAGGGTCTCCTGGTGCTATCTCGCTATTCAGCTGAGCAATTATTTTATTTACTTTTCCAGAAGCAGGAGAAGGTATCTCAACGGTTACCTTTGCAGCCATTATCTGGCACAACGGATCGCCTTCCTTGATATCATCTCCCTCCTTAACATACCATTGTGTCACAACTGCCTTTCCTAGCTGCTCATAATCCCACATTGAGGGTACATTTACTACGCTCATTTCAATACCTCTTTTACTGCTTTTGTTATCTTGTCCTTATTTGGAAGCGAGAATTCTTCCATGTTTCTGCTGTATGGCACAGGCACATCTGGGTAAGTGATCTTCTTTGGTGCTGCCTTTAGGTCATGGAAAGCGGATTCTGATGCTATAGATGCTACTTCAGAAGCAACACCATAGCTTCCATAATCCTCATCTACAGCTACAAGATGCCCTGTCTTCTTCACTGATGCAAGTATTGTGTCCCTGTCTATAGGCTTTACCGTTCTAAGGTCTATTACCTCGATGTCAATGCCTTCCTTCTTTAAATCCTCTGCAGCCTCCATTGCCATGTGGACTGTTGATCCCACCGCAACTACGGTTGCATCTTTTCCTGGCCTGACAACCTTTGCCTTTCCTATAGGAACAGTATATTCTTCTTCAGGCACCTCTACAACTGAGGATTCTGGATATGGCATCCAAGGAAGCCCGAGCAATCCTTTATGGAACATGTAAACGACAGGATTGTCATCCTTTATCGCAGATATCATCAATCCTTTCGCATCGTAGCTGTTAGATGGCACAACTACCTTGAGCCCTGGTATATGCGAGAATATTGGGAATAGCGTTTGCGAATGCTGTGCTGCATCTCCATACCCTCCACCTATCGCAGTGGTTATCACAATAGGCATCTTCACATTTCCTCCAGACATATAGTAGTTCTTCGCTATATGGTTCATTATAGGATCAAAAGTTACTCCTAAGAAGTCCGTGAACATCAGCTCTACTATAGGCCTTTTGCCTGCAGCTGCAAGTCCGGAAGAGGCTCCTATGAATGCAGATTCGCTTATCGGTGTATCCCTGACTCTTTCAGGACCAAATTTCTTGTACAATCCAGTTGTGGCCCCAAAAATTCCACCATATATACCTACATCTTCTCCCATGTACAGTACAGATTTGTCTTTCTCCATCTCCTGCGATATCGCTTCTGATATTGCCATGTACATAGGCAGCTTTCTGCCTTTTGTCTTTGGGTCCAGCTTATATGAAGATGGTGCATATACATCTTTAAGTGCATCTTCTCCAGATGGCTCTGGGCTATTTTCAGCAAATTCGACAGCTTTTGAAATTTCATCAAGTGCTTTCTTTTCCAAGCTATCCAATTCACCCGTCGAAGCCACTTTTTCATTGACAATTGCATCTTTCAAGCGCTTTATAGGGTCCTTTGCCATAAGTTCCTTGACCTCATCCTTTGGCCTGTAAACTTCAGGGTCTCCTTCAAAATGCCCATAATACCTGTATGTATCGATGCTTATAAGAGTTGGGCCCTTGCCTGATCTTGCCCTGTCTACAGCTTCCTTTGCAGCATTGTACATCTTTATAGGGTCATTGTCAGGTACATATATGCTTGGAACATTGAATCCGGCAGCCCTTTCGGAATCATGCTTCAATGGTGTGGAAGATTTTATATTAACTGAAATTGCCCAGTCGTTGTTCTCTATAACAAATATGACTGGAAGCTTCCATAATGAAGCCAGATTCAATGATTCCATGAACATTCCTTGATTAAGCGATCCATCTCCACCGAATGCAACAGCAACATTATTCTTTCCATCCAGCTTAAAGCTTAAAGCAGCTCCTACCGCAGGAGGGAATGATGAACCGACGATTCCGGCGCAGGCAAAATGCTTTTTAGGGTCGAATAGGTGCATATGCCCGCCTTTTCCATGCCCTAATCCTGTAGTCCTTCCCATTATCTCAGCTGTCATCTTATTAAGATCCACACCTTTTGATATTGCAGTATGATGAGGCCTATGAGTGCTATAAACAAAATCCTCATCATTTAAAAGGACCGACATCCAAGCTGCAGTCGGCTCTTGGCCTGCTGCCAAATGCATCTCTCCAGGTATCTTTCCTGCAGCTATGCTAAACAAAGGCTTTTTATCTGCAAGATACAGCTCCCTAATCTTTTCCTCATAATGCCTGCTCTTCACCATATTGTAGTAAATAGCAAGCGCATCTTCTTTTTTCACACCTTCCAACACAAAACCACCAGTTTAAGATTAAACTTTTATTTATATAAATATTACCATGCTATTGAATTTATTGCGATAAATAGGAATTTGTAATTATTGTCTCTATTTTGCAATTTTATCAAATATCGTTGGCATGGCTGCTTTTAGCTTCATCCTAAAAAAATAGTATCTTTTGCTCATCTAATAGCTATCTATCTTTTGGCTTTCTATCGGGCTTTCTAGTCTTCGCATTTACCCTTGATCTTTTTGTAACCTTGTTGGTCCTATAGGCTGGATAAAATATCCTTAGGCCTGATACCTTTGCAAATTTTGTCAGAACATGCTTCTTTGGGGTGTATTCATCAAGCAGATGGTAGACAACCTTGTGCCTTATGAAGAGTGCATCTGCTATAAGATATCTATGGCATTCAGTGGGAAGCTTCTCATTGCATATTATCAGGATATTGTAATTTTTCAGCTTTACTATCAGCTTGTTTAGCCCATTTATAAAATCGGGTGTCTGCATGTAGTCCGCGTACATCTTGAACATGTGGTTCTTCCATCCAGAATTCATCATCAAACTTTTTGCATTCTTGTACTTTGATGACAAGTCTGCTGAATACGTGTATTTTATCTTAGCATTTTCCAGTATACCTGCAAGGTTATCCTTTTCCAGTTCCGAATTGTCAGAGCTTTCTGGATTAAACCTTACATCTATTACCTCCTTGATATTATATCTGTGTATTATGCTAAGAAGCTTGTCAGCTTTTGATCCTGATATTCCAAAGGTATATATAGAATGTTTGCTTTTGGATGCAGTTTTATCTGAATTCGCTTTTTTATCCATAATAATCATTTATTCAATTTGTTTATGCAATAGCTCTATCTTGTAAGCCAGCTCCTCTGCTTCCATATGGTGAACAATCCATAGAATGATGCAAAGAACATCATCAGCAATGCCACCCCTCCCAAAACGAGGGTCTTCTTCTTTCTCCTGTTCTTTTTCAACCTAAGATACACAGCAACAGCCAAGATAAATGTGGCAAAGATGTCTAATATTGAAGTTAAAACGTAAAGGAACCTGCCAAATCCCATCCTTGCGAAGTTTGCGGTTATGAAACGGTAAAACATCCCTGTATCCCTGAAGAAAAATCCCAGCCCATGGACAAGGTAGAAATCCAACCTTATCACACCTAACACAAGCACAAATATTGGAAGCACATAAAGGTAAACCATCTCAAATGTATAGAAGAGCCCTCTTTTTGAATAAGCTCTTTCCGAGAACTCTTTGAAGAAATATAGGTATCCTGCCCTTGCCCACCTTATCATCTGCTTCCAAAACTGCTTGAAGTTTTTCTGCGATTCTGTCTTAACATAAACATCATAATCTATTATCTGCTTGTAGCCCAACTTAGCTACATGGCTTGTTATATGGCGATCTTCTGCAAGGTTGCTCCTTATGCCAAATATAATGTTTTCCCTGTATTCTTCAGAGTTCAAAAAGTCCTTTATAAGATCTGTCCTATACATAGCACACCTTCCATCTAATACCATGACGGATCCCGAATAGGCCATAGCCCTGAACATTACCTCCTTCATCTTCTCGAAAAATTCGGCTGAATAAGAGATCCAATTGTTCTTAAGCCTTATTGATACACCAACTCCTACTCCTCCTACGTTCGGGCCGAATTTAGACACCAAGCTTTTTACAGTGTTCCTCGGTATTACGGTATCACTATCGACAAACAGGACATATTTTGTATCGACATAGTTTATTGCAGTTGAAAGCGCCTTCCTCTTTCCTTCTCTTACCTGCTTATATATAAAAGTGCCTCCGTAGGATTCGACAATAGATTTGTAGGGCTCGTAGCTTGAGTCACCTATTACAACCATCCTTGATTTCTGGTTTGCAATCGACTTTATGCATCGCTCGAATGTCTTAGGATTCTCATTATACACGGGTACGATTATTGTGACATCCTTATACGTATCTGAGGTATTGATAGATTTTGATCTGTAATTATATTTTACCGAACGCCTAGCATTTATAGTATAATAGCATATTGATACGATTCCAAATGCAGTATAAAGCAGCAATATAATAGGATATAAGTGGAACAACATTACACCTGCAATTTGCAATTGCAGATATGATTATGTTATCAAGCTTAAAAATTTATTCATTTGTTTCTTGGTATTTGATTGCAGATTAAGGCACTGCAGAATTAGTAATTTTAATATTTTTGCTGCTTAAATTTAAATTCTAAAATTTTGAATATCTCCTATTCAATATTTTTATTATAATGTTTACAAACCTGCATTGTCGTAATTTGCGGATTAATATCTTTTAGTAAAGAATAAAGACTACAACTTTTTAGGGTTTAGTAAGTCCATATATGAATTTTGTTTAATTTTGCGAACGGGGAGTTCTCTTTCGGAAGTTAAATATTTATAGTTTCTATAGGGAATCAAACTGTGCTTCCTCGAAAACTGAAAATGGGCCCGCGGAGGATCGGACTCCGGATCTTTACCTTGTCAAGGTAACGTCTTACCACTGGACTACGAGCCCTTCTTAAAAGTTGCAAAAAGAATTCCACTTTCATATTAATATATTTTTCTATCAGTTAGATATTTTATTGCTCTTGCTTTTATTTTCAGATGCTTATATTCATTCCATCTTTTGCAGCAATTGTATCCTTGAATATGCTCTTTGACTGATGGACAAGCATTGATGTTGTCTTGTAGCGTGTGCTGAAATGTATAAGGATAAGCTCTTTCACACCTGCTTTCTTTGCAATTTTAGCCGCATCTATCGCAGTTGAATGCATCCTTTCTATTGCAAGGCTCTTGAACTCCTCTGTATAAGTTGCTTCGTGTATAAGGATATCTGCACCGGCCGCCGCTTTTGCGGTCTCATCGGATGGCATTGTATCTGTTGCATAAGCTATTTTCTTACCTACCTTTGGTACTGATACATCTTCTATTTTTACTTCTATTGGCTGGCTAGAACCCTTATTCTGCACTGCTATCTTTCCTTTTTCCAAAAGTTCTCTGTACATTTTTCCTTTTATCCCAAGGCTGTCGCATTTCTCTTTGATAAAATTAAAGCTGTCATTTTCCGCTATCATATATCCATATGAAGCTATCGAATGCTTTAGCCCAAATGCTTTTACATTTATAAATTTGTTGCGGTAAATCTCTCCAGATTCTATTGGGATTACATTTATCTGATATCTCGGCTTAAAACTATCAAATTTTGCAAGAACCTCTATCCTATCCTCATATCCCTTAGGCACATATATGTTAAGCGGGTAATCCCTTCCATATAAATCCATGCTTCTTAGCATTCCAGGAATACCGAATATGTGGTCGCCGTGAGTATGCGTTATAAATATAGATTGCACCTTGGATATGTTAGCTCCAAATTTCAGCATCTGCCTCTGTGTCCCTTCACCGCAATCAAATAGATACATTTTGCCTTCATTTTCAACTGCAACTGCAGCAAGCCCCCTAGACTTTGTTGGAGCTGCACCTGATGTGCCAAGGATTATCAGTTTTAACATCGTAACGCACTTTGCTTTATTATGATGCAGCAGGCAAAGTAGCCTTCACCTGTACATCAAATCGGGCTCGGATTTGAATTTCTGTATTCTCTCTGCAAGCTCTCTTGGTACTGTAGGCTTGACCTCAATTAAAGCCTTGTCGAAGTCATCTTTTGTAACCTTTTCCTCCTTGTTCCTTATTGCATTCATACCCGCTTCCCTTACAAGGTTCTCTATTTCGGCACCTGTATACCCATCAGTTACCTTGGCGACTTCTTCAAGATCAACATCTTTGGCCAATGGCATCTTTGATGTGTGTACCTTAAGTATAGCCAGCCTTGTAGGTTCATCAGGCATAGGTATATCTATTATCTTATCGAATCTTCCTGGCCTCAGCAGAGCAGGATCAAGCACATCAGGCCTATTTGTAGCCGCAATTACAACTACGTTCTTCATATCCTTAAGCCCATCCATTTCTGTAAGCAAAGTGTCTACTACAAGCTCGCTAACCCTTGAGCTCTCGCTGTCTCCTCCTCTTATATAGCCTATTGAGTCTATTTCGTCTATGAATATTATGCATGGGGCTGCCATCCTCGCTTTTCTGAAGATTTCACGCACTGCTTTTTCACTTTCCCCTACATACTTGTTCAGGATCTCAGGGCCTTTTATAGATATAAAGTTGGCTTCTCTTTCAGTAGCTACGGCCTTCGCAAGCATCGTCTTTCCAGTTCCGGGTGGCCCTATGAGCAATGCACCTTTTATAGGCCTTATTCCTATCTTATCAAATGCCTCTGGATCCTTTATTGGCAGTTCCACTGCTTCTTTAATCTCTGCTTTGACTTTCTCCAATCCTCCTATATCGCTCCAGTGGACATTTGGCCTTTCTACAAACACTTCTCTCAGTGCACTTGGCTGTATGCTATTGAACGCGTCAAGGAAATCCTGGTTGCTCACTTTAAGATTCATAAGAAGATCGTTTGAAACTTCGTTCTTTTCAAGGACTTCGGGAAGTATCCTTCTTAGAGTTGACATTGCTGCCTCCCTTGCCAATGCTGCCAAATCTGCTCCGGTATATCCATGTGTTATATTAGCTATATTGTCTATGTCAACACCCTTTTCCAATGGCATGTTCCTCGTATGTATCTGTATTATCTCCTTTCTTGCATTCCTGTCAGGAACTCCTATCTCTATTTCCCTATCGAACCTTCCTGGCCTTCTCAGGGCTGCATCTATAGCGTCAGGCCTGTTAGTTGCACCTATCACTATCACCTGTCCTCTTGAACTCATCCCATCTAGCAATGTCAGGAGCTGTGATACCATTCTTCTTTCCACTTCATTAGTGGCTTCCTCTCTCTTAGGTGCTATTGCATCGATTTCATCCATGAATATTATAGTCGGCGCCTTTTCCTTGGCCTCTTCGAATATGCTCCTCAAACGCTCCTCGCTTTCACCAACAAACTTGCTGACTAATTCAGGCCCTGATATGTCTATGAAGTTTGCATCGCTCTCGTTTGCCACAGCCTTCGCAAGCAAAGTCTTTCCAGTTCCCGGAGCACCATATAGAAGTACACCCTTTGGAGGTTCTATGCCAAGCCTTTCAAAGAGCTCAGGATATCTTATAGGCAGCTCTACCATCTCCCTTATTTTTTGGATTTCTACCTTTAGCCCACCTATATCCTCATAATGTACATCGCCGATCTTAACTACAGATTCTGATACCGATTCAGATCTTACAACTATCTCAGTATTAGGAGTTACTTTTACAACACCGTGTGGTATTGTCTGCGCTACTACAAACTTAAATGCATACCTGAACATAGGTATTGGAATTATATCTCCCTTTATCAAAGGCTTGTTCTCAAGCTTGCTCTTTGCATAATCCTCAAAGTCTGGTGGTACTGGAGTTGTTTGGTTCTTTGGAGGTGCGATAACTATTTTGGTTGCCTCAGACACGTTTGCTTTTGAAACAAATACTTTGTCTCCAATTCCTACTCCTATGTTCTCCCTTATCCATCCGTCAACTCGTATAAAGTTCAGCCCTTCATCCTGCTGTGGCGCCTGCCATACGATTGCAGCAGTAGACCTGCGTTTGCCTTTTATCTCTACTATATCCCCTGATACCACATTGAGCAGCTTGCGGGCCTTTGAGTCCATTCTGGCAATGCCTCTACCATCATCAGTTACTAAAGCCCCAACTGCTGTAAGTTCTATTCCATCTACCAAAATATCACCATATAGAAACTATACTTACTTCAAACAAAAATTTAAAGTATAAACTTAATTACATATATTTCTTTATTAACCTTTATAATCCCTACTTTAACCTACCGCTTAGAGCACCCAAGCACTCTGATTTATCGCAACGATGCCACAGATATAGCTATTATTTCTTCAGCAACTGCTACGGCGTAAAGCGTTGCATCGACCCCAATAATTACGCTTACCTTGGGATTGCTTTGGAATTTTATTCTCTGTTCTGTGATATCATTGATGTTCCCCTTATGATTCTGCAAAGGGCACGCCTATATTTATATGCTGTTTTCATTACGGCCATATTATTTTGTATCTTTAATATTTATATGTTTTTTATGCATTTTTCTTACATCATCTATCCAAATTATAGATGCTTTTACTCTATAGGCCTATAAATATATTACTTTAACAATTTTTACCTCTTGTGTAAAAAATCAAATATCTCTATTTTATACTTTTGATTGCACATAATTTAAAGAAAAAGATATTATAGATTAAATAAAATAAATTAAATTATAAATCATTGATAGCTTGTTTCTGTAAGATTTTAGAGAGAAGAATTACTCATCGTCTTCTTCATCTTCGTCGTCTTCTTCGTCGTCTTCTTCATCTTCGTCGTCTTCTTCATCTTCGTCGTCTTCGTCCTCTTCTTTCTTGGCTGCTACCATCTTATGCACCTATTCACTTATATAATGGAAAACTATAAAAATCTTTCACCTGAAGTTTGATTGGGAATTTAGGTAACAAAAATAAGAGAAAAATATAAATTAATAGCTGCCTGCAAAATTTTTTCCGGACTTGCCCTTCTGATCGCCTTATAGCTCGTTTATCAACGAACAGCAGGATTATTTGTAAATTTAAAATCAAATTAATATCGTATAATACAAAGGCATTATTATGGAATCGCTTATATTTTTAAAATTAGGTGGAGGGACAATAACTTATGATGGCAAGGAGAGCACGCCCAATATAGAGGTTATAGACAGGCTGCTTTCTGAGATCAAGAGGGCAAAGGATGAATATGGATTCAAACTGATATTGGGACATGGTAGTGGATCTTATGCACATGTTCCCGCAGCAAAGTACAAGGTAAATGATGGACTGAAGTATGATTTCAGCAAGATAGGGGCTACAATAACTTGCAATACTGCAAAAGCATTGAATACAGTAATCGTTGAAGAAGCAATTAAAATTGGCCTTAATGCTTATCCCTTTTCTCCATCGAGTTTTGCCTACGCAAGAGATGGAAGGATAATTAAAGGAATCACAGATGGAATCAGGAAATCATTGGAGTCTGGATTCATACCTGTAGTATATGGGGATGTTCTTATAGATGAGGTGAAAGGTGTCACCATAGCATCTACAGAGGAAGTATTCAGCTTTTTAGCAAATGAATTTGGCCCTGACAAAGTAATAATAGGCACAGATGTAGATGGCGTATTTGACTCTAACCCTGCCAAAAATGCAGATGCAAAGAAGATAAGCAAAGTTGATAAGTCAAATATAGATATAATTCTTAAAGGTGCATCCGAGTCAAACAAATCTTTTGATGTTACTGGAGGAATGCATACAAAAGTTGAGATGCTCTACAATATGATTAAGGGAATAAATGAAAAATTTGGGAAGTCCTCAATTGGGTATATAGGAAATGCAACGAAGGATGGGGCAATAGGGCAGATGCTCTCTGGAAAACCCATAGAGGAGTGCACTGAATTTAGCTACTCCTAACTAATTTTATAGATTTTCATAGAAGCTTTTATGCTTCTTGTGTAAGAGGAATTAGAAAAAGTATAATCAGTCCGCATGCATTTCTGCATGCGGGGTGGATATGGTGTGGTGTTTGAAAAAAACACGCGCAGATATAGATTAATACTAACTATTATATAAATCTTTCGGTTATTTCGATTTTTCAGGCATTCTGTTTTTATATCTTGCCCTTTTAGCAATTTGAAAATGCAATTTTGGATTCTATTTCTGTTGTTGTTTCAGTTGGCAAAGTATCTTGCAGCTATTCAAGCTGGCTGTAGATCTTCTTTGCTATCTCCCTGCCAAGCAGGATGCTCACTTTCTCTGGATTCTTCCTTATATCCTCAACTGTCTTTATGCCATTGCTAAATAACTTCCTTGCCCTTACCCTTCCTATCTGCTCAAGCCTTACCAGATCCAGAAGTTCCTCTTTTATTCCGTACTTAAGCCTTACCCTTGTCTCAACAAGCAGGTGTGTAGGCATCTTCAAGATTCTTGATATCTCAGCAGCCGCATATATCAGCCAATCGATATTGGATATCTTTGCATACAAGGCACCTGGTGTGGTGTGATAGCCCTTCATTATCGAATCCTCATCCTCCTCGTTTATCCAATCACTCAGCATCATAGCTGTGCTGAATGCGGCTACTGGATCATAATAGGAGTAATCCGCTTCCATTGAATATAGCTCAGGATTTAAGCTCTTGTAGTAGACAAACTTGGATTCTGCATCCTCTGTCACATATACATAAGGCCTCATCTCTATCGTATTGCAAAGTATATAAAGAAGGCCTATTGAATCTGTAGCCTTTCCTATGCTGTCCATTATCCACTTTGCAGAAAGTGGATCTATGTAAAGCTCGCTTATCCTTTTTCCTAGCTTTGTCGCTTTATATGAATTGCTGTATTCCTCTATAAAGTTCCAATCGATGAGGCTGGAGATTACCTGGTCTATAAAAGTGTCGATATGCGCACTTCCATATTGGTATCCATAAAAGGTATTCGATAGGAACTTCGAGATTTCTGGCTTTGAATTCAGGAAATCCTCGGCTATAAACGAAAGTATATGCATTCTGAGCACAGGCATGACACCGAGCTTTGATTCGATAGGCTCTGGATCTGCTGCTATGTATCTTTCGTAAAGAGGCATCAGATTATATTTCTCCTTTGCTATAACAAGCGCCCTTCCTTCAGTGTCATATGCGGGCCTTCCTGCCCTTCCGAACAGCTGCATAACCTCATTTACCCCCACATATCCATTGCCTTCCTCACTGTGCTTGTGCAAGTCCCTTACCAATACAGTATGAGCAGGCAGGTTGACACCTAAGCCTAAGGTAGTGGTTGCGCATATCGCTTTTATCAAATTCGACTTGAATGCTTCCTCGATATAGGATTTCTGGGCTGACAGCAATCCTGAATGATGGAAAGCTATTCCGTTTCTTATCAATGAAGCTTCCTTCTTGCACTGTGCTGTCGGTGAATCAAGGACATTCTCCACTTTGTCAGCTATCTCTGCAAGCTTGGCTTTTTCCTCTTCTTTTAGCACTGCTTTTGTCACGCTTGAAAGCTTGACTGCACTGGATTCCGCATTGCGCTTAGAGTAGAAAAAGCTTAGCATTTGCTTTCCTTTATGCAATGTATCTTCGAGCACTCTCGCTTCAGGTATCTTGCTGCTTCCTTCCATCTCATAGACTTCTTGGCTGTATCCATCGTAGTAATATATTGAATTTGAGAAAATTATCCCTTTGAGAAGCTTTACAGGCCGGTAATCGCTGGTGACAAGCTCTGCCCCTATCCATTTTGCCAATTCCTCTGGATTGCCTATCGTTGCGCTTAATCCTATAAGCTGTATCTCCTTGTACATCGACAACTTTGTTATGATTACCTCCAGTACTGGGCCACGTGAGTAATCGTCCACCATATGTATTTCATCGAATACTACACATCCAACGGATGGCAACCAATCTATCTTGTGCCTGAGCAAACTGTCAAATTTTTCGGTAGATACAAATATCATATCATATTCAGCTAGCCAAGGATCCCCAGAATCAAGATCCCCCATCGATATCGCTGCCTTTATATATGGATAAGCTTTGGCAAATTCGTTGAATTTCTCTGACACAAGCGCTTTCATAGGGCCTATGTATATCGCTTTTTTGCCTTTCGCAAGTATGGAGTAAACAGCTGCCAATTCGCCTATAAGTGTCTTGCCGCTAGCTGTAGGAGAGGCGACCATTATGTTTTTGCCTTTTAGCAGCCCTTTCTCTATCGCCTCTGCTTGCGGTGGGGTGAACTCCTTTATCCCCCTTGAACGCAATGATTCCATCATTGCCGATGGAACCAAATCAGATATGAAATCTATCTTCATACTTATCATATGCAAGTTATTTTTTATCGAGCACTTGCGGCAGCTTTATACCATTCTGCATATTGTAATTTCCATTATAAACTTTTCCAGTTTTGTTGTTGAGCTTTTCCAGTATTATATGCGCAAAGCGCTGACCTGGCCTAAGCAGGATTTTGTAAGGTGCATTGTTTACTACCTCTAACGTGATCGTGCCATTGAACCCTGCATCTATTATCGTTGGTGGCATTGACAAGCCATGCCTGGCCCATGTGCTCCTCAATTCAACAAATCCTGCGACGTCATCCGGCATGCTTATGCTTTCGTAAGTTGATAGAAGAACCTGCTCGTGTGGATTTATAACTATTTCTTTTACCTTTTTCTCAAGCTTATAGCTGCCCTTTATCATCTTTTCATCTGTTGGATCAAGAACGAAGGATTTGCCGAAGTCATTATGTGTTGCAATCTCGTCTGCAAGCCTGAAATCTATGCCATTTTCCCTTATTCCGTCATCCATGAGCGGTTCTATCTTAAGCCTATTTTGGGAGATCATGCTCTTTATATCGAAATCTGAAAGTATCATAAAATCACTATATATTAGAATTAGCAGGCAATATATAAATTAGTTTTAGAAAAATAAGGCTTAATTTAAAAGCTAAAAGGAAAAAGGGAAAAATTCATCCTTTTGCTACACCTAATGGAATCATCCTTGCAACTATATTTGATATCTTTGCACCAGCTATCGATTTTACAACTTCATCGACATCTTTGTAAGCCCATTCTGATTCCTCACTGACAAGCTTCCTGTTCCTTACCCTTATCTCTATATGCTTGTTCTTCATCGTGTCGAAAGTCTTTGATTCTGGTATTTCCCTTATCGCTTCGTGCCTTGACATCTTTCTTCCTGATCCATGGCATGATGACCCGAAACTCTCAAGCATCGCCTCTTCTCTTCCAGCCAATATGTAGCTTGCGGTTCCCATGCTGCCAGGTATTATAACAGGCTGCCCGTAATCTCTATATATCTTAGGTATCTCCATGCGGCCAGGTCCAAATGCCCTTGTTGCGCCTTTCCTATGCACATATACCCTCTTCCTCTTGCCATCCACTATGTGCTCCTCCTCCTTAGCTATATTGTGGGCGACATCATATACCAGATCCATTCCAAGAGAATCTGCACTCTTGCCAAATACCTGTTCAAAGCTTTTCCTTATTGAATCTGTCATTATCTGGCGGTTGACAAATGCAAAATTGACTGCAGCCTTCATAGCTGCAAGGTAATCATCTGCCTCCTTGCTGCCTATATAAGCATAGCTGAGCTCGGGGTCTGCAAGAGTTATGTTATTATTCTTCTGGTAATCGCTTAGCACCCTTAAGTAATCGCTGCACACCTGGTGGCCATAGCCACGAGAGCCACTGTGCACCATTACAACTACCTGCCCTTCATGTATGCCAAATGCATCGGCAAGCCTCTTGTCAAGGATCTTCTCGACTTTCTGTACTTCTAGGAAATGGTTGCCTGCTCCTAATGTGCCTAACTCGTGTAGGCCTCTTTTCTTTGCCAGTGCGCTTACTTTATCAGGATTGGCACCTTCCATGCTTCCGTTCTCTTCTATACGGTCTACATCATCCTTAAATCCATAGCCTTTTTCTATTATATATCTTGCACCTTCCACTGCAACCTTCTCCAAGTCCTGTGGAGTAAACCCAAGCTTTATTACACTTCCAACCCCACTCGGCACGTTCTTGAACAACGTATCCATCAAAGGCCTTATCTTCGGCTCTACATCTTCTACGTTAAGATTGGTCCTTATCAACCTTACGCCGCAGTTTATATCAAATCCTATCGCTCCTGGAGATATTATTCCATTGTCCGCATCAAATGCGGCAACACCGCCAACAGGGAATCCATAGCCTTCATGTCCATCAGGCATCACAAGCATCGAGTTCACAAGAGAAGGCATCGATGCAGCATTCTTTGCCTGCATAAGGGTCCTGTCTCTCTTCATATATCCAATTATCTCCTCGCTTGCAAATATCTTGACAGGCTTCGAATTCTCATCGCCTTTTATCTGCCAGGTAAATTCATCAATTTTCTCCACTTCAGGGAGCTTTACATTATTATTTTCCATAGTATCATCTTGAATTGCAGTAAAGATTTATCATACATTTATATAAAATAGAATATCATTTAATTTAACTTTTTTATTAAATTTAAATAAGCAGAACCTTAAGAAATCGCGCTAAAGCAAACAGCATTATTCGTGAAGTGCCTGCTGCATTTTATTATATTGATTACACTATCCTGCCTTTTGCAAATGCTATTGCTCCTAGCGCTAGCATGACTACTGCAATTATACCCAATACAAGTGCATCTACATAGCCAGGGAATACTGAAATCCCTATTAATGCGGCTCTCATCCCATCGACTCCATAAGTAAGGGGATTTATGTATGTTATGTATTTCACAACTGTTGGAAGCACTGTTATAGGATATATTGCACCTGAGAGGAAGAATAATGGGAATATAAGCAGGTTGAGTATCAATCCGAAACCCTGCATATCTTTCATGAATGAAGCTATTATAAGGCCCAAGGATATGAAAACAATTCCTATAAGCACCATGAACCCGTAAGTTATCAATATGCCTAGGATGCTCGGTATCTTGAAGCCGATGAAAAGTGATATTATTATAAGCAATGTGCTTTGTATTATAGCTGTGCTCAATCCTCCAAGCACTCTGCCCAATACTATGCTGACACGCCTTACAGGTACTACCATGACCTCTTTGAGGAATCCAAACTGCTTGTCCCAAAGCAATGATATCCCGCTTGTTGTAGCTGCAAAAAGCATCGACATTCCTACTATTCCAGGAACTAAGAAATCTATATAGCTTACACCAGGTGGAAGATGAAGGAATGTTGCCAATGACCCAAACCCTGCATCAAGGAAAAGCAAGAAAAGGACGGGCATCGCTATAGATCCTATTATCTGCGATGGAGATCTTATGAACCTCTTCATCGCTCTAAGCCAAAGTACATATATTACTGATATATCCCTGTTCATCGTATCACCTATTCCTGCTCCTTATCACTGCCTGTATCCTCTCATTTGGGTTTGCCTCCTCATCCCTGATGCTCTTTCCGGTGTAATGTATGAATACATCCTCAAGGCTTGGCTTACGTATATCTATACTTGTTATGCTAAGCTTTGACCTGAATGCCTGCTCTATTATTTCTGGCAAATCAGATGCTGCACTCTTTACGTTTAAGTAAACGATCTTCTTGTCAGCTTCATCCACTTTTATAGATACGACATTCTTGAACTTCTTAATATTTTCCTGGATGAATTTGGCATCCTTTTCAGCTTTAAATGATATCTTGACTATATCTCCATGCAGGCCTTCCTTAAGCTTCTGTGGCGTGTCGCACACTACAATCTTTCCATGGTCTATTATCGCCACCCTATCGCATAGGTAATCCGCTTCCTCTATATAATGTGTTGTCAAAAGGACTGAAAGGTGGTATTTTTCGTTTAGCTTCTTGACATATTCCAATATGTGCCTTCTAGTTTGTGTATCCAATCCAACAGTCGGTTCATCAAGGAATAACACCTTTGGCTCATTCAAAAGCCCTCTAGCTATCTCAAGCCTCCTCCTCATACCTCCGGAATAACTTGACATAACCACATTGGCTTTATCTGAAAGCTCAACCATTTCAAGCATCTCATTTATCCTGCGCTTTCTTGTTGCCTTATCAATCCCATACATCATAGCATGAAGCTCCAAGTTTTCATATCCTGTAAGCCTGTCATCTATGGAAGGATCCTGGAACACTATGCCTATATTTGACCTTACCTCGTCCTTGTGCTTTGAAACATCAAATCCTGATACAAAGGCATCTCCAGATGTCTTATCTATTATAGTAGTAAGTATATGCACTGTTGTTGTTTTTCCAGCGCCGTTTGGGCCAAGGAACCCAAATATTTCACCTTCCTTTACATCAAACGATATCCCGTCAACTGCGGTGAAATCTCCATATTTCTTTACCAAATTTGATACATGAATAGAATAGCCAGTGGATTTCATATTGACCGCTAAATATTAGAATGGTTTATTTTTAAACCTTTAGGTAAATATTTTTTATTTGGAATTACTTATATGCTTATCTGCATCTTCCTTTTTATTCCTAATGAAATCCTTGTAATTGCCTTGGTTCTTTTGTTTCGCTGCAATAAAACCTATAATGCCCGCTTTGAATTCTGCATTAATGTTGCTGATGTGATCGGTAAATCTTCTGCCTAAATTGCTTATTTCATAATAAGAATATTTTTCATCAAAAACTGAATTTTTATAATAATGAACAATTAATCCATTTAAAGATAGTTCTTTTAGATGAGAATTAAGCTCCTCCTTATTTGTATTTAAGGCATCTTTTAGTTTAGAAAAGGCCATTCCCTCTTTTTTATCTTTTAAAACATGCATGATTGCCAAGTTGTAGTCACTAGCTAACAGTGTTTTCATCGCAACCCTAAAGTCATCAGATAACAATTCATTAGCAAATTTTTTTATCCTGCTATTATCTTTCTTCGTTGTGCTTTCCACATATTCACCAAATTTTTATTATATACCTCATTTAAAATGTCCTTTATTTAATTCTTTTGGCGACCCCTTGCGTATCTTTTGGCCCTGAAAGGCCTAAGCGCAGAAGTATCAGCAAGAACAATGCAATTATTAATCCACCAACTATTCCAAATACGATTACAATTGGCTGATTTGATGATGTGACCAAAAGGCTGGAGAATTTTATCTTTCCGTCAAACAGCCAGGGGTATTCGATGAGCTCGAACGATAGTATTGATATAAATAATGTTATAGGCACTGCAAATTTTGCATATTCCTCTTTATAAACATAAATTGCCAACGATGCTATAATCAATATTATTGGAAGTGCCAAGAAATAATACTGCGAATACATATTGCTTGTAAAGTACTTCAAATTGCCTACGTAAAGCGAGGATATTATGAAGATCAATGATAGCACTACAACAGCTATTGGGTATATGATGCGCTTATAAAACTTGAATATAAGCATATCAGCGAACAATGCAAGCAATGCTTCTCCAAGGAACAGCAGGATGTTAAATCCATTGAATATAAATCCAAGTATATTAAGGCTGTAAGATGAAAGGTTTACCCCAATCCCACTTACTGTTGAATTTAGCACAGACATCGCAAGGAATGCCACAAGCAGTATTGACAGAGAGTATACCCATAGGTACTTCTTTTCATTCGCTTTATTGCTTATAAATTCAGAATATCCAAAGAAGGAATTTCGGAATATGAATATTATTCCAGCAAGCATTATAGGTATTATGTAAAGGAACCCGATAGGGACCAGGGCTGTTGGGAATGTTGCTTCTGTGTCAACTACATAAAATATTCCAAATGTTCCATCTATCTCCCAGACTGGGACAAGATAACGCATTATTTTTTCCTTGTCCTTGAAATCGATTAAGAGAAGCAGTGCAAGCCCTACTTCTATCAAGAATGCCGAAAGGAATATCGCAAAGATTATGAAATTGAATAATATTATATCATACATTTTCTAGTTCACCTTTCAGTGGCCTGGAATCGAATAGTTTTTTAAGCACATAAGCGGTTGCAGGGATTATGAATATGTAAATCAGTATTATTATGGCTGCAAAATAGGCAATTGAAGGCGATGTATTTGCCGCTGCTGATATAGGCATTACATCGTACACTATCCATGGGACTCTGCCAACTTCATCGACAACCCATCCGCTTTCCATCGTTATAAGGACAACTGCTTCTACTACCACAAACAGCACAAGCACAACCTTGTTTTCAAAGAAGTTTTTCTTTATGAATAGTTTTATCAGAAGGACTAGCCATATGAATGCACCAAGCAGGAATCCTACACCAACCATCATGTCAAATAAGGTATGTATGAATAGAGGCGGCCATGTATCCCTTGGATATGCATTTAGGCCTTTTATTACAATTGATTGCGCGTTTTTGCCAAATCCATATGCAAGTATACTCTGTAATCCGGGTATCTGTATACCTCCAACAACGGTTCCATTGACTACAGTTCCATTGTAAGCGGTATGGCCTAGCGGGCTATAAGTGCCAAAGATCACTTCAGGGACATTTGGGCGCGTTATTAAGTCCAATTCAATTGCATCGAATTTTTCAGTCTGGTACTGCATCAGCATCGTTATAGACATTATGCCGCTTATTATCGCAAATATTATTATAACTGCAATTATCCCAAAAGTAATATTTAAGCCCCTCTTGTAGTATTCCCTTTCGTCATTATCCTTTGTCCTTAGCAATTTGTATGCAAAATATGAGAAGAAAACACTGACGCCTGCCAATATCGAAGTAGATATAACATGAAATACCTCTATTGCAGTTGAAGGCGTGTCGAATGCAGTTAGAGGATGAACATCTGCGATTGTCTTAAACCCTGAAGATATAAAGATTGCGGTATTGAATCCTGTCGGCGTGTTCATCCACGCATTTACCATTGTTATGAGGACTCCAGACAAAGCAGCTGCAAATGCAACAATTATTATCGATGCTAACTTCAGTTTTTCGCTTTTTATCCTATCTCCAAAGTAGACATATATTGATAGGAATATTACTTCAGTGAAGAATGCAAATACCTCTGTGAAGAATGGCAATATTGCAACATATCCTACCAGCTTCATGAATGCAGGCCATAGGAAAGCAAGTTCGAGAGCAACCAATGTGCCTGAGGCTGTGCCAACTGCAAAAAGTATTATTAGTATTAAGGACAGCCGGTGTGCTAATGCCTTGTAATATTTATCTTTCTTTTTGTAAGCTAAGTACTCTGCAACTGCTACTATTATCGGCAGGCCTATGCCTATTGTAGCAAAAATTATATGTATGCCTAATGAAAAGCCTTGAGTAAATTCATACAATGAAAGCAAAGACAATATGCACACCTAAATTACATCCATTTTATTATCCATCTTAATATTAAACAATTGATTTTTTTAAATTTTGGCATCATTTTTTAAAACTGCATTCAAATTTCATATGAACCCGTACCAAAGTAGCAATATACCTATGAATTCAGAATAGTATAGGAATACAGGTATCTCTGCTATGTAAAGGGTTCCTGCAACGGAAACCACTAATACACCTATTATTATGCTAATCATCTTGTAGCTTTTCTTCTTCCGATAACTAACCACTGCTATTGCTATAAGAAGTATTGCAGCAGGGAAAGTGACAAGAGATGATGAAAGCACAACAGTTAATGGCAATACTGAAAAGACTATGTAATGTTCAACTATATCCTTTATATTAGAGGTTAGCAAAGAGGCTAGCAGTATTGCGGTTGACGCAAACATAAATGCACCATAGGATATCGACGCCTTCCTAGATTTTAGGAGTTGCACAGACCCCATTGCAAGCATCTCGACTATTATTGATACAAATAGAAGATATAGATCTCCAACTAATATATTATAGTAACCAAAAGAGAAAATGAGTTCTATTAAAACACCTAAGGTGAAAAACCACATCCCTCCGCTCCAAAATAACAATGGCCTAATTCTCGATTTTAAGTATCTTTTTGTCATTACTATTGTAAGCCCTAGAGATAGCAGCAGTATTATGAATACAGATATTTCAACAAATGCTTCTGATGTTAATATTGACATTCGTATTATTTAGGATATATAAATTTTAATAACTTGTTATGGTTTGACAAAGATGCTTAAAAATGTTTCCAGTAACCTATAAATATTAAAATTTTTAAATTATATTTGGGTTTAAAATCCTGGTATGGTATTTATGTACGAAACACCTGAAAGATTAGAATTTAGGAAATATGATAAAAAAAGGGAGAACAAAAGTGAAGAGGTTGTTGAGCATAAATCAGGGTATTTAGGTAAGATTTTAGTTACTGCTGGAGGTGCACTTGCATTTGTTGCAACTGACCTGTATTTTCACATTAAAGAAGTTTCTCCAGCTATTTATGAAGGTAGCCGAACAATTCCTGCGCAGTATATGTCTGCTGACCATGGTATCCCATGGGTTGGGTTGGCTTTTACTATAGCTGGAGTTGCAAGTGTAGGGCTTATGGCAATAGGATTAAAAAAGATTCTCAGGGAAGATGAGGAAAAAAGTGATAACAGCAATAGTGAAGAAACAGATAAGACAGATAAATAAATTTAATCTTTACCACTCTTTATTATTGCTTATCTTTTTAATTCCTGAAAGGCTCTGCATTATATCCTAATTTTTTCAAATTTGCTGAAAATATATAGGAGTTCTCACCATATGTGTATATTTTCTTTGGATTTGAGGAATCTATATATCTCAAGGCCTGCTTAAAGTCTGAATGGTCGCTTAGTTCAAACTGCTTTTCTACAGACAAGTTGAATACTTTTGAGAACCCAGTAGTTTCAGCAGTATACACCTGCTTATGGTGAAGGTATGAAAGCATATGTTTTACTTTCTTAAGGCTTCTTGTGCCTATTATACCTACAAAGTCACCCTCTAAAAGGTCCTCATCTCCATCATATATTGATCCATATTTTAGGTTCTGCCCATATTTATTGTAAACTTTGGATATTGAAGCTATCTTTTTATTTACTGCTGGCTTTATGCCAATTTCATTTAGTATCTTTATTATCTCCTGTGCCTTTCCCATTGGGTAAACGCCGAACAGTATTATGCCTTTTCTAACTGTTTTTTCGACCCATTCCTGGATTTCATACTCAACCTCCTCCCTATCTCTGAAAACAAATTGCTCCGATGGATAAGTTGAATCTATTATTAAGGTGTCACATTCCTCTACTTTTATTGGGTTTGACGCCTTAGACCTTGCCATTAAATAATCTCCGGAATATATTATTTTGTTTCCGGAACTATAGTCCTCTATTGCTATCTGCTTTGCTCCGAGCATATGTCCGGAATCGATGAGCTTTATAAAATTTGGAGTCAGAGCTTTATTTATATTTATATTATATCCGGAATATATAAGGTCTGATGTCTCATCGCTTGCAATGACAGATTTTGATGATTTAGCTGCCATTATGTGATCGCTATGTGCATGAGAGATGAAATCAAAATTGGATCCTTCCTCCTTTCTATCTAGGGATATATTTAAGTTGTTTACGCTTATCATGAACCTGCCCTTTTGCAATTAGAGTTTATTCAGAAAATTTAATAAACTCAATTAAAATTTCCATTTCTTTGCTGACCTTTTTATGCTTAAAGCAGTTCTTGCAAAATTTGGCAAATATTGTTTGTAAAATGTTATAAAGATTTATGAATAAATATTAATGTGATAAAAATGGTTGAAGATGTTATTGTAATAGGGGGAGGCCCAGCTGGGCTGAGTGCTTCTTTATATCTTGCAAGGGAAGATTTTCATCCTTTGGTAATAGCAGGCTTGGAAGCGGGTGGCCAACTGCTGCTTACTACAACTGTTGAGAATTATCCAGGATTCCCAGATGGTATACAAGGCCCAGAGCTAGTTGACAGATTCAGGAAGCAGTCTTCAAAATTTGGTACAAGATTTGTAGATGAAGATGCAATATCAGTGGACTTAAAAAACAGGCCTTTTACTGTAAAAACTGCAAGCGAGGAGTACAAAGCAAACTGCATAATAATAGCAACAGGTGCATCACCAAGGCTGCTAGGGCTTGAGTCTGAAAAGAAATTTATAGGAAAGGGTGTAAGTACCTGTGCAACATGCGACGCACCTTTCTTCAAAAACAAGAAAGTTATAGTGGTTGGTGGTGGGGATACCGCTATGGAGGATTCAGACTTCTTGACAAAATTTGCCGAAAGCGTAACAATAGTTCACAGGAGAGATGAATTCAGGGCAAGCAAGATAATGCAGGAAAGGGTAAAGTCAAACAAAAAGATAAACATCATATGGAATAGCGAAGTTGTTGAAATCCTTGGAGATAAGAAGGTTACAGGAGCAAAGATCAAAAACAATGTAACAGGAGAGGAGACTACCATCGAAACCGATGGCGTCTTTATGGCTATAGGATACTCGCCAAATACAAAATTCCTTGAAGGCGTGCTGCCGATGCAGAATGGATATATAGTTACAAAGGATGATGTGAATACAGATATTCCTGGTGTATATATAGCGGGAGATGATGCAGATTTCAAGTATAGGCAAGCAGCTACAGCCGTAGGTAGTGGAGTAAAAGCAGCATTGGAGGCAAGAGCATATATACAGCAATTAAAGTACGATCAATCAAAGGGGGAACAGAAAGCACAGAGCTAAAACAACTTGTTTTGGTGGGAAGAATCAGTAAGGCTAGATACCTTTACCCCTACCCTTCGCACCAGCATGTTGCCTTTTATAAGAGGTCTTATCAGTTCGGATGCTTCTGAATAAAGGATATCTGCAGAATCAGAGTAATATGAAAGTGTTTTTGTCTTTATCTTTGTGCTGAAATCATAGTATCTTACCTTTACAGTTATTGACTTGTAAAGCTTTTTGGCACTTCTTGCAGAATTGGCTGCATCCTCTGATAGCTCTTTAAGCTGTGCCATTATAGTCGCAACATCATTGGTATCTTCGTAAAGATTTTTCTCCCTGCTTATTGACAATGCTACATAATCGCTTATTATCTTTTCTTCATCGATTCCCTTTGATAGCTTATAAAGCTCGGATCCATATTCACCAAGCAATCCGACCAGTACTTGCACATTTGACTTAGCTATATCATCTATGTAATGTATATTTAATCCTGAAAGCTTTTCCTCCGTCTTTGCTCCTACACCTGGTATATCTGATACCCTTTTGTACTTTATGAATTCCACTGTTTCATTTTCTTTTATGAAAAGGAATCCGTTTGGTTTTGCTGAATCGCATGCCATCTTCGCGAATGTCTTCCCATTCGCAATGCCGATTGTACATATAAGCTTAAGCTCATCTAATATCCTGCTTTTTATATCTCTTGCCATTTCAATAACTTTGAATTCTTCCAGTCCTGCTGTATCTATTGCAGCCTCATCTACACTTACTACTTCTATCTTGAACCCATATGACCTAATTATTTCCATAACTTCATTTGAGATTCTCTCATAATAATCGTAATCCTCCTTTATGCAATATAAATCCGCATAAAGGTGCAAAGCCTTCGCGGTAGGCATTCCGCTGTGTATGCCATACTTCCTTGCAGCATAGCTTGCGGTTTGCACAACACCCCTGAATTTGTCTGCTGAATTAGTAACTACTGCAAAGGGTTTCTCTTTCAGCTCTGGGTGCCTCAGCATTTCGCATGATGCAAAGAATGAATCCATATCAAGATATACAACATATCTTGGATTACCTTCCATAATATTAATCAGAATTAAAATTTATTAGATTTTTACATTTTTGCAATAAATCTTTATATGGTGGTAATTTGAGGGAACCTGCATTCAATGGATCTTTTTATCCGAAATATAAGGATGATATAGAGAAATTTATAGACTCTGCCCTTGCAAAGGCTGATATTAAAGAGGATATAGCTAAGGCAAAATGCTATGTAGCACCACATGCGGGATTTATATATTCAGGTTATACCGCTGCTTATACATATAGGGCTATTGCATCAAGCAGCAGCTTGAAAGATATAGAAACCGTAGTATTGGTTGGCCCAAATCATACAGGCATAGGCACGCCTCTCTCAATATCTTTTGAAGATTGGAGGACTCCTTTAGGAATTGCAAGAAATGATTTGGAATTTTCAAAAGAGCTGGTAAATTACTCAAGCAATATTTACCATGATGAATCTGCGCATGAGGATGAACACTCCTTGGAAGTACAGCTTCCATTTCTGCAAAAGGTAGTGGGGGAAAAGAAATATGTATTTGTGTGCATGGGTGATCAAGAAGTTGAAAATAGCGAACTTTTAAGCAAGGCTATAATCAGCACTGCTGAAAAGTTAGGAAGAAAAATAATTGTATTGGCAAGCTCGGATTTTGACCATTATGAAAAAGATAGCATAGCACGCAAAAAGGATATGAAACTTGCAGAATACTTAGAGAACATGGATTATTTAGGTTTCAATAAAGCAGTAAAATCCCTAAATGATAGCATATGTGGCTTTGGGCCTATAACTGTTGCATTGCTTTGCTCAAAAAATTATGGTGCAAAAAAGGGAGCACTGCTAAATTTCTCTAACTCGGGTGACACAACAGGTGATCACGACCAAGTGGTAGATTACATGTCTTGGGTATTTATCTGATTTCTAGTTTTGAATTTTTGAGCAATTGGGGAATAAACCCAATTTATTAGTTGCTTATTTGTTTAGGCTCTTCAGGTAATCTATAACCTCATCCACGTGTATGGCAGGCTTTACCTTTGGGTATGCTTTTAATATTATGCCATCCTTTCCAATTATGTAAGTTGACCTCAAAGTCCCAAACCCAATCATACTTTTGCCGTAAGCTTGATAATTCTTTATCATCTCGCTTGTCGGATCTGATAACAGCAGAAATTTTAGGTCAAACTTACTTTTGAACTTATCATGTGATTTCAGGTCATCTTTGCTTACTCCGACAACAACTGCACCTAATTTCTCTATCTCATCTACTTTCTCATTGAACCTTTTCGCTTCAGTAGTACATCCAGGAGTATTGTCTTTTGGATAAAAATATAATACCAAATATTTGCCTTTGAACTCATCAAGATTATGCTTCTTGCCATCTGATCCTTCCAACTCGAAATCTGGGGCTTTAGTGTTTTCAAGCAACATTTTTTCACCTGCACATATAATAATTTAAGTAAAATATAAAATTTAAATTTAACTAAATTTTTATGAAGGTAAAAAAAGTGTTATCCTTTCGATTTTAGATAATGCAAATAATATATTGGGTAAAAACTAATAAAATGGAAAATTACCAAATTAACTGTTAAGTAGCCTAAACATACGCAACAATTCTCCAGATACCTCGCTATAATTGTAAATCTTATAGTTATTCAATAATGGTTCAAGCTCTATCCATTTGCTTTTCAGTCCTTTAACTTTTTTCTCGAATAAATCGAATGAATAATCTTGGGGTTTGGCACTAGAAAATTGCTTTTTGCATTTCATATATACATACTTCATATTTACTTTTACATTCTTAACAATAACCAAGTAATATAGGTCGTATAAATCACGGGCCTTTTCCCGTGAAAGTATTGCTGAAACTTTTTTGGCAACAATTTCTTGAGGGTCCATAACTGGTATTTTAATAATAGAATCTTTATAGTTCAATATGTGATTATCGGGATTCAAAAAAGGTTTGTCTACGCTACAATCTATTATGAAATCAATAACATTTTCATATTCATCTGAAGATATCTTTAGGTAATACCTTACAAATGAATTATTTATGTTTCTTTCATTTTCCCAGTTATTGAATATGGTGTATTTGCCAGAGTTTGCAAATTTTTCTATTGCCTCATCTATTTCAGACAAGTTATCTTTAGTCAAAATGTCAAAATCTAAATCTTCTGAAAATCTGCCAGAATTTAAAAATAAATCCAATGCAGTTCCTCCTTTGAAGACAATTGAATTGTTCTTGCTTTTGAATATTAAATTAAGAAATATTAATTGTATCTCTCTTTTTAGCGCCTGCTCTTTAGAAAACCATTCTTTAAAATAGTTATTATCCATTTTTATCACATGTGCTTAAATGTAACGGGATTTTTATTGCAACAGTTGTTTGTATTTGGTATTTTACTTGCTTGATGCACTCTCCTTACTCCTTATATCAAGGTATTTTTATCAATTGGCAGATTGAACCTACTTTCCAATAAAAATTGCTCCCTTTTTTTAATCTTTTCGCTATTTAATCTACTTATATATTCATGTATTTTATTTACATTTAAAATATTCTTATCAATAGCCTCCTTAAGTTCCTCATCATAAAACAAAGATTTGTGGTAATATATATCATCTATAAAAAGTTTTTCTGGCTCTGCTACATAGATGTCATTGTATCTTTGGTAGCCATAAATTATCTGCTTATTGACTTTTATGAATTTTACCCTATAATTATCAGTTATTTTTATTGGTTTATGATAAGTTGGCGAAAACACGTAAATTATATTTGGCATCTGTATTGTTATATTGTAGATACGGGCAGCACTTATTAATGTTATATATGAGCCTTTTATTATCCTAGAAGCAATCACATATGGAGATGTGCCTATAAGATAATATTTTCCTCTTTCTATCTTGCCTATCGCCCCTTTTTTAATTAAACCGAATAAATAAACTTTTGTATAGTCTCCACTTTTGCCTGTAAGATTCGATATATCTTCAGTAGTAAAGACAGGATGGTCTAATTCTTTTAAACTTTTGATTATTTCCTTATAATTCATTATATCATTAATATTAGTTTAGGTTATATATTTATAACCTTTGATAATATTAAATTAAAATCTTAATTGCAGATAAATAGCAATAAAATTATAGTTATTAGGGGTTTCAACCTAAAAATTATGCTTCTTGTAATCTAGTTCTTCTAATTAGAAATTAGATGCTTGGGTATTTTTAAGAAACATTTTTTCACTTGCACTATATAATAATTTAAGTAAAATATAAAATTTAACTTTAACTAAATTTTTATGAAGGTAAAAAAAGTGTTATCATGTCGATTTTAGATAAAATAAAAGGAGGGATAAAGAAAAATGGAGCAAAAGGCAAAATCACTGCTATAAACCTGTATTGGAAGGATACAGCACACTCGATGGAAGGAGTTGACATAGATAGCAAAATAGTTACAGTTACAGTTCCATTCACCAACCACTCTAATACAAGCGAACTGTCATTTCTAAAGACCACTGAAAAAAGTGAAACAGTAACTGATATAAGCACAACAGATCCTTTCTCTATAGATAGCATTGATCCTAAATTGCCTATTGATATTAAACCAGGAGAACATGTAGATTTTAAAATCAACTTAAAAGCACCAAATTATAATTATAATGGTCCTCTTACCTTGAAATTTTCTTCACCTAAGAATAAAGACGATTTAATAGAGCTTAATATAAACAAGATAATGCTTAAAAATGGTGAAAAGGAAGTAGATTTGGAAGATACTAGATACTTTACCAATTTTGCAAAAAATCAGATATTTGATATTTCGGTGCAGATGTACAGGATATTAAAATACAAAAGCAAAGTAGAAAAAGTAGAGCTTAACGAACCATTCAAGCTTGTAAAATTGGATACTGAATTGCCATTCACTATAGATGACCATAGCAGTTTTGTTGTCACATTATCTATACAAGGGCCGGATTTTAATTATTCCGGACCTTTAGAAATAAATTTTACATAATCAAGGTGCAGAATAGGTTCTGTACCAGGTTGATGAATATCCAACATTGATTGCATTTCCATTGTAATCATTGCCTGAATAGTCGTTTGCATTTCCATTCAATGGATACCATGCAACTAAGTGGCTAAGGTCAATTGGATCTCCTCCAATGCCCTCTTGGTATAATGCAGTAATTTGATTTGTTGAAAGGGCCCGATTGTAAATTTGGACATTCGCTATTGAACCATTAAAATAAGCTCTATCTAAACCGTGACCTATATAAAATAAAGAAAATGGAGTTGTAAATGCCTGTTGATTGGCAGTCTTATATATTTTACCATTATATCCTGCATACCCTATTTGATAGGTCCCATTATACTCCATTGCTACGAATATCCAACTGCCTTCTATGTAATTAGGTGATACAGGAATAGTTGTATCCGTACACCATGCGTTTATATTAGGGTCATTATTAAAAGTGCCACCAGCTCCGTTAGTATATATTTCAAAATAAGCCTTCTGTGGATCGTTACAGCTTAATACACCATAAGCAAAAATATCTGATTGGGCGTTCTCTGATGGGGATTCTTCATACCATGCAAGTATAGTTCTACTAGATGAATTCGTTGGTATATCAATCACATTTGCAACTATATAACTGCTATGGCCATTGAAAGTTGCAACGTACTTAGGCAGCATATTAGTACAAGTTCCTTCACGGCCCAAATCACTTGTTGTTCCAGGACCTGAAGGCCTTACAACCTCACATGAACCTGCAGATGCCTTTGGTGCAAATGTATTTGGATTGAATATTCCAAGAGAATAGAGTGCCGCGAGTACAATTGCAATTATGAGGATTGCCCATCCATATGTCATAAGGTATTCCATTGCAGATTGTGATTTCATTTTTACATCAATATCTTATGCTTTTATATTAATGATTCCTCATCTACTTCTACTTGTGCTACTCCTTCTATGCTATTTAGTTTTTCTTCCATTGCTGATGAACTTTCCTCAGAGTCATCATAAGTAAAGAATGCTTTTATCACTTTTATGCCGAAAGCTATATCCTCCGCACTTATGCTTACAGGGCTCAATTCAGATTTTATTTTATCCATCAAACTGTCTGCATTGATATCCTGCTTAGGATATACTTTATATACTATACCTACTTTTGCCATCAAGGTCCCTCAAATCCGCACTCCGAGCACTTGTAAGTGTTAGAGATTTCCCTGCAGTGATCACATCTTATTATTGTTGTTTTTCCGCATTTTGGGCATTTAAATTCGCTATACTTGTGGGTAAGCCTTCCACAAGAGCTGCAAATCTTGCCCGGCAATATTTCACTCATTTTATCACTCATCTTATAATAAGTATTTTTATTTATTTTCTCCTATTTTTAAACCTTTTGGTATTTTTAGCCTTGTTATTTGAACTTATTTGGCTTCTGCTATTGATCCTGCTTAACTCTGATATTTTGTTTTCTATTCTCACTACTATTACAATAAGGATTAAAAGTATTACTATTATCACAGCAAGTGCCATTATTATAAATGATAAGATACCAACTGATAATATGCTACGGTATGAAACTGAAGATTTAGTTACTACAGGTGCAACTGTAAGGTTATCATAGATTGCCTTGGAATAGTTGCTTAATTCATTTGCAAGCAGGGCTGTATGGTATGATTCTACAGCATATAAATCTGATTGCGTGGTATTTGTGGCCAATTTGGCTTCATAATAATAGAACATTGCTTCGTTTGCAAACTGCGTTGCCCAAATTCCGTACGTTGAATTATATGATATGCTCTTTGAACTGTTAAGCATCTCACTTTCAGTCATATTCAAACCGCTGTTTCCATCTATTGTATAAGCATAAGCTCCATCATAAATTGCCAATGGATAATTGCCAGATTTGTAAGCGGAAACAGCTGTTGCTGCATATATTCCAGGATAGTTAGATGCATTCTCGACAACTTTATATGCAAGTTTAGACAAAGACGAATCCGCGGTGTAATTCAATCCTCCTATTGCTGATGAAGCGTTATACATATAGGATGCTGCATCGCACCATGCATTTGATACTCCTGCACTATATAAGTTTCTTATTACTCCATCACTGTCATCAGTAGTTGCATTGTATTCCTCTGCTGTGCTCTGAGATGTATATTCTCCCCAAAGCTGCCTTAATTCCCCACCTATTAGGTAGAGGAAGTTCCTATTTGTCATTTGGGGAACTTGTATTGAATTGCATTTTGATTCTACTGCATTTACTGTGCTTAATCCTTCAGGTATTGATTGGTTGCTATTTAAAAATGTATAGATATTGGCATAATCCAAGAATGCTATGTCCGCAGCAGTATAATAGTACCCCTTGCTGGATATTTCCTTTGACTGATTCAGTAAACCTGAAAATTGGCTAGTTGCATTATAGAAAAGTTGGTTAGATTCAAGAGTTTGCAGTTCTGAAGAGGTCATATTCAAAGTAAAGTTGGCAAGCCCTTCAAAGTAATTTGTATAGCAAGGTCCGATGCATGACAAGGTTGCATTTGGTATCTTATTTAAATGGTAATTAGTATAGAATTGGTACCTAACTTCTTTCCCTGATATTGGCTTGCCATCTATTGCGTACCCTATCGCATCGCTTATATTTGCAACTGGAATAACTGGAATATTGAATTTAAGTTCTATTAAGTAGTAAAGTTCATTTTCAAATGATGTATTTGATACTGCAGGAACAAGGACAAATTTTAATCCATTATGTTTTGCTGCAGAAACCTTGTCATATACTCCCCCTATCTCACCTATATTGCCATTAGGCAATATTTCTCCTGTCAATGTAAAATTGTTTAGTAAGTGCTTGTGTGTTAATGAGGATATTGCTAAAAGTGTCATTGCCATTCCGGCGCTAGGCCCTGAAACAGATGCATTTCTGTCATTTATTGTATAGGTAAAATTGTAATTGTCCTTATTTATTCCTAGGTATTTTGCTGCATAAGCTACTGCTTCCTTTGAAGAATTTAATGTGCTGCTTCCAACACTTATTGGTCCTGTGACATTGACATATCCATCGCCTTTTGTTACAGTCAAGTTTATAACCGTTATAGTTCCTGTGTTATTATAAGCTATTAAAGCTGGAGCGTGTATTGAAGCCGTGCCAACTACTTGGGCATTCATTGTGCCTGCAAGAAACATCATAACTAGAAAACCTAAATAATAGTATTTGAACTCCATCTACCTCATAATATTTGCAATCTAAATATTATTATAATTTTGCCGTTAGCTTTTTTACGCTGTTGCTGACTTTTAGACGCTGCATACCCTTGTGCCATAATTAGTAAATGAAACCCTTATAGCAAAATCAGATACCTTAGATATTTCTTTTTGGAGATCCTGTATCTTGCCCTCCTTTGCTATTGCCAAAAGAAATCCTTCCCCTCCACCACCCATTAGCCTGACTCCCTGTGCACCACTTTCCTTTGCTTTCTCTATAAGACTTTCTATCTTTGGATTTGATACCCCTTCACTTAGCTGCCTTTTTACCTGCCAGCCTTCATTTATAAGATTTATAAATGAATTTATATCATTGTTTTCTACGGAATCTGCCATTCTCATCGCAATATCTTTTAATGCAAGCAGCTTCTTATTTATCTCATTTTCATCCTTCTTTGATGCATCAATTTGTTCTTTAAGGAATTTTGAGCTCTCTCTAGTTCCTCCGGTATAAACTAAAAGCGTTCTGCTCTCTAACTCTTTTATGAACCTTGGATTCTTTGACAGGTCATGAAGCAGCTCTTTATCATTTTGAAATTCCATCATCTTAAAATTGCCTAAAGAAATTGCAAATGGATCCTGTTTACCTAATGCAACTCCAAAATAATTCCTTTCAATTTCGTAAGATTCTCTTGCAAGATCAAAACTTGAAATTTCCTCATTCTTTATAAGATGAATAAGCTTTACCATTGCTGTTGTAAGTGCACTTGATGATCCTAGTCCAGATCCTGGAGGAACGTCATTGTTTATCATTATCCTACCCTTGCTTATGCCTTTTGAGTAAAATAGGTTTTGTATTTTGCCGATTATGCTGTCATTGCCTGTTGGTACTATTAAGCTCTTCACAAGGTCCCTGGAAGAAATTTCTAAATCATATTCATCTGGCTCATAGGTTACCATAACCTTACGGTCTATAGTAGAGTTGACCACTGCGCCTCCATATTTCTCTATGAACGGCTCTACATCTGTTCCTCCCCCTGCAAATGTTATCCTTAAAGGGCTTATAATTGTATAACTCTGCATTGCGAACACCTTTCAGCTTCCTTGGCTGAAATTTTCATATCTCTTTGATCTGCTCCATATCTCATTAAACCTTCTAAATGCCTCATTATGGTTCAAGCTCACAATATGCTCGCTTTTCCTGTTTATTATATTTATTGGGGGAATTTTATAGGCCATATTTGAATCCATCATTATACGCTCATGCTGCCTTGAGAAGTCTTCCTTACTCATTATCCTCAACTCAAACTTTATGTTCTTATTATGAAGCTCGTTCTTGAAATCTGTATAACCTCTTCCAAATCCCCTGCTATTTTCTTCCAAATAAGTCAATATATATACAGAAGTATACTTGTTCATGTTTCTTACTATAAGCCGGCTAAGGTTGTCAAAAGAAGTATTGTCAAAATGCGAATCAAGTATCCGTAAGTCCCCTTTTAGGTGCCTCATCAATTTGTTTGATATTGTAACCATATTTGAATAGGGGGTTAGTGGGTTTATTTCTATCTCGAAATCACTATCAGACCCGTATAGTATAGCAATTAATGAGTATACCGAGAGCATTAGAACCAATAAATTAACAGTATAAGGCACTAGGAAGGATTCCACAAAACCGTTGAAATTAAAATTTGATTCTAAAAGGTGCACCAGCATTACATATATTGCTGAGAGTATTATTATTGCAGATACACTCCATTTGCTGTATAACCTTGAAAACATCCAAAGTATGGCTATTGCAAACATCATAACTGATATTGGAATCATTATGTACACAATGTCAAGAGCTATCCCAAGAGTTGGCAAAGTAGATAAATCCAGCTTTAAGGCACTACTTAATGTCAAATTGTAATTCTCAGATATAGTCAATATCCCCTCATAAATGCCAATTGATCTTGAAATATCTATTATATAATAAAATGTATAGAATAGAGCTATGAATATGCATATTACTACAATTATGCTTATGTAATTGTTATAGTCGCTTGTAAACCTCGTACAATCACGGATTATTTACGATTTATTTTTTATAAAATAAATAACTTTGTTTAGCAAAAAGCAAATTTTACCTTTAAATCCTTATTTTGGAGGTAATTTCTGTATTTTAAAATTTTACCGTCTAAAAGTGCAAATTCCTCTCTCTTGAAACTTTTATCTATATACAACTTATAAATATAAATTAAATAGTTAAAGGAGAAAATCTTTTAAGCTATAGGGTATATTTATAAAATCACTATTTATGGGGTGATACCAGATGGCTAAGATGCAGATTAAAGAAATTAGTTTGGAGATGCCTGAAGTCATAGGCAAGCATGTTTACGGCAACTTGGATATGGTTGACCCTAAATTAATATCAAACTTGAGTTCTTTAATAAAAATTGTAGTGGAATCCGCTAAAGTAGGCAACTTGCACATAATAGAAATGATAACTAAGAAGTTCAATCCTTACAATGGCTTCGATGGAGGTGTTTCTATAATAGCTTTGATCGAAGAAAGCCATATAGCACTTCATACCTGGCCTGAGAGCATGTATGCCACACTTGACATATACTCATGTGGCAAGGAAAGCAACCCAGATGCAGCATTCAACTATATAATAGGCAAATTAAAACCAAAGAAGGTTACTTCAAATTTCATTGATAGAGGAAAATCTAATACGGCTTGATTTTTTATTTACTTTGCAGAAATTTATTTCTGCATATAAGTTACCTTCCTATTCTGCTTTTTATGATAATTTATTTACTTTCTGAGCTTATCTTTATCTTCTTTGTTAATTGATCTTGAGCTTACGGCAGTAGGGTTTAGTTTGCTTTCCAATTCTGCATATTCCTTTGCTCTATCAATAAATTTTCTAAATTCCTCAGAACCCGTTAATATTTCTTCTATAACTTTTGATATACTTGTGTCTTTTTCCACTGAAGCTATCATCAAGGCACTATATATCTCAGATGGAAGAGTTATATTTATATGATCTCCTCTTCGTTGTCTTTTTACTTCCATAATATCACCAACTTTGCCTAAAATGAAGTGCACCATATATTTATATATATCATAATATTTGCCCTAAAGCCTTATACAATGCAATAGCTCAAAGCACTTTGAGAGAAATTTGTTTGAGTCTCAGATAACCTAAAGTTTAGGGTGCAGAATATGTTCTGTACCACGTTGAAGAGTATCCGATATTGTATTCTTTTCCATTATTTTGATTACCTGAATAGTAGTTTGTATTGTACTTTTTAAAATATTTATTTAAAGCAAAATTCTAAAGTAAGTATTATATATTATAATATATTAGTATATAATTTGTATTAATATATAACTATATGTGATTTATATGTCAAAATTAATAATGGACAAAACACTTGAACATTCACCAACATTAAATACAGTAATCATGGTAGAGTCAGTTATAAGAAATTCAAAGAACTCTATTATTACTATACCTGAGATTAAGCGTGCACTTCCAAAACAGGTAAATCACAGAACGCTTATGATTATTTTGGAGTATCTTGAAGAAAGTGGCAAAATAGCGGTTACTATTAAAGGTATAACATGGATACATAATTCTAATAAAAATCTTAGAAATGCAATAAATAAAGGTCTTGAATTATGAAATTAGTAAAAGTTGTTCTTTCACCAGAAGCTTGAGATTCATACAAACAGCTTAATAGCATTGCTGCAAATTCAAAATTAGAAAGAAGTATACTTAACTCAATAGATAAGAAAGTTAAACTTATAAAAATTAATCCGCATTATGGAAATCCAATAGCTAAAAATCTTATACCTAAGGAGTATTTGTTAAAATATGGTGTTACAAATCTATTTCGCGTAGAATTGTCAAATTTTTGGAGAATGTTATACACACTTACAAATGATGAAACTGAAGTAGTTATAGTCGCCTTCGTACTCGATATAATAGATCATAAGGAATATGATAAAAAGTTTGGTTATAAAGGATAATTAATTCTAATTGATCTCTTATTGTTAATTAAGGAGCAGAGTAAGTTTTATACCAAGTAGAGGAATATCCGACATTAGTTGCTTTTCCATTATAATTATTGCCTGAATAATCGTTTGCATTTCCATTCAATGGATACCATGCAACTAAGTGGCTAAGGTCAATTGGATCTCCTCCGATGCCCTCTTGGTATAATGCAGTAATTTGATTTGCTGAAAGAGCCTTATTGTATATTTGTACATTTGCAATAAGTCCTGGGAAATATCCTCTCACTGTCCAATAACCTATATAAAATAGAGATTTGCCTGTATTTACCCCTAATTGCTCTGAATTAATAGGTATAATAGAACCTTTGTTGCTCAAGTAACCTATCTGATATGTTCCGTTATACTCATCTGCGATAAAATACCAACGGTCTAAACTAACTTTTGGAACATTTGGAAAACTTTGGCATGTACACCAATTGTCAATAAATAATTCGCTATTATCACATGTAGCACTAGGTGTTGTTACTGAAGTCCAAAAAGTTTCATCGCAAGTATTGGCAGTTCCATAAGCAAATATTGCAGATTGACCATTAGAGGTTGATGGCTCTGCTGTTAAATAGAACCATGCAATAACAGTTCTTGGTTGTTTCCCTTTCGGTAAAATTGTAATATTTGAGTATATGTAACCATTATTACCATTGAAACTTGCAACATATTTGGGCAGCATGTTGGTGCATGTTCCCTCTAAATGAACATCTGTTGTTGTGGTTGGACCGAATGGCCTTATAACCTCGCAGGAACCTGCAGATGCCTTTGGTGCAAATGTGTTTGGGTTGAATATTCCTAAAGAATAGAGCGCTGCGAGTACAACCGCAATGACAAGGATTGCCCATCCATATGTCATAAGGTACTCCATTGCAGATTGGGATTTCATCATATCAGATTTATATAACAAAATTTAAAAAGGTAGTTTGAATTGGATTTGGCTGTGGACTTTGTATTTCAGCGGTTAATGTGCAACACATTCAAATAGCGTAACTTTTTATAATTTGAAATAGAATCTTAATTGCAGGCCCTAGATTAATATGGTGGAATTTTTATTCAGGTTTAATGAGGCAAGGGAGTCCCAGAAAGAGATGATGAAAGATATATATAAGTCTCTTTTAGATGGAAAGGACATACTGATAAATGCACCTACGGGCATAGGCAAAACAGATGCTTCTTTAAGTGCAGCTATAACTTATGCAATTAAAAATGATAAAGATATACTATTCCTAACGCCTAAGATATCACAGCATCGGATAGCCGTTGATGTCCTTAGAGGGTTGAAGCACAAATTTAACCTTGGAATATCTTTTGTAGATGTTGTAGGGAAGAGAAACATGTGCATAAACCCAGATGTGAATAATATATATGATTCTTCCTTTTACAACGCCTGCGAGAACCTTATAAAGAAGAACCAGTGCCCTTATTTCAACAAGCTGAAGCATTATGACCTTGAAAGCGATTACGATATGTTAAATTCATTTTCTGAAGGACATAATGCTATATTGGATCAATCTTACAAGGAAGGGTTATGCCCTTATGAAGTTTCGATGAGGTTTGCCAAGAAAGCAGATATAATAGTGGCAGGCTATTCGCATATACTAAACCCTTATACTAAGGATACGTTTTTGAAGAAGCTTTCACACGACCTATCCGATACTATAATTATATGGGATGAGGCACACAATATATTCAATTCCGCAGTATCGTACTTCAGCACATCTATATCTGAAAATGTGATAAGCAGGGCAGCATCTGAACTCGCTGCAATAACAAGTGATATAGATATAAGCTTCTTGAGTTTTGAATTGAATAAGCTTGCATCTAAAATGCTATCAATAGACAAGAATGAGGCATTTGTTGATTCAACAGATTTCCTTTCAGGAGAGAAGGACATGCTTGGAGACATAATATCGGATCTGGAAAAAGCGGGAATGATGTACATAGAGAACAAACATGCGAAGCGTTCATCACTGATGCATATAGCATCATTCCTTCAAGGATGGGAATCATCAGATAGCGCTACTACAAGGATAATAGCAAGAAGTGGGGGAAGAGTGGAGCTGAAGTTAAGCAACCTTTATCCAGAAAGGGCTCTATCAGTATTTAAGGAAGCATATGCAAATGTTTTCATGAGTGGCACGCTTATACCATTGGAAATGTACAGGGATATACTTGGAGTTGAAGGTGCTGATACTAAAAGTTATAGATCTCCTTTCTCAAAGGACAAGCAGTTTGTAGCTATAGATTCTACAGTAACTACAAAATTCACCGGTAGGACTACGGATTTATATAAGTCCATAGCGTCCAAGATAAACAGCATATATTCCTCTATACCTGGCAATACCTCTGTGTTTTTCCCAAGCTTCAGCGTATTGGAAAGCACCTACCGTTACCTTGATATAGCAAGTATAGACGAGGCCTTCATACAGCGCAAGGCGATGAGCAATATAGAAGTTGAAAGGCTGATAAATGAATTCAAAGCCTCAAGTAAAGGGCTTATGCTAGGGGTTATGGGTGGAAGCTTAAGCGAAGGCATAAACTATGACAACAATTCAATAAAATGCATAGTTATAGTTGGAATACCTCTGACAAAGCCTGACCTTGAATTGCAGGCAAGGATAAATTACATGAACAAGAAGTTCCATGAAAGCGGCATTGAGTATATTTACACAATTCCTGCAGTTATAAGAGCTATACAGGCTGCAGGAAGGGCAATAAGGAGTGAAAGCGACAAAGCCTCTATAATATTCATGGACAGCAGATATGAATGGAAGAATTACAAGATGCTAATAAAGAACTTCTTCACCCTTTATGAAGGAAATGATTATCTGGAAAAAATGAAACAGTTCTGGTCCTCCGAAAGTGTTGAATGGAAATCCAAATACAGCGATTTTAAATAAAAACCCATTTAATCTGAAAAATTAATTAATAAAAGCTTAAAATTAAAATTACCAATTGGCAACTTATTTCAGAACCTATGACGCAAAGGTTTTTGGTTTCTTTGTAATCTACTTTCGACCTACCATACAGTGTTTAGATTTTGCCTCACTTCTTATAAAGCTATATTATCTTTGTGGCCTTGCTATACTCATTAAAATAGCCTATTATTAATGGACAAAAATAGCTAAATAGCACAGTAATATTAATTTTGTATTATAGTTTAGGGTGCAGAATAGGTTCTATACCAGGTTGATGAATATCCAACATTGATTGCATTTCCATTGTAGTCATTGCCTGAATAATCATTTGCATTTCCATTTAGTGGATACCATGCAACTAAGTGGCTAAGGTCAATTGGATCTCCTCCTATGCCTTCTTGATACAATGCAGTAATTTGGCCCTGCGATAGTGCTATATTGTAAACTTGCATATTTGCCATTAGTCCATTTAAATAATTTCCATTTCCTGGATCATTACCTATCCTAATTTCATCTGCTGGAATATGTGAAGGAGATTCTGGGCTAGAAGCATACACTATCCTTCCATCTAAATAAATTGAATAGATAACATCTCCACTGCTTGCAGGAGATATCGTAAATATTATATTGTACCATCTAGAACTGTTTATAGATTTACTGGTGTCTATCCATCTTATGCTAGATTCCAATATTTGAAATTCATTGTCTTGTAAATAAAGCCCATAGCCAATTGGGTATCCACCATTTGGAGAAAGCAAAAATAGAGGTGCATAGTAATTTGAATTATCGGATTGATACCAAAGGCTGAAAGAAACATTGACTGTTTTGTTAGTGGGTATTGGTGATATTATATAATTGTCATTTCCATCAAATAAAGCAGCATACTTAGGTAACATATTAGTACAAGTACCTTCAAGATGAACATCTGTTGTTGTGGTTGGACCGAATGGCCTTACAACCTCACATGAACCTGCAGATGCCTTTGGTGCAAATGTATTTGGGTTGAATATTCCTAAAGAATAGAGCGCTGCAAGTACAACCGCGATGACAAGGATTGCCCATCCATATGTCATAAGGTATTCCATTGCAGATTGGGATTTCATCTTGTCATGACCTATTTTATGTTAAAATTTAAAAATATAAATGCAGATTAGAGATTTAAAATATCAAAAAGTAAATCACTATGAATATTGTTATCCATAAAAGCAATGGAGGTATAGCCGGAAGGGCTCTCTTGTACCTGTCCAATAGGAACATTGTAAACAACATCCCGAATATTGACCCTATTACTATGAACATTGGAAGTATGAAATTGTAGCTTACCTTGAATGCTGAGACTGCAACCATCAATGGGAATATCATATCTCCAGTCCCTAAAGCGCTGCTTGTAGGAACTTCTGCATAACCCTGCTTGTCGAACACCTCAAACAGGCAGGTTTTGCTTTTCTTTGATGCTTCTTTCTCATTTTCTTCATATTCTTTCAGCTGCTCAGCTGACAATTCAGATCTTGGCACTGCTTCCACTTCCGTAGAATCTACAAGAAGAGCGAGATTATTTTCTATCGCAGTATTTGCCAATGTAAGCATGTGCTTTGTAACGAATACTGATATGAAATCATATACCGCCATTATGGCCATGAATGCAAGTGCAATTTCAAAGCTGAATCCTATGCCAAGTATGGTGCCAAACCCTATCGCAGATATTATCGCAACAGAATTTCTGAGGTTTGGCCATTTCCTCTTCAGCAATATCAATGCTATTCCCAGCATTCCTGCAACTGCCATACCTATGTAAAGCGATGTAGTGCTTACCTCAAATGGCGAGAACAACTCGATGAAGAAGTAAAATCCTGTAAGGAATATAACAAAAAGCTCCAGCAGTTTGAAAATGTTGTGATATACCTTAAGCACTAGCAGGAGTATTGCTGTAGCTATCACTATATATATTACAAAGTAAATTGCGGTAATTGGAGTGCTCACCACATTTGCAGCAGATATATTGCTTATCGATATTCCATTGAATTGTATTGCAACCAGAAACAGCCCAAAGAACTGGACTATCATGAACATTATTATAATCTGCAAAAATTGCCTTGTCCCTATAAGCTTAAGACTCAAAAATAACACCTTCATTCTTCTTCATGCCTGATCACCTTTATTATTCCCATCTTTGGGCTGAATATATCACCGCTCTGCTCAAGTTCATTTATGTATTTGTTTGCTGTATTTTTATCTATGCCGTCTTTTGCAACTTCCTCGAATATGCGATCTATCTTTGCTGACCCTTCTGCTTCCTCAAGCTTCTTTATTGCATCCAATATTACGTTTATCTTGTCAACTTTCTCCCTTGGCATGCCTGTCAATATTGTATCTATATCAGTGCGCCCTTCTGTGTCTACTGCCAATGTCTTAAGCATATATTCGCTTAGGTTTATTGCCAAATTTGCATCTTCTACGCTTACCACGTCCCTGAGCTGGCTTTTTGCACTCGCTTCAGCCATCCTTATCAAACCTTCTATCTGCCTTGGGGTTATAGGTGTTGCCCCCTTCATAGATCCTGCACGCCTTAGATCAACATAATAATCCTTTATTCTCTTTGACGCTTCTTCGCTCAACCTAGGCATCACGTACCTCTTCGCATATGCAATATACTTCTTCAGGAGCATATGCCCTATAGGAGGCTCTTCCGCCATCACATTGCTCTCCACATCGGCTATAGCTGCTCCTGCTGCCTCGTGCTGGTTGAGTATATAGTTCGCAATGCTCTTGTCAAGTTCTGTGTCCATTATATCCCTTATAGGAAATATCAAGTCAAACCTTGACAATAATGTAGGAGATATATCAAACTGCTCCGCAGGATACTTGTGAGGATCAAACCTTCCAAACTTAGGATTTGCGGCAGCTAGTACAGATGCCTTTGCATTGAAAGTCGCTATTATCCCTGCCTTTGCTACACTTATTGTCTGAGATTCTAATGCTTCGTGAAGTGAAGCGGTATCCTCTTCGCTTATCTTATCGAATTCATCTATAGCTACTATTCCCCCATTGCCAAGAACCATTGCTCCTGCTTTAAGTGTCCATCCGCCCTCTGAAAAGTCGTCCCTTTCTGCAACTGCAGTCAATCCTCCTCCAGTAACCGATTTTCCGCTAACATATATGCCTTTTGGAACCAGCCTTGCTACGGACTGCAATATTCTAGTCTTAGCGCTTCCAGGATCTCCTATAAGCAATATATGCATATCGCTTCTTATAGGGCCTCCATCAACCAGCTTCTTTCCAGGTGTTCCCCCAAAAAGCTGCAACGCTACTGCCTGCTTGATCTCATTATAGCCATATATTGATGGGGCTACAGATTGAGTTACTTTATTAAATATATCAGGATCCTTTGACAACTCCTTTATCTGCCTCTCTTCATCTTCGCTTATGTCTATGTCTGCGAATTCCTTCTGCTTTGTTTCCAATGAAGTTACATTAAGGTACATCGAGTAGACACTAGGATCAACTTTGCCTCTTGAATCCTTTCTTGGGCGTATCTTCAGTATACCTGAAATTTCCACTCTATCTCCTGGAATTGCCATATTGACAAGATCATCATCGAGCCATGCTTCCAATTGCCATGTTGGTATGCTTCCGCTCAGCCTTTCGAGAGGGTCTTGCACAGCTATCTTTTGGGAATTAAAGAATGTCGATTCTTCAGGAACTATCTTCAATGTTCGCTTTTTGCACTCAGGGCATACCTTAGGTATCTCCTCTTTTTCCAAATTAGCTTGCACCTTCGCATTGCAGAATGTACACACAAATACGGCATCCCTTATTTTTGGCCTTATGTCCGACCTCTTTACAACCAAAGCATCTATCGAGACAAACTTGTTTATATAAGCTGATCCTATATTCAGCACCATGGGCGTATTTATAGATTGGTTGTAAAATCTTACGTGAGGAATGTAAGTATCGAAATTCAATCCGCTCAATTTGCCCCTAAGTGATTCATTCGCTGCATCAATTATAATTTCAGGATCTGCTATAAGGTTTGTAGCAGTGTCAGGATCAAACTCTTCAAGATCTCCTATATCTACCATTAAGCTGCGCTTATTCGGGAATTTGATTATTATATCCTTAATCTCGTCCGAATAGTAAGACTCGAAAAATTCGTCGAAGAGCAATTTTAAAGAGGAAACTTGTTGTTCTGCCATTTTGACCACTGCGATTTTATAGCATCTGCACAGCTGTATTTTTATATTTTATTCAAATCAATTTCTATTATATTTCTATTATTTAAGCATTTACGATTAATTTTATTACAAGTGCATTGACATGTCAAAATATATAATTACTTCGGCTCTTCCTTATGCAGAGGGAGTGCCACATTTGGGAAACTTTGTTGGATCAATCCTTCCCGCAGATGTATTCTACAAATATCTTGAGATGAAAGGGGAAGATGCAATATTCATCTGCGGATCAGACCAGCACGGCACACCTATAGAGATACAAGCTATAAAGAAAGGAGTAACTCCAAAGGAACTTGCGGAATCAGTCCATGAGAAGATAAAAGAGGCAATGGCAAGGTTTGAATGCACTTTCACATATTACGGAAAGACCGATTCGGAAAAGAACAAGGAAACAGTATATTGGCTATTTGACAGGCTTTATAAAAATGGCTTTGTAGTTGAAGTGAAGGATATACAGCCTTATTGCAATACGGACAAGCTTTTCTTGGCAGATACCTTTATAGAGGGTACATGCCCCTTCTGTGGATATGAAAAGGCGAGAGGAGATCAATGTGAAAATTGCGGGCATCTTCTAAACCCAACTGATTTGATAAAGCCACATTGCAGGATATGCGGCGGCACTGATATAGTATTCAAGGAGACAAAGAATCTTGCAATAGACTTAAAGAAGCTTCAGCCGGAGATAAAGAATTTTATAGAAGAGAGAACGGGCAACAACTGGAGCATAACTGCAGTGAACAAGCCAATCAGTTACATTGAACAGGGATTGAAGCCCAGAGATATAACAAGGGATATCGCTTGGGGATTTGATGTCCCTATGGAAGGATTCAAAGACAAGAAATTCTATGTTTGGTTTGATGCGGTAATAGGCTACATAGGGATAACAAGGGAATGGGATGAAGATAGATGGGAGAAGTATTGGAAATCTAAGGATACAAAGCTGATACAGTTTATGGGAAAGGATAATATTGAATTCCATACGATGATGTGGCCTGGAATACTCATAGGTTCAAGGGAAGGCCTCGCATTGCCGTACACGATAAAGGCCTACGAATACCTTACAGCAAGAGGGCTCAAATTCTCAAAGAGCAATGGCATAGGGATGAATGTTGAAAATTCGCTTGAGTTGATGGAGCCTGATTACCTCAGGTTTGCTCTAATATATAGGCTTCCGGAAACCTCTGATGCAGATTTCTCAATAGACCTTTTGCTCGAAGTTGTAGACAAGATAATGAATGACAAGATAGGGAATTTTGTGAATAGGGTCCTTACTATAGCAAGATCTAATTCAGAGTACGTAGGAAAAATTGCAATGTCATCTGATTACAAGGACAGAATAGATTCTATAATAACAAAATACAAGTCAAACTTTGAATCGATTAATTTAAGGGAAGCGCTTCACAACTTGATAGATCTGGCAGAAGAGGGAAACAGCCTTATAAGCAGTTCAGAACCATGGAAGATGAGAAAAAACCTTTCAGATGCAGATGTAAGGAACAAATTCTCAGAGGTGATGGGAAATCTTATCTATACCGTTTATGCGATAGGCATTCTGTCATATCCGTTTATACCTAAAGCAAGCCATGATATATTGGATTATTTTGGCATATCTTGCAACCCTAAAATGGACTTATTTGAAAAAGAGATAAACTTGAATTACAGCAAAGAGGTAATTCCAATATTCAAAAAAGCAACTAAAGAACAGATAGAAAAACTTAAAACATTTTCAGATTGATTTTGCAAAGGACTAATATTTCCGTTATACAAAAGGTTTTTAATGAATTTATCAAAATAGAGAATAGTGGTTTTTATGGAATATCAACACGCTTCGGAAATGAAAGATTATGAGGGGAAAGAGGTTTCAGTTAGAGGATGGATTTACAGGAAGAGGGAAAGCGGCGGAATCATCTTTATAATTCTTAGGGACAAAAGTGGCACAGTTCAAATATCAATCAAGAAAGATTCAGTAAGCCCAGAAACATGGAGTGATGCTGAGAAATCAACTATAGAATCGAGCATTGAGGCCTCTGGAGTACTTAAGAAGGATAGCAGATCGCCAACAGGGTATGAAATAACTGGAAAATCCCTTAAATTAATAAGCTTGTCAGAACCTTTTCCTATAACTGAATATCAGAGCACAGAGCTTCTTCTTGACAACAGGCATCTTTGGCTTAGGAGCAGAAAGATGACTGAGATAATGAAAGTAAGGTCACATATATTCAAGTATGCAAGGGAAATGCTTGACAACTTAGGATTTTATGAAATTACTCCTCCGATAATAACAGCATCAGGTGGAGAAACAGGAGCAGATATGTTCGAATTGGATTATTATGGAAAGAAGGCATATCTGACTGAATCATCGCAGCTTTATGCTGAATCGATGATATATGCACTTGAGAAAGTATATTCATTTGTCCCATCATTCAGAGCTGAGAAATCAAGGACTATAAAGCATCTTGCAGAATATTGGCACCTTGAACCTGAGATGGCTTATTATGACCTTGATATGAATATGGAGCTGCAGGAGAATTTGATAAGCTACATAGCACAGCATGTTGCAGATAATGATGAAGAATCCTTAAAGGAGCTTAATATAAGCAAGGAGTCATTGAAAATGGTAAAGCCCCCATTCAAAAGGATAACTTATGAGAAAGCAATTGAAATTTTAAATGACAAAGGAAAGGATCTGAAATGGGGAGATGACTTTGGCGTTGATGAAGAAAGGCTCCTTACAGAGGATGAGGAAAAACCAATATTTGTCACTTACTGGCCAAAGGAACTTAAGGCGTTCTATATGCCAATAAACCCAAAAGATGAAAGGACAGTTCTATGCGCTGATATGCAGGCACCTCATGGAAACGGAGAGATAATAGGCGCAAGCCAGAGAATCTACAAATATGATGATCTCATGGAAAGATTCCATGAAGTCGAAAAGGCAAAAGGTGTAAAGTTTAACATGGACAACTACAAATGGTATATAGATTTGGCAAGGTATGGATCTGTGCCTCATGCAGGGTTTGGAATGGGCATGGAGAGAGTGATAAAGTGGGTGCTTGGTCTAGACCATATAAGGGACGCAATACCTTACCCAAGGATGATGAACAGGAATTATCCTTGATTCCTGCTTAAAAATCAATTAATTTCATCTGCCAAAGTTTGTTCTCTTTTTGCTTATTTTTCATTTTAGATTCTCTAATTTTGCAATTAATAGTATATTGGGACAATTTATTTATAATTATATTTCATATGTAAGCTGTAGATATTGAAAAGCGACGGCTATGGAGTCTAAAAGTGAGAGGATTAGGGAAAAGTCCATTGCTGAATATGGGCTTGCAATAATATTCGTTATAATAATCGCGGTGGTTGTCATAACATTGCTTGCTCTGAATGGATTCAAGATAAACAGTGATGGCAACCCTTTTGCGCTTCCTGCTTCTAACCTTAAAACTACATGTACTGCAGCAAAAGGTGCAATATGTGCTATGCCAAGTGGCTATCCAAGGGGGTTCCTTATAACATTAGGACAGCTTTCCAATAAAAATTGGAAATTTGCAACAATAGCTTTTGTTCCTAATGGGTCTTCTATGCCAAAAAATATAAGCAGCCTGTATGCTTATCCAGATGGATCGGTTCTTGCTCGAGAGATATTAAATAACATTATAGAAAATAATACAGAGTTTCATAATCTAGAAAGCGGGTACATAATGCATGCAACTTTCAACGACTCATATTCAATAAACTCAGGTGTAATTAGTTATTCCGCTACCATACCAAATAAAAGTGCTTCTTCTATTTCAGGAAGTATCTGGGCTATTTACACTATTAATGGATCAATTGCAAAAGGGCCTTTTAATAAAGTAGAATTAGCAAACGTAATTATAGCTATAAAATAACTAAAATAATTAGGAAACTAAAAATAAAGGGCAAATCAACCAATTAAACTGCAGATATACTAATGCGATTATCAATTGATCTGCGATACTGATTCTATTATCCTGTCTTTGTCTCCGTTAAGCCCATATGTATTTACCTTCTCAAGGTCTACACCTGCTTTCTTCGCAAGCTTGCCTATATAGTTCAGCAGTATGCCGCTTCCTATATCCATTGCTGTAGTAGTGCCGAACCTTGTAATGAGGTTACCTTTTGATTCTGCACGTGCATCTCTCAAGGCCATTTTCCTCAAGTGCCTATATGATGCATAGTATACAGCAAACATTGAAGGCTTGAGCATCTGCTCGTTTAGGCTATGGGATTTTATCCTTCCCATAGGCACATTCACCATAGGTGTTACAGTAAACTCAAATGGCCTCCCATCAACGTATGAATTGCTCAACTTATTTATCAGCGCTACAGTTTCCCAGTTGTCCTCATCAGTTTCTCCCTCTTGGCCCACCTGGACTGTGAATGCAGGGCGCCAATAGTACTTTGTGAAAGTTTGAACGCCTCTCCACACAATTTCATGCCATGAACCATCAGGCCCTACCTTCAAAGGCAGTGTCTTCGCTGGCATATGCCTCTTCGCCAATTCCTCGCTCCCTGTTTCCAGCCCTACCTGTACGCCTATCCAATTGTTAGGCCCAGCCTGTGCAATTGATGAAAGCTTTTCTATAAGATCAGGAAATCCTGCAGGTATAGCTATTCTCCCATGTGTAGGGTTCATATACTTCACTCCTGGAATATGCTTTATCTCAGTGAACAACTCTATCAATGCTTCTTGATTTGGCTCGAAGAACTTGCCATGCTTGTAACCAAAGAATTCATCAGAGTGCAGCCATGCTTTGTTGGTAGTGCCTGATTTTATATTTACTTCTATCTCTTTTTTTATAAAATCCAAAGGCTGATACCTTAGAGGCCTCAGCGTAACTTCGCAGAAATCGCATCCTATCCCGCATCCCCTCATTATCTCTACCATACCCTTTATCGAAGGCCTTACTATAGGTGAGATTTTATCAAGCTTAGGGTACTGGCCATAGGATTTCCTTGATATGAATCTTTCATCGCTTACTGAGCTCATCTGAAATTTGTCATCAAATGTGAGATATCCCGTATTGAACATCGACTTATCAATCTGCCCTGTGCTCAGCTGCTCGAACAGGTCTATTAGGACATCATCTGTCTCTCCCTGCACTGCGTAGTCTATATTCATTTTCTCGAATTCATCCTTTAATACAGTAAAGTCCCAAACTCCCGGGCCTCCCACTACTAGCTTTGCTTTCTTGCCCTTCCTTGCCCTGTTCAAAGTATCTATCAATATTTCAAAATCGCGCCTTACCCATGCATAGAAATCGCCGCCGAAAAGCACTGCGTAAGACATCGTCAATGGCCCTATGCCAAATGGATCCATAGTTGATACTCCTATTACCTCTGTGTTGTCATCGATAAACTTCGCTGCATTATTGCCATCCGTAACGGCTACATCTTTCCTTGGATACTTCTCAAGGAGCTTTGCCTCAAGCTTCCTTATGGAATATGGTGCTACAAGGAGTTCCCCATCATCCATATACTTTGGATGATCACCTTTAAGGAAATTGTAGATCCCTGAGGGTATGGTCTTCTTTGGTGCGCTCGGCAAAAAGTCAAGCAAAGGAAAGTCGTGATATGTGTAGATTAAGGTAGAGTCAGCTACCAGTACGAATTTTGCCATTTTTACCATCTTATAAATTCATTTAATTTACAGATTTCATAAAAAATATTTTTAAATTATTTGCTTTTCTATAGATAATTTAGTATAATTTTAAACTATATTTAAGGAAATGCCTCTTGCACAAAATTGTTTAGTTTTAATTATTTTATAATATAAGGTGTTCAAATGGAAAAAGAAAAATTTACTTTTGGCAACAATGAGATTTCATATTTTCATTCAGATGTAAATAAAGGCAAGCAAATACTGCTGATGCACGGATATAATTTTAACACACAGATATGGATAGATGTTGGGCTGGTTGAAAAGCTGAATGGCATTGGCTATGATGTATTTTCGCTTGATGTGCCTGGATTCCCAAAGAGCGAGAATCATTTTGAATTATCCAGAGATGATATGGAAAAGATGCTGGAGGTGTTTATAAAAGATAAAATGCATTCAAAAGCTATTATTCTTGGAGCAAGTGCAAGTGGAAGGATAGCTCTTGAATTTGCAGAAAATCATTCAGACCTGCTGAGCAAGCTTATACTTGTCGATCCTGTATATAAATCAGTTGAATTTGGCAAATTGAAAGGCATTGATGTATTAGGCATATGGGGAAGCAATGATCCGATATCAAAACCTTTCAGCAGTGTTGCCGGAAACATAAAGCTTGCAATATTAAAAGGTGCAGGCCATGCTTGCTATCTCGACAAGCCAAAAGAGTTCAATTCTGCGATAGCAAACTTTTTGGAGGGCAATATCAGGTAGTGTAAAACAGGATCAGCTAGCTTTGGTTGAATTCTTAGTGTCGGATTTGTAAACTTCGTACAGGTACTGGAGGCTGCCAGGCAAGAATGTATATCTTCCAGATACAAATGAACTATTCGTATACCAGTATAATGGAAACTCCGTGCTTATGTTTTCTATCACGGCGTTATATCTATAGTTGTATAAAGTAGTACCTACGTCCAGTGCACTGTTAGTCAATACTGCAAAATCGGTGCAATTACTAACAGGCAGGGTCACATTTGTTATACCATAAAACTGTTTGCTTGAGTACTTTCCGAATGATTGGTTATAGCTTTGATATGTGTTATTCTTGGAATTTATTAGGGCATGGTCAAAAGAAGAGGCATTGCTGAATTGAAATATGCTGAAAGGATGGCTGCCATTTAGCTTAAATGCATAAGAATTTGGATAATCGGATTTGCATATGCTGTCATAGGTATAGTATTTTTGGAATTTTTCAATTCCTAAATATTCTGTATAATTAACTTTTTTGTAGATATCATAGGATATTGTCTTATTGCGGTAGCTAAACTTGCTAACGTTGCTTACTCTTGATGTTCCTGTGGGCATTATATTGATTGATGGCAGATCCTGTATGGTATGGGATTCATTCTTAGGGACGAAGAACCTCATTTCAAGTGTGGTGTTGGAACTGCTTATATTCAGCATTACAGGCACAGATGAAAGAGTCTTTATCGATTTTGCTATATCTGCATTTACAGGCTTTCCAGAAAGTGTATAAAATCCGATGCTGCTCGCATTGTATACCTCAAGGTTCTTGAATTTTGATAGGTTTAGGTATACATAAGTAAAATTTGCCTTTGAAGATGCGTTTATCCTTAAAGTAGAATATGGCAGAAGAGATGGATTAAAAGAAGGATGTGCTGGATATATAGGCAGCAACAGTATTATCACACATATTATAGCAGCAATTATGAAGAATGGTGTACTGTTTAGGGTTTTGTAATATGATGAAAGTTTGCTTGAAAATACTCCTCTCTCTTTGCTGGAGATAACTCTTATGGTCACAGCAATTGCTATGCTTATCAAAAGATAATATCCTATTATCCCAATATTTACTGTAAGGTTTTCATCTGCCTCAAATCCCAATGCTGATGCCAACATTGGCACTGCAAAAGCTATGAATAGTATAATCTTGGTGCTCAGCCTTATCTTAGATCCTACAAATATAAGAACAAGTGTGTAAGCAGATATAAGAAAGACCATTATGAATTCAGGAACTTTGAAGTATACTGCACTGCTTGCATATAGGAATGCGATTGCTAATCCTAAAGTTATGTTCATGTACTTGTCTTCTGCAATTATCACAAATGACAGGGCTATGAATAGTATCAATGATGCAAGGATCATCAGTGAATTATCCATTATTATGAAGTAAGAAAGGAACAGCAGGGCCAATACTGCAGATAGGATTGCGGCTGCATAAAGTGCATAAGGTGTTTTCTTATCCTCAAAGACGAGGCCATTGTAGTATTTTGCCTTTTTCTTATTGTTGAACATTGCAAAACCGCAAGCATTGGATATTCCTAATTTGAATATCCAACTTAAAAAACCTTTTGATTTATATTCAAAAGTTCTCTTTCTAATCCGGGATTGCTTTTGCACTTCCCAGAAAGATATTTATTTTTGGATCCCTTATGATTAATGATGCTTTATCATGGGATGGATTGCATTTGGCAGTGCTGAGAGAACTGCATATTCCGAAGCAATAAAGCTTAATGAAGGAGAATCCATAATCCTGTCCAGCTTTAAGAAAGACAGAGTTATAAAGATAACAAAAGATAAGAAAGGATTTGCAATTGAAGAAGATGGATTTGAGAATTCAAAGTTTTCAATACCAAATGAAGATCTTAAAAAGAGGATAAAGAAGCTTTTAGCTTTTGAATTTCCAAGAAGCCATAAAATAATGTTAAGCATAAGGAAATAATGTTTTGCAATTTTCAGGTGAATAGATGAACTATTTATTATCGATACCGATAAACAATGGAGTGGCTGATTTTATAGGGAAGAAAGGTGCGGAGGACAGCCTTGCATATTACAACAGGATTTACAATGACGATACCATTGTAGCAATATCACCTTCAAATTTGGATGACAAATTCTATGGATTAGCTGAATCCCTTACCCTATCTCATATTATAGTAATAGATGCAAAATCGATAGATAAGCAGCTCGGCGAAGTGCTTATAGCAGCTGCATTGGCAGGCAAACCAACTATAATAATAGAACATGATACAATGGACCAAACGCAGCTTGAAGAGATGCTGAAGCAGCTTAAGCTATCAAATTACACCATATGCAAGATGGAGGATATACTTGGAAAGGTAACGAGCTACGAGCTAGATTCAAGCGATGCCTCAGGCAACTGCAGGATTGATATAGATAGGTCATTCAATGTAAAAGGTGCAGGTACTGTGGTGTTAGGCATAGTCAGGAAGGGTTCGGTAAAAGTGCATGATAAGCTATTAGGAAAAGATTTGAAGGAAGTTGTAGTAAGATCAATACAGAGCCAGGATAGGGATATACAGGAAGCAGGGCCAAGCACCAGGGTAGGGCTTGCGCTTAAAGGTGCTGATCCTGATGAATTCAAGAAAGGTGATACTTTATCAAATTATAAGATAGAAGCAAAAAAGAGCATAATCGCAACTCTAAATCTTAGCACTATAAACAAAGAGGATATCAAAGAAAAGTCCTCTTACATATTTGTATCTGGTTTTTCTTACACAAGTGCAACGGTGAATTCTTTCGATGGAACAAGCATCTCGCTGGTATTTGACAAGCCTCTGTGCATAGAGAGTTCAGATTCTTTCATGCTGATACGCAAGCAGGAGCCAAGGATTTTTGCCTCTGGAAAAGTAAGCTGATTTATGCTGAATTCCACATTGAGTAGAAGTGGTCTGCAAGCTCCTTTACCCTCTTTTTTTCATGCACTATCTCTATATGCTCTATGTTCCTGTGCAGCCCACTGTACGTGAAGTTGGCGCTTCCAGTTATCGCTTCATCCTCACCTATATACAGTTTTTCATGCACAAACTTTCCTTCTACAAACTTGAACTCTATATGGCTGCGCTTCTTTGGATGTTTGTTGAATGCTAAAAATACAATTAACAAGGCAACTGCCAAAGCTGCGGCATATATCGCAATGGAAAGCAGTATCATCATCCTTAATAGATAGAACATCAATGAAATAACCACAATTATAAATGCAGCATAGAAGATGTACTTTGTATAGCCTTTAGCTCTGTAAACTTTTGCAGTTTCACTGCTTGCAGCTTCCTTTGATGTTATTACCTTTATCTCTTTTCTTGATGAAATCTTTATCAGTTTTTTGATATAACTTTTGCTTATAAACGGCGAGACTATGAAAAGGTATCGGTCATCGTTTGAGACCAAAGGTTCAATATACTTGTATGATTCATTCCCACTATAGCTCAAAGATTCTGAAACCATAATTATGCACTTATCTTAAAGGTCGCTGTTCCATAAAGGGTTTCTGCTGCTGTGTTATATTTGATTCTGCATAATATAAAGTTGCATGTTTATGCAACAAAATTGCAGTAAACTTTAACTTTTATTTGTATCTATATCATTAAACAATAAGCTTATAGAATATTATTAATTTTTATGTATATAATTAATATAGGGGGTATTAGATGATAGATCTCGGAGAGATAGAAAATTTTACCAAAGAATATTGGTCAAAAGAAGATCCTATTAAAAAGATTAAAAAAGAGTCAATAGACAAGAAAAAGTATTACTTCCTAGACGGGCCGCCATATGCGACAGGAGAACTTGGGGTGTACCATGTTTGGGTAGGTGTTGTAAAAGACGTGATGCTCAGGTACAAAAGATTCAGAGGATTCTATGTTCATGATAGGGCGGGATTCGATGTACATGGCCTGCCTATAGAAAACAAAGTTGAGCATAAGCTAGGGCTTAAAACAAAGGAGGATATAGATTCATATGGAATTGACAATTTCATAGAAGCATGCAAGAGCTTTGCAGATGAACAAGTAAGAGGCATGATAGATATATACAAGAAGTATGGATCTTCATTGGATTTTGAAGATGCCTATATTCCTTACAAAAAAAGCTACATGAATGCAGGGTGGAAGATGTTCAAAGGCATATATGACAAAGGCCTTGTGTACTCCGGGAAGAAGGCATTAGCATATTGCCCGCACTGCGAAACAGTGCTATCAGCTCAAGGCCCTGAGATAGAATATTCTGATGATACTGATCCATCAATATTTGTCAGATTTAAGGTTGATCCTGAAAGATCTAAGGATGCGAAGATAAACGTTGAAAGCAATCTTTATCTTGTCATATGGACTACTACACCATGGACTCTTCCATCAAATATGGCAGTTGCAGCAAATCCCGAAGGCCTATATGTAAAGGCGCAGTTTGGAGATAATATTTACATAGTAGCAAAGGACAGGCTTGATGCATTTGCGAAGAGCATAGACCAGAGCTTTACAGTTCTTGGCGAGTTCTATGGCTCGGAGCTGCAGGGAATATATTACAAAGGGCCATTTGAAGATCAGATACCAAAGCAGAGAGAATTTGCAAAATTCCATAAAGTGCTTATGGAAAAAAGCCTTGTATCGATGGGTGATGGAACAGGGTTGGTGCATGTTGCTCCAGGGCACGGGCCAGAGGACTTCAACGTTGGATTCAAGAATGGCATACCTATTTATTCTCCTGTAAGTGACCAAGCAGAATACACAGATGAAGCAGGAGAACTAATGGGGATAAAGATACCAGATGAAGCAAACAAATTTGTACTTGAAAAGCTGAAGAAAGACGGAAGCCTCCTTTACAGGGGGTCAATAACACACAGCTATCCTCACTGCTGGAGATGCAATAGCAAGTTGATATACAGATCTACAGACCAGTGGTTCATAGATATACAGAAGATAAAGGACAAGACGATAAAGGCAAATTCAAAGATAAAATGGCATCCTAAGAACACCAAAGAGTGGCAGGAGGATACATTGCGCAATTCTCCAGACTGGTGCATATCAAGGCAGAGATACTGGGGTGCACCGATACCAATATGGAGATGCAATAGCTGCGACAATCATATTGCGATAGGTTCTGCCGCAGAGCTTAAGGAGAGGGCTGGATTGAGCGAAGAGCCTGAAGACCTTCATATACCTTACATAGATGGCATAACCTTCAAATGCGACAAATGCGGAGGGACTATGCACAGGGTCAAGGATGTATTCGATGTATGGTGGGATTCGGGAATCGCACATACAGCAAGCTTGAGTGAAGAGGAGTGGAAAAAATTATTTCCTTCTGATTGGATAACAGAAAGCAGAGATCAGTTGAGAGGCTGGTTCTCGATGCTGATAAGGACTTCGGTTGCCCTGTATGGAAAAACTCCTTTCAAGGAGGTTACAATAGGAGGTATGGTATACGATGAGCATGGAATGGAGATGCACAGGCATTTGGGCAATCTGATACTTGCAAAGGATCTTCCAAAATATGTATCTGCAGACGGTTACAGGCTTTGGTGCTTAAGCAAGCCAAGATGGGAGGACCTTAAGGTAAAAGTATCAGAACTAAAAGAAAGCGACAACGTCATTGTGACTTATTACAATATTATGAAGCTTTCCAAAGAATTCTCCAACCTATCCGGCTCAGATCCTAAGAAAGTGAAGAAGCCAAACCTTGCGCTTGCAGAAAAGGATGACAGATGGATACTCTCAAGGATAAATACATTGGCAAAGAATGTTACAGGTCTTTTCGATTCATATGAGATAGACCAAGCAGTAAACCAAATGTCTGATTTCCTTGTCAATGATTTCAGCAGGACATATCTCAAAATTGCAAAGCAGAGATCCGAAGAGATGAGCGCAAAGAAGCTTAAGTATCTGTCAAACCTTATAAACTACGTCCTTTACAGGTTTACAGTGCTGTCATCTATAGTGCTTCCTTTCACATCCGAGTACATCTACCAGAAGCTATTTTCTATAGACAATGGCAGTGTTTTCTATGAATCATGGCCAAAGGCAGATCCAAAATACATAGATGAGGAAATAGAAAAGGAGTTTAATATTGCAAAAGACCTTGTAAGCGAAATATTGAACCTTAGAGAGAAGAACAGCATAAGGCTTAGGCAGCCACTATCAGAAGCAAAGGTAATAACAAGATACAATGCGGTTGCAGATGCAGTTGCGAAGCTTTCAGATATAATAGAGTCCCTTACAAATGTCAAAACCATAAGTGCAGAGATCTCTGACAACCTGAACTTGAGGATAATTCCAGTATTTGCAAAATTAGGCCCTGAATTCAAGGAGAACAGCAACATAGTATCAGATGCGCTTCGCAAAGCGGATCCGAAGGAGTTATCAAATGCTATAGAGAAGGAAGGATATTACACTTTGCATACAGATAAAGGAAACTTTACCATAAAACCAGAGATGTACACGATATCCGAGGATCTTATAAAGGAAAATGAGGAGGAATCAAAGTACGGCCTTATATACCTTAATACAGCTATAACCGAAGAGCTCAAAAATGAGCTGCTAGTAAGGGAGATAATACGCAGGATACAGATGCTTAGGAAAGAGAAGGGATTTAGCAAATCAGACAAAATTAATGTATACCTTTCAGCAGACGTTGCCCTTTCAGCACTTATAAAAGAGAACATAGAAAGCATAAAGAAGGTAACAAACAGCAGGTCTATAGATGAAAGGCTTTCCGATGCAAATGGATTAGATGAAGTGTCATTTGAAATCTCTCCTGGAAATAGCATAAAGATAGCAATAGAGAAAAGCGAAAGAGGCAAATAATTAAGATTGGCGATTTATCTCCTTTTTTATTTTTTTGCCTTGCGTGATGCAATGTCTACTAAAACCATAGAAAACAGTGGAATCATCCCATACAGCAGGCTATTTGAAGTGCTGTCCGGGTACAAAGTGGAATTGTCCAGCCGGAAGATTTACAAGCTAATCTGCGATTTAAAGGATATGGTTTACCCTAGATCAAGTGAAGGCAGCTTAAACATATATAGCGGATTTTACTTGCCTATTGCAATTGATGGTAAAAATGCGCTGATTCCATTCAGGATAGAGGAACATAAGGGCAGGCTCATATTTGACTTTGAAGACCAGAACCTCAGTTATGCAGTTGTAAAGGATTCAGAAAGCGGCGAGGATAAGGACAAGGAAGTGTTTATGGAAATGCTGCTAACTTCATCAAAAAAGCTTATGGAAAACTTAAGAACCATGGATAAAAGTGAGGCTTACTTTTATTTGGATAAAAATGTGCCTTATTCATTCAGAAAGGGATATGTAAGATCAAGATTCCTGAAGGACCATTCGACTGGTATGGATGAATGGGAGGCAAAGAGGATTTATTCGGATTACAAGGAATTTTGCAGCAAAGGTTATGAGATTGAAAGTGTATCTCTGCATGATTACCTTGATACTGCATACTTATGCTATAAGGTTTTCTTCGGCAAAGAGGAACTTGGCAATCTGTCAACTCTTAGTGCATATAAGAAATATGCCGACTTCAGGGATGGGGGCATGTTAAGCCTTAAAATGCGAAGAAAAGAGAAATTCGAAGATTGGTACCATTCTGACAGGTGGAAGGGATCTCACCCATTTGAGATAATTTCGGGATACTCTTCATATGTTTTGCTTCTGTATCCGCCGCTGAAAGAATCCCCTCAATATTGGGTATCACTTAATATGGATCAAAAAAGCTATTATACTAAGTACTTAAATTTGGCTAAGGCCCTGATCAAAGAGAAGATTCCTTTTAGGGCAGCTGGATTGGATTATGTTGCGAAATATGTTGAAGGAGATATGATAGTGCCAGTAAACAGGGATGAGGCAAATTCGGTAAGCTTTCCATATTTCGGAGATATCGAAAAAGACAGTGAATTATCGAAAAATATATTATGGGAAAGGCTTAAGGTGCCTAATTTCAAAGGCAATGATATGCTGAGGCGATGAGATTTGATTGCATCCAGCTATTTTGGCAGATTTTGCAAAAGATATTTATAATATAATGAGAAAATCTTATTGTTATTTCTTAATTATTTCTGATTGAATTAATTATATTAAGGTGTTATATTGACAACAATTTGTGAAAGATGCAAGCGCGAGATATATAGGTATGAAGTTTGCGATTATTGCGGAAGAAAGATCTGTGATAACTGCATGAAGGCCTCTCAGAGAGCTTCCAAGACAAGAAGGCTAGTCATATGCAAGGATTGCTGGAGCAACATGGAGAAGAGGAAGGCATACAAATCCGGAAGGGCATTCAATGAGCCTGCTGAAACACATATAATGTGAAATTTATTTCCTGTTTGGGCTTTTCCTTATTCTTTTATTAAATTTTAGCTTCGTCCTTATTTATTGATATTTCCAGGTAGTTACTTTTGTGTAGGTTATTGCCGATTGGTTTTGCATTAGTTTATTTATCTTTTTAATAAAAATGCATATTGAAGCGATTTGTATTTTGAATGTGGTATTATGAAGGTTTACGTAAAGACTTATGGATGCACCCTCAATCAGGCAGATAGTGATATAATAAAAACGCTGCTTAAGGATAACAATATATCAGTTTCAGATGATGAGATGGATTCTGATGCTGTAATAGTAAATACCTGCACCGTCAAGACTGCAACAGAGCAGAAAATAATAAACAAGCTTGAAAAACTGCAGAAAAACGGCAAGAAGATTATAGTGACTGGATGCATGGCTTCAGCCAATCCTGATCTTATATACAAATATATACCTGCAGCCAGCATTGTCACTGCACCAAACATAAGCAACCTCCCAACCGCACTTGAAAATGTTGCAGAAGGAAAAAGAGTTTTATATGATAGATATAGTGCTGTTGACAGGATGGCTTATTTCAAGCCAGGCAGCAGCATAATATCTCGTATTCCAATAAATGATGGATGCTTGAGCAACTGTTCATTCTGCGAAACTAAAAGGGCAAGAGGTCCACTGAACAGCTTCTCATCTGATCTTATAATTAAAGCAATTTCATATAGCCTGCAGAAAGGTGCAAAGGAGATAGAATTGACATCCCAAGATGTAGGTGCATATGGAGCAGACAAGAAGAGCAGCATTGCAGAGTTACTAAGCAAAATAAAAGAATTGAATATCGATAAGGATTATTACATAAGGATAGGCATGCTAAATCCAGAGCATGCATTGAAGCATATCGAAGCGTTTATAGAGGCATTGAACGATACCCATTTCTATAAATTCATACATCTCCCTGTGCAATCCGGAAGCGATCCTGTACTAAAAGCTATGAACAGGGATTACAATATCTCCCAGTTCTATGAGGTTGTTGACAGGCTCAGGGCCAATGTAAAGAACCTGATGCTAGAAACCGATATAATAGTTGGATATCCCACTGAAAATGAAAAGGATTTCGAGGATACTCTTGATATGATAAAAGAGGTAAAGCCTGGTGTATCTAATCTTTCAAAGTTTGCGAAAAGGCCTCATGCAAGGGCATCGAAGCTAAAACAGCTTCCGGAAGAAGAGATAAAGAGGAGAAGTGTTGAGGCAACACGCCTTATACGCAGCGTCCAGAATTCAATAAACAAAAAATTCATAGGTACATTGCAGGACGTGATGCTCACAGAGAGAACAGGAATCTCTGTAAATGGGAGAAATTCCTCATACAAGCAGGTTATAATAACAGGAGATGGCAGTGGTCTTGCCTTGGGCAATATGTACAATGTGAAAATATACAAATCCACATCAAATGCTTTATATGGGAAAGTGCTAAATTGATTTGCTGCTCATCTAATGTGGCGCAAAACTTATGCTCTTCGCGGGCAGGAGTATGCCGCAATAGTTTGCAATTGACGCGTTTGAAATGGTGTAACTATGTATGGGGGGTTGGTAAAGGAGCTGCTTGATAAAAAAGGCTTGAAGATAGGAGACTTTGCCCAGATTGAATTTGGCAACTCAAAGGAAATAGTAAAGATATTGCCAAATTCCGAATTCACTGAAAAAGATATATTGGTTGCAAAGCTTGAAAACGGCTACAATTTTGGAATAGCGGTAGATGAGATAAATAACATAGAGAAAGTGCAGTATAAGGAAAAATCGGATGATTTCACAGAACCTGAATCTCCATCTATAGAATTAGGCAAGAACCTTCCTAAAGTATCTATAATATATACCGGAGGCACTATAGGAAGCAAGCTCGATTATAGGACAGGGGGTGTCTATATGCTCCTAAAGCCTGAAGAACTCATCGCGAATGTCCCTGAATTGTCAAGCATCGCAATGGTGCATCCTATACACCTCTTCAGTGTAGCAAGCGAAGACATGACATATTTGGAATGGCAGCAGATAGCAAGGACAGTTGCGGATGAGATAAAGAATGGGAGCAGAGGAGTTGTAATAACAATAGGCACGGATACGATGCATTATGTTGCATCTGCCTTAAGCTTCATGCTCAAGGATCTCAATGCACCGGTAGTTCTTACAGGATCACAGAGAAGCAGCGATAGAGGATCAAGTGATGCATTCATGAATCTGATATGCTCCGTGCGCATAGCAGCGGAATCGGATATAGCAGAAGTTGGCATCTGCATGCACAAGAGCAGTTCAGATGACTACTGCCAGTTCATAAGGGGCACAAAAGCAAGAAAGATGAATACAAGCAGAAGAGACGCATTCAGGCCTATAAATGACTTGCCTATAGCACATTTAGGGGTAAAAGGGGAGATATATTATGATAGCGATTACAACAAGATCAAAAATGATAAAAAAGAAATAGACCTTGCAGACAAATTCGATGAAATGGTTGCACTGCTTAAAGTGTACCCAAATTCTGATCCAGATATAATAAATTATTACAAGGCAAAAGGCTACAATGGCATAATAATAGAGGGCACAGGACTTGGGCATACACCAGTATCAGGGAAGCCTGAAAAGTCTTATCTGAAGAATATAAAGGAAGCGATAGATTCTGGCATGATAATAGGGATGACCTCTCAATGCCTTTATGGAAGGGTAAATTCAAAAGTTTATACAAACCTTAGGCTTCTCAGCAATGCAGGGGTTATATATTGTGAGGACATGACACCAGAAACTGCCTATGTAAAGCTCGGATGGCTGCTCGGAAACTACAGCAAAAGCGAAGCAAAGAAACTGCTTGACAAGAATATTGTTGGAGAGATAAAGGATAGGACCCTTTATGATGAATTTCTCATATGAGTGATTAATATGGATGAAGATTATTACAAGTCTATAGGATTCATGTGCGGCCTTGAGATACATCAAAGATTAAATACCCGCGAGAAACTTTTCTGCTCATGCACATCAAAACCTATCGAAGATGATGAGAAGCCAGAAGCAAGCATAATAAGATACCAGCGTGCAGTTGCAGGAGAATTAGGCAAGATAGACGCAGCTGCAAAGATAGAGGAGGGAAAGAAGAAAGCTTACCATTACAACATATTCAAAAATAATACCTGCCTTGTTGATATAGATGAGGAACCGCCGCACCAGATGAACAAGGATGCCCTTGGCATTGCACTCTCGTTGGCGGCTGCATTCCAAATGCATATATTTAAGGAATTGGAGCCTATGAGAAAGGAGGTTGTCGATGGAAGCAACACAAGTGCATTCCAAAGGACAACCATTGTAGGATTGGATGGCAGGATAAAAGTAAATGGCCATGATGTCCTAATACCTTCTATGATGCTTGAGGAGGAATCGGCAGGTATCGTTTCTAATGGCGAAGATGAAGCAGTTTTCAACACAGACAGGCTTGGCATACCATTGGTAGAGATAGACACTGATCCTTATATAAGAAGCCCTTCAGAGGCAAAGGATGTCGCCTCCTACATAGGGATGCTTCTTAGGATAACTGGAAAAGTCCAAAGGGGAATAGGGACGATAAGGCAGGATGTTAATGTATCTATAAAAGGAGGAGCAAGAGTAGAGATAAAAGGATTCCAGGATTTGGGAAGCATGGACAAGTACATAGAGAACGAGATAGAAAGGCAGAAGAAACTTATATCTTTAAAGGAGGAGCTTGCAAAAGTCGGATGGAATCCAGAATTTGGGAAATTTGAAGACATTACGGATTTATTTGCAAGCACTAGCTCGCACTTGGTAAAAGCTTCGCTTGAAAATAACGGATCGGTTATCGCAGTCAAGGTTAAGGGCTTCAAAGGTTATCTTGGAAAAGAGATAAATCCAGATAGAAGGATTGGGAGTGAAGTGAGCGATTACGCAAAGCTTGCAGGTGTAAAAGGATTGATACACGGAGACGAGGATCTGAAATCGAAGTATAGATTCTCCGATTCTGAGATATCAAGTATATATAGCAGGCTGGATATTAAAAACAATGATTCGTTCATAATGGTAACAGCACCCAAAGCAAAAGCGGAAAAGGCACTTAATTATGCACTTGAAAGGATTACATATTTTGCGAAAGGTGTGCCTCCGGAGACAAGATCTGTATACGATGACAATTTATATACGACAAGATTCATGAGGCCGATAGCAGGAGGTTCAAGGATGTACCCAGAAACTGATGCAAAGCCGATAATTGTTACAGATGAAATGGTAAAGGAAGCAGAATTATCAAAACCAAATTTGGAAAATGCTATTGCAGAGTTAAAAGAGGCAATAAACGATGAAACGATGATAAAGAACCTTCTTCTTTCGCCAAGATATCAATTGTACAAGGAGATATCGTCTTCTATTAATATTGACAAAAAAGTTATAGCAGATATATTGATGCAGAAATTCACCGAGATGAAAAGAGAAGGCGTCGATGTAGACAGCATAAGCGACGATACCCTGAAATCGATATTTGAGATGTACAAAGAGGGCAAGCTGACAAAGAGAGGAATTGTTCAGATGGTAAAGGCAGCAGCCGAAGAATCACCTTATGCAGAAAGAAGCAGGCTTTACAGGATTGCGGAGGAAAGGAAGTTCAGGAAGCTTAGCAGAGAGGAACTACTTCAAATTATCAAGGAATTCGAAGAGAAGGGAAGCAAAAATATCCTCGCATCTATAATGAAGGAACATAATATTGATATAGAGGCAGAAGAATTGAAAGACCTATTAAATAATAGCAAAGTTTAAATACTTTAAATTTAAGAAATTAAGTGAATGGTGGATAAAATGACCAAAAATTTCAAAGCGCAAAGCGCTATGGAATATCTGATGACTTATGGTTGGGCAATTTTGATAATTGCAATAGTACTTGCGGCACTGTACATACTTGGAGTGTTCAATGGTTCTGCTTTTATAGGAACAACGTGCACAGCAACATCTGGAGCACTATGTACATCTCCTATAGCGGCACCAGGTAACTTTACAGTAACATTAGGGCAGGTTAGCACAACAGATTGGGCAAATACCTCGTTTGCGTTTGTGCCAACAGGATCTGTGATGCCTGCAACAAGCAATATGCTATCATATCCTGCTGGTTCTGTAATTGGAAATGTAATTGGTAGTAGTAGTGTAGCTATACATCCTACTACAGTTGGTATTACGGAAGCAAGTTCAATGACAAGTGGATTTACTACAAAAGTATCTTTTGTTGATAACAAGACAGGGGCTTGCATATCAGCGCCTGGCGCTCTTGCATCTGGGTGTGCTCTTATAACTAGCATACCAACGTCAGTGGGATCAACAACATCTGGAGAAATATGGGCAATATACACATTGCCAACATCTGCAGGATCTCCACCTTACTATGCACAGGAACTCGGAAAGGCAACAATGAAGATATCCTGATTTGATATCTTCTTTTTTTAATTTTTTATTTAAATTTTAATTCATTCTTGTTCTGTTTTTATTATTAACTGACAACCTAATTCTATTATTTATAAGTTTATTTTCTTATTTTAGTTATAGCAAAGATTAAATAGTTTAAATAAGATGGATTCTAATTCTTCAAATATATGTGGTATAATGGCGAAAAATTTCAAAGCGCAAAGCGCTATGGAATATCTGATGACGTATGGTTGGGCAATTTTGATAATTGCAATAGTACTTGCGGCACTGTATGTGCTCGGGGTATTTAATGGATCTACTTTTATTGGAACATCCTGTTCTCCAGCTTATGGGGCACTATGTACATCTCCTATAGCAGCACCCTATAATTTCACAGTTACCTTAAAAAACATAGGCCAAACTAATTGGGCAGCTACAACATTTGCATTTGTACCTTCAAGTTCTATAATGCCTGCAACAAGCAATATGTTCTCTTATCCTGATGGTTCTGTAATCGGTAATGTTATAAGCTTAAATGGCGGCAATATTGATGGTGCTCAAGGAGCAATAAATATGAAGGCAGGATTTCCAACCCTCGTATTCTTCAATGACAAACCATCCAGTGATGATTGCATAGAAAGCAGTGCTCTCTCCAAATGCCCTAAAGTAGGAAGCATACCTGGAGGGATAGGATCAACAACATCTGGAGAAATATGGGCAATATACACATTGAACCCAAAAAACAATACTCCTCCATATTATGCAGTAGAAATGGCAAGGGTTACGATGAAGATATCTTGATTTGATATACTCTTTTTATGCTTTTGCAAAGCAGATTAATTTTTAGGTTTTTCATAAAATTTATATTTGTTTAACTTTAATACTAATTGATTTTTATGGATATTGATGAGCTTTATAGATTTAATTCTCTTGACGAGTTCTACGGCAATAATGAATCCATAAACTCGATAACCTTGTATCTCAAGAACTTCTCCCCAAAAGATAAGAAGAAGCCGCTTCTTGTATATGGGCCTACAGGAACCGGAAAGACCTCAATAGTTAAATTCTTGGCTGAGAAGCTTGGATATAATATAATAAACCTTGATGCGAGCGATTACAGGGATAAGGAATCAATTGAAAAACAGCTTTTCTATGCCTCCAATTCATTATCTCTTTCCAATAAAAAGAACCTAATACTTCTTGATGAGATAGACAACCTTGACATTAAATTCGACAAAGGTGCATCATCTGCAATAGCAGAACTTGTAAAAATATCTGTAAGCCCTATAATATTCATAGCAAATGATGCATATGATAAGAGCATATTTTTCCTTAGGGATAAGACCGATAAGATTGAGTTCAAAAAGCTTAATGAATCTGAAATTAAGAAGCTTCTTTCTGATAAAGCAAGCAAATTTAATATCAAGCTAAATGGAGATTTGATAGATTATATAGCAAAAGCGGTAAATGGAGATGCAAGGGCTGCAATCAATGATTTATATGCGGTATATGCAGGAGGAATAGAAGATGATGGAGAATATGATGGCTATAATGTCGTTGGCCTCAGGGACAAGACAGATGATATATTCTCATTCCTAAACAAAGTCTTCTCTTCAATTACCTTCTCAAGCCCCCTCCATGCCTTATCTCTTATAGACCTGACTCCGGATATGACGATACAGTGGCTAGCTGAGAATATACCTAAGATATACAAAGGCAATGACCTTGCATCTGCATTCAATATGCTATCGCTTGCTACTGTTTACAATTCAAGGGCAGTGAGGAAGCAGCATTATGGATATTGGAGATATATGAATATCTTCATGACAAGTGGCGTTGCACTTTCAAAAAGCCGGTATTATACCTCAAACTCTCGCTACTCTTATCCGAAGATGATAAAGGAAAGAGGTATAAGGAAAGATTCTAATGCTAAGATAAATGAGATAGCTATCGATTTAAAGCACATGATAAATGAAAGCAGATCAACAATAAAAGAATACTACCTGCCACTTATCAAGGAGATGATAAAGAGAAATTCAAAAGATGGAGTTTTGGATTCAGAATCCTATGAGTTCTTTTCAAGCAGATATGGTCTAAATGCTAAGGAAGTGGACTGGATCAAGGACAACAGCTTATGAATCTCCATTTATTGCAGCTTCTGCTGATCTTTTTGTTATTTCGCTATTAAGTCATTGAACTTTGATATGATCAGTTCTATCGTTTTCTCAAGGCTATTGTCTTCTGGCTTTACCTTTATGCTTGCAGCCTCGTTGTGCCCTCCGCCATTGCATATTAATCCCTCGTCTTCAAGCTCTTTTATAACTTTTAGAAGCTGCACTCTTTCAACAAGGCTGTCGCTCACCCTTATCGATATATATTTGCTGAAATAAACCATGGTCACATTGCCTGCTTTGTTGAGCTCTTCCAGCTTGTCATGCAGCTTAGTTGTATACCTTCCATGTTTCATATAGTCGTAGTTCCTTTCATCTATGAACTTATAATCCATCGTGTATACGATTATGCCATCTTTAAGCACGTGCTTCTTTGCCCTTTTAACACCTATGCCAAGCGACTCATTAAGTTCTGATATCGCTTTGTTTAAGACATACCCGAACTCTGCTTGATCCTCTATTACTCCAATCATGTAGGAAGGTGATATCCTGTTGTAATTGTCATAAAACTCAGTTACTGTAAGGGCGTCTAGTACAGTGGCAAGATCATTCGCTGTTTTGTCATTTAAGTCTGCAAAATTGCTGTGGTCGCTTATCAGCGAAGCTCCTTCTAGATCTTTGTATCTCTCCCCTGATATCATTGATGCAAATTCTGCGGTGAGGAATCCTGCTGTCACATTTGAATCCATCCCATACAGCCACGGATTTATGTAGAATTTTATCCTGCTAGATGGAAATCCTTCATATATTGGATGGTGCTCCAGCCAAATTATATTCTCCTTGAATTCTTTTATCGCTGGTTCACTCTCTTGGGTAGTCCCAAAATCGGTGAGCAATATGATTGGTTTTTCTATTGATTCAAAGCTTTGGACATATGACTTATCTATATTGTAAATCCATTGGCTGTACCCTACACCTTTGTTAGGGCTCCATATGGCATTGAACTTCTTTATACCATATAGGTTTCCAACTTTGCTAAATGCTTTGTAAAGGGCAATTGCACCAGAAGCACCATCTCCATCCATATGGAACCTCACCGCTATTGGTGCGCCTGACAGCAATGCCCTTTCAAGCAGCTTTGCAGCATCGTTAAGAGGTTTTTCCATCTTCTTTATCCTGCTGTCTTCAGGCTTCAATCCTTTTATCAATCTTGATAATTCCGACAGGGTTTTCTCATAATATTCCTTTTCTGCAACACCTAATTTCTCAATTGATCCATCTTCAGGATCATAATTCAATTTATCGTAAAGCTTATACCCTGCTTTGGATTTGAACATGAAAATGCTTCTGCTGTTTATAGCTGTATAATAGCAGTCTTCATACCTTGGGTTTGACTTTATCGATGTTATAATTACTTCTTCATTTGACACAAGACCACTTCAAAATTTGGTAAAATTCTAATTAGTTATTTTATTTCATTGCACTTTGACTTCAATGTAGCATTAGTTACATATTCGCAATAGCTATAATTCTTTGTTTCGTTTGCCAAGTAATAATATTCTTCGGATATGCACAGGCTGTGCACCAAAGAGGGTACATCGGCGCAAGCCTCGTTTATCATGCTTGCATTCATCAGTATCGGCTTTGTTACATTATAGCTGCATAAGAATGAAAGTTTGCTTGGTATCTGGCCGCACAATGACCTATTATTGGTAAGCTCAAAAAGCGACACATAGCAAAGGCTTCTGTCATTCACAATATGATTTTCATATAAGTAAAGTGAATCTCCAGATAAGTTGTAATCCTCATTTTTATTAAAAGGCAGAAGCTGCAAAAGATCTGGAAGCGGCACTGAAGTATTGTTTGGGATGTTACTGCAGTACTTTGGAATATTGTTGTAAATTGCAGACTTGAAGTAGTATTCTGTATAACAGGCAGATTTGTTTCCCGGATTTAGCATAAAGCTGCAGTATTGGTCTGTAGTTTCATTTGACATCGTCTCTAGCTTAGAAGCACAATCTGATTTCAATGTAGCATTTGTGCTTGATAGGCAAACATTGGAGTTTGAGGTATTTGTGAGGGTGTATATGCAGTTTTGATAATCTGCAGGAGAAGAATTTACAAGGTTGCAATATGAGATATTTTTTGTGCTATTTGCTATACTTAAGTAGCATCCATCTACGCTTGAATTTGGTAGAAGTGTGCATATTGAACTGTTTGATTCAGATACTGCCAAGTTCTCAAGGCACTGGTTCTGGTTCACGAGCTTGCTTTCACACCCTTTTACAGTATTTGGATTTACACTTGATGCCAGATATGAAAAGAACAGTGTTATTATTACCAACAAAGCAAGCAATGCGATTATAATTAGATACTTATCTCTCTGTTTTAATACTATTTTGGCATTGCTGATATTGCCATTGGCATCTGCACTTTTGCTTTTGGCAGTTGCAGCTGCTGGCTTTTTTGCTGCAGTATTTGCACTATTTCCGCTCTTTGAAGGAGAAACCTTGTCCATCTTTTTCATCACAAATTATATTTTGAAGATTAAATAGATGATTATTCATCGCACCCCCTGGGTCTCTGGTGTAAGTATGCTTATGCCAGAACTTGTTATGCTATATGGGGCTAGGAACCAGCTATGGTCACTGCCTCTCATCTTTACCACTTCAAGTGTCAATTGCCTTTTGTCCTGCTCGCCCAATTCATACATCATTATTATTCCATCAAATGTGAAAAACTCTGGCTCGAACTTTATATTTCTTCTTTCGCTTGATGAGACTTCTACGGTAAAGAGCGATGTTACTCCCATCGATCTTAGCTTTGATATAAGAGAGAGTAAAGCTATCCTGTAATTTGTGTTGTCAGGTATCAGAAGGTGCAGCAGAGAGATTGAGTCTATCACTACGAATTTTGATCCATTTGCAACTATCATGTCATCTATGTCAGATATAATCGAACTAAATGAATAGCTTGAAGAATCAGTTTTCTCGGTTATTTTAAGTGCAACCGAACTTCCACCTATCTGGAGCAAATGTTTTTCTTCAAGCTTTTCTATATCATTGAATTCAGTAAATACCTCTTTAGCATTCTTTATTATACTCTCAGGGGGCTCTTCAAAAGATATGAAAGTTGATGGTATCCCTGATTGGGCCATCTTATAGGCTATTTCAAAACTCATCAGCGTTTTCCCTGCTCCTGGCACTCCTCCTACCATAATCTGGTTATCTGAGGGAATCCCTCCATAAAGCATGTAGTCTAATCCTTTTATCCCAGTCTTCAATTTTACAATTTTATCTTTCATTTCACTCATCGTTAAGTAATCACATGTGACTATGTGACTTACTCCAACAGCTGGAGGGTGTGAAATTTACTAACCACACCGTTAAAGCCGAAACCACCGGTTATTTATTGCAATAAAATATATAAAAGCTTTGTCCCGAAGAACGTATCTTTGTTGCTACTATAATTCTCTATTATTAAGAGATTTTTATATATTTGCTTCTCCTTACAAAATTATTTAGTTTTTTATGTTACTATCTTTAATGATTTCATGAAGAAGAAATTCTTATACATAGGGATAGCTTTAATCCTTGTATCGATTATAATATTTGGTTACATAGTGCATGTAGTAAGCTCTATAAGTTCACCTTCTGTACAATCAAAATTAGGGATAGTTAATTATACAATAAGCAAGGGAGGATTTGAAAGTTATAACTTTACATCCAATGGAAATAAAAGTGCATTTATAGCATTAATAGGTAAAAAAATCGACTTCTTTTTATTCAATTCTTCTGGATATAATTTGTGGCTTGGCAATGCAACATTAGCAAATGCTGAGAATTTGGAAGGCAGAGGGACAATGATTATAGCCTTGAATTCGACCAATTTTACAATGCCATTGCCTAGCAGCGAGAATATCTATTATATGGCAAAAAGCCTGAATAAAACCGACCTTAAAAATGGCATATTGCCTGTAGGAAATTATACCTCTGTTTTTTACAATGGGCCTGGAAGCTATTCTGCAAATTACTCTACTTATGTTGTGCTTACATACCTGCCTTCATCTAAACTGTCTTATTTAGGAGGATTCATCGGCGACTTTGCCATACTTGGTGTTGTAGCCATAATAGCATTCATAGCTGGCATAATCATTATACTCTATGCATTTCTAAGTAAAGAGAAAGTATCCAACAATTCAAGTTTTCAGGGAAAAGGCAAACCGAAGGGCAAAGATTCAAATAACCAAGAAGATAAATATATAGATGACTTATATAGTTATGTTGACAATGGGAAAAATATTACTAATAAAAAGCTCAAATCTGCTAAAGCAACAGTCACTAAAGGACCGAAGAAGGGCAGCAAGCCAAAGCAGCAGGAAGACAATTGATTAAGGTTGAATCAAATAAAAGTTGGTTTTATGAATAGTTTGGAAGAGAAGATTGCTGGGGAGATAACCCTTTCAGATAGCCCTGGCAGTGTGATGAAGAAATGGAGGGAGCTTTTTGGAATAACACAGGTAGAACTTTCAAAGGCCCTTAAGATCTCAACATCAACAATAAGCGATTATGAAAGCAACAGAAGGCTCAGCCCGGGAGTTGGTGTAATAAGGAGATTTGTAGAGATGCTCCTTTACATAGATGAAAATAAAGGAGGAGAGGTAAGAAAAAGCCTGAATATGCTGAACAATGAAAATGGCGAAAGTGATCTTCCTTACCTAATACATGATTTTATTGCCCCCGTAAACGGAATTGATTTCAACCGCATAATAGAAGGTAAAATAGTAGCCAGCCAGAATTATCTGGATAATCTGAGGCTTTTTGGCTATACTAAGCTTGACAGCTTAAGAGTCATATTGGAGATGTCCCCTTCTGAATATCCAAAGCTGTTTGGTTCAACCAATGAGCGCATTTTCATATTTGAAAATGTATCTACGGGGAGATCTCCAATGGTTGTTATAAGGATAGCACCTATAAAGCCAAGGATAGTGCTTATACCAAATTTGCAGAATGTTGATAAGTTAGCTATAAGGATAGCACAGATAGAGAAGATACCACTTATAACCACTAGATTGAGCATGAGTGAAATAGAAGAACGGCTTAACAAATTGTAAGCCAATAAGTTGCTAAGCATTTTGATTCTTTTGGATTATCCAAGAGCACTGCACTTTTATTTAATATTCTTTCCTCTATCCCCATACATCTGCTTTTATCTTCTTTGGATCTACTTTTAGTTCAGCCAATGAATCCTTCATAGCTTTTACGAAATTAAGAGGACCACATATGTAAACAGTCCTTTCGCTTACATCTGGAGCATATTCTTTTATTTTGCTGCTGTCTATGTGCCCTTTTTCGCCATCCCAATGGTCTCCCTCAGAAGGCCTTGTCACTGTTATCACTTTCTTCATCTTAAGCTCTTTGCTCAAGCTGTAGAGCTCATCCTTCAATATTATCTCTGATGGGTATTTCACACTGTAAATAAGGATCGCATCAGTACCATAATTATGCTTCTTTATATTTCTCATCATAGATATAAATGGAGCAAAACCTGTCCCTCCAGCTATGAAAAGTACCTTTTTGTCCTCTTCAGGGACAAACCTAAATTGGCCTGATGGCCCTGATACGATAAATTTGTCTCCTATCTTAGAGTCAAGGAAATGGCTGCGGTGGCCATTGTGCTCTTTTACTACAAAAAACTCCATTATTTCAGAATCAGGATCTGAGGCTATTGAAAATGCCCTCCCTATATACTGCTTGCCATCAGGATCAATTCCGTATATCATGACAAACATTCCGGCATCAAACTTCATAGGCTTTCCATCTACCGGCTTCAACCGGACTATCTGGACTTCTGGGGTGCCACTGAAGTTCTCAACAAGCTCATACGTCTTTCTCTCTATTTTATACATTTCCATATTGACTCCCTAAATTTGTCTTTATTAAAAGTGCTGTATTTTGCAATTAGTTTAATAATTATACTTTTAAATACTGCAGTGGTTATTTTGGATTACAGGATAACTTTGAAGGCAATCATTACAATTCAAGATATCAAGCCCACAAATGCCACAAAGGCTGGAAGCACAGACTATAATATTATATATCTGTGCAAATGTACCTTTAAACTTTTGCCACTTAACTCTATTGTCATATCAGAGTAAGCATGTAGGGATTCTCCAGCAGCCTCTTCAGCTCATTTCCGAAATCTGCAGCTGCTGCACCATCTACAACCCTATGGTCAAAGGTTAAAGTAAACTCCATTACCTTTCCTGGTACTACGACTCCATTCTTTACAACTGGGGTATCCTTTATTATGCCGAATGAAAGTATTGCTACGTCTGGCGGGTTGATTATAGGCATACCCATGTATCCCCCACCCAAGCTGCCGATGTTTGTTATCGTGAATGATGTTCCTTTCATCTCATTCAGCTGTATAGTTTTGCTGTAAAGCTTTTCCCTCAAATCTGTAAGGTCTTTGGCAATTTGGAGTATGCTTTTCTTGTCTGCATCTTTTATCACTATTATCTTCAGCCCTTCATCTGTCTTTGCTCCTAATCCTATATTGTAATACTCCTTAAGCGTTACCTCTTTCTTTTCCGGATCATAGCTTGCATTGAAGTATGGATTATCCTTAAGAGCTATGGTTGCAGCCTTTATCATGAATGGAAGGTATGTAAGCTTTATGTTGAAATCTTTCATAAAGCTCTCTTTTGTCTTTTCTACAATATCTACCAAGTTGCTTGAATCTATAAGATCCATATGTGATGCTACAGGTATAGAATTTGATGCCTCCATGTTCTTTGCTATCACTTTCCTCAAAAATGATAGGGGTACCTTTTTAACAGGTCCATAATTATCTGTTGATCCTATCTGCTCTGTTTGGCCCTGCTGCGGTTGCTGCATTTTTATATCGCTTGAAGCGGTATTCTCATGCTTTGGCTCTGCACTTTGGTTTCCTGATGCATAAGCTTTCACATCTTCTTCTAAGATCTTCCCATTTGGGCCTGTCCCTTTCACCTTAGATATATCAATATTCAGATTTAGGGCAAGCTTTTTTACAGCAGGCGTTGCCATTATGCTCCTCTGTTGGCTAGTTGATACAGGGGCTTCCGGTTTTGGGTTTTCTGATTTTTCCTTTGCTTCATTCTTGCTAGTTTCAGGTTGTACACTTTCGTTCTGGCTGGTTGCTCCTGCTTTATACGAGGATACCTCATCTTTTGTTCCAACCAATGCAAGCGTGTCTCCAGGCTTTACTTGTGCGCCACTTGCAACTGTATATTTTATAGTGCCATCTATTGGAGTGGGTATATTTACTACTGCTTTGTCTGTTTCTATCTCCATTATGGTTTCATCTTCTTTTACTTCGTCTCCATCTGCATGGTTAAGCTTTACCACATTCCCTTCCGTTATGCCTTCTCCTATATCTACAAATTTTACAAATTCCATATCAAACACACTTCATTATTTCAAGAATTCATAAGCTTCTTTATGCTGTAAAGTATCCTGTTCTTGTTTGGCACCCAGTAATCCTCATCTCCTGAGAAAGGATATGGGAAACTAAATCCTCCCAGCCTCATTACAGGTGATTTCAAATCATACAAAGATTTCTCGCCTATCCTTGCAGCAATTTCTGCTCCTGCACCAAATGAAAGAGGGGCTTCATGCAGCACGAGTGCCCTTCCTGTCTTTCTCACACTTGAGAGTATTGCAGATTCATCCAATGGATTTATTGTTCTAAGATCCAATATATCAGCAGATAAGTTATTCTCCTTTACCACTTCCTGAGCGGGCCTTACCATAGTGCCATAGGTTATTATAGTAAAATCATCACCCTCATTCACAAGATTAGCTTTTCCGGCTGGAACTTCATACATTCCCTCCGGAACTTCCTGCTTGAAAAGCCTGTATAATTTAGTAGGCTCCAGGAATATTACAGGATCATCCATATGTGATGCTTTTATCAGCATTCCTTTTGCATCATAAGGATTTGATGGCTCCATCACAACTAATCCTCCTATATGGGAGAACAATGCTTCTGGGCTCTCAGAATGATGCTCCAATGTCTTTACGCCTCCACTGACTGGCATCCTTAATACCATAGGTATCTTTATATTGCCTCTTGTCCTGCTCCTATACCTGGCGGCATGCGCTGCGAGCTGGTTAAATGCAAGATAAGAGAAGCCCGCAAACTGTATCTCTGGGAATGGATGCATTCCAGAGAGCGCCATCCCTATGGAAGTTCCTATTATAGAAGATTCAGCAAGTGGTGTATCTATTACCCTATTTGGTCCGTACTTGTCAAAAAGCCCATCAGTTACCCTGAATACTCCGCCATCCTTACCTACATCCTCTCCTAATATTATTGCTTTTGAGTTTTCCTCTAAGCATAAATCAAGTGCATTATTAAGTGCAGTTACCATATTCGTTATCATATAATCATCTCACTGCCAAAAATTATTCTTCAATGCTTCATCTTCTTCTTCCTTTAAAGTCTCAGGCATGAAACTATATACATTGTCGAACATCGCTTTTGGATTCGCTTTCGCTTCATTAACCTTGGCTGTTGCATTGTCTATTAAAGACTTATTCTGATTTTGCATATCTTCTTCCATGGAATCATTCCAAAGCTTGTTTGATGCAAGATACTTTCTCAAGCGCAATATTGGGTCTTTTGGCTTCCAAGGGTCAACTTCAGACTCTGGCCTGTACTTTGTAGGGTCATCGGAAGTCGTATGCATTCCCATCCGGTATGTCAATGCTTCTATGACAAAGGGCTTGCCAGAATTTTTTACAGAATCTAATGCATCCTTTGTTGCCTTATATACTGCGATTACATCGTTGCCATCAACCTGTATTGCGTCTAATCCTGCAGCTACAGCCTTCTGTGCAAGAGTCTTTGAAGCTGTCTGCTTTGACCTAGGCACTGAAATAGCCCATTCATTATTCTCTATTATAAATATTATAGGAAGGTTGAATACACCTGCAAAGTTCATCGCCTCGTAGAAGTCTCCTTCTGATGTAGAGCCATCACCTCCATAAACTATAACGGCATTTTTGTACTTCTGATATTTCATGCTGAATGCTATGCCTGCTGCTTGTGTATATTGGCTTCCTACAGCTATTACTTCAGGGGTAAGATGCTTCTGCAAAACGGATGAATAAGCCTCTTCATATCCCTTTACCGCAATGAAGAGATTCTCTAACGGAACTCCTCTTATTATGAATGGAAGATGGTTCCTGAATGTAGGGACTATAAAATCAGATTCTTCTGCAGCATATGCACTGCCTGCCTGTACCGCTTCCTCGCCATTTAAGGGAGCAAATGTAGCTACCTTACCCAACCTCTGCAATGCAAGCAATTTGTTGCTGACAGCTCTTCCAAGATTCATAAATTTATAAAGTTCAATTAGCTTTTTGGAATCAAGATCTTTTGGAAATAAACTATTGTCTATATTCCCATCCTCGTCCATTATCTGCATGTTTTTTATGCTTCCGTTAAATACCTCCTTTATCATTATTACCACACTCTCAATATTTTAATGAAAATTAAATATTAAGTTTGTTTGTATTCGTTTATTGGCTAATTGCAATTCGTCATTAATCTAACATTGCAAAAGACCTGTCATGCCTTGGCATGTATTGGCTCCAAATAAGTAGCCAAAGGGAGTTCCAGAAAGTTCTTTACCTCATTGCTATCCTTTATAATAGGCAGGTATTTGAACTTCTCCAGATATTTCCAATATGGGGAGAATATGAAATTCGCATCATCTATGCTGAAGTCGATGCTTCTGCCTTGGCATAAATCATATAACTTGTCTGCGAAGATCTCTGCTGTATTCTTTCCTACAGGATTGCCAGATTCGAGGACATGGAATTTGTCATCATACAGCGTCCATACCCCTTTGTACATCGATGTAAATTCTATATCAGAATCGACATAGTCAAGCCTAAGTGTGTAATTATTGCCAAAAGTGAAATCAACGAACTTGTGGGCAAGGCTGCTTACAACTCCTTTTGCTATATATATTTCTGCTTTGAAGTTTTCTGAGAAAAATCTTCCTTTCATGCTAACTACTTCATGAATACCTGTAGGGAGAGAGTCATGGTACTTTTGATTAACCCTATATCCCGTGCATGAATCTAAGCTTATTGCATCAGCAAGTGCACCTTTTAGATATATTTCAAATGGATGTATCCAATCGAGGAAAATCCCTCCGTTGTCAAGGCCAAAAAGCCACGTAGCCCTTCTGCTGTCTTCCTCATTCTCCTTTTCAAAGAATACACTTCTGCTACTTACAACCTTTCCATATTCAGTGGTATATTTTTTTAATAAGGAGCTTAGGTTCAATGTGAGGATCTTGTATGCATAATGAAGATGAAGATAGAATTTGCTCTCGAGATTATTGGATTTTATATACTCGATTACACGGCTGTAATCCTCGGCATTAGTTGCTATAGCTTTTTCTACAACAGCCTTTTTTCCATGCGAAAGTGCATCGATTATGTGAGCAGCGTGAAACTCATTAGGGTCTGATACATACACAATGTCGACACCCTCAAAGAAACCTTCAGGCAATGGGGTATTCGGAGTGACTGAGAAGTACCTGCTCTCATCTATACCAAGAGTTGAGAGAAACTCCTTCTTCTTCTCATATCTGCTTAAGCCAGCTATTTTATAAAGTTCAATTCCTTGCTTCTTTTGCAATGATGGATAAAGGCGTGAAAACCAGTGGCCATCCCCTATTGAAGCTATCCTGCAAGTCATGTTAGTCATGCCTTTTTGAATCCATGCTGGCCGAATTCGTTCCTAAGGCCTGCAAGAACCCTCTTTCCCATTCTATAATCTTGGCGTGATTCGTATCTTTCGTACAATGCATTTGTTATTGCATGGAATGGTACTGAGAATTCAGCTGCAGTTTGCACAGCCCATTTTCCTTCTCCTGTATCCTCTACAAATGGAGATATCTCCTTTAGCTTTTCATCCTTTGACAGTAGGTTGAATGTAAGGTCCATCAGATAGCCCCTTATTACAGATCCGTGCGTCCATACCTCTGATACATCCTTGAGGTTCACCGAATCCTTGTAAGGTCCACTGCTTATCAAGTCAATACCCTCTGCAATAGATTCCATCATTCCATATTCTATCGCGTTGTGCACCATCTTCACAAAGTGGCCAGATCCAGCGGGGCCAATATACTTGTAGCCATCTGCAACACTGACATCTTTAAAGAGGCTCTCAAGCTTCTCAAATGTTTCCTTGTCGCCTCCAACCATTATCGACATCCCATTGCGTGCACCTGATGGCCCTCCGCTGCATCCCGCATCCGCATATTCTATTCCTTTTGATTTAAACATATTATAAAGTTCAACGGAGTTCTTGTAAAAAGCATTGGAGCCATCAACTACTATATCTCCCTTATGAAGATATGGAAGTATCATCTTTGAAAACTGGTTTGTTACTTCTCCTGCTGGAAGCATGAGCCATACTATCCTATCGCCATTTACCATATTAAGCAACTTTATTGGATCATCTGAAACCACTGCACCCTCTGCTTCAACCTCTTTCCTTGGTTCTTCAGACCTATTGTATGCATATACTTTATACCCCTTTGAAAGCATATTCAAAACTGCATTCTTGCCCATCTTCCCCAAGCCCAAAAATATTATTTCTTTATCTGACATTTTATCTACCTATAACCAATAACTTTCAGTGCGATAAAAAAACTAAATCCTAACTCGCTAACCAGTTAGATTAAAATCGAATATTAATTAATAACTTTTTGATATTTAGGTTTACTGAAATCTACTTTTGTTTGATTGCTCTATGGAATTTATATATGCATTAGATAGAATTTCTTATTCTTATTTTGGATTGCAACAGAAATGACAAAATATTTATAGCAATGCTTGGAATATTTGAATAAATACTGGTATATTTATGATTTTAGAATCTGCTGACACGCATATTGCCATGAAGCCACTTGAGTACAAAGATGCAATTTGCATTAGCGACTTGGGGAGCGACCTTGAGATTGCAAGGGTTACCGCAGAGCCAGGCAAATTCCCTTATCCTTATACAGTGTCAAATGCTGTTTCCTTCATAGCATACTCGATAGACAAAATGCAGTCTAAATCTGAGTTCAACTTTGGCATACATGATCAAGATGGGGCACTTATGGGTGTATTTGGAATATTCAACTTGAATTATAGCGCTAAAAAATGTGAAATTGGTTTCTGGTTAGGCAAGAAGTTTTGGGGAAAAGGATTTGGATCGGAAGGAGTCAAGATGCTTCTCAAGTTTTCATTTGGAAATTTAGGGATGAACAAGGTATATGCAAGGGTATTCTCTGACAACTTAAAAGCTTCAAGTTTGCTTGAAAGGTTGGGATTTAAATTGGAGGGCAATCTCAAAGATGAAATTAGGTTTGGTAAAAAGTATAAAAATGTTCTCATCTATAGTATCTTGAGCAGAGACTACTTGAAGATTTACAAAAATTACAATATAAATATATATTAACGGGTGCTTTAGTGTACTTCAAAAAGGCGACTATTAAAAAATTATTCAAAGATGCAGGAGCAAGCAGGGTAAGCAATAAGGCATTGCTTCTATTCCAAGATATGATTGAAAAGCAGGCGTATAAGACTGCAGTAAAATCAGTCAATCTTTCGAAACATGCAAAGAGGAAAACAGTAGAGGAATCAGACATAAAGCTTGCTGCTTCATCCGATTAATATTAAGAAGGGTTTAAAGATTTTTGTTTCTATAAATTGGTGATTATTATGGGCAACACGGATTTCAAAAGTGCATTTGCCTTAATTTTGCTTTTAGCTTTAGCTTCAGCTAATATAGTAAATTCATCTGTTGCTAATGAGCAGACCACTGTACCTCTTGTATATAGAGCAATAGTTGGTATAATACTTATAATAATAATTATAGTTGCATTATTCAAATTCGTAAAGTACGCTATAACAGGCATATTAGTATTTGTAATACTTGTAATACTGCTTTCTACTGCTTATTACTTCTTCAAAACAGGAGCATTCAGCATATCTTACAGCTTAAAATTTCTTTCTGACATATATAACTTCTTTGTCCAGAATGGAGTATCTCATTACGTTTCCAACACTATTGTAAACCATACCACCAATACTAGTACAGTTATTCATAATTCAACAATCTCGAATTCTACACCTAATTCAACTAAGTAAATCCTAAAAATTTTTAATACTTTAAAAATAATAGGTTTCTGTGTGGCAAGTGGGCAGCTTACCGAAAGGAGGAAGCTCTCCCCATGCTAAGATGATCAAAAAAAGCTTAAGGCTTGATTCGGAACAGAAACGGCACCTTGAGACCATTAAATGCTATGACACTACGAGCTAGGAGGAGAGGATGAAACGGCCGATGTGACCATCGATGTGCATGCAAGGTTTAAACCGCTTAGTCGAATGCTGCCAAAAACAGAAGGGAGGCTACAACTTGCCACACTTTAATAATTTATTGGCGAGGGCGGGGTTTGAACCCACGACCTCTAGATTTCTCGTCATCGCTATAAAAGCTCATCACTCATAATGCTATGCATATGAGTCTAGCGCTCTAACCAGGCTGAGCTACCTCGCCATCATTCAAGATTAATGCAAAAGATAAACAAATAAGTTTAATATAGAATATAATATAAAACTTATCCTTATTGCAATGCATTTATTTAGTAGCCGCAGCTATTTAAAATGGCAGGTATTAAAATGTAAATATTATTCAGATCTTAAAGCATTATAAGTATTTTGTAATACCTTTTTGGTATAGCAAATATTAAAATTAATCTAAATTGCTTTTTCAAATTTATAGTTTTGAGCACTTCCAAAGCTTCTATATTTTAAAATTTTATTAATTACAAATTTTTAGATATAAAAACCGAACAAAAACCTAACTCTCCCTTATTTATATTTAAATTAATTAGTGGCAATTAGTTTAGGTGTTTTGAATGTCCAAAACTATGGAGACAAAAGATAAAATTTTGAAGAGCTTAAAGGTTAAGAAAAGAACAATAACAGAGCTCAGTGAAGAGTTAGGGTTATCAAAATCTACAGTTAGCCAGCATCTATATGAACTGATAGATTCTGGTTTAATAGAGGAAGAGCCAAATGATCATTTCAAGAAGCTTAAGTATTTTAGGTTGAAGGATAAAGAAAGTGCAAAAGAGACTGCTGGCATGAGTATAAAGCTTATAGGAGCTGCAATATTTATAATTGCAATAGTGTCAATTTTCGCAATTGTTCTAAATGGAGGATTTCACATTAGTAAAAATAATAATAGCAGTATATTGACAAATGATACAATTGTAAGCCCATCTTTTAACTGCCCTATGCTTCCATATTATAGTACTGCAAATTACAGCGATGTGAATAATATAGTGTTTAACAATGCTGAGGGCAGTTGGTGTTTCCTCACCTATATCAACACAAAATCAGAAGTTATAAATATAGGCAAAGGTGTTCATTACAGCTCTTACAATGGAACTCTTTATGTGCCTGAGTTCAATTATACATACAAAATGGGCCCTAAGCAGGTTCTTAATGTAGAAAATGCTGCAAAAGAAGGTTATTGCTGGGCATATAAAACAATAGAGATGTTCAATATAACTTACTCAGGAAATGCCACAAATTGCAAGAACCTTATATCAGGTTGAAGTTTTTGTTTCTTTTTGTTTTTTTGTAATTATTTTATAATTTTAAGTATGCGGTTTCTATCTGTAATGGCTGGGAAAAAGCAGCACTTATTAGATCTTTTATAGTTCTGTTTTGTCATCGAATTTTAGTATTTTGAAGCTTCTCAGATCCATATCGTGCATCAAGTAAACTTTTTCCCAGCCTATGTTCCCCAATTCATTTCCCTTTAAGGCAAGCCTGCTTATAGTATCTTTTACCTTTGCTTCAGAGTCTGCTTCAATTTCTATTATTGGAGGAAGCTTTGGCCATTCATCTATAGTAATCTCAGCCCCGTCCAAAGAATATACAGTTCTCTTGCTCTCTTGATAAAGAGGTTCAGGTATAATTGAGGATAGAATTTTTGCAACAGTATCGAAATCATTAACTTCGGTTTCTATCTCTTCAGTATTAGCGAGACCACCACCAATTCTATGTTTATATGTAAGTGTGGTCTTTTTGCCATCTGTTCTTAACCTTACAAACCTTTCTCCTCCATTCTTATCTTCTAGGTTGAATATCCACCTTCTGAAAAACTTTTTGCCTTCGAACTTTGCGCCATTTTTCTCAAGAGCCTTTACTGCATCCTTTAGGTCTACATTTTCAATCTTCGTCTCTATCTCTATCATATTCTAACCTTTTATTTAACGTAGAACAGGACATAATTTCTTAGTAAAGCACAAGTGCGACCGTCGGGATTTGAACCCGAGTTTTTGGCTGTCTTTTGAACCTTCCTTTTCAATGGAAGGCCAAAGTCCTACCAGGCTAGACTACGATCGCAAAATTCAGTCAAATTATCAAAGTATGTCTTAAGGATGCAATAATATTCTCAACTTATTCTATAAATACTTTTCGTTTTGTGCTAGCATCTATTACAGCAACGGATGTTAGTATACAAATAAAAACATATTAATATAAAAAGCAATTCTCATACAAAAGTATTAATATTAGTATATTTAAATTTTAATTGCTTGGAAAATATTTCAAGCGAAAAAAAGAAAGTGAATTGAATGAATGACGAAGGAAACGGAAATGGCTCATATGAAGGCCATGGTGGTTTTGGAAGGAGAAATGATAGATTTTCTGGAATGTCTTCGACACCAAAACCTGTAAAGGTAGGAGATGAAATTGACGTAAAGATAGAAGCAGTAGCATCTAAAGGTGACGGAATCGCCAAAAAGGATGGTTTTGTAATCTTTATAAAGGGTGCAAAGGAGGGGGAAGAGAAAAAGATAAGAATAACAGATGTAAAAGAAAGATTTGCAACTGGAGAAGTAATTTCCTGATTAGAATCTAAATTAAAGTTGTTTTTCAACCTGTTTCTTTATCAGGTTGGTTTATTTTTTCAGAAATTTTTATATTTTATAGAAATCTTTTCTATGTCTGCTTGCTATTCCTTTGGATTTTTTATTTTATCAGCTGCTATTATCAATGCTGCAGGCCCTACTTTATCCATACCTCTATCTTTACTTACTTCTATTGCTTTCATTATATAATCAACCGCTTGCTCGGCTAAAAGGCTGGTCAAAGCTATACTAGTTGACTTGTCTATTATATTATGATTTGGAACTGCACTATTCAATGCCTCTTCAAAATCCACTTTCTTAAGGGCAATTAATATTTTATCCCTTATTTCATTCTTGTCTAAGATTTCCTTGCCTAATTTATACTCTTGAGCATCGCCACTAATCATTTGCCACACCATATTCACATTTATTTTGCGGTTTTGGTTTATTTAAGCATTTTGCGGAAGTTTCTAACAATTTGTTATAATTTTAAGCAACAGATTAGGGATCAATTTACATAAGATTAAGAGTTCTTTGACAAATCCTGCACAATCACATAATCATTACCTCTCCAGCTTATTTTATTCATTGAATGTGCATACGCTAAATTAATCAAGTATATGATGTTTATGAATAAGAATATGAAAAGTGAGTAAGCTTTATATTTTGGAGCACGGATATAGGTCCTTGCTTCACCGATTGCAAAGGGGGCTAGGAATATAATAAATATAGGGTTTACAAATATAGAGAGCAATATTGAAGAGAAGAAAAGCAATTCTTGACCTGAATATAATATAACACCATACGTGAAATTTGATTTTGATCCTAACATAGTCAAAGCTGTCTGCCTATTTGACCATTCCATAAAAGCACTAAACTTGTCATTGGTATTTACAATCAGACCTAAATCCCCTACATATACTAATTTTCCCAGCGATTTGGCTTTTCTTGTTATAAATATATCATCAGATAAAGAATTAGAGAATTCGGACAGAGAATTGCTGTCCATTAATGAATTCCTAAATGCCAGTGATCCACCCCATCCAAATAATGTTAAATCTGATTCCATCATCCCATTTCCAACAAAACTCCAGACCATCTTTACTTTAGACCAAAATCCACCTACAGGGTTGAAATAAGGATAAGATGTAGTTGCCATAACATTGCTTTCACTGAATGGGGCAATCATCTTTTCTAACCAATAATTAGTAAACTTCACATCAGAATCTGCTATTGCATATATGTCATATCCGGGATATGTAGAAATTGCAGTTGATATTGCTTTTACCTTTCCGCTGCCTTTTCCTGCGCTTGGATTAGACACAATCAAGCTTAAGCCAAGTTCTCTTATTATCGGTACGGCTGGATCATTCAAATTATCTACTACACAAATTATATTGTAATTTTTGTAAGTTTGTAGTTTTAAAGAATAGAGATTCTCCTTTAATGTCAAATCAACTCCTTTGCAGGGGGATATAATTAAGACCTTTTTTTCATTGGTTGACTCGTATATTACCTTTGCATTTTTCTTCTTTATATACGGATAAATTGATATTGCAAGTAAGCCTAGGAATAAGAGTGCGATAAACGTGATATAAGCAATCAGTAGAAAATTTGCGCTAATAATCTCACCCCAAATACTTCGATAAGCTTATGTTGTTGTCTATCATTTCCTCTGCTTTCTTATAATCCTTTTCTACATCTTGTCTGAGAACACCTTTCTTCTTGAAGAACTTTGATATGTCACTTTTAACTTCGGTATCATTAACTATGGACAATTCAGAAACAAAGTCCCCAAGCATCAAGGTTGAAGGATCATATAGATCTTTAAGTTTATCCCAATTATCTTTGACCCATTCCCAATAGACTCTATAATTTCCTCTAATCCTATTTACTGATCTTATAAGGCGATAAGAATCCTGCATCTTTATACTTCCAGATATTGAGTAATCTAATGCATATTTTACCATTCCAGGCTTATCGAAACTTCCCATTGCTGAGATTATCAATGGTTTTTCAGAAGGGCTTGCATCTTTATAAAGCCTTTCAAGTTCTTTAAATTCAGATTTTCCACCATTAATGGAAAGATTAACGTATACAGCTTCTCTTATGTTGCTATCTATCGAATATGTATTTTCTTTGTTTTTTTCAAATAATCTAAATAACTCCGAAGATATCTGTTTGTCCTTTAGCAGAGCTAAGTTCATTAATGCAGATGCCCTCAATTCTTTATTCTGCAATGGTTCGCCTTTCTTAGTAACTAACCCTACATCTTTAATTGCCTTTTTTGATATTGATATTATTGTATTTCTCAATTTCTTAGATATCCCATTCCCTCTTGCAATAAGATAAATTCTATAGAGATTTGAAAGTATAATTTTTGTAGATAAGTAATGGATATTGCCAATTGAGGCTTTAATGTAATCTAAGTAATCATTTATAGATATATAACCAGATCTGTAAAGTAGGTACAAATTGAATAGCAGGCCAGCTTTACTTAAATCAGGTAAATTGACTTTATCAACGTATAAAAGTGTGGATTTTATATAATCTTTTGGGTATTTCACCACATAAAATCCAGATTGGCTTGGATTAAATAGGATATGGTTGAACGTTCTTTCGTTTATTTTTAAAGATCTGCTTTCTAATATTAGCCTAGATTCCTTGCCGTCTAAGAGGTATTTTATTGGTATAATCCAGATGTTAGAGTTTGAATTTTGGGATTTGGATAGTCTAAAACGGCTCTGTGAAATCCATATGGCTTTTTTAGACATTTTAACTTCTAATTGTGGATATCCTTCACTATTTATCCAATCCTCTAATATCTTTCCGATTTTAGCTCCTTTCAACGCGGGATCTAAGATTGAAGCTTTCTGTATCGAATTCCATAGGTCCTCTTTTTTGGCATTTTTGTATTTATACGTTTTTAAGTAAATATTCAGTCCCTTGCTGAATACTTTATCTCCAACAAAATCATTGATCATATTTAGCAAAGCTCCGCCTTTATTATAGCTTATGACATCAAATATTGAATCTGCCTCACCTGATTCCTTAATCAATGTGCTTATGGGGTGCGTGCTCTTAAGTGAATCGCCCAATAAGGCACTTATTGTACTCTCGTAATAATCATTTTCAATTTTCCATAAAGGGTAGATATTTTTTAGGGCTTTGTAACTCATAAAAGTTGCAAAACTTTCATTTAGCCATAGATCGTCCCACCATTCCATAGTTACAAGATCGCCGAACCACTGGTGTGCAAGTTCGTGTGCAATTGTATCTGCAACATTATGTTTTGCAGATTCTGGTGTTGTCTTTTCATTGACAAGCAAGCTAGCTTCCCTGAAAGTTATTGCGCCCCAATTTTCCATTGCCCCTGCTGCAAAATCTGGAACTGCTATAAGGTCAACCTTATTTAATGGATATTTAAATCCAAAATACTTTTCATAGAAGCTTATAGATTTCTTTGCACATTCTAATGCAAATTTGCCATCTTTAGATTTTCCTTGTGTGGTTATAACCCTTAGCTTTAACTTCCCTAAATTAGCTTTTAAATATTCAAATTTTCCAACACCTAAGAAAACTAAGTAAGTAGACATTCTTGGTGTAAGCTCAAAACTAACAATTTTTCTATTGCTGCTTTTAACGTGTTTGGTAGATTCGATAGGCATGTTAGATATAGCATCATATTCTTCATCAACTTCCAATGATATCTTGAATTGAGATTTAAATATCGGTGCATCAAAGCATGGAAATGATGATCTTGCGCTATTAGGCTCAAATTGCGAAGAGAGCATATATTCCAGTTTTCCATTGTCTAAATAAGAACTTTTATAAAATCCATACATCTTGTCATTATTTATGCCTTCAAAATTTATTAGCAAATTGCACTTCCCAGATATCTCTTCCTTAAATATAAGATGCGCTACTTTATTTTTTTCATCATTCAAAATTTTGTACACTTTTATCTTTTTGTTTTTTGAAACTATATAAGCAGATTTTATTTTGATTTGCCAAGAATGTATAGATATCTCTTTTGTAGGTGATTTTATTTCTATGCTTATGTTTTCTTTGCCGTTGTATTTAAAAGTCTTAAAATTTGTTGATATATTTATATCATACCTAACAGGTAGTATATCTTTGCTCAAACCGTCATAAATAAATTCCAAGGATGACACCTTTTTTACAAATAATAAATTATAATTTAATATAAATTAATTAAGCACTTGCTAAAATATTTTGTATTTATATACTTTTTCTAATAAATTCATACTGCACATAACTAATGGATAATTTATTGTAAGTATCGTAATTCAATAATTTTTTAAAAGGTAAAAACATGACCGGCAGTAGCAATGGCAAATTTCTTACTAGTAAAAGCAAATTTTTTAATGATAAAATTAGGATATTTGCAGGAGCTTCTATTGGCCATTTTGCAAATGATGGAACTCTCCTTATATTTACAATTCTTATGGTTTATTATATAAGGATACCAAATGTTAACATTGCAGTTCTTGGCTCTATAGCAGTTACTTACCAACTGCTATCCGGTTATATAAGTACAAGAGTAGGGAAATATGCGGATGCCAAAAGAGATTTTAATAAGCTTATTTCTGTTGGCATATTGATTGAAGGGCTTGGGATCTTTCTGTTTAGCATTTCGTTTTTATTCCATAATTTGTTTTATTTATATGCACTTGCATTACTGGCTGCTTTAGTCCTTGGATTTGGCCAGGCCTTTTATCATCCACTTGGTGGAGCACTCTTATCTGCTACGTTTGGAAAAAGTTCACCAAAATATATGGGCGCTAATGGAGTGTTTGGCAGCTTAGGCAGATCTGTACTGCCTTCATTGATAGCTTTCTCAATATTACTATTTGGAGATGCAGCAGGGCTTATTCCTATATCCGCATTTTATTTATTGCTTTCTATTATAATATTCGTATTGCTTGTTAACAGAACTAATAATAAAGTTTTTAGAGGCAAAAATAAAGAGGATCTCTTAAATTTATCTTCAGATACTGCAGATATGACTACATCCAAAAAGTTTAAAACACATCATAAGCCCTTCAGTTTTTATAGAAGATCTGTTTATAAGTTAACATTTGTCACTGTTCTAAGGTCCGCTTCAATTATGGCTACTATAACATTTATCGGGGTTTATATAAAGCTTATAGAAAAGCTTACTGCAACAGAAGTTGGAATCTTCCTTACTATAACTTTCTTTTTTGCTGTTATAGGCCAGTACGTATTTGGTGTTTTAGTCACAAAAGTAGGAAACCGTAAAACGGTAATTTATAGCACATTAATATCTGTTATTGCTTTTGGCCTTTTCTTGCTGCTAAGGGGGCCAATTTATTCTTATATTTTCTATTCAGTATTTACATTTGCAGCCCTCACTTCATTCCCCATATTTATGAGTTATTCCGCAAATATAGTAGAAAAGGAATATAATGGGTATTCCAACTCTGTAGTCTGGGGTATTGGGTCAATTATAGGTGGCGCTATGGGTGTGGGGTTAATAACAATATTGTTATATTTTGGGTTTAATATATTTAGTGGAATGGTTGTTGCTGAGGTTATTGGAATAATTTCCATATTATCATTACCAATCTTGCCTAAAACCTTGGAGATTGATTGAAGTGAATTTATGACCAATATAAGTATAATTATACCAACTAAGGACGAGTTGAATGTCAAGAATATATTAAAGGATATAGAGAAAAACTTCAAAAGAAATGAAATAGAAATTATAATTGTAGATAAAAGCAAACCTGCGATAAAGCGTAAAATCAAAAGATTGGGATTCGCTGTGATAGACCAATCATCAAATGGCTATGAAAATGCATTGGTAGAGGGTTTCAAAAAAGCAAAATCACCTATACTGGCTACTATAGATGCTGATGGAACTTATTCCGTTAATGACCTTAAATCGGTTATATTGGAATTGAAAAATAGCGATTATGACTTTGTGAGTGGAGATCGCAGCAAGGGCTTAAGGGGCCTGAAATTTTACATATGGTTTGGCAATAAGTTCCTAACAAAATTATTTAACCTATTGTATCATAAAAAGATGCACGATGTTTTAAGCGGAGTATTCGCAATGAAAAAAGAGGTATTTGACAAGATAAAATATGATGATGCCTTTAGAGCAGGCACCCTATTTTTTGAGATAGATGCTGTGAGAAGAGGTTACAGTATAAAGGATATCCCAATAAGCTATGCAGATAGGCTAAACACCAAATCGAGGATAACAAAATCAAAACCAATATATGGTTTATTTATAGCATTTTATTCGATAAAATATGCAAGAGACTATAAGCCACTCCTTCTATTTGGCATTTTAGGAGTTATCTTTATTGTAGCAGGATTAATAATAGGGGCTTTTGTAATACAGAATTATATTGCAACAGGTACACTTATTGAAGTCGGTAGGGCCTTAATATCGTTTATGCTTATAGTATTAGGATTTCTATCTATAATAACAGGGTTAATATTAGATATGCTATCTGAAATAGAAAAAGTAATGCTTAGAAAATAAAAATTATAAATATCCTTATTTTGGAATTTTTATTCCTACCTTAAGGATTTGTTCTTTGTCTCTGGCGCAAATTTTAATGTAATTAAAAATCCAATAAGCTCAAACACAGCAAAGCATATTATAACAATTTTCAATCCATAAAGAGAATCTATAATAGGAAATGAAAACACTGCTACAATTGACCCTACTTTTGATATAGATGTAGCAAAACCCATTGCAGTACCTCTTATCCTTGTAGGGAACAACTCTACAGGATATGCATATGTCATTGGGCTAGGCCCTATATTATCAAACAGATGCACCATGCCAAATGCACTAAATGTCATCAGAAGGCCGACAACCATATACATATTGACAAAGAAAAATATCGTCAATGTTATAAAAGACCCTAAGAAACCTAACAGCAGCAAAGGTTTCCTGCCTAATCTTTCTACATAATAGATAGCTATCAAAAATCCTATTATTACAGGTACTGATTCCGCCATTCCGGTAAAAACTACATAAAGATCTGCATAATGAGAAGCTATCTCTGTAGAAAATATCAATGGAGAATATGTCCATATACCATAGCTTACAAGGTTATATGAGAACCAAGCGATTGCAATGAAAATAGAATACACCAGATATTTGCCTTTGAATATATCGCTTATTTTAGTACTTCCTTTTTCTAATTTAGGGATTTTGTTTATTTTTAATCCTGTATCTTTCTCTATTTCTTCCTTAGATTTTTCTCCTGCTTCCTTGCCATACCTATATTCGATCCAATAAGGGCTTTCTGGTATCTTTTTCCTTGAGTACACCACTATTAACGGAAATATTGCACCTATCATATACATGAAACGCCATGCATTAATTCCTGTAAAAAGAACCAGAGGGATAGATATAGTCAAAAATAATATGGATCCTATAGAAAAGGAGAATATATTTATCAGAAGATACCTACCTCTTACCTTTTTTGGGGAAAACTCTGCTTGTATAGATGAACTGATTGGGTAATCTGCACCAATCCCTATTCCAACAAGAAATTGGAATATGGAAAAGATAACATAGTTTGTTGATAAGCCTGTCAAAAAAAGAAATATTGAAACGATAACCAAATCATAAATATAGATATATCTTCTGCCATATAAATCTGCAATTTTGCCGAATATTATGCTTCCAATGAAAACGCCAAAAATCGATGAAATCCCCATTATTGAGATTTGGTAGCTGGAAAGGTTCATCGCTTTGATTAAATACAGCAGGGCATATGAAAATACTGTTAAAGTATATCCATCAACCATGATGCCTATTGAAGAAAGGATAGTGATTTTCCTTAACATCGGTGTCTCTGGAAGGTCTTCTATGGTATTATAAGCAGCCATTTAATACAAATAGAAGAGTAAAATATAAAAAGAGTACAATTTACCTATTCTCTAACCGCTTTAGGATTATTTGCAAGTAAACTAAAACATAAGCTTGTAGATAAGTATTTATTATTATACTAAAGTAAATTATTGTAAACTTTAGTATAGGGATTATCTTGGTACTGATTCATAAAATCGATAGAATAAAAAATTATATTAGTTTCCTTAAAGTAGTTACGATTCCTTTCATACTGCTTACTCTTCTTATATCTACATATTCTAACGCTTCTCCTGCAAATAACAGTACAATAGGAGTTGTATCTCAATTAGGCTATGTGAAGAGCCTGCTTTCACAGATTGGGCCTATATTGAGCGCTGTGCTATTCATATTAGCTGGGATATTCTATGCTATAGGCCAATTGATGACACCTGAGAAAAAGGCTTCATTCCATACAACTGCTATAAATCTGATAATAGGTGCAATAATAGTTGCGGTGCTTAGCTTTACATCTACAACTTTGGCTACTGCTTCAACGCACTTCCTATCTAACTCTACGCTTAAGTGACTATTAATGCTCGGATATAACATAGACATATATGCACTTAGTATAATGATAGCAATAGGAGGTATACTACTTGGCTTGGGCTACGCATTTGATGATATTAACTTAAAGAAGTATGGAAAAAAAGAGCTGCTCGAATCTTTAGTAAATGGAATAATAATAGGTACCCTTGTACTTGCTTTTGGGCAAGGCGGGATTATATATAATGTTATGGAATCGACAGTTACTTCAGTTTCACCTGACCTAAACTGTGGGGCAATGTCAAATAACTATGCTATATGCTTTGCATATAACTTTCTCATTAACCCTGCTTATATATCAATAATGGGAAAATCATACCCATCGCTTATAGATGATTCACTTGGCCTACTTATACCAATATCAGCAATTTATACAGTATTGGGAATAATAGCTTCAATGAGCTTTAGCTTAGGTGTAATATCAATAACCCTTCATTCTGTTATGGCTCCTCTTTTAAGTGTCGGAAGAGATATAATAGAAATTCTGACCTTTGCCAATATATCAATATACACACAGGCAGCATTATTGAAAGTTATAAGCTTAGTTTCTTTACCCCTTTTAATGCCTATTGGGATAATTTTGAGAAGTTTCTATTTTACAAGGAGGCTAGGAGGATCTATAATAGCACTTACCCTAGGCCTGTTTGCAGTTTTGCCTATGATGTATTTATTAAATGCTGTAATAATATCAGATTATTCAACTGCATCTGCATCCAGCATAGCAACACAATCATTAGGAACTGCTACAAATTTTGAAAGTTCTATATTCTCTGATGTAATGGCAAATTCTGCTGCTGGAAAAGGGGCTATATCATTTTACAGTTCACTTGCTAATTTTATTAAGGAAATGAACCAATTTTTTGAATCTATAGTTAATGCTTTGGCATTATTAATTATAGAAATTGTTTTTCTCCCTATCCTGAGCATTATAATGACTATTATATCAACTAGAGAACTTGCACGCATACTTGGTACTGAGATTTCGTTTGGGAAATTTGATATATTTTAGTGGTTGCAATGGATTACAGAAATTTGAATGAAAATTTGATATACATCATTTTGCTGTTCTTGAATTTTATCTTAATTATAATTGCAGCATTGACCTTGAATCTGGCACTTATAGCGTTGGCTTCAATATCTATCCTAGTTTCATTTTTCACAATCAGGTTTTGGGACTATATAAACGCATTCATAATAAAACATTCAAATTTTATAGAATTATTTAATGGGTACGAATTGGATTTGGATTCTTCTATAACGGTTTCTTCTTTCAACGGTATATATAATGCGATTTCCTTGGGGTATTTTAAATTTGAGGACAGCGCTGAATTTGACAGGGATAAGATAGAATCAATTATAAAATCAAATTCAGTACCGTTCAGATTTGTCATCAATATTGAACGGGTAAATCAAAACAGGATCTTGAATGATTTAAAAACTAAAAAGCACATCAAAGAGATAGAACTAGCCAACCTCTCAGGCAATAAGGATTTGGCAAAAGCCAGCATTATAAGGCATAAGATAGATGTTATCTCGCAGGATATAGAGGATATATCTGCTGGAACCTCATTCAAGCTTGTATACTACCTGATTGCTTATGGCAGTTCGGAGAATAAGTTTAGGGCTGAAACGGTGGCCAGAGAAAATCTGGAGAAGATTGCTGCGAGCTTTAGCTCCGCATTCAAATGCACCGTAGAGAATTTGAATGGAAGCGAACTCATAAACTTCTTAAAGTTTGAATCGATGATATCTAATGATTTATAATAAATTTTATAATATATCAAATTCCGGAGTACTGGCAAAGCAGATAAAAATATCTACAATGTCAGAATCAAAATTATGCGATAGCAGTACAGATGGATTTTATATAGGGAAAAGTTCCATATATAATTTGCCTTTTTTCATAGATTTTGACAAGCTTATGAATAAGCATGTTATCTCTTTGGGAATGACGGGTTCAGGAAAGACAAACTTGCTCAAGAACCTTATACTTAAGCTCTTTGCTTATAAATCTGGCACATCTATAGCTATATTTGACTGGTCTGGAGAGTACTCCGATATAATTAGTTATGTCCATGGAATTAGGTTGGACTTAAAAAACCAAGGAATTAACCTTCTTGATTTCTATGGAACGGATTTATTCAAGCCATTGGTTTTTGAAGCATTAAAGGGCTTTTGCGGGCTTGATGGCAAGGACTGCAACAATGTTTATGATAAAATTGAAAAAAGATTGGGTTCGAAGGATTATAATTTTGATAAGAGTATTTCAAAATTTTTCCAAAGTGCAAATAAACAGGGCACAGGCAAAAATCTTTTGGCACTTGACCGTTATAAATTATTTGATCAATCTTCCAACATAGATTTGAATAGTATTTTGAATGGATTCGTATGCTTTGATTTGTCAAATTTGGATGAATTTGGAAAAGCTAATTTTTCTAAACTGCTTTTGCTTATGCTAAAACTTACGATATACAGGAAAGGCATAAACTCAGGCAAAACAAGTTATTTGGTTTTTGATGAAGCTTGGAAGTATATTAAAGAGGATTCAATATTGAATGGGCTTTTTAGAGAAGGCAGGAAGTACGGAATAAGCCTTCTTATAGCAACACAGATGGCTTCGGATGTATCCAATGAACTCCTATCAAACGCCGCTTCGGTATTCATATTCCGGTTGCATAAGGAAGATTATAAAGTTTTGGGCAATTACGGAATCGATGCAGATAGATTCAGCATGATAACAGAGAATCTTGGCAGAGGAAGCTGCTTGGTAAGCCAGATATTGAAAGGAGGCTCATTTTCTCAAGCAATCATAAGAGATGTAAAGCATTTCTATCTATCAGATTACCTTTTAATTTTAGGTGATAAAATGGGCTATATATCAAGGATCAAATTTAAAAATGCTGTTGAAAAGTACTGTGCAAATCCAGATAAGGTTATTCGTTTCATGGAGGAAAATGAAAAGGTGGATTTATCAAAACTTATAGAGTTGCTTATTTCGGAAGGCAGTGGCAGAATTGCAATTGTCACATTGCTGCGCTCTGTTGATATCGATGATTCAGATATAGCAAAGGGTTTTGATAATTTGACTGCTGCCTATTTTGAGTGATTTAAATGCAATTTTTTTCTTCTTTTATAGCAAAAGGGAAGCTGCTTACAGACTTCCATTCTTTATCAGAAGATATAAGCTATCTGCATATATTCAAAATGGAGAGTTATGGCACTTCATTGGCTTATTCGCTAGATATGAAGGATGAGAAATTGTCGCTTGTGTTCTTCACAAATAAGATATCCTATAGCTTTTATTACGACAATCTTTCTGATAACTATTACCTCCTCAATTTTTCTAGATTTATAAGGGTTATAAATTATTTGAAAAGGCACTATTCGATAGATTTTGAATCTATTTATCCTTACTTGTCAAATTCTTTTAGCATAAAGTTAGAATGGACAACGCTTGATTACTTTAAAGATGTTGGAAAGTCACAAGGCAATATTGCAGATTATTTGAAGAATCTCTCAGATGCTAATTTCAACTTAAGCGAGAGATTAATGAGGTTAAATAAGTCAAATAAAGATATTTTAAAAGAGCTTTATACATATAAAAGATTCTCTCAGGATGTAATATCAAACTTGAATAAGGCCAATTTGGAAAAGAGAAGCTTGGTGGAGATAGCAAGCAAGGCATTAGGGATTGATCCGAACTTGGCACATGAAGTGTTGAAATTGCTTAATTATAGGTTATAATATGGATAGCAAATTATTGCTTGCAGTATTTTTGTTGCTGCTTGTTACCTTATTCCTTTCATTGCATTACCTAGCCTATCTGCATGCTAGCTACTTCATAATAGGAATATTGGTGCTTGTCGCATCCATATTGCTTTCAAATCTTGCAAATGAAGCCAACAGCTATAGATATGATATGTTCGGCAGGAAAAAGCAGACTTTTACAATTACTGACCAATTTTTAAATGTAATTGGCATTAAAGGCAGTAAAATTCCAAGAGACCTGAGTTATATAATCAGTGCTTTGGAAAAAAGTTACCAGTTGCCTATTGAAGATGAAGTTTTCAGAAAATATGAATTAAGGAGTGCATTCGCCAAGAAAGGGTTTTTAATATATGAAGATAGGGTATTTGAAGATAGTGGGTTTATCCGAGAAAAGCTTATAGCAAGCAAGGTATATGAGAGATCTATTTATGAGAAGAATTTAGTTTTCTCTGATATTGATAGGACTCTTGCTTTAAATAAAGTCGTTGATAACCTTAGCCTTGACAGAAATGCTGCAATTGATTCGAAGTTCATATTTATACTTAATGAAAATGAATTGGCAAAGCTTAGCTACCTGCTAAATCAGCCTTATAAAAACAATTCCCTTTTGGCATTAAGGATTATTTTTGGGGATGTTAAGGTGATAAGTTGATAATCTTGAATTTATTGGTTAAAACCGCTTATGGAATATCTTTTGAATTGATAAGTTTATCTTCTATCCTAATATTTACTAGTTTCAACGGCAGCAGAAAACGTGAGCTCAAGCTTGGCATAGATATAGCTTATGGAAGTACATTGCTCTTGGCAATTGCGTTTTTTATAAACATGATATTATGGCATTAAATATAACAAATAACATTTACCACCATAAAAGGGGCAAGAATTTATTAGACTCATTGCTTTTTGCAGTATCTATCCTGCTGTTCCTTCTTCCAATGCCAGCTATAGCCTCCATTTTATTTGGCATAAATATACTCACATTTATAGTAATTTGGATGCCTGCAATTTACCTCCTTTCTTACCTTTATGTAAAATTCGAAAGAATTTATATACAGAAAAAATATTGGCTTGCAATAGTTGCAATGCAATCTTTAGCTTTAATTATATTGATGGTGATCTTATGGTAAATGGCAAATTTTGCATTGACTCTGTGCCGGATAATGGCATTGATTCCAGCCTTTTCTTTGATGCAGTTAAAGGGATTCCATTTGCTATAATATTTGATTTCAGCGATATAAAAACATATATTCAATTATTCACAGATAACCCTGATTTTTATTCAAAAGGTATTGCAAGTAGGATACCTGGATTGGAACTGTCAAAATCTACAGATACTGATTCGAAAGGTAATTTCTTTATTGGATCCTTTCTTCGCATAAATATCGATTATGAAAAAGACCCAAAATCAAGCAATAGTGTGTTTGAAGACTGCTTCAATTTAGGCATAGAAAAAGGAATTTTTGGAGTATTATTTTTCCCAGTTAAAAAGGAAGAGATAGAATACAGCAGCAGAGAAATTGAGCGTTCCCTTACAGCAATTGACACAAAAGAAACTCGTTCAATTAATGCAAGGATGGCAAGCTATAATTCTTCATATTCTACGCAGCACGATATATTTTACAATTCAGATGATAGGATAGCACTTAATTATATCTTGAATTCGATAAATAAGGCAATTCTTAAAGGAAGCTCTATTTATAAAACTTTATTTTTTACAGATGCAGAAAGCTCTTACATAAAACATTATTTAAGCAGTAAATTTCTGATTTTGGAAAGTAGCTCCATATCTAATGCAGGCATGCCAGATATTATAAGTTACCTGTCAAAATCCAAACAAATAGCCTTGGGAAGCGATGAACTTGGCTATTTGCTCGATTTTGAAGGCATGCACAGGATAAGCCATGTTATTGAAACAGGGATTTCCCCTTCAAAAGGAGATATTTGCATAGGCTCAATCATGAAGCATGCAGTATTGGATACAAAGATTAATTTGTCGCTGGATCGCTCAATTTTGAATTTGGGTGTCCTAATATCAGGCCTTCCAGGCACAGGAAAAACTCATGAGTCAATGGCAATTGTAGAAGAAGCAATTAAGGTTGGAGTTCCAACAGTGGTGATTTCATCAACAAAGGAATGGGATGGCTTTGCCTATGACAACAATTTATATTGCCTTAAATTGCTAAATGACAAAGTGCCTATTAATTTCTTCAGCTGCCCAAATAGATCAAATAGGGATAAATTCTGGAGGGATCTCGCAATGCTCCTTGCTTCTGCTTCAGATGCAGGACCTTACAGGAGACCATTAGAAAAATGTATGCTAGATGCTTTTAGAAGAGTTTACAAATCTACAGCGAATCCTAATCCTGCAGATGCAATAGATGAGATAATAAAATCTATAATAGATATGCATGGAAAGCGTACAAACACAGGAGTCAAATATACTAAGCATGGTGAAAACATAAAGGCAGCTCTTGAAAACCTTATAGACCTATTAAGCAATGCTGAATATTCCTCTCAATTCGGGGTAATGTTTGAGGATTTGATCAGCAGAGGTATAGTCTTTGATGCATCTGAAACCGGTTTTGGAATGAAAAAGCTTATTTACTCCCTTATATTAAACCAGTTCTACTCTATAATCTCCTCGATGGATGAATCGGGCGACAGCAGCCTTAGGATGCTCTTAGTGGTAGAAGAAGCAGAACTTGTATTCAAAGATGATGACTCGCCTGCAGTAGAAGATATGAAGACACGTATACAAGATTTTAGAAAAAAGGGGGTGGGGCTTATATTCATAACACATGGAGCTTTGGAGGTAGATGCAGACCTCCGGAGACTACTTCAAGTCAAGCTTTATTTTAGGCAATCATCAGATATGGCACCTTATGCAGTCAAAGATCTTCTTTCTGACATTGATAATGATAGGTTAGTATCGAAGATAAAGCATATGCCTTCAGGTATATTCGGGTTAAGCACAATCTCAAAAGAAGGCTACAATAGGTATCCTATTGATTTGGAATTCTTAAGGTCCCTATTTTATAATTATAAAGGCAGCATAGATGGAAAACTTATAGAAAAGTATATCGATTCCAAAGGCTTATCCATACCTGAATATGTATATGAGAATCTGAAATTTGAAGGTTATCCAAAACTCAGTTCAAATGATTCCCAATCTGAGAAAAATTACAAGATCTTGCAGAAGATACGTAGGCTAGCTGTGAAATACCTAGGAAACAAGATTTATGATGTACTATTTGATAAGCTGGAGTACCAGTTTTATTTGATTAAAGGCAGAGTATATGATTTGGAATTGACAACAGAAAATGAGGTATCCTTGTTGCATCTTCCTATAAAGCCATCAGGTGAAGGAATAAGCCTTGAATTTGTTTTAAAGTATGGGAAATTGGATATAGCTGAGAAGAAAAGCAATTTTGGCAAATCCCTTAAGGATTCCTAGGTTTTATAAGCGCCTTTGCTTTAGCAGCCCTGTAAGTATTTTGCTATTTTTTATCCATTCAGAGACATTAATATCCAATTTTTCATTTATGTAGCGGAACATTTCAGAATAGTTATCCATCTCTATTGGCTTTGTCTGTAGAGTTTGCTTGACGTGCTCACGTACATTCCATACTCCTACTGGCAGCGTATAACCTTCATGGACTTCGCGCAATATCAGTACTGACGCTTGCCTCTTCATTTCTTTTAACTTTTCCCCAACTACAAGCCTTGCTGCATAGTAGCAGCCACCAATCTCTGCATACTTCTTTCTCCCTCTATAGCCTTCGTATGACGAATATATGGAGATTTCATCTGAATTCACATTCCATGTAGTTCTTGGGTAAAACGCTTCTATTGATTCGTATTCCCAGTTATTTGGCATAAATACTATGAGCCATCTATTGTCTAAAGCAACATTGTAGAATATCTTTATATTATCAATTTTTTCATTGACTTTTATCTCTTCGCGCAATGATTTGGAGATCAAATCGTCTACCATTGTTATGCTCCAACGGGTCGGCACAAATTTTCTGTTAGATTTCAACCCAAATAATCCTGCAGATACCCCTTTTTGAATACGGTAAATATCTACTTTGCTATTATAAAGTTCCTTTACAGCCGTGCTTGCATCTGCATCGTAATCAGAATAAAGCTTCTCCAGATATCTATTTGACCTAGAATCAGATACTCTCATATCTTTTATCTTAACCGTTGGCCCAAAAGGACTCAAATCTGTATCTAGCTTTGGCTTTACTAAGGGCTTGCCGATAAAATTTATATCTGAATCAGCAGGCTTATCAGACAATGCAAGGTCTCTTACTTCTTCCTCAACCCTGCCTTTTTCAATATCATGTACATTGGTGATATGCATTCCTCTTACAAGCTGCAATCTCATCTGTATTATTTTTTCTATTGGCATACCTTTCCATAAAGATGGATTTGCCAGCAATGAGGAATCTTTTAAGAAAGGTGAAATCATAGGCCCTATAAATACTTTTGGATATCCAAATCTGCCTATGAATATCTCAGTAGGGGATGAACCACTGATATAATCTTTGCTCAATATGCTATTATATTGATTCTTATAATAACTTGATATTATAGAAGGATTCTTCATATTTCGGTAAACTTCCATGGATCTTTTGACCTTTACTATTGGATGATTGAATGAGAGTTCGTTTATCAATTTGTTAAGGTCTTCCATTTTATCATTTTGTTAAATTGCTTTATTTTTTTACATTCATAACCTATAAACTATGAGGATTCCCCGCTCATATTATTAAATTTATTTGCACTAATCATATTAGGTAATATGCAAACAAATATTTTAATTGATAGGCTTAACAAAATTTTCAGGTCAACCGATCTCGATGCAATATTGCTATTTAATTTAAATTCGCCTTTTATAGATAGCAATTTTTATTATCTGACTGACTTCAATAGTGGAGTATTTGAAAAGTCATTCGCAATTGCATTCAAAGATCATGTTGTAGTAGGCACATCGGATTTAGAATATGAAAATGCTCTCTTAGAGTCCAATGACCATATCAATGTATATAGGATAAACACTAAAGATGATATAGAGGAATTTCTTAGCAGAAATTTGACGGACCTTAAAGTTGGCTACAATGAAAATTTCCTTCCTTATATTTATTATCAGAAATTCAAAAGGTATGCAAAATTCAACAAGCTGTTCAATGCATCTAAGTGCCTATATGAAGCCAGAAATATCAAAGATAAATATGAATTAGAAAAAATAAAAAAAGCTGTGGAGATAACCAAGAAAAGTTTAGATGAAGTACAGTATTACTTCAAGAGAGGGATTACTGAAAAGGAATTGGCAGCACAGTTTAATTATTTGCAGCTTAAAAATGGTGCAGACAAGAATTCGTTTGGTACTATAGTCGCATTTGACAAGAACACCGCTTTGCCACATCATTCTCCTGATAATACTATATTAAAAGAAAATGCAGTTGTGCTCCTTGATGTAGGTGCAAAATGGAAGAATTACTGCTCTGATTTGACCCGGACATTCTTCTTTGAGCCACATAAGAGATCTTTGAAGTATAAGAAGCTGCAGGATATGTATGATACAGTCGAAAAAGCAGAGTTGCTTGGATTAAGCCTGATTAAAGATGGGGCAGATGGAAAGCAGATATTTGAAGAGGTAAGCAAATTCATAAACACAGCTAATGGCGGCATATATAAGGATAAATTCATACATTCCTTGGGCCACATGATAGGTATAGATGTTCATGATGCAGGAGCAGCGGCTTTATCTTATAAAAGTATAAAACTCCAAAATGGCATGGTAATGAGCGATGAACCTGGGATTTACCTTTATGGATTTGGCGGTGTAAGAATAGAAGATGATATACTGATAGAAAATGGAAGGGGTATCTTTCTCTGAAAACACTCTTCTTACGGTGATAACTCAATGATATTAGGTATTGAAAGCAGTGCACATACCTTAGGTGTAGGTATAGTTGACAATGGAAAGATATTGGCAAATTCAAAAAGGATGTATGATATTAAGGAATCTGGGATGATTCCAGCTAAAGTTGCTGATTTCCATGCTGAAAATGTATATGATGTTATAGAGTCTGCACTTGAATCTGCCAAGATAAACATAGATGAATTGGACGGGATTGGCTATACGAAAGGCCCTGGTATAGGCCCTTGTTTGCATGTAGGGCAACTAGCTGCCTCATACCTTAGTTATAAGCTAAAACTTCCAATATATCCAGTAAACCATGCAATTGCACACATTGAGATAACCAAGCACTTAGCAGGATTTAAGGATCCTTTAGCTCTTTATGTAAGTGGCGGAAATTCGCAGGTGCTTGGAATATCCAATATACCTAAAAAGCATTATCAAGTATATGGAGAAACATTAGATATAGGAGTTGGAAATATGCTTGACAACTTTGCAAGAGCTGCAAAATTAGTCCCCGCTTGGGGGTCTACAGTTGCAAAGGTTGCAGAAGGTGGTAGATACATAAAGATGCCCTATAGCGTAAAAGGAATGGATTTCACATTTACAGGGCTCCTGACAAATGCTGTAAGATTGCTTGATTCAAATAAAGTTTCAGATATTGCATTTTCGCTTCAGGAAACTGCATTCTCAATGCTCACTGAAGCAACAGAAAGGGCATTGATGCTTACTGGAAAAACTGAGCTTGTACTCTCGGGAGGTGTAGCACAGAGCAACAGGCTTAGGAGCATGCTTATGGATATGACAAAATCACATGGAATAAAGTTCTATGATGCAGATAACCAGTTCAACGCAGACAATGGTGCTATGATAGCTTTGGTAGCTGAGGAGATGTATAATTCTGGGGCAACATTTGGCAAAGATAAATTAGGGATAAACCAAAGGTATAGAATAGACAAGGTTGAAGTTTTATGGTAAAATTTCTTAAAATATCGGAAGGCAGCGAAGCAAACATATATCTCCAGAACATTCTTGGCACTAATATAATAATCAAATACCGCAGGAAGAAAAACTACTTAATAAAGGAAATCGATGAGGATTTAAGAAAGCATAGAACCAAGAAAGAGGCTAAAATAATGAGCTTAGCATATTCCAGCGGAGTTGACTGCCCAATCCCATTAATAGTATCTGATTATTCTATTTACATGAATTATATCAAGGGCAACAATTTGAACAAGGTTTTAGATAAAATTAAGGATGTAAAATTTATGCAGATAGGAAAACTGCTATATACACTTCATAAAGCAGGCATAGTTCACAATGACTTTACACCTGCAAATATAATACTTAAAGGCACGAAATTCTACCTGATAGATTTTGGATTGGCAGAATTATCCTCAAATGCAGAGGAAAGAGCGATAGACCTTCTGCTGATGAAAAGGTCCATAAACAAGAGGCAGTATTCTCATTTTATAAAAGGCTATTCTGAATCAAACCCTTTTTCAAAGGAAGTAAATGATAGGTTGGCAATTATAGAGAAAAGAGGTAGGTACCAGGATAGAAGTTTAAGCCTGAAGTAATTTTCTTATATTATAGACAGAGCTTGAATTTGAACATTTATAAATTTTATTCAGAATTTTCCTACATTTGGAAAATTGCTCTGAATATTGTCTTCTGTATTTGTGCTATAACTAGTTGCATTTTTTTCAGCTGGTGATCCGGACATTATTGAATAGATTATTAACAGAATACTGAAGAATGAAAATATTGCTATCAATATTGTATAAAGCTGCATGTATGCTGCAGATAAATATACAAATAAAGCTATTGCAAGGATATCTGCAAACATCCCAAATTTTGGACCATTTTTAGGATTTACAAATGACAGAATTCCTCCGAAAAATTGAAGCAATACAAAAATCATACTTATAGAAAGCAGCAAGTATGAAAAGTTAGTGGGTGAATTTAATGCACTAATTCCAGAGGTCTTAATAAATTCCAATAAATATGACACCTGTCCAGAAGCTAATATGGCCATCACTATAATAGGAAGTATCATTAGAATAGAGCCTAATAATAGGTATTCGCTTGAATTGCTAACAAAAACGCTGCTGCCTTTTGGACCATTTCCGGTTGAAACTTTATCTATATCTTCTAAACAGTAATAATTTCCATTATAACTTACAAGATCTTCATAGCAGAATGGCCTATGGCAATAGTTGCATATAGCATAAGCAGGCCTCCATGGATGCCATACACACATCAGGTTGGTAGCCATCCTTCTGCTCTCTAATTGTGCTTTTGTCTCCTTGTGTTTTTCATTTGCCATATAGGATTGGTCCATCATTACACTGCCTAGTGCCTGGGAGAATTGTTGGTCTGACATCTGAGAGGCTACAAAAGCTGGGGCTTGAGGCACATTAGGCTGTTGGTATGTATAGGGGTTTACAGCTGGCGTTTGTTGGGGATAACCTCCAGATGGTGGTATATTTGGATATGGTTGCGTTTCGGTCTGTACTGCCCCATAAGTGCTTCCATAAGTTTTGGGCTGCTCAAATTGTGGATTAGCCTTTGGCTTGTTTTCTGGTTTAGGTTGTAAGTTGGTTTCGGGTCTCTGAATCGGTTTGTTTTGTAGTACTTTATTATTCCCAGTTATTGCAGTGCTTGAAGCTACCTCTGTATTTATAGAAGGAGGTTGATTAAAATTTATATTAGAATTTGCACCTGCATTTATGTTAGAATTAGGATTACCTGTATTTGATGCTTGCATTGAAGTATTAACTGAACCGGACTCTCTTTTTTTTCGGACCTTAAAAATAAGAAGATCGTCCTGATTCAGATCAGCCATCACCAATTACCTCATTCTAGTCTTCGATTTGCTCTTGACATTGCCTGTCTTTTTTTCATTTCAAAGATTCCTCTATGCTTAGCACAGCTTATGCAGTAGAATACTTTGTTCCTTTCTGTAAATCTTATGTCTTTATTGGTTTTCATATCAGTGCTGAACACTGTAAATTTCTCTACTTCTACAGCTTTGCTTCTAGGTACCTTTCTGCCACACGACTCGCATGTTACTAATGTTTCCCTTCCTCTTCTTGCCAACTTAACACCTTTATTTATTTTGTAAGTTAAAAGTTTTTAAATGGTTGTTTTATTTTACCGATACTTCTTTGCCGAAATAAAATCTTTAAAATATGGTAATTTGCAATTGTATTCTATTTGGCAAATAGCATTGCAACCAATGACAGTATATAGGTATTCAAGAAGATATATATAGGTTTGTATATCTGATCTCAACCACGTTTATAATGACCCTATATTATTGTTAAACAGTATATAGTTTCTAAGATTATATCTTTAACAGCTAGTTCATAAAATTGGAATTTGTTTTGCAGATAACAGAGCATATAACCTGCAAGTTTGTTTTTCTTTTTAATACTTGTCAAATAACTCACACAATCGTATACAGCAACCTATAAATAATTTGAATGTGTTATATTAGTTAAGGTCTGCAAATGGAAAAAGTTCCAGCAAAAGTCCAAGAGGCTTTCGATGAGTTAAAGAACATATATGGGCAGGGTTTGGAACTTAAAATAAGGGATAAAAAATTCTATGTATTCAATATTGATGATAATGATAAATCCAGCGAAGCGTATATTGGTTGGATAACCGCAAATGGAATAGTTATACTTGCAGATTCAAAGACTCCTTCTTTTGATTCTAAAGAGATAAAGGTTAAAAATGAGAGGCTTAAAGGAAAAAATATATCAAGCAACACTCTAAGTAAAGACGATATAAATCTTCTTAAAGTCATGAGCATGAACTCAAGGCTCACTTTAAATAGAATCTCAGAGATAACAGGCATATCAATACATGCACTTGAGTACCGTATCGAACGATTAGAAAGGATTTTAGGGATAAAATATACACTCGAGTTAAACATGAACAACCTTGGATTTTCAGAATATATGATTCTTGCAAAATTCACAAGAAACAAACCGGATTTTGAAGGGATAAAACAAGCGTTAGATAGGAATCTTAAGGTTCAACTTGCACTTGCAACTAAAGGAATCTATGATTTGGTAATTTTCTGTGTTGCGGAAAACAACAATGTGGTTGCATGGGTACTTGATGATATAATGAAATCAGAAACCTTAAATAACATAGAAGCAGAGTGGTATATAACACCTATTGCAGGTAGTTATGGTTTTATTCCATTAAGGAATGAATTCTTTGATATCCTTAAAGAAAGGGTTTGGCAGAGGAAAAAGAAGGGAGAGCATCCAAACTTATCAAGTTTAATGTACAGAGAGTATGTATTGCTTCGTGAACTGAACGAAGACAGCCGAAAGAGTTTCTCTTCAATAGATAAAAAGTATAATCTTCCTGCAGGAAGTGCGAAGAGGGCATATAAAGATCTTACCAATGAAGATGGAAAGAATGTAATAATAAGGCCAACTTTAACAATAAAAGAAATTGATAAAAAATATGATATGGCTGTTATCGCTGTTTTGATTAACTATACACGCTTTATGAAGTTTAGGGATGAACACCACAAATATATAATAAATGAACCAGATAATTTTATTGACAGGTTCTCTTATATATGTGATTGGAGATACCGAATGGCATATTTTACCTTTTCCCTATACTAAAAGATGAAGATATGGGAAAAATAGAAAATGAACTTTCAGAAACAATGAGAGGGGTAAAATTTGATTCATTGATCGTAGAAAAAGTGATAGTAGGAACAATAAATTATAGAAAATTTGACAACCTTTATAGTGACCAATATTTGAGATTAATAAAAAGAAAATCAATTCAACCCAAGCAAAGAATACGTTATCAATAAATTTAGTGAATGGAATGAAATTTGATTCATTGATCGTAGAAAAAGTGATAGTAGGAACAATAAATTATAGAAAATTTGACAACCTTTATAGCAGCCAATATTTAAACCTTATAAGGGATAAATCTATAAAACCTCAAAAAAGAGTTCCCTACAAATAGGGATTAAGATTGAGTATTAAATACAGTTATAAATAAGTTTGAGTGTTTTATTTTTAGTATATTGCAACTAAGTAATAAAATAAAGATAATTATTTTGTGAGTGTCACAATGAAACTATACTGCGATGATGAGGTAAAAAATCTGTTGCCTTCTATAAAAGGGGCTATATGTGAAGATTTAATATTTAAGATGAATTATAGCCAGAAGAAAGCTGCAGACATACTTGGAATAACGCAACCAATGGTAAACAAGTATTTGCACCATAAATACTCGTTCAGTATAGAGAATACTATATCAATGATAAGGAAGAATAAGAGATATATTGAAATGATGGGCAAATTCCTTAAGCAAGATAAAATAGAAAATCTAGATTTGCTTATAAATTCACTGTTATCGGATAAGGATTTTGTGGATGGACTAAGGATTGAATAGTCATCTTTTAAATAATACTATTTCATTGCCTGCACTTTCTATCTGTATCCTAGCTACATCCTGCTTTTTCCTAAAACCTGGAAGTATAACCTCTGGAAACCTTATTATCCTTGTTTTATCATATATCTCTTCCATATAATGAAATAGTTGCTCAGATCTCTTTACATTTCTTGACATTAAAAGGCTTATTATTTCCCTTTTTAACTCACCTGCTACATCCAACATGCCCAATAGATATGACTCGGTTGGTATGCCTATTTCATCTAGAATTATAAATCGGTCATTTATTAACAAGTTGTAGAATATCTGTGCCTCTGCATACTCTTGGTAAGCTTGTAAAGTGTAATATCTAAATCCTAAATCTCTGCTTAATAGATTCTTTACACTCTTAGATAGCAGATCAATTTTATTCTTGGATTCCTTCTTATTGCCATTATGAAGAAGTGTTATTGCTATACCTGAACCTCTTATTATATCCCTAGATTCCAAAGATATCTCATCGTATAGATTTTCTTTTTCCTTTAGCTGCTTTTCATATTCATTTATCTCTTTATCTAATGTATTTTTTTTCTTATTTGCCATTTGCCTTGCCTCTTCCTAAATTTTTCATACCGTAAAAAAACAGATACTGCTGTGCAAATCCCCTATATGCACCCCATTTTTCTTCAGAGAAGCTATAAAGATCTTTAATCCTCTGTGGCTTCGAATCAAAATATAACCGTTCTAAAGTTCTCTTCATCCATACATCTATTGGAAATGCATTGAAATTGCCATATCCCATCAGTATTATGCAATCAGCTACCTTTGGCCCTATGCCATTTATTTCCATTAAGGTATCCTTCAACTTATTATAGTTGTTTGGATTAAGCTTGTTAAGATTGATATTTTCAGAGCATACTTTAGCTGCATCAATTATATATTTTGCCCTAAATCCCATTCCACTTTTAATTAGATCTTGTTTGCTAAGTTTGCTAAGTTTTTCAGGACCAGGAAATGACTTAAATCTTATTCCAGTGGCTTCATCAATATGCTCTTCACCGAACCTATTTATTAGGTTTTTGATTATCCCTCTTATGCGTTTCACGTTATTGAACTGCGATGTTATAAAGCACACTGTTGTTTCCCATGGGTCATTTAAGGTAACTCTCATCCCTTTGTAAGCGGTGATTGCACGCTCCATATTTTCATCCGTCGATATATTTCTGTAAAGCTCATCTAGATTATCTTTAAGCCTAAATTTTTCTGAAACTTTACTAAATTTACATGAATTAGGGTTGTCAATTATTATCTTTGTATTATTCCCTTTTAGCTCTTCGAACTTTAATTTGATAAGTAAATCTCCTTCTACATAACTTAGCTTATTTTCATCTGCATAGTAATCGCCATAGAAGGTCAACGGCTGGGCGCTTTCAAAGGTATACTTTATATTAAATAATTTTGCATATATCGACTTATTATTAGCTGCCAATTCACTTTTTTTATTCATCTTAATTGCCTAGGTCTTTTAGCTTTACTCGTATCTGTGTGGCATCTGATATGTCTCTTACTGTCACAGTTTCATCATCAAGCGTATTGTAGTCTATAGTTATGCATTTGCCTATACCTATTTCATCTGCCTTTGCATACCTCTTGCCTATGCTTCCTGTTTCTTTATAAAATACGCTATAGCCCTTTTCTTCTAATATCTTCTGTGCCTCTATTGACTTATCAATCAACGCATTATCCTTCTGCAATGGGTATACTGCATATTGGAATGGCTGAATTACCTTATTGAGCATTAAAACCTCCCATCCTCTCTTTTCATCTTTGTAAAGGTTGTTTGACATTACTGCCCAAAATAACCTGTCCAATCCAAAACTGACTTCTATTACATGAGGCAATACACCCTTGTTATCATCTAGGACTGTCATATCTGTATTTGACATCTTGCTATGGTTAGATAGATCAAAATCTGACCTATAAGCATTTCCTGCAACCTCTTCGTACTTGCCATTTACCTTTATCTCCAAATCAATATTGCCCTTTGAATAATGAGGCAGCTCATCTGCCATAAGTATCCTGAATCTTGCTAAGTCCTCATCTATCCCTAAAATTTCCAATAATCTAGATTCTTTGTAAACCATATAAGCAAATATTTTGTTTGGGATAAGCCGCAACTTTAAAGCTTCAAGCAATGATACCTTTTTAGCATCTTCATTCTTTGCTTGATCCTCCCTGCTCAGAAGGTAAATTTTCTTGCTCAAAAATTCATCATTGATCTTTTGGTTATTTATCAATGGTAATTCATCAGCTTTTTCTGGATTAAAGAAGTATTCAAGTTCCATCTGTGAGAACTCTCTCATCCTTATTAGTATTTGCCTTGGTGAAATTTCATTCCTGAAAACTTTTCCTTCCTGTGCTATCCCTATAGGCAACCTAAAATTATAGCTTTTGTAAAGTTCTTTAAAATCAACAAATACCCCCTGAGCAGTCTCTGGCCTTAAATAACCTATAGTGCCGCCAGTTGGCCCTACCTCTGTCTTCATCATCAAGTTGAATGCTGTAATTTTTGAGAACTCTCCCTTGCACTTAGGGCAAGTTATATTGTATTTTGACACTAAACCTTGCAGTTCATCTAAACTCATATGCCCTACATTCTTTGCCAATTCATAATTTTTTTGCTTTTCAAAAAACTCCTCTAAGAGTTTGTCTGCTCTATATGTTGAGCCGCATTTTACACACTTTAATATTGGATCAGTAAAGGTCTTTACATGCCCGCTTGCTTGGTATACCTTATCATATCCTATTATTGTAGACTCAATTTCTAAGTTTCCCATTTCTTTTACAAACATTTTCCTCCATAGCGATTTAATGTTTGATTTTATGCTTAGACCTATAGGCCCATAATCATAGAACCCTGCCAGTTCGCCATATATCTTGAATGATGGTATTATTATTCCCCTTCTAGAACAAAGATTCATCAATTGATCTACATTTTCTTTTTCCATGTTAAAACCTTGGTTAACCCTTTTACTTTTACAAACTGGACTTTTGCCCTTTTTGCTTTAGGCTTCTTTTTTTTATCAGAAATGCTTGCATAGATATTATTATTTACTATTATTCTCCAAAATGCATTATTATAATATTATAAGTATTATAAAAATGTTTTGTTCTAATTCCTCTCTTAGGAAATGGCAATTTCAATGCACTTAATTAAATAGTGTTATTAAATTTTACTGTAATAGCTATATTTGACATTTGTTCAAATAATATATATGGTGTTTTATTGGCAGAAGATAATTTTGATGAGATTAGGAAAAAAATGCTTTCAGAGGTTAAAAATGAAATAAAAAGCGGATATTCTAGTGAAGAATACACTTTAATCCAGGCTGTGAATGCTTATGATGAGGTTCTCCGCTCATATAATCTATTTTCAGAGAGGCTTACTGAATGGTACCTCCTTTATTACCCAAACATAAGGGTGCAAAGCCCAAACTTGCTTGCAGATCTGATAAAAGTAATAAATAACAAAGATGAATTGACTTTAGAAAAAATAGACTCTGTTGTAAACGATATTAATAAATCTAAATCTATTTATGAAAAAGCTACAGTACAAAATATAGGTAAGGAGATATCCCCTGAAGAAGCCTACATAGTAGAGAGGTATTCAGAACTTATAAAGAAAACAAGTGAAACATTAGAAGAGCTCCAGAAGTATATAGATACCACTGCCAACAAACTTATGCCAAATACTGTTTATCTGACCAACAGCCTCATAGCCTCGGGATTGCTTAATAAAGCAGGTTCTATGGAAAAGCTTTCTATAATGCCATCCAGCACAATACAGTTGTTGGGTGCTGAAAATGCCTTATTCAAGCATATAAAATTTGGAAGCAAACCTCCAAAATATGGGCTGCTGTTCAAGCTTCCTGAGATAAATACTGCAAGAAGGGATATTAAAGGCAGGATAGCTAGAGTTTACGCAAACAAAATAAGTATAGCCCTTAAAGCTGATTATTATACTAAGAATTTCATAGCAAAAGAGCTTAAGGAAAGCTTGGAGAGTAGCATAAGCAGGATATCAAAATCACCTGTGAAAATAAAGAGCAGTGCAACAATAAATAAGAATTATAATTCAAAAAAACATGGTTTAGACAAGAAAGGAGGACATAGGCAGGATTTCCATGGAAATAATAGTAAGGATTCATTCAGAAACAATAATAGATTCAGGAGAAAGAATAGAAAAGACCATTTCACAGGAAATACCGATAAGAGGCCTAATTTTCATAAATAACCTTTTGTAATGTTATTTGCAGATTTTACCATATTAGTATACCTCCCGATTTTTTAAGAAAGATTTAAATATCTATAACACAACTAACTAATGTCATGATTGTATCATGATTGTTATGTGATTGGTTTAAGAAAGATTCATGGTGGAATAATGCATTCAAAAAAAGAGCTTGAAAAAGAGATTGCAAACATAAAAAACCAGCTCAAAAAGATAAATTCTACCAATTTGAATGATTATAAGCCAAATCAAGGATCAGATGAGGATTTTGTTTCGTTGTTCAAATACATGTTAGAGGAAAATAAGAAGACAACTCTTATATTGGATAGCATACTTAAGAGAATAGAAAAACTAGAAACCGATGTTAGCGAAGTATACGACGATGATGAAGAGGAAGATGAGGAAAGCGGCAAAGTTGAAAAAACGGAAAGCTTTGCTGATGAACCTAAAAAGGAAATCCTCTTGGCAAGCACAGATGTAAAAATAGTACAGATACTTCAGCTATCTGAAAACAGCATGGCATCTGCTGAAGAAGTCAGCAGGAAAATGAATTACAAAGGGAAGAATGCAGCTTCCGCAAGGCTTAATAGGCTTTATAAGATGGGCTTGATTGACAGATATCAACTCGGACATAAAGTCTATTATAAATATGACCCAGGCAAGACGACCAGTACCTTGATCATTTCACCCCCACAGTATTGAGGGGCTTATGGCCCCTCCTGTTTCTAATTCACTTATTTAGATTAGCAAGAGCTTTGAATAAGATCAATCTTTTATAGAAGCTATATCTCCAAATGCCTGAAGCTGTTGTCCGACTTCATCTAATGAATTTATTATATCTATTTTCACTCCATAGCTCTCGGCTTTTGCCAGCAGCCTTTTTATATCGTTGTCATTAAGCTTGCTGTCATTTACAATAATCTCGCCTACCTCGTAGTTGTCTAACGCTTCTTCAACATCTTTTATGCCATATTTTGAATATCCCAATGACAGGTTTTTTAGGAACTTTTCCATAAGTTCAAATTCACTCTTTATAAGCTCATTCTCCATAAGCTTTTTCACACTATCACTCTTTATAAGCTCATATACTCCAGATTTTTCTGTATTGCTTACGTCCATTATCACTATAGTTTTATTTAGCTTATTTGAAGTCGGCACATTGTCTATATAAGATTTGATATCGTTTTTGGTAAATCCTGGCCCGGCCAATATGACAGTGCTTACATCCATGTTATTGATTACATCTATCACTTTATTGAAAAATTTTGTCTGCAGCTCTGCATATTCCTTTTGGCTTAGGTTCTTGCTTAAATTATTGTATATTTCACTGCCGAATTCTATCCCATATCCTAAAATTTTTGCTGAAAATGCCTTCTCGTCATCAACTAAAACTATACCTAATTTGGGCCTGCGCGATTCTTTTGCCTCTTTGTAGAGAAGGTCTAATATGTAATCTTCCCATTTCTCTTTTGTTATCTCAACTTTATCTCCTGAAGCTATATTTAAGGTATGATGGCTGTTCAGCGATACATATTCAAGAGGCTTTCCGTACGTTATCTTTCCTAATACTCTCAGCCTTGATGCACTCCTATCAAGTTCTATCTTTTCAACTTTAACTTCAATTATGACATCTTTTAATTCCCCGACATCAGTCTCACTTGCTTTGTATTTTCTTACTGTTTTAGTCTTTACAAGATCTCCTGGAAATATTATCCTTTCAAGAGCCCATAGATCCTCAAGGGTCTCCACTAAAACTGATACTTTTGATTCGTCTTTATAGTATTTAAGTATCTGCAATGATATCTCCTTTTAAACCTTAACAAGATAATTTTATTGTGATACTAATTTATTACTTGTTGATATCTCTTAGCTCATTATCTAAGGAATTGCCCAGCATAATAGAATCTTATGGTTATGCATCTGTAGTTGTACTTATGGCGCTGGAAAGTGCATCGCTTCCATTGCCAAGTGAAGTTATCCTCCCTACTGTAGGATTCTTGGTTGAAAAAGGCTTTATGAACTTTTACATTGCCTTGATAGCTGCATTGATAGGCAGCTTTATTGGGATAATGGTGGACTATTATATAGGGTATTATTTAGGCAAGGACTTTATCTACAAAAACCTTAGGTTATTTCATATTAAAAAAGAAACTTTGGACGACTTTGATTTGTGGTTTGACAAGAATGGTGAGATAGCAGTATTCTTTTCAAGGATGATACCTGTAATAAGGGGCCTTATAAGCTTCCCTGCAGGATTTGCCAATATGGACAAAAGGAAATTCATAACTTATTCGATGGTAGGAAGCCTGATATATGACGCTCTGCTTATACTGTTTGGAATGTATGCATTGTCAATTGGCAATATAGTTGAATTGATGGCAGCAATTAGCATATTCGCAGTGCTATTGATAGCAGTTTATAAATTATTCATGCATTATTTAGTAAAGAAAAAATAGCAAATTTATTGCTTTAAATGCTGGGGTTATATATAAGTTGATGAAATGTCCCTCTTTTCTAACATAGTCTTAGCATGGAGAGGGGCTGAGAAAGAAAGAATTTTGCCTAAATATCAAAGTGTTACTTTCTTGAAAAGTATTGTCATATGGTCTTTTATTGACTTATTCTTTTTATTTTTATATTTATCTATGATGTTATCTTTACTAGCTCTAATACGATTACTACGTACTTCAGTATAATGATTTAATATTCCAAGAAGGTTTCCTTCAACAGCTATCTGTAAACTAATAATATTTATTTTCTTATTTTTATCAGCATCTATCATTTCTTTCAACGGTTTTATTTCTTTCTCCAAATTGAGTTTCTCGCCCCTTTCCAAATCTAAGTAATGATACCATTGCAGTAACTCTTTCTTAACTTTATGCATTTCTTCTATCGTTAGTTTTTGTTCATCTTCATCTATAATATCTTGTACTTTCCTTTTTGCATCCTCATAATCACTTACTGTATCTCTACAATCTTGTATTAAATCGTCTAAATGATTAATTAGTTCTTGATTTGTTTCCCCTATTTTATTATGTATATCATCAAGCTCTTCATTTAATTCTTCAGAGTATTCTGTATTTCTCCTACTATTAAAATTATTTTTTATACCACTACGTTTATACTCCAAATCTGATATTCTTGAATTTAATCTACTAATCTTTTCTCGGTATTTGCTAATCTAGTCTTCAAAATCATATATATCTTCAGCGTCATATTTTTTAACTCCTAAACTAATTCGATAGTTGTCATTAGATATAATTTCCTCGTAATCCTTTATTTTCTTTATCGTTTCAGCCAGCTCTACATTTTTACTTTTTAACAATTTCTCTCCGTCAAACACCACCTGATTGTTTCTTAATTTAACTTTCTTTATGTTGGTTCTATTCTTTAAGTTCTTATTTACAAAAGTCTCTGTCTTTATCTTTGTATATTTATTCTTCTGTTTTTCTATAAGTTTCTCAAGGGCTTCATTTACAATAGTTATCTTCTTTTCCAGTTTCAATAAAGAGTCATAATCAGGGTCTACATCCAAATTTTCTAAGTCTTTACTAAATTGTCTATACTTAGCACTCTAGTCTTTTAATCCATTCAGAAAAACTTTATTTTCCTCCTTTAGTTTTCAGTGTTTATTTTCCATTAAACTAAAATTTCGCTCTGGAATTACTATAATCTCACCTTATTTTCATCATCTTATTCACTGTTTTCTTCTCTAATGTTATCTTCTTACCATCTTTTATCTTTTTCTTCAACCTGAACAAGTGCCTTTTAGACAATCCGATGCATCTAGCGTCTTTCGTTGTCATATTCTTGATAACTTCTGTTATCCTTTGTCCTGTTGCCTTCAAATAGAACGTCGAATGAGTTGGGGTGTCATTGTAAGCGAAGCATGCAGGATCTCTTGAAGTCTCAGGTCAATCCTAAAGAAAGAATGAAATAAATATATTGTGGTTGAAATAAATTTATGGTAAGATGTAAATCAAATTCTACCATAAATGCAATAGGTGGCAGAAATTGTTCTATCAGCAATACTGTGGATAGGTAATTTAAATGACGCAAATAAATAATAATGGGCCCAACTTTTTTGGTGAATTAGTTGATGAAGAAGATCTTAATATAATAGAAGAAGAAAAACAGAGAGAGTTTACGGAAATTAATATACTTAACAAAGATATAGATAATTACAAAAACTGGGAAGTTTGGAAAAGTGGTAAAGACAAAAGTGTACTTAGAAAACCAAAAAGCGATGATGAACTCTTCGAAGACAAAACATGGATTTTATTTAAGCGAATGGGATTCCAACAATTAAATAGAGATAGGAATTTTAAGATAGCAGTAAATGGAAACCCTAAACAGATAGATGTTTTTGCCAAAGATGAAGACAATGTTTTCATTATAGAGTGTAAATCATCAATCGAAATATCAAATAGAAGCATAGATCATGATATTGATGATATACTTTTAGCAATAACCGATTATAAAAAAGCAATAAGAAACGAGTATGGGAAAAACTTTCGAATATCATTTTTAGTAGCGATAAAAAACATAAAATTAAGTAAACAAGAAAGAGATTATATAAGCTCATTAAAACAGAAGGGATTATTCATTCTAACTATTGAGGACATAGATGCATATTTAGAGCTTGCTAATCAACTCGGAACAATCACAAAGTTCCAATTCTTTCCTTTGATTTTTGGTCATAAAAGAAGTTCAGAACTAACCAATATAACAGTACCCGCTATGCATATAGGTAAAGGAAACAACAAGTATTACGTATTCGTTATACAACCCAACAAATTGATCAAGTTAGCCTATGTTTATAGAAAAGAACTGGCAAGTCCACAACAAGCATTAGGAGCATACCAAAGATTAGTAAACAGAAAGAGGCTAGAAAACATAAAAAAATACCTAGACGGTGGCGGTTTTTTTCCAAATAATATAATAATAAACTTTACTCAAAAACCCACGTTTGAGCCATTTGCTAGTAAGCAGGAGTTTGGAGATATTCCTTATGGTAAGCTGACACTACCACCTTATTACGGGAGTGCTTGGATTATAGATGGGCAACACAGACTATTTGGTTATGCAAAGACAGATAAGAAGGATTCAGGAAATCTAATGGTAGTAGCTTTTGATAACCTCGATGTTAAAAAACAAGCGAATCTATTTGTAGAGATAAACGTAAATCAAAAATCAATAAATTCGAATTTGTTGTGGGACATTTACCCAGATATATACGAAGGTTCTGAAGATGCAAAACAATTATCACTAAGAACAATATCATTAATTGCAAAGAAATTGAATGGCGAAAAGAAATCGCCATTTTATAATAGGATTAGAATACCAAGTATTAGAATTTCACAAAAGGATACAAACTATACGAACCTAACGTTGACAAATATATGTGACAGTATATCAAATAATGAACTAATAACAGATAATGGGGGGTTATTATTTAGAGAGACTTACGAATACTCTATAAATTTTGCATTTGATATAGTAAAGCAATTTTTTGATTATGTTTCAGATAAACTAAAAGAGGATTGGGAACAGGGAGAGGAGGGACTAGTCAGAACCAATATAGGGTCAAGTATATTATTCATAATTTTTGGCCAATTCATTAAATGGTTGAACTACAAAGAGATAAGTTATAATGATTCTGAGAAGTTTAACGCGGAAATTAAAATTTTAGATGACATATTCGATAAATTAACTAAGATGACACCAGCTGAGAAAGGAACAATAAAAAGATCCAGTTCGGAAGCGTCAAAACTAGAAACTGCACAGAAATTAATATGGGATCTTAAAGAGAAAATCGGATTCGGAGTTGGATTATGGAAAAAAGGTGGGTGGACACTAAACATACCTAATGAAGAAAACTCTAATAATGCCATTAATAGCTTAACAACAGAAACAGAAAAAGCCCTCAGAAAACTGATAATATTCGAACTCAAGAGAATTCACGGAGAAGGGGTTTGGTTTAAAGTCGGTATACCTGCTGGGGTGAAGGATAACATAGAAAGAGGCATTCAAAGGGACATAAACAAGTTTCCGTATATGCGAGAAGAAAAGGAAAAATTGGCGGAGGATGAGAAATTAGTTTATACAGACATAGGAGATCTAAAAGAGATAATAGTATACGGACAAAATTGGGAAAAGGCATTTATAAATATATTCTCCAAGGATAAAGAGCTAACAAGGATAGCATTCGAGTATTATGCTGCGTTGCGAAGCATGCGTGATCCAATCCATCCTGATCGTAATCTAGATGATATCGGACGTGGGTTGGGCTATTGGCATACGCGTTGGATAAGAAGATGTATAGGTCTGGATACTACCATGTATACTACATAAAAAGGCTTATTAAGTGTCACTATAAATATAGGCATGGGACTCAAATGGGTTTGAAAGGTATATAAATTCGCATCCTAGTGACATACCCACAAAAATGCGTTATATTAACGCGATACAAATAGACGCTGCTTCTAGGTGTTAAAGATACATACACAAAACTGCTTCTTTATTTATAAACAGCATTATTGATTTTACTTATAACTTTGCCATAAACATTGATTTTCTTTCCTTCTTTTATGTGTCTTTGGATATACCACAGCGTTGACTTATTTATACCTAACCTCCTGTGGTCTTGTGGCATTAGGCTTAGCACCTTACTTCGAATGTCCGTATTATCCTCTCGCTTTATCTTGAATTCTGGCACATTGAATTGGAGCTTGCCCGATTTGCCAATTATGTAGTTAGCCAGCAACCTAACGTTTTCGTATAGCATGTTCTGGTAGCTGTAGCATTTGCCGTTGTAGAACGCTCTGGCATTGAAGTTCAGCCGTATCTTCTCGATCAGTGCCTTTGCCGTATTCTCTCTTAGCCTTATGTTGTAGTTCTCTGTTACGATAAAATCAGCCTTTTTAGCTTCTTTTCTTCTAGTAACTGTATCACCGATAAGTCTACTAGCCACCTATAAAGCTCCTGAATGTCGTAAACAAGAGGGGCTCTGCTGTTCGACAACTCGTGCAAGAAGCTTATCGAAGGATCAAGACTGATGGAATTGAGGTCTTTCCTAACCTCTGATTCCAATACAGCATAGCCGTAGTTCAGCAAGGCGTTTACCTCATCAGAGGCGTTGCGATTATGTGAGTTCAGGGTGTTGTTTCTGCTAACGAACTTGAACTCTGGGCATAGTTTATTGAACGCCTTTAGAATTTGAGACCAGTAAATGTCAGCGATTCTGCCCTCATACATCATAAGGTTGCGGTAATCGTAAGTGGTCTTCAGTTTGAACGTCGACTCTTTATTCGATTCCGAACTTATCGTATTCGCATCCATCTCTTTGTAGTATTTTGATAGCTCATTCAGTAGATTTATTGACTGTTTGACCTTCTCTTTGACTATGGGATAGGCTATGCCATACCTTCTCTCCTCATCTTGATATATCTCATACTGCCTTAGCCTCAGTTTGCTTGATACTGTTTCTTTTGGCATTTCCAAAAGGCAAGCAGAACAACCTCAGCACGATAAACCTATTCGGCAAGAACATAGCACCGGAGAAAGATGACTTTATCCGCTATTTAATCGAACATCGGTTAGAGATAAAGCAGAAATTGAAGCACGACCCAGATAACAAAGACCTCAAGAAAGAGGACTTTATCGCCAAAATAATAGCTAACGCAACCTCTTACGGCATTTTCGTTGAAGTAAACACACAAAACGAGAGAGTAAATGCAGAAATCTACGGGATAAGTCCGTTTACATGCGAGGTGGATTAGAAAGAGCAGTTTGGCAGAGCCTTTAACCATATCCTTGCGACCATGCTAACATCAGGATCAAGGCTGATACTCGCTATGGTAGAGGCATACGTGAAGGAAAACAATGGTTACTTTGCATATTGCGACACCGACGCCCTATTTGTGAATCCTGAGCTAGTGGGCAAGATTCAAGCTTTCTTCAATCCCTTAAATCCTTATACAAATCCAGTTGAAATGTTCAAGGTAGAGAATAATGAAGATGGAAAGCCTCTCCATAATGTTTGGTTTTACGGCATATCAGCTAAGCGGTATTGTTTGTACAGCATAGAAGATAACAAAATCGACATACTCAAGCACTCTTCTCACGGATTAGGCGGTCTGATAGGCATAAGCGAGGATGAGATAAAGAATATCTGGAAAGACATTTTAGACCATCACTACAATAGGCTATCGAAAGAGGCTATCGAAAGCAAGTATTCAAACAAATTCGTGATGGGCAAGCTGGCATTGACCTCGCCTTTTGTCTTACAGCGTTTTAGACGCACAAACAAGGATAAGAGGTTAAAGCCGTTCAACTTTGTTATCGTTGGCATAAGGTATAGATTAGACCCATCGACCAAAGAGCCAATAATACCCATCATGGCTTACACCAAAAACACAGATATCGTGCCGTTTAGTCCATTTACTGATTACAAAACTGGTAAAGAGTACAAAGATAACACAAAGTATTACTGGAAACCATTTTCAGAATTCCTCTTTAGCTACATAGATCATAACGATGGGAAGTACGATGGCGATATAGGAGAATTGAGAAGGAAACAAATTGTTATTGGAGATATAGAGCATATTGGAAAAGAGTCAAACAACCTTGAAGAGAGCGAAGTTATTGGTGTTTCGGATAACGATTACGTTATCTATGATAACAAAACAGAGCAAAAGATAGCTGATGTTATCAAGAATATGACTACAAGAGACGCTAGATGCATCGGATTGTCTAAAAGGCACTTGTTCAGGTTGAAGAAAAAGATAAAAGATGGAAAGAGGATAGTATTAAAAAGGAAAATGTTAAAGAAGTTAATGAAACAGATAAACTGATGTATATGAAACCTAAAACCATTGGCGGATTAGCTCTCATGTTGGTGGGTGTAGGAATAATAGTCCATGCCTTTTTACTATGGAACTCTAATTTTCAGCTTAGCAAAGCTACAAATCCAAATTTCGTTATAAATTCAATGATAATAAGTGTTGTATATATTATCCTTATCATAGTAGGCATACTCACATTTATCAGCGGCGGATTGATAATTAATAAAGATAAAACTTTAAGGATAATGGGAATTTTATATGCTAAATTAAACAGAAAATAGAAAAAGCAAAATAGTGTGCTTATGAATATAGATAAAGAATTAAGTAAATTTTATGAATCCTTAAAACTTGCGCTTACTCTAATAACGATACTAATTCCAATAATTTTGTTTTTAGGTAATATCTCTATTGGAATTGAGAGTATAAGTAACCTTGCTTCAAATAATAATTTTGGATCTAACATAAATTGTAATGCGGCAAATACAATCTCCGAGTACTATTCTTGTCAGTTAAATATTACTGAACATTCATATATGCCACAGTATAAGACATTAGCGCTTAATATTACTTTCATAATTATGTTGATTGCTCTAGTATTTAGCATTCTTATGTTGTCTCAGCACGTAAATACTAAAAAGAGAAGTTTATTACTAACATTTGCAGGATTTTTCATTTTGATTCTTTGGAGCATTACTATGTCAAGGATAGAAGTCTACACACTACCTATGGGAACGGCAATTGTAATCTCCCTAGCAAATATTACATTCATGTGGCTTTTTGTATTTATGACAATTTATATTATAATTATGGCAATCACACCATTAAGGTCTTTACTGTTTAATAAAACAGGCAAAAGAAGTTGATATGACCCCTAATTAGTTACGTTGTGCTAAAACTATGTTAGAATCCTGCTTTTTTGAAACACAAAATTTACCGACGACAAAAAGTGGGGGACATTTGTGGCACTTATATATAACCCCTTGCTTTAAATGCTCCCACCGAGATTTGAACTCGAGTTTCAGCCTTGAGAGGGCTGTGTCCTTGACCGGGCTAGACGATAGGAGCATATATATTGCAGGTTAATTTGAACATTAATATTATTAATAATTTTTGTTAGCCTGTGCTTTTTATTTCCTGTTTACTTCTCCATTAATATTTTTTAATGCCCTTAGCACTTTTGCTTCAGGCCTTGCAAGAAGGAATAATATAATTATAACGGGTATAACCAACAGCATGGTTTCCCTAAAGCCTACAGCTGATATTAATCCTCCCGCTATTGTTGGAACTACAATATTGATCAGCATAATTATGGCAAAAAAATAACTGTTGGCTTTGTTCCTGCTGCTTAAATCAAAGGATCTTCCTATTGCAGATATAGAAAGTGGATAGGTCAACCCATGAGGAACGCCTAATATTATTATCCCTATTGCATAAAGCAGTAAGTCTTTGCTTAAGAATATTGTTAATAGCCCTATCGATGTCATAAGCATTGAGAGCTTGATATACCTCCATAGGTTGGAAGGAACAAAGTATGACAGCACGACCCGTGAGAGGAACGAAATTGTGAAAAGAAGCGAGAACATCAGCATTACTGCACTTGACGATAATCCTAATGACTGCTCAGCGAATATCCCACTGAAAAAGATTATCATTGCGAAAGGTGCATTGTAAGTCAATATAGAGTATATTGCAAGCTTAAATCCGTGGTTCTTCCATACTTTGACGTCTTTTCCTGAATCCTCACTTTTTGCTACAGGAAATTTCATAAGTGGTGACAGTATAAATGCCAATAAGCTTATAGGGGCAAACAGCAGAAATGCATACTTCAATGGAAAATAGTCCAAAACTATAGATTCTATGAAAGGTCCTGCTATCAAGCTTGCACTGAGTGCTAGCGTGTATATACCCATCATCCTTTCCCTTATCCTCCTATCTGTAGAGACTCCTGCCGAAGTTATTATATTCGGCATTATTATTCCTGACGCAAAACTCATTATAAGAATATATACCCATATTGATATGTAATTTGAAATGAAGATAAGCACAAATGATATAGTTATCAAGGCGTTAGCCACTATGAAAAGGTATCTCCTTATCTTTGAGCATAACCTGCTATTTACAAAAGCTGTAGAGATAAAAGTAACAAGTGACGAAAACCCTGCTAATATTCCTACATCTGTTTCTGTAAAATGAAAATACTGCTTTACGAAAAGAGGTATTGTAGTCATAAAGGCATTGTTCGACGACCTGACTGCAAAAGTGAAGGACACCAATATGACAATTGAGTAAATTAGATAGAATTTATTTTTGTCCAATTAATCACTTAGGGCCGATTTGCTTTCTTGCCTTCCATTATCTCATTTATCGAATATTTCTTTATTACCTTAGCCTTAAGCAGATTTATGTCTTTGTAATCTTTTTCCTTGGCTATTCTCTCTGCCTGTTTTAGCTTGTTTGCATATTTGTTGTACACATTGAGAGCAGATGTATATGCATCTCTTTCATGTGGATTCTTTATCTTCATAATCCTAGCTTCCAGTTTCTTATTTTTCATAGACAAGTCTTCGTTAGGCAAAAATAAAGAGGCATTGAAAGAAGCAGTTATCTTGCGTATTATATCACTCTTGCCGTTATGCTTGTCATTTGCTATAACTATTGGCGTGCCAATTTTCTGTATCTCCCCTACAATCCAATTAGGCCCTGCATCTCTTTTATGTGCACTGAATAGGTACTTGCCACTTAAGCTTAAGCAAGCTATCGCAGATGTCTTTCCTGTATCAACACCTACTATTATATACATTATATCATTTGCTGGAATTCAGTTGCGATAATGTGTAATTTGCAGCAGAGTTAAATCTCTCAGGTATAGTTTCGTATTGGCAGTTAAGTATTATCTCTGGTGTCTGTGTTACATTATAATATTTAGCTAGTTCTGATTGATAATCCATAGTATCTGTTATATTGTACATACAGGACTTCATTTCAGTCATATTTAAGTATGACAGTTCTGCATATTTGGAAAGGGTAGAATTGCTCATCGGTACATAATTGAAGTTCTTGTTTATGTAGTTAACAAACATGCCAAAGTCTGGTTGTGATGAAGCACATGCAAGATATTTTCCAAGTAGTTGTGTCTTATTAATTCCATAAGTAGGATACAAGCTTTGGCTATACCCAGTGAATATGAAGTAATACGTCGTATTTATCTTTCCATTGTAGCTGTTTGTTTCATTTATTATCTTTTGCAAAGAAGATAAGGCGTTATATGCATATGGATCAGTTATATAGTATGCTGGTATTGGTTCTGTCGTATTGCATGCAACTTTGTCTGCAAGCTTTATAGCTCCACTTCCTTCTGCAGTATTGCCTGATATAGGAGATGGTGGAGGCACTAATTGAGTAAATGGCTCAACTAGTGTAAGGTTTGAAGAATAAAGCAATATTGATATGTTTAGAGTTTCGTTTCTTGCTACAGGATCTTTGTAAGGCATTACTACGAGCCATTCTCTTGAGTTATTCAAGTAGGATACATTTGAATCATTTGGCTCTATGTAGTATGGCAATAATGAAAGGGATGAATTAACCCTTGCATATCCTGCTATTATATTTTCAGCAGCAGTCAATGCCTGCGATGAATTATATTTAGGCTGCACACAGGTTGAATTTACTATTCCATATTGGCAAACTTTAGCTTTTGTTACTGTTTTGACAACCTTAAACGTGGACATCACAACAAGAAGCGCTATCAATATTACTACAAGTATTATCAATGATATATGCAGATAATCCAGTCCTCCCATATGAGAAGCAGGCTTTATTATCAGGAGGGGTTCCTTTTTCTTAGTCTCTTCATTTAAGTTTATTTTTCCATTGATGTTAACTTCAGGGACTTTTACATTTGATTCGGATATGTTCTTTTTGCTTTCATTTGGGTGTACTGCCACAGTCGGCTTTTTCTCTACTCTTGTTTTTGTGCTTTTGCTTGCTACTTTGTTTTTAACAGGAATACTCTTTTTTGCAGCTTTGGCACTACTTTTGCTTGCTACTTTTTTTACCTTTGCAGTAGCCTTTTTATTTGATAAATTTGCAGATTTACTTCCTTTACGTTTTTTTGATTTTTTAACCATTATATCACCTGTACGGGCCCGACGGGATTTTCATATCTCTAATTTGAACCCGTGACCTTCACCTTAGGAGGATGTCGCTCTATCCAAGCTGAGCTACGGGCCCACAGTTTATTAACACTTAAATTATATAGGCAAATTATTTATTATTTGGTATTTATCTTATGGCTTTTTTGCATAACTCAAATAATAGCAATTATGGATTTGTAATATATACTAAATTCTAATGGCAATGGTTTCTCACTTATTTTGTAAATTGCAATTTTCACATGCGGTCTATTGGGTTAATACCAAGTATTTTCATCGCTTTTGAAGATACTTTTTCAAAAGCACTAACCAGAAGCAGCCTTGCATATTTTAGATCCTGGTCGTCAACCTTTATAACAGGGCAAGCTTCATAGAATTTGCTAAATAACGTCGATAACTTTGACAGATATTCTACGATTAAATTAGGCTTTAACTCTCTTGATGCTCTTTCCAATATCTCTTGGCTTATAGACAAGAGCTTGATTATTTCAAATTCATAATCTGTAGAGAGTTTTGAAAAATCTGCTTTTTTGACATCTAATTTGCCATTGTAATTCTCTAATATATGGACAGCCCTTGCACGTGTATATTCACAGTAGGGTCCGGAATTGCCTTCGAAGTTAAGTGCATTTTCCCATGAAAATATAAGCTCTTTTTCATTTGACATCTTAAGGAATTCATACCTTATCGCACTTACTGATATATTCCTTGCTACAAAATCCTTCTCAGAGTCAGTCAGGTTAAACCTACTTCCTATAAGGCTCAATGCACGTGTATATGCTTCATTTATAAGGTCATCTGCCGTATATCCTAGCCATGTGCCCTTTCTGCCTGCGAGCTTTTGCCCTTCCAGGTTAACCATTCCGTATGCTAAATGGTTAAACCCCTCTGCCAATTTTTCTCCCCCAACCAACTCTATAGAAAGCTTTACAAGAGATTGCTCGTAGCTTTGCCTTGAATCAATTGTATTTATAGTAATTTTGGCATTTCCAAAAGGCTTGTCTTCTCCATTTATTGATGTTGTATAAAGTGGCTTTCCATTGGGCTGCTTATCCATGAATTTTGAAAACTTGAAAACTCCATTTATTATTCCAAATTTCCATAGGTGAAAAGCAATATCTTTAGCAAGGTAATCTGGAGTTCCATTGCTGCGTATCAGCACCTTGAACTGCTCTTTAAGCCCTTTTATTTCAGGAGGCAAATTCTCTATTTTGCTGTAATTTATTACAATACATCCTTCATATTTTTTATCTGTAGATTTTTCTACTATACCCCTCTTTAAAAGCAGATCCATTGCCTTTTCAAGCAAGTTGTTTCTTACTATATCGCTTTCCCAAATCAAGTCATCATGATATATATTAAGCTTGAAAGCTGTTTCATATTCTGCTGCAATATAACTGGATACAGAGTCATGGAGCAGATTTGATTCATAAGTACCATCAATTTCCATCGCTTTTGACAATTCCTTTATCTCCTCCTCTATATTATTGCTTTGCATATATGAGTTTGCTGCTACATATATCTTTCCTATATAATGGTCGTATTTCTCCTCGGGATTAAGCTCTATGTTAAGTTTTTCCTTGTTAATTAATCCCCATAAGGCTTCGGCGGACTGGAGTCCCAAGTCATCTATATAATCTTCCCTTTCAACCTCATAGCCGCAACTTTCCATTATGTTTGATATAGTATCCCCAAGCAATGCACTTCTGACCTGACCTACATGCCAAGGGTGCACAGGGTTAACACTTGGAGACTCCACTATCACCTTTATGCCTTTCCCTTCATCTGACCCCATGAAATCTTCTCCTTCTAAATGCACTAATTCCAGTACCAATTTTGAAAACGCTCCTTTATCCAGGTAAAAGTTTATAAATCCGTTTTCTACTTTTGCATCTTCAAAATAATCCAAATTGGATAGGTATGGCTTTATTGATTCCATTAAAGAATCCATGCTTATACTGTGAGACTTAGATATTTTCATAAGAAGATTCGATGATAAGTCTCCAAATTTTTTTGAAAGCTCAATAGTTGATTCTATATCATCCAATGTATAATCCAAGTTCAACGAACTTGTAAAATCCTTTAGCTTTGCAGATATAACCCCTTTTACTTTTGAAAATGGTGAATTTGTCATTTATAAAACCTATAAAATTTAAAAGCGATAAAATGCTTATATAATAATAGTATTTGCTAAAAACTAAAAGAATATATGGTTTCCTGAATAAGCTTATAATGTAAATTTAATACATTGAATATATGGTGATTTTATATCAAAGGTATTCACATATAATAAAAAGTTGGTTGTATATCTGCCTTACGATGTAATCTCAGGGCTGAATATAGAAGAAGGCGATGATGTAGACTTCTTTAAATACAAAAGCAAATACTTCATATTTGCAAAAAAAAGCGACATAACGGATCTTCTTGTAAGAACTTATCAGAATGACAAACAGAAGGGAGGCATTAGCACAGGTGAATTGGAGGTCCTAAAAAAACTAGACACTATAAGATACAATTATAGGGATATGGAGAATATAAAATCTAAACTAAGCAAAGAAGATATTGATATTCTTAACCAGCTCGTCAACAAGAAAATTGTCGTACCTTTGACAAATAAAGAAGGAATCACATTATACAGTATATCAAAGGATATATATGATAAGTATCTTCTGCGCAACAAGAATCTGGCAAGCGGCAATTACCAGGAGAAAAATGGGCCTGAAAAGGAATCAATTAAAGAGAAACCTGCATCTTTAGAGAGTAAAGCAAAAATCCTTACAAGCCGTAACCAGCCTGCTGCCAAGCTAGACACAAAAAATGAGATTATTGATGAAAGCCAGAAATTTATAGATGAATTGAGAGCAAAAGGGTATATTGTTGTAGATACCGAATCTGAAGCGACTAACTTATCTATAGCATTGGAAGACAGTATAAGGCAGGGATTGGTAGTAGGAACTAGGTCATTTAATAAAAAATTCTACATTGCACTTAAAAGTTTTATAGTAAACAACTCTACCAAAGTGCTCCCTCTTATGAAGGATGAAGCAAAATCTATTGATGATATCTCAAAGGAAACAGGTATTGATGATGATGGTGTACGCACAATACTATATATTTTATCAGAAAATGGAGAAGTGACAGAACTTAGAAGAGATATATTCAAGATGGCTTGACTTATTCAAGCATATACGACAAAGTGATTTACAGCAAGTATTATCACAGCTACAACTATTATGGTTACCAATATGAATTTAGGATTAACCTTTGGGCCATTTGTAGGTGCATCATAAAAGCTGAGTACACCAGCCGAAGACTGTGGAGAAGCTAAACTTGCCATTTATTCACTTGATTTAATTTCAAAAATTAACAGTAAGTATTTGTCAAAAACGTTTATATAACTTATCTTTATGTGCTTTAGGATATACCTTTTTTCCTTATAAACGTAAATCCATCCATAAATAGGTATTTTGAATTAGAAAGTAGCATAGTGTAAATTGCGTCTTCTGGTGTAAGTGCTACTGACCTCATGCTCAGGTTCATTCCAGTATTAAGGACCGATCCATACCCTGATAAATGATTTAGGTGCTCCAGCAGATGCCTGAAACTTGGATTTTCATTTGAAACTGTTTGGATATCTACACTGCCGTCAATCCTCATCACCGAATGCATTGCAGGCTTTGCTTCTTCTTTTACCTGATGTGCTACGCTCATAAGCTCTTGTACCCTTCCCTGCTCATAATCGGTCATGGCAGATGCATCTTCTGAAAGCAGTGATGCTCCGTAATTATAGAAAAGACCCTCCCTTTTGATGTATTTATCTAATCTTCCCTTTGCCCGATCATCACGGGTTGATGAAAGTATGCTCCTATTTCCCAACCCTAATCTTGAGTACTCAGATCTTCCTTGGAACCAAAGGACATAATTTCCATCTTCTATTAGCTCTGCTGCATGCTCCGCTTGATCCTTTTGGTTCTCTCTTTCAGGCTTTAGCCTGTTTGATTTTGCTGCATCCTCTATAGCTTCTTCACTGTATGACTCTCCAAGATAAGGAATAAAATTATAGTGGCTGATGCCATTCAACTCATAATTCAGGTACATCGCAGACCCTAAAGCCCGCCCTCCTTTGCTCGGATAAGGAGATATGTATAGATTGCTTATGTTCTCTGTATGGCCTATTTTGTAATTCAGCTTTGTATTTGATGCTATCTCCCCTCCTATCACAATATCCTTTATGCTGTACCTATCTATTGCACTTTCTGTGAACTTTGAGAATAAGTATTCTATTTCCTGTTGAACCATATAGGAAAACCTTTCCTTTGGATATTTCCAAGCTATATCCCTAAGTAATTTGTATTGCCTTAAAGGCCCGTACTTACTGTGTATATAAGTTCCATCAACATCCAATATGCCTTTAATAATATTGTCATTTATGCTATAGGGATATGAATATATTGACATCTCCATCAAGCGCTTTGCATCTAAATCGCCATGCATTCCGAGTATGGAGCTTGCCTGCGAGTAAATTCGGCCGATGGAATTTTTAGGTTTTATGTTAATCTGGCTTTCCAACTTGCCTTTCTTAAAAGTCGAGACAATTCCAGACAAACCTCCTCCATTAATATCCATTGTAATTACTAAAGAATCATTAAATGGAGAGGTAAATGCGGAGAGTGCGGATTCAGCTAATTGGCTGTTTACTTCATGGAGGTTGAAATCCCTGAAACCTAAAGATTTTAGATTCTTGTAAACATGATTCTTTCCAAGATATCTGCACATGGGTGAAGTTCCGATATCTTCTGAAATGTATTTTATTTTGCGCTTGAAATGCTCAAGATTCGGGCCTCCAAAATTACCTATTTCATAATTGTATATATTCTCATTTAATCGCTTTGCTATCCTTCTTGCATTCCCTTCAGTATCCATGCTGCAAAATGCGATTTCTTTGACATCAGAGGGCTTTATATTTGCGTAATTCAGCGCTGCTTTGATAGAGTTGCTTGGAAATGAAGGCTCCATTAATATTCCAGTAAACTTCTCCTCGTTTGATGCATAGATTATATTGCTGCTGTCAATTAAAGCAGCTCCTGAATCTGTCCCATCCCAAATGCCTAATATATACATTGAACTTCTTATTGGCATTAATATATTATAAAATATTATACAAAAAAATCGGTTACTTAGTAATTGTTTTGCAAACTTATGCTTCCCTTTAAGAAAAATATTTAAATATACTCTTTCAATTAGTATGTTAAGCAGAGGTAATAATATGGGACAAAAAGTAATTTCTTTTATATCTGTACATCAGGATAAAATTAGATTTTTAGCGCTTTTAAGTGCAGTGATTTTTGGGCTAGCTTCAATTACAGCAGGAGCTACTTCATATGCAAACGTCACTAATACTATATGCGGCGTTTACACAGAGATAAAGACAATAGTGTTTATATTAGGATTAGTACTGGTTATACTAGGAGCTATAATGTATGCAGTAGGACACGTACTGCCAGCAACTTCAAGAGGTTCTATACAGGGTTATGGAACTGGAATGATAATGGCTGGTATAATAGCTGTAATAATAGCAGTTCTTGCACCCTACATACTCAGTACAATAGGCGGCAATGCATATGCAAATGCAATTGCAAGTTGTACGTGAATGAAGTATGAATTTTAATATTGCCAAGGGTTTTACCCCTGGCCTTTTATATTTAGGGATGGGTTAGGGTTGTTTTTATGGATTATAGGTTTTGGAATTACTCTTTAGAAGTTTATAGAGGTAATTTCAAGCTATTTCTATTTTTCTCTATTGCTTTTTTAATCGCTTTTGTAATACCTTTGTTCGCTTCAATACCTGCATATAGCGATTTGGGATCTATTTATTTACGATCATCAAGTGTATATTTTGGTGGAGGGATTTTAGGTTTCATAATCATAATAGTATCCTCTTTATTCTCCCTTTTGTTTCTGAGTTTTGCTATAGTCGCCATAAATCTGATAGTAAAACAGCAGAGGACCTCCGTAAAACTCAGCAGCAAGATGCTAAAAGGCATAGAAGTTTATACTTCTAGGGTATTTGTGCTTCTCTTAATATTTACATTCATAATAATGGGTATAAACCTTTCACTGTATGGATCTGGATTTGATGGCATAGCTACAGCATTTGCAATACTGGTATTATCACCATTATTCATATATACTCCATCAAGCATTGTCATAGAAGATCGAAAAATAATTAATGCTATAATTGCAGGATCAAGATTCCTATTCAAAAAGTTAAATTACTTCCTTATTTTCTTAGTTTTCGGCATAATAATACTGTCTGTTGTGGGGTTTGTCTTTGACTTTATACCTAACCCTGTTGTCTCTGGTTACTTGCAGTTAATCGTAGACTCATTGTTCGTGTTGCCTTTTTTAGTGCTGCTGCTTTCAGAAATGTATATCAGCAAATTTGCAATGCTAAAATGATAGCCTTTAATATTTTTATATTTTATACTAAATTGTATTCATTGCATTAAATACTGTGATGCCCGTGAAAAGACTCTATTTAATTTCACTTGCTTTGGCATTTATCTTACTTCTGAGTTATAGCGGTGCATCACCCACTTCGGCTACAAATTCTAGATGCATAGTAACAGGTACGGCAATTCCTATCGGCCAATGTGTGCTTTCAAGTTTCCCTATTGCACTTCTAGGTATAGGTATTTCATTGTTTATAATAGCAATCGCATTTATGGTAAATGTAATATTTAATTTGAAAGGCTTAAAGGCATGGTATGTGGGTGAGCTTTGGGAGGTCACAAAGAGCATGATTATCATAATCGTGGTTTTCACTGCAATACTTCTTTTAAGTTCTATAGCTATATTGAGTGTTCCTTCAACGAGTACGTGTAGTAACAGCTATACCCCAACATCATCGGTAAGCAATAACCTTGGGGGGTTATATGGATTGAGCGATTGCTATTTACAGGAAGAATTCAACGATGTCAATACCTCGTTTTATGGATTATTCGGCTTGAGCATGGGTTTAGGTTCAATAAAAAGTCTTGAAATTGTGACATATATACCTATACCGTTGCCCGTAGTTTTTCAAATGGGTAGCATAGCAAACTTGTATGTAAGCAATATAATAGACCATACATCCTTAGCTTTATTCTCCTTTATAAAAGATTTAATGGAATTCTTAGTTCTACCTCTATATATTTTACTTAGGATAATACAATATGGATCAGGAGAATCCTTTTTTATGCTTGGACTAGCGATATTCCTCCCAATAGGTATAATACTTAGAGCATTCCCTACTTTGAGAGGCATAGGTGGAGAACTGATAGGCATTGGAATGGGTATTGGATTAATCCTGCCAATATTGCTTTTGTTTATAAATCAGCCAATAACCTCTTATATAGCGCCAGTCACTACATTCCCTCTTATAACTCAGACACTTGGATCAGAATTCTCGTTATCAACTAGCTCTCCTTCTGCTTTTGCTTCTGGATTAGCTGGTGATGTCATAGCTGCGGCAGTAAATGTCTTTGCAGCACAAGAACTTGCTTTCACGCTGCCAGTAACTGCTAGTATAGGATTATCAAGTTCTACAAGTTATATAACTAGCTGCTTAAGTTTAGGAAGTTGCAAAAACACATTTGACCCTGCTGTAGCTTTTACTTATGGCTTTTATTTAGGGATAGTAAACTTGGCAACGCCATCAGTTTATCCTTTATGGAATTTCTTGGTAGATATATCGCTTCCTATTTTATTATTTTACCTTTTATTAATATTAGATTTAATATTAGTTATAATAATATCAGATTCAATAGCAAGATTTTTAGGTGGAAGGGTAAGATTAGGTATAGGTAAATTCAAGATTGCATAGTGTTATTATGAGTGTCGCAGTAAATTCGTGCCAGTTGTTCGGTGGATCTAGCTATGTAACCGGATGGCTTGGGATTATATACCTTATATTAGGTGCATCGATATTCATAATAGTGATGGTTTATATAATTAGCAAGCTGCTTACCCCTTCACTAAATGCTAAATTGACTGCAGTGGTGAGATCTGAGATAATGCAAGTATTCTTAATTGTAATAATAATACTTATATTGATGTCATTTTTGGAAACATCCTGCAGCCTTACTATGGGGGTTAGCAAGAGCCTCACAGGAATGGATTTGACACCATTCCAATTTGCTGATTATTATTTAGGTAATTTAGCTTTTGGAAGGGGTATAGATATACTTACCCAAGTCTATACTTATGCGATAACTTACGCTATAGATGCAAGGATTTGGGGCATTATTGGATCTATAATAGGTGTAAGCACACCAGGGATAAATACAGAGGAATTTGGATTAAACTTCCCAGTAGGAGCGGATTTAGGTGGCATGTATTCTATAATATCTGATGGATACATTGCAATTTTAGCTCCTTTGCTGGTAATTTCGATTGGAATGCTCCAGTTGCAGTGGCTCGCATTGCCTATAATAGAATATACTGCATTTACTGTTGTGCTTCCAGTAGCTCTTGTCCTTAGGGTATTTTCATTTTCTGGTGGTGGGTTGAGGCGTGCCTCTAATGAATTCCTTGCCTTAGCAATAGCAATGTACCTTATATATCCACTGATGATTTCATTCGATGCATATGCAATTAATTTCATATTCAGCCCAGCAAACCCTGTTTATAGTTGCACAAACTGCCTTAATACACCATTTACTGTAAATTCGACAAGTTCTTCAGGGTTTTTCTCAAGTATATACAATTCCTCATCAACAGGAACGTCTACGGGATTCTCTGTCACAAGCCCATCAATAAATACATTGCTTAGCACAACAATACTTTCAAGCTATGCGTCTTCACTCTTCCCTCCTGAGGCAATCATTGAATTCAATTCGGTTATATCGCAGATGGGGCAGTATATTTTCACAGCTTTGTTCATGTTCGGTATTGATATAGTGGTAACAGCGGCTTTCGCAATGGGATTATCAAAGGGCCTGAATTCAGGAATAGAAGGAGCCGCATCATTCTGGTCAGGTATATGAGGTTTGAAAAATGATAGACATAATGCTTGCAATAACGTCCTTTTCAAATACAAGGACAGACTTGATACCACTTATAGCACTTGCTATCGGTTTGGACGGATCTTTTGTAAGTATATGGTATATTTTAGGCAGCCTGTTGAATAACAATTCACTTAAGCAATCCGCAATAAATGAAATTTATCAGCTCTTTGGAAATGTCATAATAGTCCTATTAATAGTCTTCTTGCTGCTTGCATTCAGCAGCATATTTTATAACTCATTGCAAGGAACAAAGATGATGAACAGCACTGTTATATATGGAATGTGCAGTAACCTCAATAGCTCCTCTCACCTTTCGATATTAAATCCTGCTGATTCTGGCAGCGGCAGCTCCCTCCTTTATAGCAGCAAGTCAGGAACTTTCCCTGGCTTATGCCAACTGGTCAAAAATCAAACTACAACAACTGAAAAGATAGATTACCCTGTTGCCGCATCTGCGGTAATACTTGCAAATCTTACAAATCAGACATTCACAAATCTTAACTATCTATTTGGTGTTGAAGCGTATATAGGTTTCCTGAGCAAGCTTACACCTACCGATGCAGTATGCACGGGCATTATTGTACCTCCAGACATAATACCTATTTCATGTGTGATTCCTTTTTCATCTATGCCTATATTGATGTTTATAAGATCTCAGTATACACCATTGGCTGGTTACAGTGCAATTTATTCAGGATTAGCAACTTTGGGTGGGTTGATTACTACTGCTATGGAATCATTCACTGCGCAACTGCTAATAATAGCTTCGTTTATGTATATATGGCCTATCCTCCTTTTCGTGGGCCTTGCATTAAGGTCAATATTCTTGACTAGAAGAATAGGCGGGCTGTTTATAGCGCTTGCCATTGGATTTGTGCTGTTTTACCCATCAGTTATGGCCCTTGAGTACCTTACTCTAAATCGTGTTGTAACCCCAAGCAGTGTAATAACTGTTAACAGTACTGTAGTTGGTAGCAGCGTAATAGCACCAGTTTATAATTACACAAATACTTCCTCTAACAAGTTAACCAGTTTGGACTTTTTTGTTGAACCTAGCATAAAGAATATATCAGAATCAACAAACTGTTGGGCTGGGGTTGGTTCTGGATTGATACAAAGCGAGGCTGGAATGATATTAGAAACAGATTCTGTGTCTAATCTTGTCGATTTATACAAAATTTTCAGTGGGAGTTTCAATGGAGATGTAAGTGCATATTCTTTAGGGCTGGCAACGTGCAATGAACATGATGCAGTAAGCACACTATTCGCATCATTTGATATATATGGGATTATTGGCATAACTGCATATTTCTTGCCAATATTCAATATAATAATAGTAATTTCTGGAATTGTAGGATTATCTGGCATGCTGGGAGGGGATACCAACCTGGCAGGATTGAGTAGATTAATATGAAAGGTTTAAGATTTGCTGCAATTGGCGTTTCGCTATTTTTAGTGTTATTTATGGAACTTGGCACGGGATTTGTACCTGCTGCTACAACAAGCTACCTGCCATCTAACCTTTGTGGCGGGATGTACAATGCAGCCGGCAATCCAACGGGATTTGTAAAATATGATACTTTGACAGGCTTGCTATCTATATCGCTTATACTTTTGACTATAATGCTCCTGATTACAGGGGTCCTTTGGGCATTCGGTGGATTGTTAGAGATGCCCAAGTTAAAAGAGTCTGCTAGAAGTGAGATTGGAGAGGTTCTACTTACAGGATTAATAGTAGTAATAATTTTAGGATCTTTTTCGCTAACTAATTTTTCAGCTGGCGATACACTTCCGATATCAAATGGGCTTTTCAGCTCCCGTATTTACTATGACGACTGCAATGTCATATTTACGGGAGTACAAAAGGGCATATCAGAAGATCTTGAACTTTTGGCTTATGATGATATAGTAAAATTCATTTCATCTTTTAACGTGGCAATTGAGCCTGGATATTTTGGATATTCCTTCTCTCCATATGCAGGAATGAATTATGGCAGCAATGTAATAGGTATAACGATGAGCATAGTAGGTGGAGTTATAATGCTTTCATTCGCAGGTATACTAGTACTCAATTATGTATTTGTCATAATGCCGATATTTCTTTTCGTTGGTATAGTGTTAAGGACAATACCTTGGACCAGGCCAGCAGGAGGTGCATTTATAGGAATGTTCATAGGATTTTTCATATTATTCCCTCTGCTATTGCATTTTATGATAGTTGGAAGCCTGCAGACCATTAATCTAGCTACTGTATCATCTAGTACACCAACCAGCTTGCCAGGTTTAAGTGGTCTTACGAACGTATTAGATATAACTGGCGATATAATAGGTTTTGCCGGTGACTTTACTGGAGGTATTGCTGCAGTAAATTCAGTAATAACAGATATTATAGGGCCTCTGCTTTATATAATATTATCACTTTTAATAACGCTTATAATTGCATTTGACTTTACAGATACAATGGGAGATCTTTTAGGTTCTCCAAGCTTAAGCTCCTCTAGTGGACTGAAAAAATTGATATAATGATTTAGTAGGGTAAAAAAATGTTTGAGAAAGACAAAGGACATAGGAAGTTTGCAATTATGCTGTCATTATTGTTGATTGCAGCTGCAAGCTTGATTGCCCTTCCGACTTCTACAGCATCTGCGGTTACCACCGGCTATACAATATCCAGCAATTCAAATCTCCCTGTTGCGGCACATTTAAGAGAAACAGGTTTTGGGCTTTTCAGCAAAATTGGAATAGGTGAACTTTCACTGATCAGCCCTACGGTATTTGCGTCTAAATGGCTTGCGCTTGCTTTCCTGTTCGCACTATCCGTAATAATGGTAGCAGTATTTGTATACGAAATAAGCAACATATCGAATAGCACGAATGGAAAGATGTGGGCTAAGACACAGATATACGAAGCTATACTCTCAATAATAATGTTGCTAATATTCATCGGTATAGGGTCGCTCCTGATGCTTAACCCAAAGCCAGCTTATAATTCTATAGGAATACTGCCTTTCCAATGCAATACAACAAGCATAAATACAATTTACAATTTATCAGCATGTGACTTAGGTACATTTAATTCGAATGTAGACACGCTTATATACGTTATATATGGCTTTACATTCTCAGCAGGGCTAGAGCCAGGCTTTTCGATAAGAATTTCTCCAGATGCACTTTTTGGGCAGGAAGAGCTTTGGAGAGTTTCTGCAGGCATTCCAAGTTTCTTGCCTACCAGTTCTTTAGACATATATAGTTACGTTATAGTTGCACTTATAACTTTGTTGATATTAAATTATGTCCAGATGATACTGCTTACAGGGTCCTTGTTCTTCCTTGCAGTTTTTGTTAGCTTAGGGCTTGTATTGAGGGCATTAGGCTTTTCAAGGAGTTTTGGGGGCTCATTAATAGCACTCGGAGTAGGATTGGGTATAATATATCCTCTCTTAGTATCAATTTCTTATGGGTTTGTTGTAGCTTCCCAGTCTGCTATAGTTCTGCCATCTTTCAGTGCAATTTCCAGTTCAAACCCACTTTTAATTGTAAGCAATTTCCTAAGTTACATGGTTGGGGGGTATTTAGATTCCTTGGGATATGTTTTAGTAGGGCTTACATTTCTTCCGTTCCTAAACTTTATAATACTTGATTCGTTTATGATAGATTTTTCATCTGCAATAGGAGAGAGGATAGGATTTATGTCTTTGATGACTGGCTTGGTGTGATAATATATGAATAAGTTTTTTAAATTTACAATTCCGGCACTTTTCTTAATTTTAATTGTACTTTTAAGTTATAGCTCGATTTATAACCAATTCAATAATGCACTAAAATCAAATTACGGCTACAGGTTATTAGAGTTTGGAGGTTCTAGTGGAACATCATCAAATCAATGCGGGCTTGTACCTTCTTCAATATCAAAGACTATATCAAGCAATGAACCTTGGTACTGCCCTATAAATGAGGAAATATACAACGATTGGCAGACCTATCTTCCGATAGCAGTAATTGTACTTTTGATAGGGCTTTTCGTTGACATAATTATATTCGGAGTAGGGGTAGCGCTTAAAAATGATAGAGTTAGGAACGTAGGCGTTGGAGAACTGTATGAGACTTTTGCCAGCGCTATAATAATTTTCTTGTTCCTTTATGTATGTGCGGTGCTCTTTGGGCTTGTACCTGGTATATATGTAGGCAACATAAATCCTTATGCAACAGCATTTCACCTGATGCTTACTACATCTAATTCAGTTGAGAAACTTTATACAAACTTATTCCATACATATGCAATGGACAAGTTTTTGACATCTATAGAAGTAGAAATTGAAGGTATGGATACAGGTGATTTGAATTTGAATAACTATGCGCAGTATATATATGGGGTAGCTTATACACCTCTTGAGGTAGGGTTCATAGAACCTGCTAGTTTCATCATGTCTATGCTCGTAGATGGATTAGGAATTTTATATTCCGAATATTATCTTCTGGTATTATTTTCGGTCAGCGCAATACCTGTTTTCATAATACCTGGAGTTGTATTCAGAATAATACCACCTACAAGAGCTCTTGGAGGCATGATGATCGCTTTAGGCATTGCATTTTACTTGGTCTTCCCAACATTATTTGCAGCAGTATATTATTTTACATCAAGTTCATTTTTAACGCAGATAAGTGTATCCACATTGCAAGCAGAACAAATAAATTCTGAAGGCATCGCTTCTGCTAAAAGCTTTTCGAGCTCGAGCCCTGCTGCGGAGAATATAAGTGATGTTCAATCAAGTATGAGTTCATTCTGGTTGCTAATATTATTTTATCCTGCACTGATAATTGCAGTGTCCTATGCATTTGTGCAGACTGTGGCACAGTTCATAAGTGGGGCTACTTATTCAAGCAGGAGAATAAGGGGTTTTGTATGATTGAGGTATTAACTTTGGGTGGAATTTATTTTTAAAATAAGCATTAGTTTTTTAACTTTTCAATTTAAAAATGTAATAAATAATAAATTAGGTAATTTACTTGAACAATAATATGTTGTTTGGCATTGAATATGCTATTTCGCTTTTGTTCTTAGTTGCTGCAATAATGGTGCCTCTAAGTATAGGTGGCTATCTTGTCAAGATAATATTGTTTTTTATAGCAATGGTATTTGATGTTTTAGCTTTTACCTCACGCCATTATGCTTATCTGTTTGTTCCTTTTATAAAAGGCAGGGGAAAGAGGGTAATATTAAGCAACGACGATGCATATTACCTTTCTGCATCTGCAGACTCAATATTAAAGAAAGTTGGTGAAAAATTCATAGCTACTGTATACATAATGCTTCCTGTTTATACCTCTTCAACTGAGATGACTGATGATCAAAAACTTGAGTTTACGCAAAAGGTAAGCAGGATGGTTGGTATTACCAGAGATCCAGCAAGATTCACAACAGAAGTCTTAATAATGAATAAAGACGACTATCTCAGAGAGCTCAAAGATGCAATTTCACAAGCGGATAACGAAGTTGCACAATTAAACCTTAACAAAAATCCAGACAAAAAGAGGATGGAACATTATAAAGGAAAATCTGTCATGCTTAGGAACCTTCTCAATGATATGGGCAAAGTAACATCATATGAAGAGATTTCTTATGTTACTGTATCTGCATATGGATACAAGGAGTATGAGGCAGTGGCAAATGCCCAGCAGAAAGCAAGGGAACTTATATCAGGAATAAGTTCAGTCTTCGGTGTGCCTGTCAGTATAATAACAGGTAATGAACTTCTCAAGTTTGTTGAGCCTGAATACCTTATACCTTATGTAACTGTAACTACGCAGATGAACAGCGATTTGGAAAGCAAAGTGATATGATGGATGAAACAACGATGATTTACCTTGCACTTACTCTTGTAGTGCTTCTGCTTGCATTTGGAACACTTGGGAGCATTGCCAAAGGAATTTATTATGATATAGCAATACTACTTATGGTTATAACAGCTGGCTTAATAATAATAATCAGCCAAGTAGATTATGTGATGTTCACAATGCTTACCTCTTTATTGGGCACAACAATAAAGCCTGCTAATAATTATATGATAAACAAAAAACAGGATTCAGTAATAAAAAATGTAAACAACTTATATTATGCAACAGGATATGTTACCGCAAATCTATTCCCTTATGTATTTAAGAATGAAAATCCTCCTGAAGATGAAGAGGAAAGGATGAGCCAGGCACCTGAACTATGGGAAAATATAGTAAAGAGTTTAGGATTCCCTTTCAAATTCCATGTTTTCTCAATTGGTTTAAATGTACAGACTGCAAGAGATGAGCTTGAAGGGAAAAGATCCTACCAAGAGTTCCAGTTGTCGCGCGCTTTGCAAGGAAATGCAAATGAAACAGTTATAACAAGTATACAGAGGCAGATAAGGGTACTGCAATCAAAGATTGATATGATATCCTCTGGAGAAAAACCTATAGCTACGATAATGTATATAGAGACAACCGCTGTTGGTATTACTGAGCAGGAAGCACTAGATAAGCTTTCATCTCAAGTAACTGCCATACAAGTTGCATTTAGTTCGTTTGATGTTGAACTCAGGAGGATAGTTGGAAGAGAGTTATACGAGATATTTAAATTCAACTTTGCACTTCCGCTTACAGTTAAAGATGCGTCAAGCCTGTTTGACCAACAAGGTTGATTGATGAGATGATATTATGTCTATTGTAAAGATGCAACATGTGATGAGCAATGAAGTGTCAAAGAGGTCATTTTTGTCAAGGCCCCCAGAACCCCCAGCAAATATACTTCTCAATGATCCTATGAACTCAATTTACATAGGAAATACTAAGATATTTAAGATACCTTTTGCTTGGAATTTCGATAACGTAACTAACCCCCATATAGCTGTAGTAGGTATAACAGGAGCAGGAAAGAGTTATTTTGTAAAAACCTTTTTGATAAGGGCAAACTACATATGGGATACCAATGCTGTCATAATAGATTGGGCTTCAGAGTACAAAGCCTGGGTACAGCAGAGCGGGGGTACTATATTGTCATTAGGAAAGGGAGATTATATCAATATTATGGATTTGGCTGGGATGAAGCCCTTGGATAGGGTTAAGCAGATAATGGGTGCATTTGAGATACTTACTGATATAGCATCTTATCCAGAACAACGTAGGTTGACTGAGGAGGCTTTGGAACAGGCTTATGCAAATTTAGGATTTAATTTGGCTGAAAGGCCCCCAGAAGGCAAGGAGGCACCGACACTCAAGGATGGGATTGCATTGCTTGAGGAACAGCTTCAAGCTGGTGGCTACCAATATCCTGCCGAATTAGAAAATGCAATATACAGGCTCAGGCAATTTGCAAGGCCGGGAGAAGACTTCTTCTCAAGAAAGAGCACCTTGAACATAGAGAAGATGGCAACTTCAGGGTTGGTTGATATAGATTTGTCAGGATTGTCTGATGATACTTTTAGAGCATTAGCAGCTTTATTCATTTTGCAGACACTGAAAGAAAAAATGCGTTTTGAAGGATTTGCCGAAACTAAAGGAATAAAGACCTTCGTAGTACTTGATGAAGCATGGAAAGTAGCAAGCGATGATAGAAGCGATGCTATTACAATAGTTAGGGAAGGGAGGAAATATCAGTTTGGGCTAATTGTAGCATCGCAAAACCCTACTGATATAAATGAGGCAATCTATTCCAATGTCGGGACAAACTTTATACTTAGGATAAAATTCGAAAGATTCCTCGATTACATACAAGGGTCACTGAATTTCTCTCCGTATATAAGAAGTGAGATAAGCAATTTCGGAGTAGGTCAGGCTGCAGTTGATATGTCATTTACAACATCAATGAGATTCCCAAACATATTTGTATTAGACAGGATAAAAGGCGAAGAGCCTCTATACATATACACGATAAATATGACAGATATATTGACACAAGCAGAGGTTTCAGCTAACCTTCTTCCAAGGGATTACCAGTTTGAAGAAGATGAGCTCAAGAACAAGATGATAAATTACAATGTCAGCGGCGATATAATAAACCAATTATTCAAGAAATTAGACAGCCAGGGAAGGACTATAAACATGCTTGATTTTGTGAGAACTCTATATTCGTACCACCTAAGAGTAGCAGATATAATTGCATTGCTTAAAAGCATGAGTATAGAAGACCTTCTCATAACTAGGATAATATCTTCGTCAGGTGTGAAGAATGAGTGAACAGAACTCATATACTATAAGTAAGACAGATCTTAGGAAATTGCTGATAAATTACAAGATCAGCGAGGATACTATTGCGAGGTTTTTTGGGGAATTAGAAAAATCCCACAGGCATATAAATGCGCTCGCTTTCGTATCTATGTTGGAGAAGTCTGGAGTAGATCAAGACAATATAGTAAACATATTGCGCCGCCTTGGAATGAATGACGTTCGGATAAACAATATATTGAACGATGAGGATGAACAGAAGCTTGCGGCTGAACCTGGAAGAATATTTAATGCTTCTATCGAATTCAGTTCAGAAGATGAGGTTAATGCGTAAAAGCAACATATCTAATAACAGATGCATAATATGCGGCCAGCAGAAGCCAGGTTTGACAGTAAAGGATGATTTTGTACTAGATTCGATAAGGTGGATCAAAAGGAATATAACCAAAAATGAAAAAGGGTACACATTAGTTGTATGCAAAGAGGACTATAAGAAATACCTTAAGGAGAGAAACAAATATATAAGGAGGCAAATATTCTATATAGCAGTTGGGATAATATTTGCAGCATTGCTCATAATTGATGCAAGATCAATCGGTGCAGTTCTCTTTGGGCTTGCTATAATATTGCTCCTTTATTTGCTTTCACTTCTGTCATACATTCCAGCAGTAGAGCTTCCGGAGAAATTTATATCAAAGGATTTAAAAGGGAAATATGGTAAATGAATATTGTTATATTATAAGGTGTATGAATGCCTGAATCTATGGGGATAATAAAACCTAAAGTAAAAGAATTCTACTTAAACAGCAGGTTAGTTGGAAGCTTCGATGATATGATTAGCAGGTTTTCGGATGTGAAGACCTTTATATCTAAAAAACAACAAGACAATTCGCTAGTTCTAGTTTCTATAGAAAGCAGAGATATGCAAAAAAATCCCTTCTTATTTATAGTCCTTGTTTTTAAGCCTGATTCGATAACAGTGCAGTACTCTATACCTTTAGACAGCAGTGAAAAGATGAGGAAGATCTATGTCATAAGAGCATTGCTGGAACTCTTGGCCTTAGTAACTGACCTTTACATAGTAGATCAAAGTGCACTTTACACTTATATAAATTCTTCAATAGATGATATACTGACATCTTTAAGCCCGAGCTACAGTTCATTATTTAACAGTTATGATTCATTATTCAGTGAATTCAGGGAAATACGCAGGCTGAATTTGGAACTTCAAAATTCTAACAAGGAGCTTACAGCAAAAGCAGTCCAGATGGAGGAGGAAAACAAAAGGTTGAATGAACAATTAGACCAGTTGCACAAATATTCAGACCAAGCATTGATGGTGATGGTAGAGGATTGGATAGATGAACATAACAATACTATAGATCTTGATGCATTCTCGAATACACACCATATACCAATATCCAGGGTAGAACAGATACTTAACAAGATGGTTACAGAGGGCTACATATCTATACAGGGATGAATATGATATACTCAGTTAGGATAAACCAAAGGCTCAAATACGTAAGAGTTTACAAAATACTCAAAAGGCTCTCAAAAGGTGAAAATGGGTTGACTAAACTTTTCGTAAAATTATTTGCAAAAAAGGGTAATGCAGAGTGATGGTTGAATGAACAAGAAGATAGCTATTTTGATTTTAGTTGCAGTCATGGCGATAATCTTTATAGGGTTGTTTGTTTATCTCGCCAGCTTGTTCGCACAGATAAAGCCACCAGTAGCACCTGTATTGAAGTATATAGCACCTAGCGAAAATGTGTATTTGACAGGGCAGAATCTGCTATTCTACAATTACAGCTATGACATGATGCCATACACCCTTTTAGATTACGCCGCCTCAAATGTAACAGGATTATACATAAATGAATCATTATTGCAGAAGTCTCCTCCCTCTTACAATAATATATATGTGTTGAATTATACCGATGACTGCCTGTCTTGCTCTAATCCAAATTCTGAGGTAAATTATATTGCACGAGACCTTATAAAATATAATATTATAAGCAATTACAGCCAAGTTGAAGTGGTACATGCTTCACAGGTTGCTTCTATACCAAATAACTCTATACTTCTGATAATAAACGGCAGATTGCCTACCTCAATGATGGATAACTATAGTTTATCTGAAAACAACCCACAATTGGCAAGATTTTATAATGAAAGCAACACTACAATATTAGGGTATGCGCTGATGAAAGGCCTTTCAGTAATTTATGTTGGAGAGGATTTCTCAAAGCTGGTTGGTCCAGGTGATATAGTAGTTAGCAACAGCAGGATGCCTTCTTACCTTTCAACATCCGGTGTTTCTCCTATTGCTAAGGTTAATGGATTTTATTTCACTAATCGCACATTTGTATTTAACAATGGCAAAACCTATGGCCCTGTATCATATACAAATGTCTACAATGGAACCATAATTGCATTTTCTAATTATCTAAATTCATGGCCTAACTTAAATGATTCAGCTTACGATATAGCTAAATCTATATCACAATTATACTGGATTCCGGATTATGTCTCAGGAACCGGCACAGTGAATGTAGGATTTAACAATGTAGTATCTGGTTCACAGGGAATATTCCTGAATAGCAGCCCTATAAGCTATTCGTATTCTTTTATAAACAAGCTAAATTCTGGAGTGATAAGGATAGTGGCCTATACCAATGACACTTATGGATTTGGGAACGGATCAATTTACAATTACCTTACTTATAAGCCAAGTTACAAAATATATGGTAAATTAGGCATACAGAATGATGTTGTGGCGGGGTCTACAGATCCTGTAAGCATGGAAATCTTCACCGGTTCATCAAGCAATGTAAATATAGTACCACATTTGTCAATTTATTATACCAACATGACAAAATTCAAGGACATCTACTTGACCTCTTTTGAGGCTTCTGGCAACTTTTCTTTAATACAGTATAAAACATTCACATTGCCTCCAGGTCAATATATAGCAATCCTAAAAAATGACTTAGATTTTGATTACGCTTCTGCACTATTTACAGTGCCACCTATTTCAATAACTATGTCACCGCACTTTACAAAGAACGTGTTTATATTCACAGTATATTCCCAAGGAAAGCCTATTTCAGGGATTCCTTATTCGATAAATTTAGATGGAAAATACACAGAGAATGGCACAATAGAGAATGGAGTTATAAATTATACATTGCCAAAGACAGCACCTAAGCTTACCACTAAATCGACATTCAACTTGAATATGCTCTCAACAGATTTCACTAGTACGGCAACACCCCCTGTTTTCCATATAAACTCCGAATATATAGAAGCAGGAATAGTTTTCCTTGTAGCTTTCATAGTTATAGTATTTGTGCATCCTGCACCTAGAGATGAATTTTATATTGATATATCCAACCTTCCTGTAGCCAAAAAGCAGGATGTCCGCTTAAAGGATGTAGATTTGATTGGTGCATTTGACAAGCTTAATACTTATTACCATTGGAGGTATATGCCTTTGACAGTAAAGGAATTCAGGACCGCGGTATCAAATTACATACGTGTTAATAACATACCTGTAAACCTCACTTTGAATAACATAAACACTTTGCTTACGCAGCTGGTAGAAAAAGGTGAGTTGCTCACTATACGCAATTTATATGCACCAAAATCGTGGATAACCCTAAGCAACCATGACATCGCTTACTTGGCTATATTTAAAGAGCTTAGGATGTTCATGATATCTCATGCAATAACTTTCACAGACCTGGATGCAAATGAGAATGCAGATATGGTAATAGCAATGAAGGACCAGAAGGCAAATATAATAATATACTCAAAGACATCAAAGTTCAAGGAAATATCAATAACTCCGGGAATAAAGACTTTCATAGTATTCCTAAATGAAGAGGAGATGAGCAGGTTCAAGGAAACCGTATACAATTTATCTTCTTATGATATGGACTTGTTCAGGATTTACCTGTCTTCAGGATTACTTAAATTAGTAGATTTAGACCATTTAGGAGACTTGCTCGCCTGAAGCATCATCTTCTTTGCCTTTTCCCTTTATGTAATGCGATTCTATCAGTTTTGACAGCTTTTCTTTTATCATATTCTTATCCATATCGGTAATAAATGAAAGGTCTGAAGACAGGTGGTCTACATATTTCATTATTGATTTGTACTTGCTCATCTCTATTTTATCCATCTCCTTATTCTTTAAGTAATGGTGCATTTCCCTAGCACAATCCATCAATGTGAACTTTATCTCGTTTACTATTGACTGGTCCTGCTGTATGGACTCTTTTCCAACACCTGAATAAGGTATGTATATGGAAGACATATTCACCATTATGCTTATAGGCTGCTTTTCCAAATCTATATTATACCTTTTCCACGATACTTTCTTTACAGCTTCGGTAATTGCACAGCTTCCTGCATCGAATAGCAGAGGCACTTTATTAGCGAATCTCATAATATTTGATGTGTAATCATTTTCTTCCATTTTCTTTCCTGCATTTCCTCCTATGGCTATTGCAGATTCTATTATAAATGGTATTCCTCCATAGAATACCTTGGGTTTTCTCTCAACTACAGATATATGCTCCGGATTGAGGATGTTTGAGATTGTAGCTCTTATCTGAGATTCGCCCAATATGTTCAATGAAGAGGCATCTGGAGCTATCCAATCTATTTTCTTGAATGAATTGATGAGCTTTTCTGCATCATCCCAATTTATCTCTGATGGTGGCTTGTCAAAATCTATATCGCATATTTTCTTCAATTCTTCGATTTTCTTAGGGCTTATTCGAGTAAATGAATTTTGGAGAAAAGTTGAAATCTTCTTCTCTTGCGACACTTGCGAAAACTCTATTATATCGTTTATGGACAAACCTAAGGGGTGAGGCTTCACTTCCTTTGGTCTCTTAGGTATTGCATTTACAGAACGGGTGAAAATATATCTTTCTAGTTTAGGGTCAATAAAGGTTATCTGACAATGGGGATTGACTAGCGCAGTCCTTTTTAAGTACTCATAAACACCTCTGTCCCCATTCTCATATTTTACCTCCCCAAAAATTCCTGCAACCGTGAGGCCTGTATGCTTTGGCTCAGTATCATGCATATTGGATATTATAGGGGTGTTGTCAAGAGTGTTGATTGACAAATCGCATTCGTAAGATTCGTTTAAAGTTGTTGATTGTATATGTATAGGCTTTCCAGTTGTTATGCTTGAGAACAAGGTACATCCTGCAGCACCTATACCCTGCTGGCCTCTCTGCTGCTTGTAAGAATTGAATTTTGTGCCTGCAAGTATTGTTGCCAACGCTTTACCTATATATTTCTTAGGTATGCCTGGGCCATTATCCTCAACCAATATTTCATATTTGCTATCGCCTGCTTCCTTTATAACCACCGTTATATCTGGAAGTATCCCTGCTTCTTCACATGCATCCAATGAATTAGTCACGTATTCGTGTACTATTGTTACCATAGAGTGAGCTAGGCCAGAATAGCCTAGCATCTGCTTGTTCTTCTTGAAGAATTCAGAAATTGAATGCTCCTTAAACTTATTAAATATTGAATCTGCACTTCCTGTTGCTTCATTGGGGTTGTTAATTGAGGGCATTGCTACTACACCTCGTTGCTCGCGGAGGCTTTTCTGTATTTTCTATGAGCTGCTTCCATCCTGCGATAAGCAAGCCTATGCGAACCACCTTCTATTAAGGTCTTTGCAGCTGTCTCAGCTTCAGCGATGTTATCTGCTTTGCCTATAAAGCATATAGTATCTCCATATATACTCAAGAATGCAGAACTAACTTCTTCTATGTACTTTTTGGCCTTTCCATTATTGCCTATCAGCCTTGCTTTAATCTCTATTCTCCTATTTTTATTTTTAGCATAATCTCCAAGGTCTATAAAGGTGAAATAGAATTCATCGTTCAGCAGCTTTTCCGCTATGTCTATGCTAAACCCCCTGCCAAATGCATATATTATATTTTTGGCGTTGAATTCATCGAATGCCTCCCCTTCTATTTCTATGCTGTTGTTTTGATTAATTTTAAGGTTGCAGTTGCATATCTTCTTCAATTTACTGAATAACTCGTGATTTGATTTTAGTAATTTTACTCTTTCCGCAGGTATATAAACTTCTTGCATATTGATCATCACTTGATATATTAGCTATAAATATCTATATTGAATTTATAGCAATTCATATTTATTTATTCGCTGTGGATGAAAGGTTGCTTGTTCCATATATAAATATCGTGGAATACCATAAAAGTTGCTAATTTTATGTAGTTATCGAATAAAATAACGTTTAATGTCTAATATGTATTAGTCAATATTTAAACTTTTTATAACAATGTGTAATGATCAATATGGCAACTTTAACGGATGCTAGGTTAACTTCTAAAGTTGAGATTACTGGAATCTCATTTTCACTAGGCAGCTATTCTATATCAAGCAGAGAGAAAGTAAGTTCTATAGTTGATAGCAGCAAACTTAAAGACGAGACAGATAAGGTCATTCTTGGATTGGGAATAAACAGGACAAGTGTTGCTGCAAAAGGAGAGGATGTCATAACAAATGCAGCACTTGCGATAATCAAGCTGATAGTCTCTTACAATGTTGACACATCAAAGGTATCAAACATGGTGATAGCAACCGAGACACCTCATGATATATCGCAAAGCATGGTAAACCCTGTATTGAAATTAGCAAACAAACTGATAGACAAGCTAAACAGCAATGGCTACAGTATCAAGCACCTCAATCCTGATATAGGCATGCATATACAGTCCGCCTGCACATCCGCAGGCTCTGCGATATCAAATTATGCAATAAACGGGCTGAAGGGATACGCTATAATAGTTGCAACAGACAATGCAGAGTATAAGCTTGGCACTTCTGCAGATGAAACTGGAGGATTCGGTGCCGTTGCAGTTCTACTTGAGCCTTATGAAAAAGGCAAAAAGGGGATAATTTTAGTAGATGAAGTAGGGCATTATTCCGATGAAGTTCCTGATTTCATAAAGGTTATCTTTGATGATAATTATTCATCTTCAGGATTAAGCTTGGTAGCTCGGTATCCTATAGTATTTGGCAAATTCTCAGAAGAAGCTTATTCCCTGGCTATATTCGAAGCACTTAAAAGGATATCTGAGAATACAGGGATTCCAATAAACAACAGAAAGATGCTTGAGAGCTATGATCTAATATCCCATTTGCCTTATCCAAAGATACCTGAAAAGCTGCTCGCATACCTCATAAGGCACCTGAGCAGGACGGATAGCAGCTTAAAAGAAGATTTGTCAAAGGAACTGAACAGCAAGGAAGCATCAAATGCCTTACTTATGGAAAGCTTCCTTCCAGGGTTTGACAATCTTGAGGAGGAATTTAAATTCATAATAAAGTTCGAAAGCCTTTACAACAATGCGATAGGGCTTTCTTCTGAGATAAAAGATAGAATGTCAGAAAGGCGGAATGAGCTGGATTCATTCTTGAACTCTAGGGATACAGTGGATAAAGTAAGAAGTATAATCGGGGAAATCGACAATATAATTTCGGAATTCGATTATAACAAAGATATATCTGGGTTGCTTGGAAGTTGCAAAGATTCCTTCTCGAGCTTATTGGGAAATAATAATGTCAGCGAGCAGGACATTGAAAATGCCTTCAAGCCGGTTATGGATGTGATAAATGAATTTGAAAAAGAGGATAACACATATAACAAGAGTATAAGGTCATCCAAAATATTCAAGCAGATAAAAGAAGAACTTCATATAGAAGAGGCTGTAAAGCTTTCAAAGGAGATAGGCAACATATATACAGGCTCAATACTGATAGGCTTGATAAGTTACCTTACAAGTGTGGACAAGCCGAAAAGCAACCTTCTGCTTACTTTTTATGGAAGTGGATTTGAGTCATATGTAATTGAAGCAATTCCAAATATAGACCAAAATTTCATCTCTAATCTTAAAAGAAATATAAATAATGAATTTGGCAAGCAGAAAATGATAGATGGAGATACTTATATAAAAATAAGAAAAAATGCCTACAATGATGCAAACATACCTCTTTCAAGAGACAATATATTCAGGGTTGATCTTATAAACGAGGACTTGTTCCTGAATGAAATTAAAAAGTACAGAGATCAATAAAATTTTTTCCCTTTTGGGGCTTTGTATTTGTACTTTGTTTTTAGTTCTGGAAATGCCTTGAGCATTGTTGGCAATTCGATATTTGAACTCAGTTTCATATATTTTAAGGATTTGTTTAACAGATAGGATCTGGCAAAAGGCACCACAACTTGTGTCTTGCAAGCTTTTGACAAGCTATCTTTTACCTGTTTCGTATCTATAAGAGAAGCCAGCTTAGGCAGTCCTTTGTACCCTGTTCCGGATTGCTTTGCTATGTTTTTGGCTAAAGAATCTATCGAGTCTATGTCTATGCCTAAAAATTTGTATATTTTTGAATCTATTGAAGATTCTATTGAAGCTAAATTATAAACCACCTCTTCAGGTGTTATTTTTTCATCAATTGATATCCTCTTTATTGCAACCCAATCATTATATTTAACCGAGAAGTCAACATAGTTCTCTGGTCTCTCTTCCATAATATCACTTTTGTACAATGTAGTAACCAGCCACTTTTTCTCTTGCTACTCTCTTTATCAAGCCTTTCTGTGTAAGTGTAATCAATGAATTTGTAACTAGCCCTTTTGGCCTGCTGCATTTTTTGGCTATATCATCTGCAGTCTTTATTGACCCCTCTTTGGTCGCACCCATCGATTGCATTACATCAATTATCAATTGCTCTATATTAGATAATTCTGCCATTAGATCACTTCTTAACTCTCGTATCCTTTCTCTTTGGCCTCAAATATGAAGATCCACATTTCCTGCACTTCTCCGCTCCTGCTTTATTCCTAGCTTTGCATTTCTTGCAAACCCAAATTTTTGATAATGCCGCATCAGCTACTGCAAATTTTCCCATAATAAGCACCTTGATTGTACTACTTTAAAAATCAAATATTTAATATATTGTATTTTAATAATTTGACACTTATAATTATTAGGCAAAATTTAAAAATATATAAGATGCAGCAGCGGGATTTATTGCGGTGTAACTATGGTAAAAATTTATGTTTTAAGGCTAGGCCACAGGCCAAAGAGGGACAAAAGAGTGACAACACACGTTGGGCTTGTCGCAAGAACATTTGGTGCGGATAGATTTGTTCTTGTCGGATCTGATAGTAAGGTAATATCTGGATTGAATAGTGTATCAAATAGATGGGGAGATGGAAAGTTCGAAGCAGAATCTATTAAAGATGGAAAAAAGTATGTGAATGAATGGAAAAAATCAGGTGGCTTTGTTGTACATCTTACAATGTATGGCTTAAATATATCAAATTTTGACATGGAAAAAATCAAAAATAAAGATCTTTTGGTGGTTGTCGGGGCTGAAAAAGTTGAACCATGGTATTATGAGAATGCCGATTATAATATCGCGGTTGCCAACCAGCCGCATAGCGAGGTCTCTGCATTGGCCATATTCCTTGATAGATATTACCAAGGCAAAGAGTTAGACAAGGAATATATTTCAAAACTTTCTATAAAGCCCATGAAAAAAGGGAAATATGTAACTGTGATACCTGATGAATTGGAATGCATTGACCTTCTCAAAAATGAAAAAGCAGATGATAAATTGCTTCAGCATTCAGAGGCAGTTTATAAACTGGCTATTGAAATTGGCAGAAAGGCTAACGCAAATTTAAAGCTGATAACTGCGGGTGCATTGCTTCATGACATAGGAAAAACCAAAGTAAAAGGATTAGACCATGGATATGTAGGGGCAGAAATTTTAAGAAGAAAGAGGATTAATGAGGAGATTGCAAAAATAGCAGAAAGGCATATAGGTGCGGGACTTACTAAAGAGGAGATAATAAAAAATAGGCTAAATATCCCTAAAAAAGATTATATTCCAAGGACATTAGAAGAAAAAATAGTAGCTGAAGCAGATAACTTGATTAATGGTTCAAAAAAAGTAAACATAGAGAAAACAATTGAAAGTTATAAGAAAGAAGGCTTGAATAATTCCGCTGAACGCATATTGAAGCTGCATGAAGAATTATCCAAAAAATGTAAAATTGACCTAAATAAAATAGATTCAAATAATTTTAAATAATAAATAATTTTGAATAATTAGAGATAATAGAGCTGCTGTCACTCTATATCTATCCCTGATGCTTTATAACCTATATTTATCAATGCCGCCTTAGTGGCTTCCCTGTGGTCCCCCTGAAGTTCTATTTGATTTCCTTTATATGTGCCACCGCATGCCAATAGCCTTTTCAGGTCCTTGGTAGTTTCTTCTATAGAATTTGCAGCTATTCCTTCAATTACCGTCATCACTTTATTGAATTTGGCTTTCTTTTTATAAATCTTTATCTTGGTTTCTGTCTCTTTATCCAAGACATCACAAACACAAAGTTCTTTGGGCAGCCCACATTTAGGGCAAATTTCTGACATCTTTATTTTGCACCTCTTTCATTGAGAATTGTAAGTATACGTGCTACAGTCCTCTTTATATCTCTTATTTTCACAACTTTGCTTGATACTCCTGTAGCTGCAATCTTTCTTTTCTCAATAGCCTTCTCTAAGTTTAAATCATCTAACTTTGTTTTTAGTTCTTTGTCAGACAATCCTCTAAGTTCTTTCGCTTTTATAATAAGCACCTCTATTTCTATTTAACTTTTTAATATTATTAATATTAATACTTTTCGCTTAGCTTTTGCTTTTGTAATTGCAAACCTTACAAACTTGCCAGCTACTCCAGCTTAAAGCAACTTAATTTAATATAAAAATCATCATAAATTACTTTTTGTAGATGGAAAATTGCTTTATTTACCATCAAATTAGTTCATGTAATAGAAAAGTATAAATACATTTTCTTACAATCTTTTTTAACTCGATGGTTGAAAAGTCATAATTGCTACTTTTCCCGCGTTACTGCAGAGGTGCAGGAGGGATTCGATGGACAAAGATATGAAAGAAAAGATAGCCACTTTATTGGAAGAGAATAAAGGAAAAAGGAAATTCACACAAAGTGTTGAAGTAGCGGTAAACTTTAGAAATGTTGATTTTACAAAGAATGTCAACAGGCTCAATGTAGAGGTTAAGTTGCACAATGGTACTGGCAAAGTAAATAAAGTTGCAGTATTCGCTGATGACCCATCTATAGTTGATAAAGCAAAAGAATTAGGTGCTATTATAATAGGCAAGGCAGACCTTGCATCGATTGCAGGAGATAAAGCAAGGATGACGGAGCTTCTAAATTACAACCTGCTTGCACAACCTAATATGATGCCCGATATAGCAAAGGCATTAGGTCAATTTTTAGGGCCTAAGAATAAGATGCCAAGGCCTCTTATAGGTGTAGATGTAAGTGAAGTTATTAAAGGGTCAGGAAACTCAGTTTTTATAAGATCAAAAGGAAAATATTTACCTACAGTTAACTGCTTGATAGGAAACGAGAAAATGAGCGCAGACCAGATAGCAGAGAATGTGGATTCTGTTATAGATGTACTAGCTAAGAAGGTAGGTAAGCAGAATATAAAATCAATATATGTAAAACTTACCATGAGCAAGCCAGTAAGGCTGCTATAAGGTGTTTATCATGTTAACTAAGCAGTATAAAGAGAAATTTGTAAAAGAGGGAATAGAGAAGATAAAAAAATACAAGGTTGTCGGAGTATTGCCTTTGAACAGCATACCAGATACCTTGCTGCAATCATCAAGGAACAAGTTAAGGTCTAATATTGACTTTATAATAGGCAAGAAGAGCCTGCTGATGAGGATACTTGAAAGTTCTGATGAAACAAAGAAATTAGAATCTGAATTGAAAGGTACATCTGCAATAATATTAAGCAATGAGAACCCCTTTGAGCTTTATAGCAAATTCTCAGCTAATTCAATGAAATTGGCTGCTAAACCTAACCAAAAGGCAGCAGACGATATAAATATAGCAGAAGGTGAAACATCACTTCAGCCAGGGCAGGGGGTTACAGAACTTAAAAGCGCAGGTATTGACGTCAAGATAGATAAAGGAAAAGTTGTAATATCAAAAAGCAAAGTACTTGTTAAAAAGGGAGAGGTCATAAGCAACTTGGTTGCAAAGGCATTGCATACCTTAGATATAAAGCCATTTACTGCAACGCTTGTGCCATCTGCAATACTATATGAACATATAAAGTTTGGAAGAGATGCTCTCAGCATAACTGCTGATAGCTTGAAGATTGACATAGCTCATGCGTTCAATGTTGCGTACAATATTAGCTTAAATGCAGGATTAGTAAACAGCTATACAATAAAGCCAATGGTAGAAAAGGCTTATAGAGAGGCTATGGCCTTAGGAATAAATGCAAAGATCTATGATACAGGTATAACTGAAAAGCTGCTGGAGATAGCTGCAGCTGAAGCTAAAAGCTTAAATGAGAAAGTAGCAGAATAATATTTAATTTTTTTAGTTTTGAAATAAGTTTTAGATACTAAAGGTGAAATAAATGGAATATGTATATGCGGCAATGCTGCTTAATGCAGCCGGCAAGGATATAAGCGAACAGAGTATGACAGAGGTTATAAAAGCTGCTGGATTGACCCCAGATGAAGCAAAAGTAAAATCTGTAGTTGAGTCTCTAAAGGGAGTTGACATAAAGAGTATAATAGAGAATGCACAATCTATGCAGGTTGCAGCAGCCCCTGGAAAACCTGAAGCAAAGAGTGAAGGCAAGAAGGAAGCCAAGGCAGAGGCAAAGAGTGAAGCCAAAAGCGAGGAGGAAGCAGCAGGCGGATTAGCTGGATTATTCGGATGAATAAAAAGCTAGGGTTTATTAGTTTTTCTTTGCTTTTATTTTATTATAATCATATAATTAAATGCGTGTTTTCGTGAAGGACACTGAGATAGTTATGCCAGGAGACAAATTAGCAACAGAGGAAGAATTTTTACCTGAAAGGGGCGTATTTAATGAAAATGGGTATCTATTTTCTTTGCTAGTTGGTGACTTGTTTTTAGGAAGGGGCAAGATAGGAGTAAATCCGCTTCTTCGTGATATAAGGACATTCAAGGCAGGGGACGTAGTACTTTGTGTGATAACTGATTTGCTTCCATCTATAGCATTTGCTTCGATAAGCAGCATCAGGATTGATAGCAAGGACTATATATCCTTAAAAGAAGGTAAAATAATAAATCCGAGTGAACACAACCGTTATAGTGATTCAAAGAAATTAAACTTTTCCGATTACAATGTAGGGGATGTGCTTTTAGCGAAGATAAAATATAATGATGAAGACTCATATATGTTAGATATTGCATCGTCTCCTGAATTGGGGATATTATTTTCAATATGCGAGAATTGCGGTGCACCTATGGTTTACGATGCCAAATTGCATATGCTTGCGTGCTCTAAATGCAAGCATGTAAACAATAAAGATATGAGCACAGCATATGGAAATATTGAGGAGGCTTTAAAATTTATAGAAAAAAATCTGTGATCTTATGGAATACAAAATACTTAAAAACGAGGAAAATGAATTGATGGTTGAATTTAATTCTCCTGATTTGACTATACCTGACCTTTTAGCAAATACTGCACTAGAGGATCCAAAGGTCACATTTGCAGGAGTTTATAAAGAGCATCCAGATGTAGGAAACCCCCAATTAGTTGTAAAAACGAAGGGTGAAAAAGCTACAGAAGCATTGAAGGGAGCATTGGAGAGAATACAGTCTAATATAAAGGACATGAAGAAACAATTGAAGTGATAATTTTTGATCCGAACAGTAAAGCAGGGATCTAGAATAATATCTATCGCAGGTGGACCGATACAAGCAAGAAAATCTGTTTTGCTTGTAGGTATTGTTGGGGAGAAAAACACAATAGAAGGCATATTGTCTTCAAAAATAAGGGTTAACGGATCTGATTCTACAGATAAAATAATAAAAATGATAAGCTTAAGCAGGTTCAAGGGCGAAATAAAGATTTTAACCTTGAATGGAATTGCACTAGCTGGCTTGAACTTTGTAGACCTTGAGAAAATCAAAGACAAACTTGGTGTTCATTTTCTAGTTATAACAAAGAAAAAGCCAAGACCAACCGAGATTGGCAAGGCCTTAGAGGCATTCTCATCAAAATCAGGTAAAGATATAAACACAAAAATCAATATAGTAGCCAAATTTAGTAGTTATCGGTTTTATAGTGAAAAAAATATCTATATCCTATCAGACCTGCCTATACCCTCCTATAAAAATATTCTTAATTACTGCATCGAGTTCCAGAGAATTGCACATTTAGTGGCAAGTGGCATAAGCAATGGAGAATCAAAGGGTAAAATATAAAATATGCAGGGAGTGAGATTTGAACTCACGAACCCCTACGGGAATGGGCCCTAAACCCACCGCATTTGGCCAGGCTTTGCTATCCCTGCACTTTAAACTCAGGTCCTGCCATATCTTGCCATAAAGTTTAGATATGGCGTAAGAGTAGCTTCTGAAGCAGAAGGCTTTGTATTTATTATTGCATTGGATAAATCTTTATAAGTTATTGTAACCTGCTTTCCAGTCTGCAAATCCCTTTCTAGTGCCTTCATCTTCACGCTTCTGCATATGCCTGCTATATCTGCACCTGTAAAGTTCCTTGTTATTGAAGCCAATTTTGAGAACTTTATATCTTTTGACAAAGGAGTATTGCTAAGATACTCTTTAAATATTGCAGCTCTTTCTTTTTGGTTAGGTGGTGGCGTATATACAAGCTTATCGAACCTCCCGTTACGCAATAAAGCGGTATCCAAATCCTCTGGCCTGTTTGTAGCTGCAACAACCACTACACCTGTAGATTTTCTTATTCCATCCATTTCTTGAAGCAGCTGGCTTGTTATCTGCGCAGAGTATTCGCTTGAGCCTTCACGCGACCTTATCAAACCATCTATTTCATCTATAAATATTATCGCTGGTGTATTGTCTAGTGCTCTATAGAATAAATCTTTTATCGTTGTATTAGCTTTTTCAAGCCCTTGCCTTTCGACATCTGCACCATTCAACTCTAATGTGGTAACCCCCTTAAAGTCCTCTTTCACTGCTTTCATTAGCATTGTTTTTCCACATCCTGGAGGTCCATAAAGAAGTATGCCGTTTATAGATTTTATATCATATTTCTTTATCAGATCTGGATGCATAAGCGGTATCTGTATAGCCTCTACTATTGAGTTCTTTGCTTCTGACATCCCAATTACACTATCAATTGTTACATTTTCGTCTGCTTCTTCAACTGGCTCGATTCCTCTCTGCCTTCTGAAGTCTAAATCGAACTCATTATATTTCTCTAACTGGGCAAATGTCGTAGAAGGGCGTATAACTTTCAATGTCCTTAGTATGTCCTCTTGCCTTATCTCAAGTATCCTATGCTCTTTTGATGCTTGTGACGCTATCTCCTGTGCGATAGTTGCACAAACATTTTGTATATCTGCACCAGAATAACGCTGTGTCTGTTTTGAGAGCTCACTTATATTTATATCATTAGCGAGAGGCAGTTTCTTAAGGTACATGGAAAATATCTCTTTCCTGCCGTTGAAATCCGGAAGATGCATATATATTGCTTTATCAAACCTTCCTGGCCTAAGCAATGCGGGATCTAATTTATCTGGTATGTTAGTAGCTGCAACAACTATCACCTTATCCAGCCTTTCAAAACCATCCATTTCCTGAAGCAGCTGGCTTATAAGGTGTTTATGTATATCGTCTGTTGATTCATCGCTTCTAGAGGCTGCTATTGTATCTATTTCATCTATAAACAGTATGCATGGTGTGTTCTTCTTAGCAACATCAAAAATATGCATTATTTCTTTTTCTGACTCTCCTGGATAAGCGGATACTATGTTAGACGCTTTAATATAGTAGAAAGCAGAATGAGTTTCATTCGAAAGGGCTCTCATCAATTTTGTCTTACCGGTACCTGGAGGGCCGAACAATAAAACGCCCTTTATTGGTGCAATGTTATAAGCTTTTGAAACGCCCTTAGCTTCCAATGGTGAGATTATTGATTCCTTTAGCTCATTCTTTATCTCTTCGTAATCCGCTATATCATTGAATGTCTCATTTGTTGATCCTGCGCTCAGATCTTCGAAAGCTTCTCCGAACTTCATCCTTATGTCGTTCTTTTTAATGTTCAGGGCATTGCTTATTTCATAATTATAAAGTTCCATAAGATAAAATGTTATTGGAGCTATAAGGAAGCTGATAAATGGCACAATATAATTTATTTTTACACTTGACAAGAGTATGCTTAATCCTATAAATATTGCTGGAAAACCTACCCCTATAATTGATGCTTTGGCACCTCTATACTTTGACCTGCTTGATATTACTACTCTTTCAATAGCATAAGATACGGCTATGAACAGCAATAGCTCAAGAAGATATTCTGGTTGGTGAGAGATTCCTACAGCAATTATAGTTATCATATCTGATATAGAGCTTGTTACAGGACCGCTTATAAAAATTGAGAAACTTTTCGATGCTATTGGTATAAATGTAAATAACCCTGAACGAGCCAATGTTGTAATTGAGAAGTAAGGTGCTACGCTTGCCCACTGAGACAATATGTAAGAATGCACAGGCAAGGCGTTGTACATTATAAATCCAGTATTCTGAATCCCTGTTATGGCAGACAGGGCTGCAATAGACAGGAAAGATACTGCATACAGAAGGCTAGATCTCTTAAACCCTATCAGTATAGGTGCAATTATAATAAAGGGAATTTCCAGCATGTATCCCAACGCTGAGAATGGCAAGGCAGCCAATATAAATAATAAGACTATAACTCTGTAATGCTTATAGCCAAGAATCAATGTAAGGCTTACGAGAAGCAGTAGTACCCAGGCCAATAGAGGAAATTCGATTATTGAAATTGGAAAAAGAAAAGCTGCTAAGCTTATTATACCCAGATAAGGATGGTATTGAGCAAGGACAAATATAACAAATGCCAGTATTATCGCTACTACTATTGGGTATGCAGGAAATGCAGCGTTTACTGCTATAAATGCGATTATCATCAGCACAGAATCAAGAAAATGTTTATTTGACGATATTTCTGAAAAAAAGCTATTTAAATTGTAAAAGAATATAGGTGCTTTATGCCTTTTTTTTATTAGCATCTTCACGTTGCTGCTTTTTATAGCTTCATCCTTTGTATATTTAGACATGACAGGACCTAATTGATTATATAATTCAATTACAATTTAAATAATAAATTTATTACAATATTTATATATTGCTCTTTCTTCTGATTTTTCAATTTGCAAAATTTATTACAGTTTTTCAATAGTCCAGAGAAAATCTTTGCATTATATACAATTTATTTAAGTTTTGTTATTGTCATAATTAACAATGATAATCACTTTATTGCAATCAGTGTTGTCAATCATTTCTGGACTGCTTGTTGGATTTAGCCTGGGCTTGATAGGAGGGGGTGGATCGATATTGGCGATACCCCTATTTATTTACTTTGTTGGGATAAATGAGCCTCATAAAGCCATAGGTACAACTGCACTGGCAGTAGGCATAAATGCATTCATAAATTTTTACCAGCATGCAAGAGATAAAAATGTAAATCTAAAGGTTGGTGCGATATTCGCCTTAATAGGGTTGATTGGTGTTTTCGTAGGCTCAGAAGCAGGGCTTTATTTGCCAGGAAAAAGCCTTCTTGCGTTGTTTGCAGTGCTTATGGTTATAATAGGCGCATACATGTATATCAGCAAATGCAAGAATCTCCCAGATGAGAACTGCAAATCCCTTAAAAATATTAAAAAGAAAAAATTGGTATTTTATTCCTCACTTGTAGGATTCGCTTCGGGATTCTTTGGAATAGGCGGTGGGTTCCTAATAGTGCCAGGTATAATGTCTTCAACAAAAATAAAGATAAACCAAGCAATAGGGACTTCATTATTTGTTGTAGGCACTTTTGGAGTTGGAACTGCAATAAGATATGCATTTGCTGGAGATGTTTTGCCTGAGCTATCAATATTGTTCATAATAGGCGGCATATTAGGAGGATATTTTGGCACACGTGTATCGGTAAAAATGAACAAAAATCTTCTTAGGAAGATATTTGCGGTTATTGTGATCGTTTTCGGCATCTATATATTTTTGAAGTCGACAATTTTGTAATCGAAATGGTTTTAATTATAAGGCGGGAGGTGTATATTTCACTTTCTGATAATACCTGCTATGCTATTGTGGTAGCAAAGCCTAAAGAAAAGTTCATTTTGCTTTTGACAAAATAACTGCTAAAAGGTATTGCTAAATATATTTACTTGCAATTAATATTTTGTTATATTGGAGGAGTAGATGAAAAATATCCCAGATAAAATATCTGATTCATTCAAAAAATTGAAAAAAATCTACGGCCATAAAATAGATCTAAAGCTTGTAAATGGCAGATTTTGCATTTTTAATATTTCAAGAACCAGAATTCATAAAAGAAATAGCAATAGCACATCTTATATTTACATTGGTTGGATAGCGGACAATGGCCTTGTAATACCTGCAACACCAGAACTTCGGGGCTTGAATTTGCAAGATTTAAAGTCTCTTAATTCGATCCAAAACTCTCCTGGTTTAGAAGTAAAGAATCCAGCATTGCAGAGCAAGACAAAAGGCAATATTATAGATGAAATAGATATTAAAATCTTAAAAATATTAAGCATGGATTCGAGACTTTCATATCCTAAAATTTCAAAATTGGCAGAGATCCCCTTAAATACGGCTAAGTATAGAGTAAGAAGACTAAAAAGAGTTTAGACATAAAAAGTACATTAGAATTGAATATAGATAAATTAGGATTTTCTTATTATTTGATTGCTGCTAAATTCTTAGATCAGAAACCTACGTATGAGATGGTCTTAGAAGCCACTTCAAAAAATCCTAAAGTACAATTGGTACTTTCAACAAAAGGAATCTATGACCTGCTAATATTTTGTTTAGCAGAAAACAATGATATGGTTGTAAATATCCTTAATGAAATAAGAGATAGCGAGACCTTAAAGTACGTTAAATCTGAGTGGTATGTTACATCTATACACTCAGAATATGGATTTTTGCCGCTAAGGCAGGAATTCTTTGATATTCTAAAAGATAAATTGACTAATAACAGTATAAGCAAAGATAATCTAAGCACACACAATTTAAAATTTAAGGAATACGCACTACTTTATGAATTAAATATAAATAGCAGAAGAGAGTTTAAAAGCTTAGATCAAAAGTATAACTTACCTATTGGCAGCAGCAAGAAGGCTTACAATGATATGATAGATAAGGGAAAGGAAAATATAATCTTAAGGCCGACCATCATTATAAAAAATGCCTCTAAGAAGTATGATGCTATATTAGTGGCAAAGATTATCGATAGGGCAGAGTTTATAAAATCTAAAAGAAATCTTCTCAAATATAAGACCTATGAATCAGGCAGTTTCATAGATAGCTTTTCTTATATATGCGATATGGAAATTCCTGACAGCATACTATACTTATTTCCTGTAATTAATGAGGATAGTTTAGAAAAAGTTAAAACAGATTTCTTTGATATGATAAAAGGGATAGAACTGGAATCGCAGGTAGTTGAAAAAATAATTGTTGGTAATTTAGGTTATAGGTCATTTGATGATTCCTATTTGCCGCAATATAGTAAGTAAATTCCCATACACTAGAAATGATAATTTATAAGAAAGGTTATTCATGTTCTTTTTGGTATAGAAATGTCCCCTTAGCATAAGTATAAATATCTTTTTTCTTAATATTTCTCAATATAGCTGCATTTAATCCCTAAGCGCCATAATAGGATTTATAAATTTTAAGTATATAAAATCACTTGCTAATATAATAGGTATTTAAAATATTAACCCGTTGTAGCTCAATGGTAGAGCGGCCGGCTGTAGCCTGTGTAGAAAGAAACCGGCAGGTTGGGTGTTCAAATCACTCCAACGGGATGCAAAATGCATAAAAATTTAAGCTTGAA
>JAJZBL010000003.1 GCA_021798935.1 Microcaldota archaeon
CTGTTGGCAGTTACTGAGCTGCTTGTTGAGAATCCCTGCAATATAAGTGCTCCTACTGATCCGACTATCGCAATCAAGACGAATGCGACTACTGCTGGCAGCAAATCCTGCAACCCTGCAGCGAGCCTTCTCTTAGGTACCACTTTGGATTCTTTTGGCTTTTCTTTGGAAATCTGTTTTGTCTTTTCCATGTAATTCAATTTGATTGGGATACGATAGGTTTATAAAATAGGCAGTTTTTTATTATAATTCGGGAATTATAATAAAATTGCTATCATTGTATATCGGCGGTGAAGCGATTAGTTTATAGGCAGTCCCTAGTGAGGCAACTAAACCCCACCCACTATGTATTATACTATGTAGCACGTCAATAAGCCTTCTTAGAAGACCTGTTTCCCTGTACATGACGCCGAATATCATACCTGTCCATATTACTCCAAATATGGAATAGGTATCAAAAGTTCCCCATATAGATGCATCTACTATCCTTGCGGAAGGATAAAAAATTACCACCATTGCAAGCTCAATTATAAATCCAACAAATGCGGATTTTAACGCATCTAACTTTAAAAATATGAAAGATATGAACAGGGCAATCAATGGTATTACCAAAGATACCGCACCGATAATCAAAGAATCCATTCTATCAACTAGTATTCTATTTAAACAGCAATACTTTAAATACCTATATATTTTTAGTTTATTTTTTTACAAGTTCAGGCAAATCAAAGTCACGCCATCCAGGCACATCTGCAACTTCTGGATAGCTTACTCCAACAGGTATAGTTGCGTCTATGCCCACAGCTGTTTTTGTGTCTGTAACTGCTTCGGTCCTTCCTTCATGCGATGACGGATCCAATGGCACACGCTGCGTATCTGGTATAGTAAAGATATCACGATCTGCTTTTACCCTAAATGAAAGCGCCCACATGACATCATTCATGTCGCGTACGTTGATATCAGGATCAACTGCTATTACATATTTAGGTGCCAAGAAAGAACCAAGCAAATATAATATTGCTTGTTTGGATTGGCCTGCAAACTGGGGCTTAATCGAGAATACCACTACTGCCTGTACACCTCCGAACGCAGGTATTGTAAGATCATTGACAGTAGGAAACTTTGACTTTATATCGCTTAATAGTGCTGCTTCAAACGGTATCTGCTTTAATACATGATTCTCTGTGATAGGTGAAGGTTTACCTGTAAGCAATCCCTGCATTATTGGATTCTTTCTTTGTGTAATCGCCTTTACAACCGCTATTGGTTTCTGGCTTGACGGTGTATAATAACCAGTATATTCTCCAAGTGGACCTTCATTAACAGTTTTACTATAATCGATTTCAAGCTCAAGGATCATTTCTGCTCTTGCAGGCACAAGCAGGTCTATGGTTTTTGCATGTGCAACTTGTAAGGGTTCTCCATAAAGTCCTCCTGCAACCTCATAATCATCAGGATTACTACTTTTTGCTTGTGCTGCAAAGCCAAGTGCAGGTTCATATCCTAAGACTATTGCTGCCTCACACTTTAGACCTTTTGCTTTTGCCTTCTGTATATTTATGCCAAACCTATGAAAGGGTTGAGCAAGAAATGAAAGCTTATTTCCGCCGAGCAACATATATCTATAATGACCCATATCATATACTCCGGTTTCCGGATCTTTACTTATGGTTATTCCAGCTGTTATATATCTTCCACCATCATCAGGACTATATTTTGGTATTGGCAATTTTTCAAGATCTATATTACTTGTTATAACCTCTTCTTGGCATTCTGGATTATCAACCACCTTGGGTTTAATTGGATTTGCCAATCCATGACTTAACTTCTCAGGGAGTTTATCAACAGTAGTATCAAAATATATTGCAGCTTTATCTCTTGAGGTAAACAAGTCTGCAACAAATGGCATTTTTGTATCTCCGGGATTATTTATTAATATTGTAGGCTGTTTTGGATCATGATAAGCTTTCATCAAAACTTTGCCTATATCATCAAGATTTATTTTTCTATCTATGTGAACTATCTCATTTTTCTTATCCAATGTATTAAGTGCTTCACGAAGATCTGGTATCATCTAACCACAGTATAAAATAGTCTAAAACGCGTAAATAGATATTGCAATAATTTATTTACTAAAAGGAAACTTTACCTAATTTCGATAAACAATAAGAGCGAATAGAGAACCTATTTATAATATTATCATATTTACCAAATAGTTACTTTCGATAATTTTTAGTAGATAGGCTAATCGTTTATTTTTTTATCTACGCCATTCCAAATTTTTTGGCTATTTAGAGATTAGTTGTGGCTTTAATTATTAGTTTGAAGTCTAAAAATTTATTTGATTTATTTATTTTAATATAAGGCAATCTTATACAAAAGCAATTTATATATTTTTGTCATTGGATTTAGGAGGAGATAAGATGGATGTGGATATCTTTGGTAGGAATCATTTTGAAAATGAGATGAAGTTAGTTAAGCGTAATACTGAAATAGTTAAAGTTATCACAATGGATGAAGCTATAGCTAAATTAGAAGGCCTCTACGATAATATAATAATTCCTAAATATGAGGAAAACCAAAGAAGTATTACCGAGAACAAAAATAAATTGGATTTTGCACTTGAAACTGACAATAATATCTTAGAAGCTGAAGATGATCTAAGAGCAAACGCTAAAACTATGGACAAAAATGAGTTTATGGAGAGGTTTAATGCTTTTGAAAGGACACTTAATCGTGATAGAGCTTTAGTAATGGCAGGGAGAATGGAGATTGATGTTGCTAAAAATAGAATAGATTGGCTTACAGTGTTTTTTGCAAATTCTGTATATGATAGCTACCTCAAAGTTTCACCTAATGAGAAAGCCGATATGGTTCTTGACGTTATAAACAGGCTTTCTATCGGAGAGGTGTACCAGGATAAAACGAGGAGAGAGTTCACCGAATCTATAATTGAGGAGATAGCACTGAGAATGAAGAAAGACAAAGACTTGTACAGGAGGATAAATGAGATCAGGGAACAGAATATGCATTACACGGGTATGTTGAGGCAGGACTAAAATTCTGGGAAATTTTCTTATTTTATTCAGGGTTAGTCTTCATTACACTAGGCGAATCATGAAGATTTATCCCCATATTGCTAAATACAATGATTTAGTTATAATAATTTATTGATATTTTTATTTTGTTGCTATAAGGCCTCTGTATCCTTCAGTTACCCTGCTGAATCCTGCTGCTTGAAGCTTCCTTTTGGTGCTCCTGTATATGCTTATATTTCCACTTCCTTTAGTGCCAATGAAGTGGTAAAGCTTACCATTGGGCTTAAGTATACGGTAAAGTTCAGAGTAGAAAGATTCGGAGTATAAATATTCGAATTTATTGAAATTAGGAGGATCGTGAAGTATTCCATCAAAGCTTGATGCTTTCACTGTTGAAACAAACTTTGATACATCTTCATTATGTAGATTTACGGATTTGCATGCAAATGCTTCCTTAGACCAAGGATTTAGTTCAGCTATCTCTATTACTTCAGGAGATATCTCGCAGGCAACCACTTCTTTAATGTTTTTATTCTTCGCAAGCTGTATAGTTGAGTAGCCAAGCCCAAAGCAGGTTTCAAGTACAGTACCTGATATACCATTTAGCATCTTTGCTTTCTCAAATGCCTCTTCAGTTGGCTTTGACACCCTTATCGCATGCATATAGCTTCCATTAATGAATAAAGTTGGAGGGTAATCGATTTTTGGCTCGTATAGCTTCAAAACACCATATTCATCGCTGAAGCTATAAATCCAGACTGGCTCGTTATCTTTTATCAAGAAACAATCATTTATTGATCTCTTCTTAATTAGCCTTCTAATATCATTTAGGTCCAAACTCTCATTGTATTCAGGAAAAGTTGCCTTTTCATTGTTTAACTTAAACTCTGTTTTTGAGATTCCAAAATCTAGGCTTATAACTCCTTTTTCTTCTCCTTCATCTGCTTTTTCCATTATCTCTTTTAGATGATATCCCGATAATACAGAAATTTTATTATTTTCAAGCATTTTAAGACACTTAATAGATTATTTTTTATCGAATAAGGAGGTGATTGTATTTATCAATGCTGTATGCGAATATGCTTGGGGGAAATTTCCTAATAGCTCGCCGGTTTCCATGTCTATGTCCTCTGAAAGCAGCCCCATGTGGTTTTGGAATGCAATCGCTTTGTTTAACAGGTCTATCGCTTCATCCTTATCACCTATATGATATAAGGCATTTATGAGCCAGAATGAGCATGCAATAAAAGCGCTCTTTGGAGTACCAAATTCATCTTTGTCCTTATACCTCATCACAAAAGGGCCATTTGACAGCTTATTCTTTATTGCCTTTATAGTGCTAACCATCTTATTATTATTCCACCGTATAATGCCGAATGAAGGCATAAGAAGCAAGCTTGCATCGAGGCTGCTTGAGCCATAATATTGGGTAAATGCCTGCACTCTTTTATTCCATCCATGTCTCATTATGTTGCCCTTTATCTTTTTCCTCTCCTTTGACCATCTCTCTATTACATCATTATGGCCAAGCTTTCTGGCAAGCTTTATCCCTCTGTCTACCGCTACCCAGCACATTACCTTTGAAAAAGTATAATGCCTATTGGTTCCTCTGAATTCCCATATGCTGTGGTCTGTTTTCCTCCACTCCCTAATAGAAGTTTCCACAAAGCTGAAGATTAGATCCCAGCTTATCTCTCCTATTTTAGGGCTTGTGTTTTCTTTTAAATAGAAAAGGTAAATAGAATTTAGCAATTCCCCTATTATATCAGTCTGGCGCTGCTTGGCTGCTTTATTGCCTATGCGTACAGGCTTTGAATTTTCATATCCCTCTAGATTATCCAGTTTTTCTTCGTGAATATATTCCCCTCCACTTACCTTGAACAGCGATTGCAGGCTCATTCCATATTCTGCATAAATTGAATTCAGCCATCTTATGAAACTATAAGCTTGGTCAATCAATCCAAGCTTTATAAGGGCTTCTACAGTAAATGAAGAGTCGCGCACCCATGAATACCTATAATCCCAGTTCCTGACAGACCCTTTTATTTCTGGTATAGATGTAGTTCCAGCGGCTACTATCGCTCCAGTATCCTCATATGTCAATAGGCAGAGTGCTAACGCAGAGCGCACTTTCAGATGCCTGTACTCCTTTCCGCCCTTTATCCTTTTAGACCAATTTCTCCAGTAAGTTATTGTGTTTTCCATCTCCTGCATTATATATGAAATATCTGTTGTGTATTTGAGCTTGTTGTATGCAATCAATAAGTAGCTGTTTTCTGGCAATTCAATTTCCTTATTGTCCAGTATATTGTTCAACTCTAAATTTGAATATAGATATAGTGATGTATTTTTGTATGAGAATATTATCTTATTGCTGTCTATCTGCTTATCTGGGACATATTTATTGTATTCCATCTTTGGATCTATTAAAACTTTTATGATTGGATTGCCACGCTTTCTTACAATTACCCTATGAATCTCAGAATTTCTAAGTATTACATTTCCTTTATTGTAATATGGAAAGTAATCTATAACATCAAATTCTGCTGTTTCACTGCTGAAATTGGTTTTAATGACATTCGTATCCTCTATATATTCTTGCTTTATCTCGTATTCGCCTACAGGAATTATCCGAAAGCTTCCTCCTTTTTCCGTATCAAGAATCTTTGAGAATACTGAAGGAGAATCAAATCTTGGGAGGCAAAGCCAATCTATAGATGTATTCTTTTTTACAAGAGCCAATGTCCTGCAATTTCCTATAACCCCATAATCTAAAACCAAGCTAATCCCTTTATCTTCCTACGTTGTTTTGGGAGATAATTATTTAATCTTTGAACTTTTATAGACAATTGTTGAGTAAATGAAAATTTATGATATCTCCATGGTTATAGAAGAAGGTATGCTTGTATATCCAGGAGATCCTAAATTGCATATTTACAGGCACTCGAGCATCCCAAAAAGCAAAACTAATGTGTCACTTATACATATGGGAAGCCATACCGGTACCCACGTTGATGCTGAAAGGCATATTAAAAAAGGAGGCAAAACTGCAGATATGATTCCTGTTGACACCTTCTATGGCAGATGCAAAGTTCTGGATCTTACAAAAGCAGGCAATTCCATAGGTGAAAAAGAGCTTAAAAAATTCAAAATAAGCAAAGGTGACATAATACTGCTGAAGACTAATAATTCGATGAAGCAGTATCATACTTTCCGGAAGGATTTTGCACATTTGACAGAAGAGGGAGCAAGATATCTTATCTCAAAAGGAATCAAGACTTTAGGGATTGATTACTTAAGCATAAAGAAGTTCAATGCTGATGACATAGTGCATCAGCTCACAATAGAAAATATGACACTTTTTGAGGGTATATATCTCAAGGGTGTGCCTGCTGGAACTTATACGTTTGTTGGCTTGCCACTCAAGATAAAGTGCGATGGTGGCCCAGCAAGGGCAATATTGATAGGGTAATTTTATGGTGATTTTATGAAAGCGATAACTATAGTACCAAAAGTAAAAGGAAGCTTATCTGTAAGGGATGTAGATAAGCCAATGATAAACAGCAATGAGGTATTGGTCAAAGTCGTAGAAGTTGGAATGGATGGAACAGATAAGGAGATTGGGGAGGGATTATATGGGGAAGCACCAGAAGGAAGCGAATTCCTTATAATTGGCCATGAGGCTATAGGAATTGTTGATGAAGTTGGCAGCAATGTCAAAGATTTCAAAAAAGGGGATATAGTAGTTGCCACTGTTAGAAGGCCGGACAACTGCATCAATTGCATTAATGGAGAATCTGATATGTGCCTAACAGGAAATTACACGGAAAGAGGCATAAAGGGTGCACATGGATATATGACTGAATATTACAAGGATGTGCCGGATTTCCTTGTCAAGATACCAGATGCGATAAAGAATGTTGGAGTGATGCTTGAGCCTTTCAGCATAACTGAAAAGGCAATATCGCAGATATTTGCAATTCAAAAGCGTATGATATGGAAGCCACAGACCGCTGTTGTGCTTGGAACTGGATCAATAGGTCTTTTTGGGGCAATGCAGCTTAGGCTCAGGGGAATAGATGTATTCTCTGTTGATAGGTCGGATCCAAGTAGCATAAAGAAGGAGATATATGATGCATTCGGCATAAAGCACATAAATTCTTCAGAGAAAGGACTTGATGCTTTGCCTAAGGAAATTGGCAAGAATATTGATATTATCATAGAGGCAACTGGAAATCCAGATTCTGTTAAGGCATCCTTGGAAATTATAGGCATAAATGGAGTTGACTGCCTGCTGAGTGTCACAGGAGGCACTTCAATGAAGGATATCGATATAGCAAAGTTGGGGTATGATCTTGTGCTAAACAACAAGATTGTATTCGGAAGTGTTAATTCTAATAGAGGGCACTTTGAGATGGGAGTCGAGGACATGATAAAGATACAGGAGGAGTATGAAAATATATTGGAAAAACTGATAACAAGGTTTCCTATAAGTGATTTCAAATCCTATGAAATACTCGATGATAAATCCAGGATAAAGAATGTATTTGTAATGTAAGCATAATTGCAAGCAGCAATTTTAGAGCAAGCTGCTAAGTTTCTTTGAGAGGAAGCTTATCTCTTTTTTGCTTATATTGCCAAAAAGATCAGGCTCATCACTTATTGCAGCCTTTTTTATTATTTTATAGAACATTGCGTTGTATACTGCAGGGAACTCATAGGGCTCAAGGATATGGTATATGCTTGACAGCTGCTTGTGCAGCTTTATGCACTTGGTATACTCCTTGCGGTTATATGACTGATAAAGCTTTTCCGCAATATCTGTAAAATTCGTCGTGCCGCATACTCCTCCAGATGCTCCAAGCTCAAGTGAAGGCAGCAGAAGGTGATCATATCCCTGGAATATAAGAAAGTCCGTGTCTGTATAGTATATTAGTTTCTGGAACTGGTCAAAATCCGTATTGGTTGACTTTATCCCTTCTAAATTGCTATTTTCCTCTGCAAGCTTCGCAACAGTCTCAGCTTCTATATTGTTGCCTGTAAGAGACGGTATATTGTATATTAAAACTTCAGAATCTAGCTTGCTCAATAGTTCTGAGTAATAGGCGTGCATCTGCCTCTGATCTTCTTTTAAGTAATAAGGAGTCACTATTACAAGTTTGTCAGCTCCTAATTCAATTGAGTATTTTCCCATCCTTATGGTTTCATCTATTGAATCTCTCCCAATTCCTACGAATGTGGCTAGATGCTCATCCTTTGCGTACGCTAAGTACTGCTTTATTAGCTCCTTGTGCTCACTTAGACTCAACATCGGAGTATTGCCCGTAGAACCTGCGATAAATGCACCTTTTGCCCCAGATTTCTTAAGGAATTGCATCAATGATTTTGCAGCATCCGAATCTATTGAACCATGCCTTGAAAGCGTGACAGTAGGAGTAACCATCCCATATTTCCTGTGCTGATTTAACATCATATCCACCATATGCTTTTTCAGAAAAAGCAGCCATTGCCGCAAATTCCAATTGATTACAAACTTTACTTTATTGAAAAATTATTTATAGTTTAGGTACAGAGCTAGTAATAATGGTGGATTGATGAGCAAAATAACTGATATTGACATAATGGAAGTAGGTGACATAAAAGAGGGTGAGAAATCCAGCCCTTGGAGCTCTACAATTGTTGTATTGAGGATGACTACCTCAGATGGCATAGTTGGATATGGAGAAGCACCGACTACACTTATGACAAAGCCTGTAATTGAGGAGGCAAACGAGATAGCTAGGATTTTGAAAGGCAAGGATCCGACAGAGATAGAGAGAAATTCTTTTGAAGTTTACAAGCATTCTTTTTACATGCCGGAATCTATGGAGACAACTTCAGCATTCAGCGCATTTGAAATAGCTTCTTGGGATATAATCGGAAAGATTTACGGCATGCCTGTTTACAAGATGCTCGGGGGAAAACTCAATGAGAAGATAAAAGCCTATGCAAATGGGTGGTACTCCAATTGTATCTCAGCAGATAGTTTTGCAAAAAAGGCAAAGAAAGTATCAAAAGCGGGCTTCAAGGCAATGAAGTTTGACCCATTCGGCGATGCGTATGATGAAATAGACAAGGAGCATATAGAGCATGCGGCTGATGTAATAGAAGCAGTAAAGGATGCCGCAAAGGACTCTGATGTTTTGATAGAATGCCATGGAAGATTTAATGCAAATTCTGCGATAAGGATGGCTAGGTCTATTGAAGGCTTTGAGCCAGCATTCATAGAAGAGCCTGTGCACTCTGATAACATAATAGGGTTGAAGAGGCTTAGGACCACTACAGATATACCTATAGCATTAGGAGAAAGAGTGATGGATAAGAATCTATTCCTCCCTTATTTGGTTGATGATCTGGTTGACATAGTGCAGCCGGATATAACAAATTCAAAAGGCATACTTGAAGGAAAGAAGATAGCGTCGATGGCTGAATCTTTCGGAGTTGAAGTTGCTTTCCATAATGCATTTGGGCCTATACAGACAGCAGCAACTTTGAATGTTGATATTACTATACCTAATTTCTTCATGCAGGAAAGCTTCGAGCATTTCTGGCCAGATTGGAAGAAAAAGTTAGTGAAGAGTGGATACAAGCTTGAGAATGGAGTATACACTATTAGCGGAAAGCCGGGATTGGGTATAGAAGTCGATGAACACATATTGGATGAATACAAAGTTGATGGGATGGAGCCTTTTAATCCTGATGAGCCCTCATGGGCAGTAAAAGGAACATGGAAACCAACAAAATGAAACTACCTTGTTCGTTTTATTTCAGCTCTATTTTTTGTTTGCTTTAATATTCTATGTAAACGTTCTTGAGCTTTAGGTATTCCTCAATTCCATACTTGCTCCCTTCGCCTGCTTGCCCTGTCATCCTGAATCCAGTATGGTACCCCTGTGATGCTTCAGGACCTGGCATATTGATGTATAGCTCTCCAAAACGTACTGATTCTGCTGCTAAGTTTGCTAGCTTAAAGTCCTTAGTAAATAAGTAGGATGCAAGCCCATATTTGGAGTCATTTGCCTTCTTCAGCATTTCATCAAATGATGATACTTTAGCTGCTCCTATAACAGGCCCGAATACTTCCTCCTGGAAGAGTTTTGACTTCTGGCTTACTCCTGTGACTATAGTTGGCTGATAAAAGTATCCTCCTTTTAATTCCTTTGAAAGTTTTGGCTTCCCCCCTCCGGTTATTACCTTCCCACCTGATGCTTCAGCTTCTTCCACATATTTGGACATATTTGCAAGAGCTGCCTTGTTTATCAATGGACCCATGCTTGCTTTTTCTGGATCTCCAACTGTGAGCTTACTTGAAGCATCTGCAATCATCTTCATGAATTTATCGAACACCTTTTCGTGGACGTAAAGCCTTTCAGCTGCAATGCACGATTGCCCTGCATTGGAATATTTTGCCCACATGAATACCTTAAGTGCTGTATTCAAATCTGCATCTTCCCAAACCATGAAAGGTGCTTTTCCGCCAAGCTCTAATATAAGTTTTGACATATTTGAGGATGCTTTCTCCATTATCCTCTGCCCTGTAAATGTAGATCCTGTCATAGATATCAAGGAAACTTTTTTGTGTGATATGATATAATCTCCTATCTCTGATCCTTTTCCTGTGACAAGGTTAAGGACACCTTTTGGAACACCTGCTTTTATGAACATTTTTACTATAAATTCTGCACTTCCTGGTGTATCGCTGCTCGGCTTCAAGACAACAGAGTTTCCAGCCATAAGAGCAGGTGCTATCTTCCTTGCTACCATCGCTGCTGGAAAATTCCATGGGGTGATTGCAATTACAACACCGTATGGCACTTTGTATTGAAGTATTTTCCTGTTTGATTTTTCCCCTTCTACTATGTCTCCTGTTATTTTTCTTGCAAATTCTGCGTAATACTGAAGCTGGTCTATTACACCATCAACTTCTCCGATAGCTTCAGCCCTTATCTTGCCATTCTCATTGACAAGTATGTCCTCAAGCTGTTTCCTGTTCTTCTCTATTAGCTCTTTTGCCTTGTAGATTACCTTTGACCTGCTAACCGATCCCAATGAATTCCATTTCTCCCATGAATCGTATGCTGCATCTATCGCATCGTCTACATCATCTTTAGTTGCCGCAGGAAATTCATACATCTTCTTGCCTGTTACTGGGCTTAACTTTTCTATAGTGTTGCCGCTGCTTGAATCACACCATAAACCATTTATAAAAAGTTTCATAATTTTCCACCAATTACAATTGAATTTTAATTTATTTATAAATATGTTATTGTAGAAACAGCATTCATAGTATTCTTTGCCTTATTTTCTAAATTTTGGGATTCAAATATTATAAGATAAGTATATTCTAAAATCATATATAGAACAGGATGATTAACTTCTTCAAATATCAGAAAGCTTTTAGAAGTTATAATGTTGAATAGTAATTGCAATTTGTTAAGATTTGGTGTGTTGATGATACATGAAATGAGACTTACTCCAGAGCCTTTTGAGAAGATCAAAGCTGGAAAGAAAACAATAGAAATACGTGTATATGATGAAAAAAGGCAAAAGGTAAAAGTTGGAGATATCATAGTATTTCACAAATTGCCAGATAATACCGAAACAATTAAAATTGAAGTAGTCGGACTTTCTATTTTTAAGTCATTTCATGATTTATTTTCAAACTTTGACAAATCCAAATTTGGCCATGATCAAAATTTAAGCATAGATAAAGAAATTGAAATGCAAAGAGCATATTACAATGAAGAGGAAGAGAAAAAGTACGGTGTTGTCGGTATACATATACAGCGTATAAACTGATAACGCTATCTATATATTTCAGGATATTTTCTTTAAATTTTTCATGTTGCTTATATTTTTGCTCATGTGGGCGTTACTTATCTTTTATCTTTTTCAAATACTTTGAGCTTTTCAATATCTGAATAAGCTATCTTAAGCATATTCCCAAAATCATCTTTATTATTTTCATATAACTTGGTAAAATGGTCTATGACACTTTCCCCACCTTGCAGCTTCGTAGAATAATATCGATCGTAAGCTTTTGCAGTTTTGGGGACAAACTGTCGCAGCTCCTTATCTTTATTTATTGGCTCGACAAGTATTTCACTCAATTCCCATACTAAATAGTACTTATCAAATTCCTCGATTTTATAATTTGGAAATATCTGCTTCCATTTCTCAAAGTAAATCAAATGAGTTAATTCGTGCAAAACAATCCCTTTTTGCATTTCAACGTCCAAAAAATATGATATATAGAAATACCAATCTTTTACAGATCTGGGGCAAACTTCATTAACACTCATAATTGCTTTTGGATTTCTTTCTGGCCAATGTATCTGTATTATATCTACAAGCCTTTCCATAACTTTATCGTTCACAACGTTCCAGCTCTTTTCCAGCCTTTCCTTGCTTGCAACTATCTCTTTTAGGTTTTCCGAATACACCTTTTCTACGAATTTAGCAGGTGGAATTGACTTATCATAATTTCTTATAAACTTTGAAAAGTATGAATCAGAACACATTTGCTTGTCTTTTTCTTTATCTACCTCAAATTTTACTTTTGGCATATGTTTTTTTATTTCCATCTTATTCTCCTATTTCACTTGCCGTTTTATAAAATATTAAGACTGCACATTAAGATTATAAAGTTTCACTTATATATTTTTTTAATAATTAATTTACTTGGTTATTCAATGCCGGATAAAAGATTTTACCTCGTTTTTGCTTATCCTACTACATCTGGGGCATTGCATGTTGGCCATATCAGATCTTACACACTTCCAGATATTATAGCTAAGTATCATATTTCCAAAGGAGAAAATGTTTTCTTCCCATTAGGCTTCCATGCAACAGGTTCAGATGCAATAAAGATATTTGATGCTATAAAATCAGATCCAAGCAAAGCAAGAAACTATGGCTTATCAAAAAATGACTTAGATAAAATTAATGGTCCAAAAGATGTGGTAAGATCTCTTATTTCTTCTTATATCCACTTATTTAAAAAAGCAGGATTTTCGTTGAACTACAATGCTGCAATTTCAACTATAGATCCTGCTTATAGTAAAGTAATAGAATGGCAATTTAGGAAACTTCACAAATTAGGATACTTAATCCAAAAAGATTATCCATTGCCATGGTGCCCAAAGGAGAACCAACCTGTGCATTTGGACGCATCAGAAGCAGATATAATGAGTTTCAAAGGAAACAAAGTGATAAAATTCAACTTGGTTCTATTTGATGGGGATTTACCTATATTAGGGTATACTGCAGATTTGGGCATTTTGGGAGGTCCTATTTGCTTGGAGATAAATTCAAAGGTAAATTACGTTGAAGCACTTATCGATAACAAAAATGTAGTGGTATCCGATAGAGCTTTGGATAAATTGACGGATTTAGGCAGAAAAGTGGAGAAGATAAAGGATATAAGTATAGAAGATATAGCTAATCTTAATCTGCAGAATCCTTTAACGGGCGAGCAGGTTAAGGTAGTAAAATCAGAATTTGATGCACCTGATGGAACTGATATAAGGATAGTTTCCAGTATTCCGATTAAGAAAAATAGAGAGCATGAGGATAAAGGAGAAGAAGAAAAGATTTATAGGGAACTCGAAAAAAACAATAAGATAGATTTTATGTACGACCTTTCAGCTAAGCCTATATACTGCAGGTGCGGCGCTGAAGTTGTTATCAAAACGATAAAAAACCAGTGGTTCATAGATTATGGCAATAAGGAATGGAAAGAATCAGCAAAAGAATTAGTAGAACAAATTTCAACTTTTCCAAGCAGCTATAAAAATGAGTTATATAATATAATTGATTGGCTAGGCCCAAGGCCATGCGTGCGGAGGACAGGATTAGGCACAGAGTTTCCATTTGAGAAAGGCTGGATTATCGAAGCTTTATCAGATTCTAACATATATATGGCAATATATATAATCTCAGAGGCAGTGAATTTGGGAAAGATAACAGTTGATTCTATATCTGATAAACTGCTCGATTATGTTTTCTTGGGCACTGGGAAAGCCAGTGAAGTCAGCGAGGCTTCAGGCTTGGATATCAATACGATAAATTCTTTAAAAGAGGAGTTTGAGATAACCTACCCATTAGATGTGAACTTCGGTGGAGTAGAGCATAAATCTGTGCACTTTCCATTTTTTATATTCAACCATGCAGCAATATTCCCAAAAAAGTATTGGCCCAAGGGGATATTCTTGAACTGGCATGTGATAATTAATGGAGAAAAGATGAGCAAGCATCTGGGCAATTTTGTATCATGGGATGATGCATTGGACCAATATGGTGTAGATGCAGTGCGGTTGTACATTGCTTCTGGTGCTGATCAATGGAGCATATTTGATTGGAAAAATCAGATAGCAGATGAAACAAAAAAGCAATTAGATGAATTTGTTAGCAGAACCCAAAAGCTAATAATGGCATATGCTAACCAAGATATTAAAATTAACGATGAAACTATCTTTGACCAATGGCTTTTATCTAAGCTTAATTCTTCTATAAAAGATGTAACTGCACACTTAGATAAGTATGAGATACGCCCTGCTGTAATCGAGGCATTATCTGAGATGAATAGTTATCTGGAATCTTACATATCTTATAACAGAATCAACAATAAAGTGATCGAAGAATTCCTAAAAAAGCAGCTATTGATGCTTTATCCATTTATTCCTAATGCCTCTATTAAGCTTTTAGCTGATTTAAGAATAAACCTGAATAAAATAAAATGGCCAGGTGCTGAACCTGAAAGGATAGATAAAAAATTAGAGAAGATGTTCGAAAGCCTGGATAATACAATCAAAGATTTAAACACAATCAAAAAAATTAAGGGAAAGTATCAAAGTAATACTAACGTAAAATGCTATCTTTATGTATCCACAGATGAAGAGAAAGAACTTTACGAAAAGGCAAATAATAGATTATCAAAAACCACAGGCATCAGCAATATATCAGTATTTAAATCTGGAGAGGCAACTTATGATCCTGAAAATAAAGCGACACGTGCAAGACCTTTCAAGCCTGCCATATTTATAGCAGATGAATGATGCAGTTCTAATTATAAATTGTATAAGATTTCCTGCTTGAATTGTTGAAAAGAAATTATTGCGATTATTTTAATAAAACACAAAGGATAACACAAAATGGATAATAGTATTAAGGAAAAATATAAAATATTATATAGTTATTTGAAATAAAGAGATTTATAGATAATAAGACATCAGTTTATTTGAATATTTTACTGTATTTGTTAACAAAGTGAGCGGGAAATCCAACACTGTTTACAGGTGGGAGGATGTCACATTGCTTATAAGCTGGATGATTTAATGGAAATGAAAAATTTATTCAAGGCAGAGAAAGGGCTTATACGTGTTAAGCTTGACATTGATAAAAATATTATAAAAGCGGCTTCTATTACAGGTGATTTCTTCATAATACCTGAGCAAAATATAAATGTACTTGAAGACAGCCTTAAAGGAATTGAATTTAACAAAGAGGGAGTTGAAAAAGCAGTTGATAAATTTTATGAAGCAGGATCTATAACTCCTTTTGTCACAAGAGATGATTTTATAGTTTCGATAATGGGTGCTAAAAATGACGAAAATAAGACTGATTGAAACAGATTATCCAGATGATCCTTACATGAACTTGACTATGGATGAGGCCATTTTTACAGCAGTTGGAAATGGCAAAGCTCCTGATACAATGAGGTTCTACCGCAATAGGAATGCGGTTATTCTCGGATGCTTCCAACTTGCAGATGAAGAGGTCAATATGGATTTTGCCAGGAAAAATGGAATAAAAATTGCAAAAAGATTCACTGGGGGTGGAGCAGTATACCATGATATGGGGGACTTAAATTACTCAATAATACTTAAGGATAACTATGATATAAAACTGGACGTAATAAAGATGTTTAGGATGATGATTGGAGGATCTCTCAATGCTTTTGAATTGATAGGCATTAATGCTGAAAGCGGCAAGCTTAATGATGTAACAGCTAATGGAAAGAAGATAGTAGGTGCTGCGGGAAGCATTAAATCTAATACCCTTATGTTCCACGCTGCTGCATTAGTAAGCACGAACATAGACACACTTGCCGATGTGCTCAATGTCCCTAAGATAAAGCTGATGGACAAAGGTATTTCAAGTATACATGACAGGGTTGTAAATATATCTGACATATCAAAGAATAATATAGAATCTGTAAAAAATGGTATATTGGAGGGATACAAAAACGAGCTTGGATTTGAATACTACAAGGGGGAATTGAATGATTACGAAAAAGAGCTAATGCAAAAGCTTTATGATAATAAATATTCAAAAGATGAATGGAACTTCGGAAAAAATTTCACAGATTATGAAATTAGCCCTTGATATCTTTTGGGATACACTGATAAAGTGCATCGCTAAGTTTATTTGAAACCCTTATACTTTATATAGTAGCATGCAGAACCTTACTAATTCACAGTAAGAGCAGTATCCTTAGCATATGATAAATGAATATGGATACTTTTATTACTTGTTGGAAATAAGTAAAATACAGGGCATTAAATTGGAAATTTAATTTTCTAGTACAGATATAAGAATACCTTTAGGGTATAATTATTTTTGTTATTCATCTTCTTTATCTTTCTGTCCAAAAAATACTAATTTATTGACAAAATTTAACCCATTCCAATAACGCTCTTCCTTATTGTAATCTCCTCTCATGTTATATCCGCGCTTCTCCCAAAAACCAGCTTTATCTTCATCCATTACCTCTATTCCATCCAACCATTTAGTGCTTTTCCAAAAGTAAAGAGTTGGTATGAATGCTCTAACTGGGCCTCCGTGCTCTTTTTCCAATGGCAAATTATTGAATTTAAATGCTACCATACAGTCGTCATTTATATATTCCATTGGAACGTTTGCCGAATATCCAACATAAGAACTTCTTAGCATTAGAAACTTTCCTTTAGGCTTTGCCATATCCAATAAATAGTTAAGTTTTATACCTTCCCATATATCTCCAATTCTAGACCATCTAGTTACGCAGTGTATATCAACTTTTACCTTTGACATTGGCATTTCCATCAACTGATCCCAAGTAAATGAAAGCTCGTTTTCAACACTCCCATATAATCTGAGTCTATATGTTTCCAAATCTATATTGGGTGTTTTGCTTGCACTTAGTACAGGGAACTTATCTGTAACTATCTGTCCATGAGGTATTTTTGTCATATAATTATATTTTAAACAATTCTAATAATTAAAGTTTTGCTATCTTTACTTGATATACAAAAGATTTATTGAAAGCGGTAAATTTTGTAGAATATGAATTTAAGAAATTGAATTGATATTTAAAAATGGAAGTAAAAAGCGAAAAAATTTATGGCTTTATCCTAATTATATAAAAATTTTTACCAAATTTCTTTTCAAAATTCTCTTCTAAACCCTCAGATTATCTTCAAGTTTATTTGAGATCTTTGTCAGTTATATTGTGACCTAATATTTTTGCTTTGGCCTTTAAGCTATCCCTGACAATTTTGCTCTTAGGTTTTATATGTATGCCCTCAGGCTCTACCTTAATTCCATATTTCCTGAGCTCCTCTATCTTTTTTGGATTATTTGTCATAAGCCTTATTGATTTTATTCCAAGAAACTTTATTATTTCAGCAGCCACGAGCAGTGATCTATTCTCCGGCTTATAGCCAAGCATTTTATAAGCATCGTAAACAGTTATCGGCTTTCCCTGCTTATCTTTTGCCTCAACTACCTTGTTTCCCTTCCATATAAGAGATTTTGAATAAGCTTCTATCTTTGGAGCTATTCCATTACCTGCTCCCTCCTGATTCAAATATATTACCATACCACTCTTGTTTTTGCTTATCCTTTTCATCGCCTCATCAAGCTCCTCTCTGCATTCGCAATTGACCGCATGAAATAGTTCACTGGTTCCACATGAAGAATGTACTCTGACAAGCATACCCTCCTTCTTTATGCCCTTTTTGGCATCTCCGTATATTACTGCATTATGGAATTCGCCTGTTGTATAATCCCCAAAAACCATATAGGTAAAATAGCCATATTCTGTTGGTAGCGGTGTACTAGCAAGCATCTTTATAATCTTCCCATGACTTTTTAATATTGCCTTTTCCCTATCTTCCCTGAGCCTCCATGGCTCCTTCCATCTTTGATCTAAGATTTTAGACAATTCTGATTGCTTCACATAAGCCACCATAAAGATTTAGGATATCATATTATTATCCCTTTTCTATGCTAAAGCTAAGCCTTTGATTCTGTAAATGATTTACAGAATTAAACATTAAAATTCAACAAAAAAGTAAATTTGTCTGTCTCAACCTTATAGTATTTAGTTAAAAGAGTTTATTATCTGCTTTGTCAACATGAAGTAATTTGGTTGTGCCAAATCTTTGCCCTGCTATGTTGCGTATTTTGGATATAAGCTGTTGGCTAGGCGACTCATAATTATTTCCTGTTCTATTGCCTCCCATTGATGATTCAAACTTTAACCAGCTGGCCTGATAATCGTTGGCTGAGAGAATTTTTATTTCAAGTTTGTTTGCAAATATCTCAGGCCCTACTTTATATGAATACCTAATTATCTTATTATTGGCATCAGAGCTTTCAATCTTTATATCTCTTGCGGAATCGGTAACTGCACTGGCTAAAATTCCAACTGCTCCTGAATTGCCCGAAGCACTAGCCTGCAAGCTCTGGTAACCTTCATTTGTAAGGAAATCAAAAACCTCGTCAGGAGTTGCAGTTATTGCAGGACCTTCAATCTTGTTCTTTAAATCACCTAAAATTCCCATGGTATTACCTGTATAATATTTAATTTATAAATTTATAATTGTTTGTAATAAATAATTTGCAGAATGGTGTTTTTATGGTGCAAAATATCCAAGAAGTCGAAAAGAGAGCATTGCTTAATAGCTCAGAATATATAGCAATTAAGGAGAAGCTTGAAAGATTGGGTGCTTCTAAAAATGGAAAAATCCATTTGAAAGATGTATATTTTTGCAGTAATAACGTAAGATCATTTTCCGAAGTAGAAATGGATGCAGTTGGATCATTCAGCTTACGGATAAGAGAACAGAGCAAAAACGAGAAAGATCCTGAAGAGGTTACCATAAATGCAAAAATAATAACAAGAAAAGGGGACCACAATTCATGGGAGGAACATGAAACAAAAGTTAGATCTGCATATGAAGCATCGGCAATTTTTAAAGCGATAGGATTCAAACCCTTTTGTACTATAGAAAAGGATAGGTTAACGTACAAGCTTGATGGTGTCAATATATTGCTTGAGGATATTAAGGATTTTGGCTTAGGAATTGAAGCTGAAATAATAACCACAAAGGATGAGAGCGATGCAGCGAAAGCAAAGATTGATAATACCATGGCAAAGATAGGCATAACCAATTCCAAGATAGTTGAGAAAAGTATCACCAATATTATAATGAGGGAGAAATCACATTTTTAATACTCTGAATTTTAAAATCTTATAAAATTATTTTATACTTATATCCTTAAGTTCTATTTTGTGACATCTTCCCACTCATAAAGGATGTGGGTGTAAAACCCACATAGATAATGCCATGTAATTTTACTAAAAAGCTTAAATATTAGGAAAGCTAAAACCAAATTAAGGTGGAAAAATGGTATTAAAGAATTTATCCGACTCAAATAGCAATGATATTAAAATAAATAAAGTTCAGGATAGAGGAAATAGCAGAACAATGCAAGAACTTATTGCAGGCCAGAATAGGGCTTTGAATTTCATAAAGGCAAGAGGATGGGAAGGAATGACTTGGCCTGATATTCATTGGATACAATTTGAAAAAGGCAACTATGAGCTAAAGGATGAAGATGGGTATACAAATAAAACTTACAAAATATTTGTACAACCGGATTTAAGCCATTTTGAAGAAGCAACAAAATATACTGCAATGGCATTAGATGAGTGTATCCTAAATCGCCAAATAACTGGGGCAATATGGAAAATTGCAAAAGTTAATGGAGTCTTAGGGGAGGGTTTCAGTGAAGGCGAACTTAAAAGACCTTATTTGGAGAAGATTGTCATTTATGCTAATTCACAAGAAGATATGGTAAAGATTATTAAATATCTCAATTCACAGTTTGGTGAAAAGGCATTTGAATATGGAACTGAAAATGATTTGAATGCATATAGCCCATCAAATGGAGCTAGATTTACATATGGGATAAGTCCTTTAGTCCATGTTAGGCTCGGAGGTGCATCTCATCACAATAACCTTTATTACTCAAGGCAGATCAAAGGTGAAAGTACCGATAAGCCTTTGAGTGAGTGGGCAATTAAGCCAGAGGTAATAAATGAATTGCGAAATGATGCTTCTAAATTCAATGTGAATAAAAGGCTTGAATTAAAAAATGCAGCTCAAAAAATTAATCTTCATACTTCAGAAATCACCCTAAAACTCTCCAATAAAACAATAGATCTTTATTTGGCAAATGAAAAGCATTTGCAGATAGTTAGAACTAGAAACTGGAATGTACCTTATTTATTGATAGACCCAATTAAGCTTGATATAGCAAATGAAAGAGGATTTAAAACTCTAAGAGAGGACAAAGAAATTCATATAGGCAGGGATCCTCAAATAAATGCAGGAAGATTTGAATTTCCAGATACTGTTTCGAGAGACCACTTAACAATTTCGTTGCATGAAGGAAAAATCACAATAAAAGACACATCATCAAATGGAACAACTGTTGTAGTGAGTAAGTGACATCCTCCCATCCCTAAAGGGTGTTGGTTTTACGCTCACTTTGATAGAACTAATAGTTAACTTTGCTTACTTTTATCCCCCTCTTGCGTAAGAGGGCTTTCCATTTACAAAGTTAAATTCAAAAGGCTTATTCTTTTATACTTTTATTTATTCTATTTAAAATAAGTTTATAAGGGGCAAGCAAAATGAAGGTAATTATATTAGGAATAGATGGTTACTTAGGTTGGGCTTTGGGATTGAGACTAATTGCAAATGGACACGAGGTTGTAGGAGTCGATAACCTTTATACAAGGAAAGCTGTACGTGAGGTAGGATCCGATTCCGCACTTCCTTTACCTTCAATGGAAACCAGGATAAAGGAAGCAAAGAGGGTTTTTGGAAAAGAAATTCAATTTTACAATGTAGATATAAAGAATTTTGCAAAGATCTCAGAGATTATAAGAAAATATAAGCCGGATGCAATAGTGCATTTTGCAGAGCAACGATCTGCCCCTTATTCCATGATAGATGCAAAACATGCAATATATACTATGCACAATAATATCGAGGGAACTATAAATGTGCTCTATGCTATAAAAAATTTCAGCCCAAATACACACTTGATAAAGATGGGGACCATGGGTGAATATGGGACACCTAAATTTGATATACCAGAATCTGCATTCGTCAATACAACCATTAATGGCAAAGATGATACAATAACAGTACCTAAATGGGGAGGATCCTGGTATCATTGGTCAAAAGTACATGATACCAATAACATACTTTTTGCAAACAAAATATGGGGAATAACATCTACAGATATAATGCAAGGTCCGGTTTATGGCACAAGAACAAAAGAGATAGTTAACAAAAAACTGTTTACAAGGTTGGACTTCGATGGAGTATGGGGCACAGTGATAAATAGGTATTGTGTTGAAGCAATCCTTGGAATGCCTCTTACACCCTATGGAAAAGGTGGCCAGACCCGTGCATTCCTTTCTTTAGAAGATAGTGTAGAATCACTGAAAAGATTAATAGAGAATCCACCAGATAGAGGAGATTACAGGGTTGTAAACCAATTCACCGAAATCTATACAGTAATGGAACTTGCAAATGAAGTAAAGGCTATTGCAGAAAAGCTTGGCATCAATGCTGAAATAAAGCCAATAGAAAATCCAAGGGTGGAGGCTGAGCAGCATTATTATAATCCAGAGAAAAAAGTCCTGCCTAAGCTAGGAATATCAAAGCCATCTAGAACTTTGCCAGATGAAGTTTATACGATGCTTCTTGATTTGAAAGGTTATAAAAGCAGGCTTGAAAGATACAAGGATATATTGATCCCAAAGGTAAAATGGAGAAATTAATCAGTTATTGTTGCTCTTCAAATGAATATTTTAAAGCCTCAAAGTAACTTTGGGGATCTCCTACATTCAGCCATCTTTCATTATTATTAAGAACCATTCCATATACGCTGTAATTATTTTTGATTAACCAAGATATCCCATCAGTAAGCTCAAGAACACCTCCTTTACTTGCTTTCTCTAAGGTTTCAAATATCTTTGGCGTAAATATATAAGATGCAACTAGTGCCATATCTGATTTTGGATTATTTGGCTTTTCTTCTGCACCTTTTATTTTATAAACTTTGTGTCCTTCTATCTCTGATTCCTCACCAGCCTCCACTATACCATATCTTTGGGGATTCGCCACTCTCCTCAATATTAGCAAGGCCTCCGGATTTATTTTTTCAAATATCTTGATTGCTGAATCATAGCCACTGCTTAGTATTCCGTCTTCTGCATTTAGAATAAATGGATCTTTTTCTGAAAACTTCTTTGCCATTAATACAGCATGGCCAAAACCTAATCTTTCATTTTGATAAAATAGAGAAATGCCGTTTTGCTTCAGATGCTCTATAAGGTGTTTATCATCCTTGTATACCACAGCTCCAATATCGTTTATCCCAATTTGCCTGAAATTTCTTGCTAATTCATCTATGATTGGTACAACTTCAATTTTCCCGCTTGCTTTTGAAAAGATTGGCACTAAGGCCTTTGAACAGACTTTAGTAAATGGGGCCATTCGTGTACCCATCCCTGCAGCTGTTATGATTACCTTATTAATATAATCACCAAAATATACCAAATTTATACATTTTATAATAAAACACAAAAATATGTATATATTATTAGTAAGCATTTGCAAGCTAAAGGCTTTGATACGAATATGCATGTCATTTAAATTTTATATTAAGTTCTCATTAATCCAAATCAAATAAATAAATGTAAGCTCATATATTTAGCAGATAGATATGGTCCGGCATTCTAAAGGAAGGGAGAGATCAAAAAACAGGCTTAAAAGGAGACTTATCCCTGCAGCACTTGCCGGTGCAACCCTTGCTATATTAGTGCTTCTTCTTGAATACTTTAGGATAGACCTTCTTTATGGTGTTGGCACTTCTGCGATAATATTCACTTCTTTTGCAAGCAGTATATTCATAATGTTCATAATGCCAAATTCAAGGGCAGCAAAAGCCAGCAAATTTGTAAAAAGTTATCTGCTCGCAGCTATTGTTGGCTATATTGGAGGTTTTGCAACAAGCATACTACCACTCTTTGTAGTCGCGGGAATAGTAGTATTTGTATTGATCGTTCTTATGATACTCACGTATAGTGAACATCCACCTGCTGCAGCGATAGCATTTGCGTTTGTATTATCTCACATAGGAATAGCGGGGATAGCAATAATAGTAATTGGAATTGCAATTATACTGCTTCTTAGGTTTATCTTGGAAAAAAGTATATTTGAACTTGAGCGCAAAATAGAAAAGATTGAAAGAAATATTTAATGCCTTCTTTTTTATCCGAGTATCTTTTTACTGCGGTCAAAATAAATTACCCTAACTTTTTACTGACATACAATCATAAACTATTTATTAATATTTATTTTATAGGATGATTTAGGATCAGTATTTACAAACCTACTATCGCTTTAGTACTCAGGAGGAATCTGCTTGTACCCTTTTTTGTTATTTATGTAAAGTTCTAGTACAAACAGCAATGAGGACAGCCTATTTACATAGGAAAATATGCTCCTGTTTGCAATTGAATTGTAGTCAAATTTCCTTGCTATTGATCTCTCGCATCTTCTGCATAAAGTTCTTGCCTCATCAGTCAATGCCCCCTCTATGCTTCCTCCAGGAAGGACAAAGGTATTTATATCTGGGAATTTAGCAGATAAAATGCCGATGGCGGATTCAAGCTCTTTTGTATCTGATTCGGAAACTATGCTCTTTGGCTTGAACATTGGATTTATTGTGCTTATTAATTCAGCATTTATAGAAAATATCTTGCTTTGGATTTTCAATAGCATATCGGTTATATCTATATCATCAAGCTTGTAAATGCCAATCTGATCTGAACTTATAAATGCTATAAGAGTACCTAATTTGGAGTTTAGCTCATCTAAATTGCCAATTACCTCTAAAAGGCTATCAGATTTGCTCAAATTTGAACTTCCGATCTTGGAAATTTCGTTATCTCCTAATCCTGTGTAGTATTTTGGCATTTCATCAAAACTGTTTGTTTTATTTTATTTTTAATATTTTGCATAAAGTTATTTATTGTTAAATATCACATTACAATTGATAAAATGGTAAAGAAAGATGGAGATTATTACCAATGTGAGATATGCAAGCTTCATTATACAGATAGATCAGAAGCAGAAAAATGCCAAGAATGGTGCAGCAGCCATGATTCCTGCAACCTTGGAGTAGCCTCTAAATCCATAGAAGCAACTAGGGATAGAAAAACACATTTGTAATTAATTTATTTTTTACTTCAAATTTGTTCTGATTTTGTAAATTTAAATTAAAGTTTTATAGAAATAATTGACGAATTATAATTCGCTGAATGTCTAATATTACCTTATTAAGTATAAATTGCAGGCAATAATTAGATATGATGTTTATATGGCTAGCATATTTGGTTATGGTACCTATATACCTAAGAGCAAGATAAAAATAAAGGACATGGCTGCATCTTGGAATATGCCAATAAGTGATGTTGAAAAGTCCACTGGAATTGCTGAGAAGTCATTTGCAGCAGAAGATGAAGATTTGCTCACTATGTCTTTTGAATCTGCAAAAGCTGCTATATCTTCTCTTCAGGATAAAGAGAACATAGATATAGGAGGAATTTTAATCGGATTAGACACAGATATTGATAAGGAAATGGAAATTTCACCTGCATTGATAAGTGCACTGGATTTAAATAATGGTATTTTAGCTTCTGATTTAGGGCCATCGCATAAATCCGCAACGACATCACTTATTCTTATGGAGGGTTTGATTGATTCAGGATTAATAAAATCAGGATTGGTTGTTGCAACTGGAAACCTTATTGGCAAGGAAGGAGAAATGAGCGGATATAGAGGATCTTCTGCAAGCAGTTCTTTTGTTATATCAAAATCAGATGATGGAATTGCTAGTATTTTGGGATTTTATTCGTTCAACTCTGATGTAAAAGATGAATGGTCTGTAAAAGCTGGGATAAAAAGGCTGAATTTCTCATCTGGTAGGTTTGGTTCGCAGCTAGGATATGCCAACCATATATCAAAGGCAGTTCTAGGGCTATTTGGAAAACTTGGCTTAAAAGCTTCGGACTTCAAACATGTTATATTTAGCCAAGCTAATACACCACAGATGCTAAATACTGCAAAGCAACTTGGCTTTGCACAAGATCAGCTTGAGGCAAATTTAATATTAAAAAACATAGGGGATTCTGGATCTGCAGCGGAGATGGTTGCACTTTCAAATGCACTTGAGTCATCAGAAGCAGGCGATCTTATATTATTGGCCACTTATTCACAGGGATTTGGCAGTGACGCCATAGCTATAAAAATAAATAGAAAGCCAAATCCAAAAAAGAGCATAAGCAGCATGCTTGAAGGTGGCAGGTACTTGAATTATTTTGATTACTTGAAGAGCAGAAAAGCAAAGATTGAATGGTGATTTATTGAGAAAAGTTGCTATAGTTGGAGTAGGATTGACAAAATTCGGTGAAAGGTACGATGCAAGCTTAAGGAATTTAGTATCAGAAGCTGGCATTGCCTGCTTTGAAGATGCAGGAATGTCAAACAAGGATATAGATGCACTTTATGTTGGAAATATGGCATCAGGAAGGTTGACAGAGCAAGAGCATGTAGGTGCCCTTGTTGCAGATGAACTAGCTCTTTCAAATGTCCCTGCATTGAAAGTTGAGAATGCATGTGCAAGCGGAGGCACGGCATTCAGGCAGGCTTACATGGCAGTAGCAAGCGGAATGCATGACAGGGTAATGGCATTGGGAGTAGAAAAGATGACTGATGTTTCAACCTCTGAAGCAACTACTGGCTTAGGAGGTGCAGGTGACAAAAGCTGGGAGCTAGATGATGGGATCACTTTTCCAGGGTTATATGCATTGATGGCAAGAAGGCATATGCATGATTATGGCACTACAGAGGAACAGATGGCTGCAGTGGCAGTCAAAAACCATGCAAATGCGTATAAGAACAAATATGCCCACTTCCACAAGATCATAAGCATAGATGATGCAATCAGATCGAAGATGATAGCTGATCCTTTAAAGCTGTATGATTGCTCTCCAATATCTGATGGCTCAGCTTCGCTTATAATGGTGCCTGCCGAGGATGCAAGAAAGTATACCGATACCCCTATAATAATATCAGGAAGTGCACAGGCAAGTGACACATTGAGGCTTGCTGATAGAGATGATATAACAAGCATAAAGGCTGCAAGGATAGCTGCAGAGAAGGCTTATTCACAAGCAAAGATAAAGCCTTCAGATGTAAATGTTGCTGAAGTCCATGATTGCTTTACGATAGCAGAGATAATCGCAATGGAAGATTTAGGATTTTACAAGAAAGGGGAGGCAGCAAAGGCAATATTTGATGGCGATACAGGATTAAACGGAAAAGTGTCTGTCAATACCAGCGGAGGCCTAAAGGGCTGCGGCCATCCTGTGGGTGCTACAGGTATAAAGCAGGCAGTTGAGATTGTATGGCAGCTTAGAGGAGAAGCGGAAGGCAGGCAAGTAAGCAATGCTAAGATCGGGCTCACCCATAACGTAGGTGGGAGCGGAAGCACTGCTATAGTAAATATACTTGAGAGAGGAGATTGAATGAAGGAACCAACATATAATTATAGAGAAGATAGTGAAAAGCTTAATTTTGTAGGGAATGAATGCAACAAATGCCACAAAGTTTACTTTCCAAAAAGAAATGTATGCAGGGACTGCGGAAGCACTGAAATGATAGATAGAAAATTATCAGGTAACGGGGAGATTTATTCTTATACGCAGATAATGGTCCCTCCTGAAGATTTTAATGATAAAGAAAGTTATTATGCAGTTATTGTAAAGCTTGATGAGGGCCCTAGAGTAAGTGGCATACTTGTTGATTCAGGGACAACGCCGGATATTGGGCTAAGAGTAAAGCCTGCACTTAGGCTGATGAAAAAAGATAAGGAGACAGGACTGCCTAGGTATCAGATGAAATTTGAGATTATAGATTAGAGCTTTTTCTGTGTGCCTAAGTTCTTGATATAATCTTCATCATAACCAAGCTCCTTCAATATTTTCAATGTGGCTGGCAGTATCTGGTGATTTATGTAATATTCAGGATCATAGCTCTTTGCAAATTCCAGCAAAGAAGCCTTATCAGATATTGATGTGCCATCCTTTGTTATCACGTAAGTTATCACAGAATCTTTCAAATCATCCTCTGTTTTCAATCCTTGATCTATTGCCTTTTTGGCTGCGACAAGCTCGGGGGATTTCGATGCATAATTCTTTATCGACTTCCTAAGCTGTGTGATTATTGCAAATTCTTTTATAGGCATATTGCCTTCTCTTATCTTAGCTATAACCTCCCTAACTATATCGACAGCCTTCTTGGCATCTCCTTCCTTAAGTATCTCATTCAGAACCTTGAGCTGTGTATCGCGCGCTACCTTTGACCAATCCCTGCGCACCAATTCAAACCCTCTGATCTTTATCTTGCCGCTCTCTGATAGCATTGCATATTTCTTCTTTGCGCCTGTAATGCCCTTTTGAACCTTCTTTCCTACAAATACGCCTCTTGTATAGAAATCTTCAAGCTCAAGGTTCATTCCTTCAGGCAGCGTGGCGTTATAATCCGAAAGGAACTTCATCGCATCTTCCTTAGTTTTATTGCCTAGCAGGAACATTATCGAATCAGTATCACCATATATTACCTTGAATCCTTTGCTTTCGGCCAGCTCTTTCAGCTTATGTATGTATTCTCTTCCATATGCTGTAACACTGCCTGCACATTCCCTGGAGTACCATCTAGACCTTATGTAACCCATATATCCGTAAAATGAATTTGAGACAATCTTAAGCGCCTGCGACCTAGATCCCAAAAATATGTTATCTTTGTCCAATTTGTAGAGCTTTTTTACCTCAGCCCTTTGATTTATCAGTATAAGCAGTATAGTAGGCATTATGCTTTTCCTAGTCTTTGAGAACTTGGTACCTGTTGGAGATTCATACACATCCTTGCAATAGTCTTCATTGCTGCCATCACATATAGATGAAGGGTCTATATTATGTGATATTATAATGGATGGATACAGCCCTCTGAAATCGAATATGACAATATTTGAGTATATTCCGGGTTCTGGTGTAACGACATAGGCACCAACTACAGGCTCCATCGCCCGCCTCCTTATATCTTCAGCACTAGGCTTGTTTGGTATAAGTTCTCCAAATTCCTGCGCATACCTCATCAACATAAATTCGACCATCTGCCCTGTAGTTGAAACAGCTATATCTGATAGTACATTGCCCGTAGTCCTCGTGAGCTCTATCATTATAGGAATAAACGTCTCGTAGACTTTCCTAAGCGATTCTGAATCGCTAAGGTTGTATTCAGTAAGTTCTACAAGATCTTTACCTCCATTATCCCATAGCTTCCATATATCTAATTTCTCGACATTGTGCTTTGTATCTCCAGATATCGCATCGTATACTGTTTTAAGCTTGAAGTTATCCAATTTAAGGATGTACTCTGCTGCTCCGACAACCGCTATAAATTTTACAACTAGATAAGTATCGACATGTACTCTTCCTGCAATCCTTACTTTTTCGACCAGCCCATATCTTTCTATCCTTGTCTCTCTGTCTTTATACCTTGCCATATTGAATTTTATCTTTAATGCCTTTGCCCGGTCTAGCAGGTATCTAACATCGAATGTAGCCGAATTGTATCCTGTAACTATATCTATATCAAGCTTGTCCAATAAGCTTTCAAATTCCGAAAAGAGTTCCTCTTCTTTCTTAACATATGTTACATAAGGGAGGTTTACTTCTTTTGTTGTTATAACACCATGCCCATCAGTTCCATTTGAATGATAACTGTAGCTTATCATTATCACTGGATCCACTTCGGGCCTTGACATTCCATGGGGATTATATGTCTCTATATCAAAGCATAGATAATTTAGTTTAACATCTGATTTTTTATCCTCTAATAACTCAGCTTCGACCAAACTGTTATCGTTAAGATAAAACCGATAATTGAAAAGAGGGATTATATTATTATCTATAAGGTATCTCCTGCCAAACGGTATGTCGTACTCGTAGCATCTTCCAAATTTCTTGAATGAATCAGCGAATGCAGATACATCTGTTGGTACCTCTGTTATTACCTTGAATACTTCTGTCGGCTTACCGAATAATGCCTTTGTTTCCTTCTCTACTTTAGAAGGAGATTTTATCTGGCCCCCAACCTGAGCTTTAAGCTTTTTTATCTCTTCTATGCCTATTTTAGTATCTGGTATAAAGTAAAAGTAGGGAACGAAGTTTTTATCGTAAAATAGATAGTTCTTGCCATCTATTCCCTTTACGGAAAACCTTATCCAGGCCTTATTTTCTTCTGGAATAATGTAGTCTATATCTAGAAGTGCACCATCAACGTAGGTATCATAAGGCTTTTTGCTGTCTTCCAATTTAATCACTTAACATACAGATACAAGGATTAGAGATTTAAAGTATAAAAACAATGCTAAAAAATGTTTAGGATCATTTTGCAGATCCTTCTCCTTTAGGCTCCTCTATCTTTGTCTGGCTTATGACAAGAGGAGGTATAAGCCCAAGCGAGTAAGCTATAAGAGTTCCTGTTGCGCTGCACCTGAAATTAAGGCCATTTATAATTTCTTCTGCAATATTTACAGGGAGGGTGTGCTTGCTTTTCCACTTTGTAATTGCTGCCTCTATATTCTCAGCTGTATCATCAATAGTGATATAACCACTCAACCCAATCGATCCAATTTCCTTTGAGTTCTCTTTATCGCTATTTGAATATGATGCAGTAAATGTATAATTTACCTTTAACCTTTTATCTTCCTTTTCGACAGAATCAAAGTTTATGTTCAATTTTGGAAACCTTTGATTTGCCAAGTCTTCAACTGAATCCAACTTCCCGTCTACTTTTGATATTACAAAACCAGATATCATGTAATCACTTACAGTAAAAATAGAGAGTTAAAGTTATTTAAATGTATCATATTAAATCCCATTCTAGCTGTGCAAAACAACAGCTAACTTTGGTTATTGGTTGCTTTTATACAAAATTTTTGAATTCATTATATTTATCTTTGAAAGAGATGGGGTCCATCAATATGGTTTTAAGTTTGTTTTTTCTCCTAAATGTTGCTTCGAAAAATGGCATATATATAATATTTGATTTTTCGATTTTGCAACCTGCAAATACCAACCCTGCTTTTTTGGATAATTCACTTAGCTTTATACTGCCTATTATATCATTTGAGCTTATAAAGGAGCTATTAAATGACAAGGGCACATAGAAATATAAATCTTCAATTGATGATAAGCTGTAATATTTTGCATCAAACTCCAAGAGCCCCTCTTCTACTAAGTGATTAAGAAGATGCTTTGACTCTTTTTCATCTAAACCACTCAAAGTGGATATTTTTTTTAAATTCGCCTTTTTATAACCCCTTAAATTATATAGCAATGAACTTTCTGGACCACTTAAAACCAATTTTTTGTAGTCAAATTTTGGCATCTTCTCCATTTCCATGCCGCCTCTGCCTATCTTGATTATATAATCGTTGAATGTAATCAGGCTGTAACCTTCTTTTACTGTAGAATTATCTTTGGTCGGTATGTGCAGCTTTAAGTAGATTGCAGGCACATAGATTTTCTTTATCGCTTCTATATCGTATTTATGTAATAGATTGGCTATTCCTTTTACTTTACTTTCCGCAAACTTCCTTGCATCGTCGATAAGGTACTTTGTGTCTAAGATTTGTGCCTCTATTATATCTCCCTTTTCACTTTCTGGATTTACTCTTTTTGGCTCAGCAGCTTCAATTGATTTTACTTCCTTTTGTACTATGCCTTCGGATTTCCTTATGTCATTTATTATTTCATCAAAACTGCTTATCTTTCTCTGCACTGAAAGTGGAGGGGTTTCTCCCATGTGCCTTATCTCACGCTCTTTTACTTTGATTATGCCATTAAATCCAAGCCCAAATGAGACAAACTCACCTACATTAAGCCTTGTCAGTATTTTCTTATTTTCTTCGTCTTCCAATAGTATATCTATTGCATTTATATCATTCTGTATAGTCATACGCCCTATGAATCCATAGGAGCACTGTGAAAGAACATTCTTGCTGACATTTGCAGGCCTTTGAGTAGCTATAAGCAATCCTATACCTCTCTTCCTTCCTCTTACACTTAACTCCTCTATTATGTTCATCTCTCTGGACCTTACTATTTGCGGAGCGAATTTGTCTGCTTCTTCTACAATTACCAAATAGGGTTTGTGAATTTCAGTTTCAAGTTCATACAATTTATTTAGTATCTTTGAGACTAAGCTGAAGCTATCGCTTTCATCAGATACATCAAATATTATAGGAATAGAATCATCTATACTCTTCTTAAGGAGACTACTATAATTTATTTCAAAATTCAAGTCTGCTGCTTTGTCACTGCTTACCCATATAGCATCAAATCTGCTCTTGAGGTTTCTGTATTCTCCTTCGGTATCTATTATAACAAAAGGCAGGTTATTTTTGCAAAGTTCTTCAGATATTACCCCAACTAGGTAGGATTTTCCAGATCCACTCTGACCGATTACACACCCTCTTCCAGTCATCACTATCTGGGCGCTAAGATCAAATCCCTCTCCGATATTTATTTTTAACATCAATACATATTTCAAAGGAAGAATTTTTATTTTGATTCTTTTTAGTTGATCTGTAACATCTTGCTGACAATAAATCGGGCGAACTTTATATCCGCAATTGTAAATACTCCTTACAATCTTGCTGCAAAAGCAATCTGTCTACGCTCGTGATTTCTGCAATCTTCGGTTGCCTATTTTGGAATATGTAAATATCTTCAATTTTTTTGCTATAACCAAGAATAACCCTACAATGATAAATGCAGGTATCCAAAGCAGCATTAGATAGACTACATTTTTAATCACTAGTGCACCGGATTCGAGGCTTGCTGCAACCACCAGGTCTATTACTATAAATATCCATACATATACGGCACGCTTAATCTCATGCTTTAACGACTTTCCGAATATAGCCAGCAGCAGCATTATACTCTCTGCAACAGCTACTGAATATGCAACCAGTTCTATCCATGTATCTGGTAAAATGAATAGAGCAAACATTATCAAAGGCCCGGGCACTGATACGCCTTCGGATTTTCCTAATGTTTCGGCAGTTATTGCAGTAATGGATGAGGACAATACAAATTCTGCAGGCCCCACCACTGGAATAATTTCTGATGTTGCAACTTCTAAGTTGTGGGAAGCTATACTATATACCATCATTGGATACGATTGGTTGTATATAGGTCCCGCTAATGAATTGAATGATGAAACCAGCTTATTTTGGTATGATTTTGATATTGGCACTGCACTGAATACAAAAAGAAGGATCACTTCTATTACAAATACTTTTATTGCTATGTCCTTAAGCTTTATGTTCTTTGATACCTCCTTATCATGGCTGATCGCTCTATTATCCATTTTAACTTTAGGTTTATACTTCTTTTTTGTAGCCTTTTTATTATAGCTATTAGCTTTGCTGACTTTATATGTAGTAACCCTACTTTTACTTCGATTATTCTTATGTTTTTTAATTTTTGAATTATCTATCACAACCAATATAACCACTCAATGGATTTAAAGCACAATATCTCAAACGCTAAGGCATTTAGGCTTTATGCAAATGTAGATAAAATGCCAACGCAAAGTTTTCTTGATGCTACCTCACAAGAACTAACCGAATTCTTAGGGCATCAATCGATATTATGCAATATATTATTAGCTGTGCCTTAATTACTTAATACTTTTTATTGAATAGTTATTCATGACATCCTTCTCTGCTGAGATCATAGGATTCCATATTTGATATTATTCTTATGGTGATTCCTTTATTTCATTATTCAAACTTATATGTATTGCAGTGAGCTTATATCTTAGGCCTAAAGGAAAGAGGTTTACACTAACATTGATAAAATACCCTTCTGCATTATAGATTTGCCTATTTCATAGTAGAGTATATATTTTGTGTATAAAAGTAATTGTATGCTTGCCAAGTACTTAAATATCGTAAATACAATATATATTTGTGAGAATATGGATGATACAAATTTCAGTATGCCTTTGATAGGGGAGAAATTTCCAGAATTGGATGTGGAAACAACTGTTGGAAAGATTAAGCTTCCAGATTCGTTTAATGGGCATTGGTTTATGTTATTCTCGCACCCAGGAGATTTTACTCCAGTGTGCACTACAGAATTCTTCTCTTTTTCCAAAAGAAATGACGATTTCAACAAACTCAATACACAGCTTATAGGCTTATCTGTAGACAGTGTTGTGAGCCATATAGCTTGGATAAAGTGGATAGAGGAGAACCTTAAAATAAAAGTTCCATTTCCTATAATTGGAGATTCTATGGGGAAGGTTGCTAAAAGGCTAGGTATGATACATGCAGAATCTTCCTCCTCTACGGTAAGGGCAGTATTCTTAGTTGATGATAAAGGAATATTAAGGCTGATACTATATTACCCCTTAGAGATGGGGAGAAGTGTTGATGAGCTTCTGAGAGTAATAAAAGGGCTTCAGATGGCGGACAAATATAAGGCAGCAATACCTGCAAATTGGCCTAATAACGAGATAATTGGAGATAAAGTACTTAATCCCGTGCCTCATAATATGGAAGATGCAGATAAGGCTATGGCGGATCACAAAGGGTATGCCTGGTGGCTTACTTATAAAGAGCTTCCCGCAAATGAAGTAGAAGAAGCCAAAAATTTAGATAAACAGGTTAATGATGAAAATCCTCCTGCAACTAAGTAACTTCCTTTGCTTATTTTCCTTTTTCTATTATTTTGCCCAAAAACGAAACATATAAATATCTAAATATAGATATCTAATATTAGATATCTATTGGTATCTAATGGGTGAATAAGATGGAAGAAAAAGATGAAAACGAGGATAGAGAAGATAATTCCTATTATGGAATGGGAAGAGGCAGAATAGGTATGAGAGCAGGCATGCATGGAGGAATGGGTAGACATGGACCTCATAGAATGATGGGACATAGGGGCCATTTCGGATTTGGGGGACTTAAGTACCTTATATTGAAGATCGCTAGAGAGAAAGAAATTAGTGGATCCCAAATAATAAGTGTTGTCAATGAGATAACCGAAGGCAGAATGAATCCATCCCCTGGAAACGTTTACCCTGCATTGAAGGAATTAGAGAGCCTAGGGTACCTTAAGAAAAGAGAGGAGAATAATACAAAATATTATTCGATAACGGACAAGGGCATAGATTTGTTAAAAGACTCAGAAATGCCTATTTGGCATAAGCTAAATGACAGCATGGATTCACAGACTTCAGAGTACTTGAACAAATATGCGATAAGCTCGGAATTGGATAAGCTGCAATATGAAGCCACTTACTTGCAGGAAAGCTCTGCAATAATTAAGGCAGATGAAGAATTATCCAAGAAGGTCAAAGGCATAATAAAAAAGTTGGGCTCGATAACTGAAAGTTAATTGCTTTCAGATTTTTTGTTTTTATTTCTTTTTTGATACAAAACCATATTTAATATATTTACCGTGTGTATAAGTATTGCTATTATTATTAATGCTAGTCCTAATTGTTCGGTTATAATATATTTCATAATTTCTGATATGAAAAATACCATTATTCCGATATTGAATATATATAATTCAATCCTTATTGTATTATAAGCTGCATATTTAGAATGCGTAAGCCCAGGCACAAACATATAACTTAACCCAAATATTATATTTGTCACAAATCCAAAGAACCATAATAGGAAAATCGCCCCATATGATACTTTCAATCCGAACATAACTATAGTGTAAAGAATAAGTGAGCCCAGTAAAAGGTAAATAAAAGATAGCCAGATGAAATTTACTATAAACAATGAATCTAAATGTATATTGTCTTCCATGAAATCCAACTCAGTATAAATTTTTACTTTATCTTAAAGTCTTATCTTTTCTTTGGCATTGTGCCTATTTAGTTTTTTCTTTTGACAAGTTTTTATAAGCCAAAAAATGTAAGGATTTATACAATTTCGAATTTTTGATCGGTTAAAGCAGTTGTGAGATTCTTAGTAAATACTAGGTTTCCTCTAGGTTTCTATACCTAAAACAGCATTTTAAATAATTAATATATATTTTATTAACTATAATTTTATCAGTGCTTATATGTTTATTTGTATTGGTCTGTTATGAAGTGTTAAGATGGAAGCTAATAATATAAAGTATGACCCCATTAAAACTTTCATAGTATTGCACAGCTTAAACGATCAAGAGTTCTTGCAAGATTTTAGGAGAAAGGTAAAACCTTTAGGGATAAAAAAATTACCTCAAAATATGACTAATTTTTATCTTACTAATAGTACATTAGTTTTATTTGGAAAATTTAGTCTTGATAAATTAAACCAGATAGATTTTAGGAATCTTAAGGGCGATATATCACCTGATCCAAAATTGTATTTGGCTGTAACCAAATTAAAACTTGATGTTGATTTAATACATTTTAATACTGAAAATATAATTAACGAATATAAGTCGAAACCATATACTGATAAATACACTTTGCTTGGCTTTGGTATAATTTACAACAAAGGCAACCCTATCTCGATTGATCCCAATGAAACTATTTATTCCTTAGCTTCAAAATTTAGTAAGGTCAAAGTGCTTAGGGTGTATTGATATGGATGTTCTAATTTTGGCAGGTGGCAAAGGTACTAGGCTATCACCTCTAACTAAAACTACACCTAAACCCTTAGTTGAGGTAAATCATTTGCCTATTATGGACTACATAATGAGATACGTAAGCATGAGCCGTAAGATAGATAGGATAATAATGTATGTGCCAAGAAAATACCTTGGAGATTTCACCGAACGATATGGTAAAACATTTGCTGGAAAACCTATTATATATATTACTAAAAAGCTTCCAAATAATGCTGATGCTCTTCAATATGCACTAAAATTTATAGGCAGCAATGCATTTCTATTGCTTATGGGAGATATAATATTTGATGCTAACTTAGATTTAATAATAAATTATTATGAGATGCATGAAGGAAAGTACAATTTATCTGTAGTGAAAGGATATAAAATAGATAAACAAATATGCGAGATAAAAGGTAATTACATACAGAGAATAAGTGATCGCTTGGTATTTGAGGACAATATCGCATGTGGGATATATATTCTGAATAAAATTGATATAGATAATAAGATGCATGATTACTTTGATAGTATATTTGATGAATTATCAAAAGAACATAAGATGATAGCGTTCAAATATTTTGGATATATAAAGCAGATCAATACGTTAGATGAATTAAGAGAAATTGAATCTGATTTGAATAATGAATACAGTTATATCATGGATACGATGTACGCCAATCTTTGATCTTTGATTTTATCTCATCAAATTTACCATAATTCATTTCTTTAAATTGCTTCTTAAAATATAGCTTAATTTTCTTATCCAATTCCTTTTTATTTTCTGCAGATATAAGGATATGATCTTTATTTTTATATAGGTAATCATAAAACTGGAAATTTTCATCATCACTAAATTTTCTCTTTATATGATCTGCTAATTTCACATATTTGTCAAAGTAAACTCTTTCAAGTAGGTAATTTCTTAAATCTAAATAAGTAAAATACTCCAATATCTCACCTCTATTCTTTTAATTGTATTTGGAGTCAAATTAGTTAATTTCCCTTTCTTTCATTGTCTTTTTATTTGACAATATATCATTTATTGCTCTATATATACTGACATAGTAGGACTTTATTGAAAAATTCCTTGCTGTGGCAATTGAATTTGCACGCATTCCGCTGAGGTCCATAGACATCAATAGCATTATCTTTTCACCTAAATCTATATAATCATCTTTATTGTAAAAGAGTCCATTCCATGTATCCCTTACAATATGTGTCCCTATATCAATTTCTCCGTTATAAAAATTGTATTTTATTGCATGTGAAGGAATAACTTTCTTATTGAAATCACTTCCTATAAGTACGGGCAAGCCTGCCGACATCATTATTAAAGCAGATTTCATATCTACGTATTTATTTGGTACAGCAACCCCAAATAAATGGCTGCTTATATAGTTTTTGTAATCACTATCAGGTAGCAAAGGTACGCTTCTGAAATATTCATCTAATCCATTTTTGTGTATACTATTAAATATAAGTTTTTCGTCTTCACCGGACAAGCTTATATCTATTAGTAATTTATGGTTTTTAATAAATTTTTTATTGCTTGCTATGTATTTCACAGCTTTTAATAGCACACTGAAATTATTTTGCTTATAATTCAGCCTGCCAAAATATAATATAGGCTTTTCTCCACCATAATACTCATAACTATTTTTAGACTTAGGCTGATATTTTTCTAAATCTATCCCTATAGGCAATGCTTCTACAGTGTATCCTGAAAATAACTGCTCTACTAATTCCTTATCGTTATCAGTCATTGTAAAATAATATTTAATATTTCCAAATATGTTTTTGAAATTATTTTTTATATCCCTTTTATTAAAATCAATTAACCCTCTACCTTCTACAAAGTATTCCACAAAACTATACCTATCTATGAATATAATAGGCACATTAGGATCTACTGTTTTTATATAGTCTTTTATAAACTCAAAATCTAAAGGACTATAAGAAACTATTATATCATATTTTTTAGATTTAGCCTCATCTATAGTTGTCTCTTTTAAATAGTAGGGTTTATCAAAATATAGATACTTGTATATATCGACATCTACATGGTTGTCCTTTAAGAACTTGTATAGATTTATAGATTCATTGTAGTTCTCTCCATTTGGAACGTACTTGCCCATATCCACTATCAAAATTGCCATACCACACCCCACATATTATTTTGAATATTTTAATATTTAATTATTTGCTGATATATAAACAGATTATTAAATTAAGTAGTTTTTAAATACCTCTAATCTCTTAATAATGTTTAGTGATAAAATGCCTATGTATGAAGTAGATGGAAATTTGGATGAAAAAACCAAAGATATGAGCAGGGCTCGACAGTCTTTGATAGAAGAGGTACAAGCTATAATGTTTTATGATGAGCGTTACGATGCAACTAAAGATAAAGAACTTAAAGAGGTAATAAAGCACAATAGAGATGATGAAAAGGAGCATTTCAGTCTGCTACTAGAATATCTAAGGAGAAATGATCCAAAACTGGACAAAGAACTTAAGGAGATACTTTTTAGCAGCAAAAATCTAAATGAATTAGGAGACTGATTGCTAAAAGCTATTTATTTATTTTTGATTAACCTTTTCTAATTTCCTTGCTTATCTCTTTATTATTGAGTTCCTCTTTTATTAACATCGAAGCAAATCTGACAACATCTGCATACGACCACATTAAGTCCTGTATAACACTATTTCCATTATTCTTGAAATAATTATTATCTTCAGAATTGGGGCTTTCAGGATCATAGATTATCTGTTCAGGGAAACTATTTATCTTGTACTCCCCTGTTATATTTACTGCTTTTTCGTCTGCCTTATCCCAGCCTTCATAGTAGCCTTTTGTTAATTTCTTAAGCATATTTTCGGCTTCATCTAATTTGCCTTTCTTAATTAAATAAATGCCTTTTTCTGCTGCACTTATTATCCATCTACCACCAAAAAAGTAACTATCATATTTAAATCTTTTTGACATAAGTTTACCATTGAAAAGATTATTTTCTATCTCTTCTATAGTTTTGGTTTCTACATTTTCAGTTTCTAAAACATCGTCATTTATTCCGAAAAGGGTAAATACTATTAGTTCCGACATGTCTACTCCTAGATCTATATTTGGTTTATCGGAAAAGGGCATTCTACAAGCATATAATATGTTTGAATTTATAGATAATTTCTTTAAATACGTTAGAGGATTGCTAAATCTATCAGAATCTAAAAGAATATTTACTTTAGAACTGTCAAAACCTATATTATATTTATTAGATATCCGGTTCAACGATACCATTGCCCTATAAATTGAAGCTATATCATATGAATGCTGCATATCACTGCGTATTTCCCAAGCATTAGCTGATTGCACTCTTATAGACTTTGTTAAAAAGTTAAATATCATATTGGAATTCTCTTTTAAGAATGATATCTCTTTTTCATTTAAGCCGATATTATCTGCTTTGTATTCTAAGGAAATCATAATTAAGGGTACTGAATCATTTTGAACTAATCCTGAAAACGAATTTGCATAATTATTATCGTCCATTAGGTCGTCCTTATATAATTTAGCATCACTGCCCACTCTTGCAGGTATATTATAATTTACAACATTATAAGGCAGGCTTTCAAAACTTGAATTCAAAAATTTTTTTATATTTTCTTTAAAATTTTCAAATACCTCTAAATTAAAATCTATTATTTTAGATGCATATTTGTCGTAGTTTGAAGATTTTTCTTTTAGATCTTTTTTTAATTTATCTGATATATTAAGTCCATTTAAAAATTTATCATCTTTTATAAGGCTGGCTGCTTCTATCAGAGATAGGGCAGTGAATGATGCGTCTCTTATCCAGTGGGGTTTATAAAAACGATAAGATAGTGACGCTCTAGTATATCCATTATCTTCTATATACTTAGTTACCTTATCAGACCATTCGATTATATCTCTTAATCGCGAATATAAGTGTGCTATATTACTCTTTGAATCAACCTCCTCATTTTTTAGGCTTTTTTCATTATACATATCCATATAGATCAGGTATATCCTTATAAATGCCTATTATATACGCTTTTTTAAGGGTTAGCTTCTTGTCTATTATAAAGCAAATATATTATATTACTTCTTAAATTTATTACTTTAATTTGGCACAAATGTACTCTTATATCTCATATTTTATAGGTTTTGTTGTTATCTATTATTTGCTTTTATGTATAGACGCTAAAGTCCATATAAGATACAAAACCATAATTATTATAATTAAAATTAGTAGCATAAATGTATTTTTGTATATAAGTGTATAAATAAGATTTAGATAAGATTTTGCGCTTTGAATATCTGTTTTGGAGATAGGAGTTGGATTTATAAGTACTTTTGATTCATTTTGGAGTGCATTGTTTCCAGTTAAATTATAGGAACTTTCTGTTATTATTTCATTGTAATTTGGATTTCCAATCCTTGTTGTTATGTTACCATTTATAACTGAGGTATTTATTCCGGATGCAGATTCCCCTGTGTTAACCCCAAATGTATATAAATAAGGGAATGGAACCAAATTTCCATCTGAAAGATAATAAAGATTCTCTGTGGAGTTCATCTTGTAAAATTTAGAGGATTCGTCATTGCTTGCCCCTCCGAAAACTAATCCTACATTATATGAATTACCATTCCCTGCCTCGTAGTAAGGAGTAACTTCTATATAAGCAATGGAATTTGGAATTTTTATTGTTACATTATTAAAGAAATAATAACCTTTTGATGTATAGTAACCAAAATATACTTTAGGCCCTGTTGGTGTATTGTTAACTGCTATAACTGGTGAAAAGTATATAGGGTAAGAAAGCCTGTTATTAACGTTATTTGGATTATATAAACCATAGAAAGAGGTTTTGATTTTAGAATTACCGTAATTTATATAAGTAGTCCCTATATAGCCACTCCCTACAAGTTGTGATTTTGACAAATTTGCACCAAATTTTGTATCATTCCAAATGTTACCATATATCTGGTAATTCAATGAACTTGTATTCAAGGACATTACATCTTGCAGCCAATACTGATAAGTTTTATTATTTGATATTACATTCATCATTGCATTCAACTGTATACTAGCACCATAAGGTGATGTATTTTGAGGCGGGTTGTTGCTGTATGCATAGATAGAAGTTATATTAGTGGTACCTATAACTTCTTTAGTTTTTATGGTGAAAGTTTTCAATCTTCCATTTCTCATGTATGTTCCATAACTTGCGATTCCAATAGGATTTGGAGAGGATTTATTTATCAATGAAATTGGGTTTATGGTTTTATTCGTACTGTTTATATAGAAAAATACCTGTGAAGTTGAATTTGTTTTAAGTATGATTCTTCCAGGGCCTTTATTTAAATATGCCATTATCTGGAATTCCTGATAAGGTTGTATAGTATAATTGTAATAGTTAGGTATAATTAAATTTATTTTTTTATTTGATAATATATCGATTGAGAAATTTGTATAATTGGTTAAATTAAAGTAATCTATATACTCTTTTGTAAAGTTAACAGATTTAAGCTTGTTTACTGGTGCAACAAAAACATAAAATGAATAATTTATTGGTTCATATTCTGCCTTCAATATTACATAATGAGAACCTGGCGGCACGTTGAGTGTCTTTACCCCCATATTTTGGATCCTGGAATTGTAAAGCTCCTTTGTAGGATTACCATTAACATATGCAATATAGTTTGATGAATTTATTATAGATAAAATCGCAGAAGAACTAGTATTATAACTTATTACAACTGTGGATTCTTCTGTCGTATTAATTTCTTCATAAGTATATTCGTTAATTCCCATATAGTATTTTGGTATTTTTGATTGTCCTTGCATAACAGTAGAATTTGAAATTGCTGACGAATTTGCTAAAGGAATTAAAATGAAAAAGACAATTATAAAAAGTAAATACCTGTTCATATTATCGTTTTATAAGTTTTAAGTTATAAATATTTTTAGTAGGTAATAAATTGGATAATCTGTCAGATCAATCTAGTAGTTTCGTGTATGTAGATGGTAAAAGATACTCGTTAAATATTGAATTTCTAAAGCGTAAAACTGCTACAGGATTTATAGAAGACGATAAAATTTATATTAAACTCCCAATAAACCTAGATAAAGAAGATAAAATTAAGTATATAAATATATTAAAAAAGAGGCTTATAAAAAGGATAATTAATGGGCAAATATACAAAGAATTAAAATTTAAAGATGGCGACAAGATACATATTGCAGGTAAAGACCTTACAATACATAGCTATATAAATCAATTTGCTAAAAGACCTCTAATTAAGTTAGAAGATGGCGTGCTTGGTGTTGTTATTCCTGCATCTGAAGCTACTAAAGCGGATCAGATATTAAATGATAAAGTAATCAAATCATTGATAAAATTAGTATTGCCTTATGCTATTTTAAAGGTAAATTCTATAAATAAAAGATCTTTTGGATTTAAAATATCTAATATAAAGATATACCGGCCTAAAAAGGTGGTTTTAGGTAGCTGCAATTATAAGAATAAAACCTTGGCATTTAATCTTAGAATATTCCTATGCCCTGAAAATATTATAGACTCTGTAATAGTACATGAATTGTGCCACCTTAAGGTTCCAAACCACTCTCCAAAGTTTTGGAAGCTTCTTTATTCAGTAATGCCGGATTATGATGAAGCAAGAAAATGGATTAATAAAAATCTTTACACCGCAACCATACCAAATAGGTGGTATGAATAAATTAATTGTGAGCAATACAAAAATCCAGTGAAACTATGAATAGAAAATATGTAGAAGCAATAATGAACTTAAGAGGTGAAAATAAACCTGTAAAATATATAGCTAAAAAACTAGGCATAAGCAAAGAAGTTATAGAAGAGGTTATAATTAATAATATTATAAATAGTGAACCATATATAGATAAATTAGTAAAGGGAAGACAGTTCTTAGAATCCCCGGATTTTAGTACAACAAAAGAGGTTATAAAAAATTTAAATCTCGAAAGTATATTTGAAAACTTTACAGTTTTATCTTATATAGCCAAAAACCGAAATAACCATCATGATAGATTGATGGATTATATAAGATATTTGCTCTTGTCTCTTAAGAATAACAAAAAACCTGATATCTTTTAGATTAGTCAGGAAACTTATAATAAACACAATAAAACAAATTTGCTTTTAAGTGTTGTTTTTATTTTACCTAAAAAATCAAAGCAAATCGCTAAGTAACTGTCTAGTATCTTCAATGCTTTCAGCTTCCTTATACTTACCCTCTTTTCTTAGTCTATTAATTTCTTTGGTTGATAGATCCCAACTGGCTTTTTTATCTTCTGAAAGCTTTCTGTGAAGTTCTTTCAACTTTATTTCATCTGCTGTCAACTCAATTTTTCTATTTGCATTGAACCGAGGCAAAAGTTCTTCTCTAAAACCTTTGTCGTTGATATATTTAGACTTCATTTAATCTGAAAAATATAAGTTTTAGTTATATTTATATACTTTGATTATATTCGTTTGATATCGATATGTTTCTGCTAGTTTATCTTGTGCGTGTATTGATAATAGATATGGTTTAATAAGGTTTATTACAAATAATGAATAGTTTTGGTGTTTATATGAATAAACTTGTAATAAGCTGCATGGATAGAAGATTAAATGACTTTATAGAGCAGCATTATTCAGATTGCTTTGTTATTAGAAATGCTGGCGCAAATGTCTATCCGATAACTAAAGAGATCAAAGATCTGATAAAGGATAAAGATATAAGAGAGATTGTTTTATTAGCACATACAGATTGTGGTGCTATGAAGAAGGTATTCGGTGTTATAAAAGATAGGAAACCCGTAGACTTAGATTTGGAGGATAATTTAATATCACATTATAGAGATTTAAATTTCACTAATATATCGGAATTAGAAAAAGATAACCTAAAGTTACAAATAAATAAATTAAAAGATGAGTTTCCAGAAACTAAAATTGAAGGCAGACTTCTTCAGATAGAGGATATAAAAGTTCCAGAAGAAGAGGGAATTCATGAGTTAATCATAGCTAATCCATCAAAACCTGGGTACTCTGGATTACTTAATGAGCTTTCTTTGAACCATTTTTCAGTTTACGTATTGCAATCAGATATTAATAATGTAATGCCAGATTTAAAATTGGCAGTAAAGGACCTTGGTGTAAAATTTATCCATTTAATATCTATAGAAAAAGAAAATCCAAGGGATAGAAAAGTGGATCAAGAGAAGTTAAATTTGATATTTAATAAAGAGGGTATTAAAATATCTACTTATAGTTATCCATTAAAAACTTAATTTATTAATTTATTTTGACTTATCAATATTAATAATAAAAATTAGAATATAAAAATTGAAAAATTATTAAATATTAGAGAATACCTTGCTGGACAGAATGCGCGATATTAATTTCGACGCTAATAATCTGTTATTTGGTGTGTCCAATATAATAACTACTTTGCTTAGGACATCGGGGGTAATATTAATTTCATCATTGTTGGAAGTATCTAAAATTTTCTTATCTAATTTAGGGTATATATAACTTAAATCAACACCATAAAGGTTCTTTTGCTTATTTCCTCTATCCATGTATATACTGTCCCTAATATAATCAAGAGCACCTTTTTCATCAAGTGATTTTAGGTTCTCTTTTATATCTTTATATAGCCATTCTTTCTCATTTAATCTGTTATTGGGATTTCTTAAAAATTTAAACAAATTTAATCTAGATAGTTTATTTTCATCTTTAATAATAGCTTCTGGTTTGTCTATTATATTTGAAACTTTGCTATTATTATTCATCAAAATTGTACTACCTCTAGCATTATCCATGACATTACCGATTACATTATTTGCTTAATTAATATATAAACTTTTCTCTTCATAATTAAAATAATTTTTATTTTAGTTAATGGTTTTGTCTGCTTTTTATATGAATAACTTTTAAATAACTTTTGAAAATTAATTGATTGATGTTCTCTTTAAATAGTTTGAATTAGAGCTCAGATATAATTTATCAGTTTAAGACACGATTCTAAGGATGTCACCTTTTCAACCTAGTTAAACTAGTAAGTTCGTGAAATTCAGAGTTATATTCTTTTTCTATTAACTTTATTAAATTGCCATCTGAAAGCTTTTTTTCATCTGATAGGATTTTGAGAAGTTTGAGATACCTTACAAGGTCAAAATTTAACTGGTAGTTTATTATTGAAAATACTGCAGATCCTAATTTATGGTAAGTATCTGTGTTGTTGAGTCTGGAATCTTTGAATTTATCCAAATCTTTTGCAAGTTCATTCACATCTCTGGCTATTTGGTATTTAAATTTATCAGGTATTACATCTGGACCTTTCATTATTAAATTCATCATAAATTTATCGAAATAACTTGCACTGCCTTCTATATATAGCCAATGGGATTTTAAGTTGTTTTCTTTATTAAGATTTGGAGATATATATGTATCTTGGAGGTAATGAAATACTTCATGGTAAACAGTAGAATATAAATAAAATAGAGATATCCTTAGGTTATTACCCCATATATTGCGGCCTGATCTTAATGCTTCGATAAATTCAGTTTTGCTTTTATATCTTTTAGCTGCGCGTTTGACTGCAATTATATCGTCTTTTATTAAGTAATCCATATTTATGCTGATGCTGCCGTTTTTATATAATCCAGAAGCTTCGTATTCTCCGTTTTTATAACTTAAACGTTTATAATCAAATTTTTCTATGGAAAGCTGTCCTTTCTTAGATTGTGTAAAATCAGGAAAAGAGTTTATAAAAATAATATATGAAGAATCCAAAGCTTGATTAATGAATTTTTTCGATATTTCAAATAGGTAGCTGCTATTCTTAGTTAATCTTAAGTTTACATCAAATGATTTCTCTAATATATCAAAGTAACATGCATTTATGAATTCCCTGTCTCTTTTATAAATCTTATTAAGAAGCTGTTCTGTTCTATCTATATTTAAACTGTCTTTTTTATAATCTGATTTACTATTGCTTTTATTGGTAAGCATGTAGTTCTTTAAAATATTCATCTAAATCAATATTAACCTTTTGTTCAACATTTGCTTGATTCAAATTTGGCTTGTAACTGATATAAGATAAAAGAACTACAAATTTTAGCTTATAATTTTTAATATCTATGGCTGGTGTTTTGCTGGCGGTTATTATCAGAAATTTCTCAGTAACTCCTGCCCATATAGATTATTCGCCATAAACTATCAGTTAAATACTTTATAATCATTAATATTTCCGTATATGCTATTTTAATATAATTATGTGAAAAGAATTTAAAAATTAAATACCCTATTATATAGCAGTGAAGTGCTTATTATGGCCGTTAACAATAATTTACCTGATGATGAAAGTGATTCTAAGGGTTCTGATATATTAGAGACAGATAGCTCAGGCAAAAATCCGAATAATGATAACGAAAAAACCGTAAACCCTGAAGCAAAGGACCACTGGAAAAAAGGGAATGGGTTTTTTGAGGATGATGAATTCGAAAAGGCAATAAGCGAATATAACCAAGCTATTTTAATAGATCCAAAATATTCTGATGCTTATTTTAATAAAGCACTTACTGAGAGGATACAAAAGAAGTATAAAGAAGCAAGGGAAGACTTAGAAAAAGTTATAGTATTGCAGCCTGATAGTTATGATGCACCGTTGCTTATAGGGGATATTGCTGAGTCTCAAAAGGATTACCTAGAAGCTAGAATGTGGTATGAGAGATCATTGGCTAAAAATCCTGATTATTCCGAAGCAAAGGATAGGATAAAGAATATAGATAGACTTATACATGCTGAAGCTACCTCAAAAATTGAGCCTTCTTCAGAATTAGATAGTTCTAAGGAAGATAGATACAATAAAACTGATAGTCTGGATGACATAGGGGATGAGCTAGATAGATTAAGTAAAGGTGGCAATCTATGGCCGAACTCAGAAGAGAACAATAAGGAAGACGAAAATAAAGAGGAGATAGAGGAAGGACAAATAAAGAGGGTTCCATTTTATAAATCTAATATGACATTTAAGGATGTTGTAGGAGAAGAGAAGCTTAAGCGCTTTCTAAACGATAATGTTGTGCTTGCAATAAAGAACCCGAACTTATTCAAGCAATATGGAAAAAAGCTTGGGGTTGGGCTTCTTCTATATGGTCCTCCTGGAGTAGGTAAGACTTATACAGTAAACGCAGTAGCAGGAGAAGCAGGAGCTAACGTAATAATAGCCAGGACAAACCAAATAGTGGATATGTATACAGGTAATACAGAAAAAAATTTGCATGCAATCTTTGAACAAGCTAGAAAGAACACACCTTGTATAGTATTCTTTGATGAACTTGATGCTTTGGGTGTTAAAAGAGGTGGAGGAGATAGTGGGGGCGAAGGATCTGCATTAAGGCTAGCAGTAAATCAATTTTTAGTTGAGATGAACGGTGTAGAAAAAAATCCTGAAGGTATATATGTTATTGGTGCTACAAACCAACCTTGGGACATAGACCCTGCATTAAAGAGATCAGGTAGATTTGGAGATGCACTTTACATACCTCCACCTAATTATAAGGAAAGAAAGCATTTATTTGAATTCTATACATCGAATAAACCACATAAAAGGCTTCATTTGGGAAGACTATCTAGAGCTACGACAGGGTATTCACCAGCTGATATAGAGAAAATATGTGATAAAGCTATAATGATTCCTCTGCTTAAAGAGTACAATACCCAAGTCAAGACTAAGTTAACCACAGGGGATTTAATAAAAGTTATAAAAGGCAAAGTTGATGAAAACGTCGGCAGCTCATTGGATGAATGGTACTTGATGGTAAAAAAGGAGGTAATAAGCAAAACTGAAACCCAGATAGTAGATGGTAAAAAACAAACGATAGTAAAGGAAGGAAAACTTGATGCACAGGAAAAGATACTTTACAAGAGCATGGTAAAGGATATAAAAAAGAATACCGGTTCATTCCATAGATTCGAAAAAAGGCTTACTAGAGGATTTGCAGTGCACTTCTTCTAAAAAGGCCTTGGCCGGGAATCGAACCCGAACTTAAGGATCCACAGTCCTTCGTGCTAGCCTTTACACCACCAGGGCTTATCATAACTACTGCAATATGTTAGTAAACAGTATCTATTATTATCCTATCAACTTTATAAGTTTTTGTGAATTTCCTTATTTTATTTAATTTTTACAAGTTTTAAAGTTTATTGTTTAACAAAATATATGGAAAATCCTGCGCACGTTGTTGGTATGATAAGGTCATGAGCATTGGATAACCACAAAATGGTTTTGGTTATATTCTTTGATGCTGAATCCATCTATACTACCTATACTCTGAAGGCCAACAATATAGCGTGGGTTAAAATTACTGCTGTTAAGCAACTTCTCTTGTATGCCTAAATTTAAATAGCATATATATGAATTAGTATAGAGATTCAGGGTATCCACAGATTTTATATAGTTTAAATATTGGGTTATGATACCTATAACTATCAATATGGTGATTGCTAATAAAAGTCCATAAAATGCCACTTTAACACCCAGAAAAACAGATATCTCCATATGCGGATTGTTTATTTTCTTGATAATACAAACAGTAATAATTTATCGAGTAGCAAACTTCCTTGTCTCCAAAGGATGTAGAATTTTTGTTATAGGATATTTTTAAGTATTCTATATGATAAGCCTTTGATAATGCTTTGGTTGCATTTGTCATACAGCTGTAATTCCAATCAGATATGCAATTGGCTTTATGGTTGTAAATTATATTAGACATATCATATACCATGTTGTAAAAATTTAGCTTTGATTGGATCTCTCCCGGAACTATCTGTGCATACCCTAAATAAGACAATGCCAATATTGATGATGAAAGAATAATGGCAGATATTACAGCTTCCAATGTTGCTATTTGTGATCTTAGATAAGCCAAAACAAATCACCTTATATTAATTGTATAATTCTTGTAAACTACAGTTCCGTTTTTTATGCTGTAATTTTTTATTTCCGCTGTTATATTGCTGAATTTTATAGGCACATCAGCACAGGTATAATTTAGATTAGGGTTAAATTTGCAATTTACCTGATCAAATAGTTGTGAACTTTTAGGGATGCTTTTATTATAAGCATTTATATTCTCTGATAAATATTCCCATTGCTTTCCATCTATCCCAGTACCGTTATAGAATTTTAGTAGAGAATTGATTTCATTCTTTTGCACATAAAACTCTTCTGATGCAGATGAGTTTACATACCATAAGCTGCCATTCATATATAGTAATTCATTGTTATGGTTTTGTATTATTCCCTGTGCACCTAACAATTCCAAGTTGCCATAATACCTGCCAGGATAATTTAAGGACTGTAAAGTTGAATTTCCATGATTAGAACTGGAGAAATCTGAATAAATACTTATATTTGTAGTGAATAATTTGAACTTTCCATCATAAGATAAAGAGGATGCATTGTTGCCAATGTTAAGCAGCAATGAGTTATGGTAATCCTTGTAAATGCATATGACTCTTGATTCTGCATCATGATCGTAAAAACAGTAATTTGAGAATATAAATAAGTCATAACTGGCATCTCCACACTGAATATTAATCGGAAGCTCAACGCCGTCACTCACTGTGCTACAATGGGTCTTTATACTAAAATTATATATTTTATCTTGATTTTTAATTGGGTAAGTTGCTGAAGAGTTATAGATGTTGATTGAAGCATTGTAATCTTTTTTACCGTATTGCAATAATTTATAAATACTAACGTTCATTGAAAGGTTCTTATATGACGTATTATTTTTATCTCTAATTTTAAAATTGAAAGTTATTGTTGCAGGGCCTGTTTTATTTGGAGTATAATAGAACTTATCGATTGAAAACCCTGTCATCATTGTATTTTTCAAGCCCTTATTCAATTCTAAATAACCATTATCTGATGAATCGCTTAGATTTAATATCGTAATCGGAACTTGTGATACTATTTCAATATATCCAAGGGTAGGTATGTCTAAAGGTAAGGTTCTATTCAGGTAATAGGATATTTCAAAAGCGGAACTGTTATTTACATTTGATGTGCTATTGCTTTGGTTTATCTCATGATTCAGAATAGCATTAAAAGTTGCCATCGTGTCGCTGGAAATCCCATTATAAATAGATAGCACAACTAATATTAATGATGATATTGCCACTAAAATTATAATAAACTCGATTGTTGTTTGTATTTTCATTGATTCGCCGATATTTCATAGACCCTTCCTTTAATGTATACCAACCTGTTTATCACACCAGCACTGCTGCTACAATTTTTAGTACAATTGAAAGGATTGAACAGTTTTGTAGATATGCTGAAAGGCATATTGATATTACTAAAAATGCCATTGCCTGAATCTTCCAAGTATATAAAATGCTGCAGCTCTGCATTAACATAAATAACATTTGACGACTCTTTTGCTTCATTATAAAATATATTGGAGTAGTCCAATACATAGCTATAGAATAAAAGGAAGGCTATAGATGCGATCATTATCGCAAATATCATATCTGACTCTATAGTAAACCCTTTCATATAATTTACCTTATAAATTTGGATCGTCACACCCTTATTGGCTATAATGCATTTTGGCTACTGCATATTTATCGAATCCAAAGATAGAATTGAAAACCAATTGCAAATGGCCGAGGCTAAGAGAATTTTGGTAATTTGAGATTGCAGCATCAACCTGCAAGTACATATATAACATAGAAGAGATGAATAATAGCCCTATTACCATAGATATTATTATTTCAAATGAAACTTGCATCTTCATTCAACCACTATAAAGCTCGTATTGACCATCTGAATAGTAAAGATTCAGAGTTTCAATGGACCCACTATTTTTGCATATTCCTTTTGATATAGATAAATTCTTATAAAGCCCAAATTTCTCTCCACTGCAGTAAAGGTATCTATTTGAGGAGGTACAGTTGCATATTGATTTAGGCACATAAGATTGAATTGTGCTAGCGTAGTAATTCATATGTGAATTTATTACTGCGACAAATGAGTCCATATATGCTGCATTCACTTTGGCATTGAGCTCTGAAGTTCCCTCCATATATATTGATAGGATAAATAAAATGGATATGGAGGATATTGCAAGATATATAAGGAACTCCAATGATATTTGGGCGTATTGGTGCAATAAATTTACCTCTTTGAACTTATATTGGCTATCTCTCTTCCTATCTCGTGGGCTAGGCTTTGGTTGGTTGTAGAATTGTAAAAAATTCCTATGGCATCCCCTTTAAGCTGCACTATCATCGCCAGCGCTATGACTATGATTATACTGACTGCTGACAGCATAAGAAGGTACTCTATTGACCCTTGCCCTTTCTTTGATTCTGCTATTTCAAACTTCTTTTTTATTTTGTCCAGATATTGTTTCATTTTATCACTATAACAGCCTTGATGCAATATAGTAAGTAGAAAATAAGGTAAAGGATGATGCTGCAGTATAAAGGATAGCTAAATAAGGTACGGGGTAGTCTTTGTTATTTGAATAAAGAGCGTTTATCCAATTGACTATTAGCAAATAAAAGACCACAATTGAAATAAATTCTAAAACTGCTGTAGCAGGTACGGTTGAAGTAAATTTCATTATATTGGCAGATATACCTGCAAACATTGGTATAAAAACCAAGTTGCCTAAGGTCATTATTGCTTCAGAGCTATTAACCAAAGCCTTTGATCTTCTGCTACTTGCATCACTTTTATAATACTCGGATTTTAAAGCTAACAAAGGTTTGTACATGTTTGTTCCAGAGTGTATCGAATAGGTTAGGATTTCTTTTATTCTTTCCAAAAGGCTAGATTTAGGATATTTTAATTTGTTTAAAGAATCTAATGATCCTGAAAACTGATAAGTTTTCAAGGATCTGTTTAGCTCTTTCTTAAATTGGAATTCTTTATTTATTGACTTTGACACTCTATTCAATGTTTGCTTGTCATCTGAATTTTGCTGGGATATTAAGTTGATCAGGAATTCCTCAGACTGTTGCTTTAAGTTACCTTTATGTAAATGCGGTTTAATAAACACTATAATATTTGCTGATAACATTAGTGCTGATATATATGGATACTTATAGTTAAGCAGGATTGAAATAAAATTTGATATTGAGAGGACTGCATATAATTTATATTTCATTGAAATCAACACTCTTCATTTTCAATTTTATAATCAAGTATATCGGAGGTATAATGCAGGTTAGGACAACACTGAATACCATGAATATTTTAAAGAATGAATTTATTATCGAATACCCGATTACCCCAAACATTATAAAAGATGGCATTACAACAGATGCCAATATTCCAAGTGTCGAATATTTTTGTGCTGAATATGCTTTGTATTCCGAAAGATCTTGTTCTTTGTCAATTTCGGATTTGTAAACTGAATATATACTTTTGCTAAAATCCATTCCAGCAGATAGGTTCCCTTTTATGCTAACAACCGTATCGTGTATTTCAGGTGGGCATCCATCATCTAATGCCTCGATTACCTTTTCTCCATAATTTACTCTTTTTGAGATGTTTTTTAGATATGAACAAACTTCTTTGTTATTTGAACCTCCAGAAACATTTCTTATACTGTTTATTAGATTAGTTGGCTTAAATGCAATTTCATAATAGAGCAAGTTCAGGCTGTTCATAAATGCATTTTGCAGTTTATGAAGATTTTCTATTTTCTTATAAGTTTTATCTATAAATTTTATAACTGCAATAGACATTGAAAATGATAATATCAATATAATCGAATATATACCAAACAGTAAATAGAATAAAAATCCACTTATCAGTAACAAACATATATATCGATATTGATGATGTAAGAATTTGATAATTTTCATTTTATCTCCACGTACCTTTCGATATAATCGCTAAATTCTAAATCTCTAGGAATTGCCTCCAGAAATTTGAGCCTATGCAAAAATTCTTCTACCGCTTCTTTGGTGCTCATCCCATGCAATGCAGCATACCTCTTAATTACTTTTGAATTTGGCAATATACTTTGGTTAAGGGCAGAATCATTTATTATTGTATTTAAGGTTACTTCTGGAAGTTCCTTATCCCAAATAGTTTCTGACTTTGATAGCCAATTATATTCTACTAGTTTGCTTAATCTCCTTTTATTATCATATTTGTGTTCCATAAAAATTGCTATATCTAGGGATTGTATAAGGCGGCGTTCTACAGACATAGGCTTTGATTCTAACCGCGCAATTAAAGAATTTTCATCTGCCTCACTATGCATCGTTGTTATAAATGGTATCCCGGTATTTGCGCCAAAAAATATGTCATGTGCTTCTGGGCCCCTTATTTCACCGATTATTAACCGATCAGGCCTTAAATGTAAAGAATTTATAACTTGGTCTTTCAAAGTCAATCCCTGTTTGGATTTGCTTTTTAGGTTGACGGAATTTATAAAATTGCTATAGAATTTTAATTCGTTTACATCTTCTTCTATTGTAATTATCCTTTCGTATCTTGGCATTAATGCACTTATTGCAGTTAATAGAGTAGTCTTTCCAGAAGATGGTGAACCAGATATTATTATATTGCATCCCACTTCTAATCCCATCCATAAGTATGCTATAGATTCTTTAGTTATAGTTCTAAATTCCAAAAGTTTTCTAAGTCCGATAGATTTACTGCCATTTAATCTTATAGATGCTGTTGCACCACTCTGTGAATAGGGTTTTATCTGTACATGTATCCTTGACCCATCTTTAAGCTGTGTATCTACTACAGGGGAATCTTCATTGAGCTCGTTCATAGTTTCTGATAATATTTTATTCATAGTAAACCTGAACTCATCTTCGCCATTAAATTTTAGGTTGGTTTCACAGTAACCGTAATTCACATGATATATGGAGATGTTTGAATTAGGGCCGTTTACAAGTATCTCTTCTATATCCTTAGAGTCCTCAAGAAGTATGCTTATAGGTCCATATCCGACAGTATCATGTGCTATTATATAAGATAGAAAAGAGTCAGCAGAGTATCTTTCACTTATAAACTTTGATATATAGTCAATTGATTCAGATGAATATGATAAATTTATATCCGAGTTTACTAGGTACTCAACAGCATATCTTTTAAGTTGAGACGCTTTGTATTCATCTAGTTTTGGATTTTCGGGATTTAATAAATATAGGTACAAACCATTTTTTCTTCCTATAATTTTGAATTTTCCATTTTTCTCTATTAATCTATCATAGGGTAAATTTGAAATAGAGAAGTTCAATTTTATAGGGCTAAGGTTTGTTTCATAGGCTTTATCTTCCTTTAATGATTTTTTTAGTTTTGATATTAATGCCAAACCCATAATTTTACACCTAATAATTATTATATTAAAGTATATATTTATATACTTTAGTATACATATTTATTTGAGTATCGTGTTTTTTTTCTTGATGAAATTTTAGAAAAAGGTATTTCAGTAATCATTTGGTTATTTAAATAGTGGTTAGTATAAACAATAACACTTTTAAATCTTTATCTACAATATAAATTTATGGCAAAAATTGACAAGAATCTGGATAACATTTGGGCATTGAGAAAAGTATTAAGCAGGCCTAATTATGCAGTTATGGAACTTTTGTTGCAAAAGTCTCCAAGGACGACTAAGGAACTTTATTCAGTTCTTGAAAAAAAGTTCACAAGAAAAACTTTGATAATAACCTTGAGGGAACTTTCACTAGACTTAAATGTCATACAGCCCACACATATTAGAACAGCCAATGGTTATGGATTAGGATATAAGTTAAATCCTAAAGTTAAAAACATAATAAGAAGCGTACAAAAATTTTCAAAAACGATAGAAAGTGGAAGGTAAGATTGGATTCATTATGTAAGTTTTTAAATTGTTTTTAGTCAATCAATTATCTTAATAAGTATTATTACAGTTGCTTTTTCTAGTTTTACTTGATTTATTTGTTTGATAAACTTACTTTTTTCTGCTGCGAAAACATCTCTATTACTTCTGATGTATCTGTCGCTTCTTCAGGGCTCTTATCTGTCCTTATAGCCTCTTCTCCAACTAGCCTTGGAAATCTTAAAGCATACCCCGCTTCAGTTCCATCTGGTTGGATAGATCTCCCGCATGTATGCATAGGTGATTCTGTTATTTCATCTGCTTTGACTGTTACAACATACTTTGGATAAACCCAGAAGTCGGGTTTTATTAATGAATCAACTCTAGCAGGCTTTGAAGCAACTTCTATTTTTGTAAGAAGCTCTTGCAAGGTTTTCATTTGATCCTCTGTGAACCCTGTACCCAGTTTGGTTATAGTTTCAAACATATCCCGTTTTTTATTATAGACTGCACAAAGAAGCCCTCCGAACTGCAATTCTGCCCTTGACCCCTTGCCTCTGTAATAACCTATTATGACCAAATCTAATGTATCTGAAAGCTCTCCTCTGTAGCTCCTTTTCATTTTAATCCATGAAAATTTTCTAGCTCCTGCTATATAATGCGACCTGAGGTCTTTTGCCACTATACCCTCAAGACCATTTTCAACTGAGTTCTCAAAGAATTCTTCAAATTCCTTTGGAGAATCAGTTATTATGCGTGTTGATGGTGTTATAATGTCGCATCCAACTATAGTTTTTTCTAAAAGCTCCCTACGTGTTTCATAGGGCTTATTTAACAGATCTTCTCCATCTAAGTACATTATATCGAATGCCATAAGATGTAGGGGCAACTCTTTTATTTTCTCATTGATGCCATGCTTGCGCTTTCTCTGTATAGTTTCTTGAAATGGCAAAAATTCCTCGGTAGACTCATTATATGCTAATGCTTCTCCTTCAAATATGACCTTTTCTACCTTTATATTATCTTGTACTGCTTTAACTATATCCGGCATCATAGATGTGGTCTCTTCTAGCCTGCGTGAGTATAGTTTTACTTTGTTGCCATCCTTATGGACCTGGCATCTGAATCCATCGTATTTCTGTTCAACTGCACATTTACCTCCCATCTTATTTAATATCTCACTAGCAGTTGGCAACCTTTCAGCAAGAGCTGGCCGGATTGGCTTGAACAAAGAGACTTTCATGTTCTTCGCTGCTTCTATTCCCCCTTCTAACACGATCTCCCCTATTTCCCCAAGATCACTGCATATATTGTAAGAACGATCCAATATTGATTTGTTAGATCTTTCTGAAGTTGACATAAGGGACAGTGCTTCCAGTATGGTTTCATCTCCAACTCCTAGCCTAAGGGAATTCAAAGGGTATTTTACTATGTACTTTGCTTCTACAGGATCAGAAGCTGCTATCATTTCAGCTAACATTCTTATTTTAATTTCTTTGCTGCCTTTGCCCGAGGTCTTTGCAATCTTGTACATAGATTCATATACCTCCGACACTGTATATTTCTTGTTTGACATTCTGGCAAGTTTCGAGGACTTCATGAGATTTTCAGTCGCTTCTCCCAAATCCCCATATTTATGATATTCGGTTTCTACTTCCTCTTTCTTATATCCAGTGGCTATCATTATAGCTTCTTCCATTATCTTGTCCGCAACACCAAATTCGATGCCCATAAAATTGGGAGCTAACTGCCCTTGTGTCATATAGATTAGCTTTGATATTTCGCCTTTTGCTGCTTTCTTAAACATATCAGAAAGTATATTGACCATTGCTATTCTGGATTGAGTATTTGAAAGTTCTTCATAGTAATCTGACAAAGTTTTGAACAGCACATAATCACCGGTAAAGCATTAAATTAATAGGACTTCTTGAATATTTATGAATAATTGTAAACTAAGTTATTAGAACTTGACATGTTAGGCGAATCTAATATTTCTATTGCGTCCGATTTATATTCACTTTTTATTAATATTTGATTGTTTGACAATTCCCCGCTTGAGTTATAAACTTGTATTGGAGAGGTAAATCCTTGCATATAGCAGTTTTCCAATTTGAAATTTTTGGAATTTGATACATTTATAAATGTACCGCCATTTAGTGCAGAAACGGTATGATTATTACAATTGAATGTTACATCATTAGAACGGATTTTCAGACATACCGTTCCATACTTATATAGGTAATCGGCGCCTAAGTTTATTGTTGTTGGGTTCGATACTATATAGCACTCAGCACTTGGGCTAGTTGGGCTTAAAGCTGATAGCCAGTTGCATTTATTTTCCTTTTGCCCATAATTGAATCCTTTATATTCTGAGTATATTTGGCTGTCATTTGGAGAACAATAATAATCATATTCGGAACTTATCTGTACGGTGTTATTGAATATGGTATTTTTTACAGAATTATTGTATAAAGCAAACCCTATTTTATTTGAATAAATGGAATTGTTGAATATTAAGTTCAGGTATGAATTATTCAATACTAGCCCATCTCCTTTTGAATTTCCAGTTATCTTATTTGTGTATATTACACTCTTTGATACGTTGCGCAATATCACACCTAAATTGCTTGATATATCAAATGTGTTATTTATCACATATGAATGATTTACATCTGAAAAGTAAAGAGGGATATTTCCAGATACTGTAGAGTTATATATGTTTATCTTTGAATTTCCTTCAAAGTTAAAGGCCTTGTTGAAATTATAGACTGCACAGTCTTTTATGGTTATATTACTCTCACCTTTGTCATATATTGCATCTCCATATCCAGGAGTTAATTGGCTTATTGAATATCCACTGCAAGAAATATTAACATTTGGAACTTCTATATTGACACACCTTGAACTTGAAGTTACTATGTTATTGTCAAGTGCATAATTGCCAGGCCTTGTTATATTCAAGCAGCTGCTTATAGGATAGAACTGGAGATTTGGAAGCACATAATATGTACATACACCCCACTTTGTGTCACTTAAACCACAATCAGTGGAATAAAGTAGGTTTGTGGTCTTGTTGGCTATACTACCTGGCTGCGCATATAAATCTACCTTTGTACTATTCAGTATAGTGCCCTTATCGAACTGGTTGTAAAGGGAATCATTGATAAATACGCCAAAAGTGTTTTTATTTATTGTAAAATTATCGAAATTATTAAGGTTAGATATATTCAGGTATATTCCATAGAAATTATGAGATATATTTATTTTATTGAAGGCATTGTATTCTGAATCTGCAAATAGATCAATACCTTCCTTGCTATTTGATATAGACAAGTTTGAAAAGCTGATTTTTGATGATGATACCACCCCTATTCCGTATATGTTGCTGTTATTTATCTTTATATTGTTTATTTTTGAGTCATTTGATAGGGAGACGTTTATTGATTTATTTACATTCCTGAAATTGCAGTTCTCTATTGAAATGTTGCTTAGCCCTAAATAGTATATACCTTCACTTGAATTGTATATGCTGAAATTATTGCAGTTTAAGTTTACATTTGGGGATTTTATAGTTATGCACTTAGGGTAATACAATCCAGTAACATTTTTGACCAAAGAACTGCTCGTATTTGAATACGAATATCCTGCAGTAAGATTATTCTTGACATAATAATTTCCAGGTGAAGTTATTGAACCGCAACTTGTTATTGATGGCTTTAGTATTATCTTTGATACATTATCAGGTATATTTAACAAGCTGCACTTGACAAAATCACACCCAAAATTAGTATTGCAGATATTTGACTTTGCCAAATTGCTTCCAATAAGACCATTATTTACACTGCAATAAAATCCATATGGTGTATCATTTATGTAATTTTCATAGAACTTATTTCCTGATGCGTTAGCATATATACTATAATTTGCGCTTCCGGTTATTTTATTAAATTCTATCAAGTTGTTTGTAGTATTATCGGTTAAGTAAAGGGAACCGTAATCTAATCCTGCTCCAGATAAGGTATTATTTACAACACTGTTGTTAGTTCCTCCTGAAATTTTGACATTAGATATGGTGTTATGTGATATATTATCAAAGGTTATAGAAAGATTTGATGAATTTTGAATATTGACCCCATAAGAGAAATCTTTGATGCTACAGCCGCTTATAGATACATTATTCTTTTTGCTTATGGAAATTCCATTGGTTGATGTTTTGGTTATTATATATGGACCTTTGCCACTTATCCCTTTATCCTTGCATATAAACGCAACATTATCTGCATCTACTGTTATACAAGATCCACTAGATCCAGAATACGTTAGGTTAACTCCTAAATAGTATACACCAGGGTTAATTATATCTTGGCAGCTATTGATGTAGTGAAATTTTGGTGGGGGAGGGGCTGGAGGTTTAACTGGCTTTTTTTGGTGCATGTATGCTGAAACGAGGACTGCAGCTATGACTGCTATCAATAGTATTATCATTATTGCAAGAAGCTTCCTATTGCGCTTCTGTGCTTCTCTTGGAGTAAGCAGCACTTTAGGTTTAACAGCTGCTAATTTTTTATCATTTGAAAATCCAAATCTTTTCTTTGGTTGACTGACGCCTTTAATGGGTTGCCCTATATTACTTGCTTGATTGTAATTGGGATTACTTGGCTGAGAATATGGATTAGACCCAGAGATATATGCATGCGGATCATAGCCACTGGTATCCCATTTAATTCCGCCGTTATCTTCGCTATTATTATTTTCAGGCTTGCCTTTTATATCAGGGTTAGGTATTTCAGATATTGGCTTACGATTGCCTGATTGTGGCCCTTCGTTTTGCTGATTTCCCTGATTAGACTTGTTAAATCCTATATTCAAGTTGCTTATATTCTTTGGCTTCTTTTTCTTAGGTGGATTGTTACTCGTTTCATAACTAGCACTACTAGAGGAGGTGCCTGAATTATTTGATTGGTCCTCTTCAGACGAACCCGCTTTTTCGGATGATGATTCATCGGATTGATCAGAATTATTGTCCTGTTGGTTATCTTGATTATTCTGCTTCAATTTTGACAAATAATCATTTCCACTCTGAGTATTGTCTTCGTCTTCTGTATTATTCTCAGGAGTATCAGATTCCATAAGTTTACCTGATTTATATTTTATAACAACTATATTTATTGTTTATTGTTTATAATAATTTTGTTACTATAGACAAAATACAATTTAGTAAGTAATTTTACATTTATAAATTAAAGGCTAAAAATTTATTACTTAAATGGTGTACTTTATACCATTTAATGATTTATGTAATAGATTTAATATTTTTGTTATATATATCTGATAGAGTCACTAACTTGCCTCAGTAGCTCAGTAGTAGAGCGCTTGTCTCGTAATTTATCAATTAAAGGTGAAAACAAGAGGTCGCGGGTGCGATCCCCGTCTGAGGCTTCTATTTTTATGTGTCTTGGCGATGTGGACTAAAACCTATATGCATGTTCGTGATTGGGAATATGCTGCTACGTTTAATAAGGTATTAGATCAGATAATTTGAAATTTATTATTAACTCATAAATACATAACCAAAAATTTGGTTTTAGTTATAATACAACAAAACTCTAAATTAAACGTACAAAAAGGCAATGGGTTTAGTTTATAAAATATAAAATAAGAAAATTAGGTATTATATCAGTTATTTTGATTTTGATACTTTGGAAGATTTGCTACTGAATTTTTTGGCCTTTACCAATACCATATAGTACTCTCCTTCATAGCCTAAGGATTTTGTCAGCATCTCGGGCTCCATGACCAATGTTATCCCGGAATATGAGTCATTTATATAAAAGGTATCCTCATCATAACCCTTAATAACTACCCATTGTGGTGAGCCATTGGAGGAAGCTGTCGAATTAAGCACATTTGCATTTACAAGTATTATTGGAATTTGGTTATCGCTCATATACCTTTTTATGGTATTTATAGTAACATTGCCTTTTACCTCTTTTACGTCATAGTCTTTGACCTTCGCTTTAATCTCATCAAATGCAGATTGGAGAGCATCCAAGTTTATTCCTTCATATACTGCTATCTTCCTTTCATATCCTAAATCCTTTATATTGCTGCTTACAATATATGGCTTGGCACCTCTTTTTGCTAATGCATAAGCTATACCGTACCTGGATCCATGCCATACACTACCATAGACTGTCTCGTTCCATATGGAGAATTCATCTTCTTTCAACAGCTTGTAATCCTTATTCAGGTACTTTAGCACCATCATAACACTTGCAGCAGAACTCGTAAAATCTTCAGATTGGCTGTATATAGGGATTTCAAAGAGCTTTGATTTTTTTATTACTTTTTTTTCAGCAGTAGAGACCATTTTTTTCATAGGCTTCACCTTAATTTATCATTATAAAGGTCAATATGCAGGGAGGGAGATTTATTCTATTAATTGAACTCCCGCAGGCCTAAGCCAATGGATCTTGAGTCCATCGCGTTTGACCAAGCTCCGCCATCCCTGCAGATTATGTGATTTTTGAATAAGGTAGATAGCTATCATTACAGCTAAGCCCTTATTATAATATCCTGTTTATCATTATTAATATTTATGCCTTCCTATAATCTGCTATATATCACGTTTATACATACCTAAATAGGAAGTTATTTTGTTAAATTTAGAGGCTAAATCATAAGCCCTTTTAACAGATATCTTTTCTTCTGTTATCTTCCCATCCTGCAAATATAGATTGAAGTAGTAATGATGTGGGTTGTCACCTTTTGGAGGGCACGGGCCACCGTATCCCAGTTTTCCAAAATCATTGTAACCCTGATAAAAGTTTTCTTTTGTGATAGGGGCCTTTTCTATATTCTCATGCATCTGCTTGGAATCCAGTTGCATATTATAAATAACCCAATGGGTAAACAACCCCATTGGCGCATCAGGGTCATTCATTATGAGCATGTAGTATTTGCCTTCTGCCACCCCACTTACGCTTATTTCAGGTGAAGTATCCTCACCTTCACAACTATATACCTTTGGTATATAACCTCCATTTTTAAAAGACCTTATAGTTATTTTTTCCATCCATATCACTCAATAATTTTGTCATTCGGGCTTGTTGGTCAAGTTGTTTATTATATTGACAGCGACCAAAGAGCTAGGATTTATTATCGTACAGTTGGCAGGAAGATTAAGATCAGCTAAACGCTTTTCTGCTTCTTGTGAATGTATTATTATTATCTTGTCTGATTCTTTTGATATCGAATTTACAACTAAGAACGTGTAAAGGAGCATTGAACTATTTGCCATATCTATTATTATTTCAAAAGCTTTTTCCAAAGTAAATTTCTTAAGTTCTGCTTCTGAAGTTACATCTACCATAAATGCCTTATATCCGAGATTTTTAAGCTTGTCGACTTCATCGCTATCAGAACTTAATATGATAAAATTTTTGTTCAGTTTTTTAAGGTTTTCTGCCAATACTAAATTGACAGAATCTGTTCCTATTAAGACTATATGATTTTTAAAAAATCTCTTTTGAATTCCTGCTATGCTTCCTGTAAGTTTATCCATTCTATCTTCCATTACCTCACCTGCTATCAAGCTAAGTGCACCCAAAAATACACCTAGACCTGATATTATAAGTAGCGTCTCAAATATCATTCCTAAATTGGTATCTGGAATTATATTGCTTCCAACTGTTGAAAGTGTAGTTACTGTAAAATAAATAGCATCTATATAACTTAATCTTTTTAAATTGAAAACATGGTAGTAATTGCCTACCAGATAGGTGGCAACCGAACCTACAATTATTGTCACTAAGATAAGAATTATATAAACAACCAATTTCAATGAGAATGAAGCCACTTTTTCATCATCTTTTTTTTAAATCTATAATATTTTAGCATAAAAAGACTTAAATTTACCGTTTGCTTGGCGTAAATATATGGATAGGAAATAGGAGTATTACACCACAAAAGGTTATTTGCTATATCTTAACGTCTATTAACGGATATTTGTTACGTCAATAAACATTTTGTCGGGTAGTGCTTTTTATATTTAACGCATAAGTTATAATGATTTCTATGGCAACTGAAAAAGATATATTAGATGCACACAGCATTATGCATGGGAAGATAGAGATAATTCCTAAGGTTAAAATTGAATCAAACCAAGATCTTTCAATTCATTATACACCAGGAGTTGCGACTGTCTGCAATGCGATAAAGGACGACAAAGACTTGGCTTATGAATATACTAATAAAGGCAATATGGTAGCTGTAATATCAGACGGAACACGTATATTAGGGCTTGGCAATATAGGTCCCGAAGCAGGACTTCCGGTTATGGAGGGCAAGTCACTATTATTTAAGAGGTACGGAGGAGTAGATGCAATACCAATGTGCATTGGAACTACAGATGAAGAGGAGATTATTAAATTTGCAAAGCAGATATCTCCTACATTAGGAGGCATAAATATAGAGGATATAGAGTCACCTAAGTCATTTAGGATAGTGGATAGGCTTTCAGAGGAATTAGACATACCTGTATTGCACGATGACCAGCAAGGCACAGCAATGGTAATACTTGCAGGCCTCCTAAATTCGCTTAAGTTAGCAGGAAAAGATTTGAACAATGCAAGGATAGTGGTAAATGGAGCAGGATCTGCAGGAATGGGTGTTGTAAGGCTACTAGCTTTAGCCAAAGTCAAGAATGTTTATGTAGTTGATACACATGGCATAATATATGATGGCAGAAAGGAAGGCATGAATGAGTTCAAGGAAGAGATAGCCAGGTTAACAAACCCAGAAAAGAAGAAAGGAAGCTTGGCTGACGCGGCTAAAGATGCAGATGTCCTTATAGGCCTTTCCAAACCAAACATGTTCACGGCAGATATCATAAAAGCGATGAATGATAAGGCAATAATCTTTGCCCTTGCTAATCCCGTGCCAGAAGTAGATTACGATGAAGCCAAAAAGCTAGGTGCATTTATAGTCGCAACTGGAAGAAGCGACAAGCCGAATCAGGTGAACAACTTGCTTGGATTCCCAGGCATAATGAGAGGATTGCTTGATGCCAGAGCTAAAAAAGTGACATATAGCATGCTTTATAATGCAGCTATAGCATTAGCCGATTCAGTAGGGGACAAATTGTCAACAGATTACATACTTCCTTCGGTAGGTAGTCCAAATGAAAGCGTAGGCATATTCGAAAAGATAGCTTTTGCAGTTGCAGAAACCGCAGTTAAGGAGTCCAATTCCAAGATAACGGATTTAGATATTATAAAAAGTAATATCACGAAAAATCTCGAAAGAAACAGAAGCTTGCACGAAAAGCTATATACGTAATTTAAAATATGATCCCGCATGCATTTCTGCATGTGGGGTGGATATGGTGTGGTGTTTTGAAAAAAACACGCGCATATCTACTTAATATTAACTTATATAAATACTTTTGCCTATTTTATTTTAAGAATTCTTAATAAAATTTAATGGTTTTTGCTAAATTTTGATTAATTTTATTAATTTCTTGTTCAATTCTCTCGATAAATCAAAATATTATTTTATAATGGGATTTTGTTTGAATTTCCAGTAACCTAAATTTAAATATTTTATATTTAATTATTTCACTTGGTGGATTGTAAATGCAATATATCGTAGTTACGGGTGGAGTGGTTTCAGGTTTAGGGAAAGGCACAATAGTATCCAGCTTATCTTACCTGCTAAAAAATAGCGGGTTGAATGTGACAGATATAAAGATAGATCCTTATTTAAACTTCGATGCTGGCACTATGAGCCCGTACCAGCATGGAGAGGTATTTGTGCTAGATGATGGAGGCGAAGTAGATCTTGACTTAGGCAATTACGAAAGGTTTTTGGATACTAATTTGACATTCAAAAATAGCATAACAACAGGAAAGGTATACAAAAGAGTTATAGAGAAGGAAAGGAAAGGGGATTACCTTGGAAGCACCGTACAGATAATACCCCATATTACCGATGAAATAAAGCATGAAATAGAGGATGCGGCAGATGGGTACGATATAGCACTTATAGAAGTTGGTGGTACGGTTGGCGATATAGAATCGATGCCATTCCTGGAGGCTTTAAGGCAGATGAGATCAATGCCTAAAAATCAGATGATATTTGGGCATGTAACGCTTGTGCCTGAAATAGGAGATGAACAGAAAACCAAGCCCACACAGCATGGAATACGAGATTTGAGGTCTATAGGCATACAGCCGGATATGCTTTTTTGCAGATCGACAAACCCTTTAAGCAAATCAGCAAAGGAGAAAATTTCACTATTCACTGATGTAGCAGAATCTGAGATAATAAGCGCTTACGATGTGATGAATGCGTATTTTGTGCCTAAATTGCTCATGGATCAAGGAATTTTAGACTTTATAAAGGGTAGATTCTCCATAAAAGGCCATGAATTGAAGTACACGCTCGATGAATTTACTAAGAATCTAGAAAATCCAAAGGAAAGGGTCAAGATAGCAATTGTGGGAAAATATATTGAGATGAAAGATGCTTATATAAGCCATAGGGAGGCTTTCTCTCATGTAACGGGCAATACTGGAATAGGTGTTGACATAAAATGGGTTGATTCAGATAAATTAAAAAATGGAACTGATTCTATTAAGGACGTTGATGGCATTCTTGTGCCTGGCGGATTTGGCTATAGGGGTGTTGAAGGGATGATAATTGCTGAGAGATATGCAAGGGAAAATAATGTTCCTTATCTTGGCATATGCTTAGGTTTCCAGGTTGCAGTTATAGAGATATCAAGAAACCTCCTGCATCTTGAAGGCGCAAACAGTACGGAATTTGACAAAAATACCAAATACCCTGTGATAGACCTTCTTCCTGAACAGGAAGGAATCAAAGATATGGGAGGCACTATGAGATTAGGATCTAAGGAGATAGATATCAAAGAGGGCACGTTCGCTCATGGATTATATGGAGCGGATAAAATTTACGAAAGGCATAGGCACAGGTATGAAGTAAACCCTAAATACATAAGCAAGCTAAATGAAGCAGGTGTCGTATTTTCAGGAACAGATAAGGAAGGAGTAAGGATGGAGATAATGGAATTTCTAGGAAGAAAGGATTACATTGCTACACAGTTTCATGCAGAGTTAAAATCAAGGCCTATGAATCCTTCCAAAGTTCATATTAATTTAGTAAAATCCGCACTAGAGTACCAAAAAGCGAAGCTTAAGCTTTGATCTTTTTTAGTTTCTGAATTAAAAGGATAATGGAGTTTATAGTGCAACTATAGTATGCTCCGTGCTATTTGTGAGTTCAATTATTAGGTAAAAATAAAAAAGAAAAGTGGACTCTGCGGGATTTTCATTATTATTTTGAACCCGCAACCTCCTGCATGCCATGCAGGCGCGCTACCGTTGTGCCAAGAGCCCACAAAATTTAATTAAGTTAAGTAGGAGAGACAAATATTATATTCCCTCCCCTAAGCAGTATTATGCCCAATTTGGCCTTAAGCTCCCCATTAGAGTCAAGTTCTTCTGCACCGTCCATCACTATATTCATATGTGCATCAAACGATGTTATCTTTCCTCTTATGCTGAGATTATTCTTTAACCTTACCAGCACCTGCTTACCTATTGATTTGTTCAACAAGTCAAATGGCCTTTCCTGTGTAAAATTTACGTTTGCATTCATCATTTGCTCACTCTAATCTTTAAAACTTACTTAATTAAAAAACAAAGAATAAATATTTAAGCCTGTCACTCCTCCGCTTTTATTTTTTTCAAATCCTCTTTCTTGATTGCAAGCTTTACAAGCCCTGTCCCAACATGTATCTGCTTTCCTATAAGGACATTCTCAGATACACCTTTCAAAGGATCTGACTCGCCGAATATGCTTGCATTTACAAAGTGCTTTACAGTTTCCTCATAAGCAGCTCTTGCAAAAACTGATGCTTTGGTACCTGCCAATCCATGCCTGCCTACGCCTATTATCGTTCCGGTCAATGTCATCGAATCTGCTATCAAGCCCATATGCCTGAAATCAACCTTCACACCTTCGTGCTGCATCGTATTTTTAAGCTCGTATGCAATCGCATTCCTAGCTGCCTCTACTCCATAGGATTTAAGGACATCAAATGGATCTGTGCTGTATATGCTTTCTGAAAGGACACCCTCCAATTGCATCGCCTCCGATATGTTGCTGCCACTGGTAAATATGTAGAATGATTCATCATCATTCTGCATTATCACTGCTTTGTTTATGCCTTTTATCCCAGATAGCTGGAAATCCATTATATGTACGAAGGCTATACGTGTAGAATGTATGTCCTTGGCTTTCTTCTGGCTTATTATCAGGTGGTTGCTTTTCTTTTCTATGCTTATTCCACTGAACTTTTTGGTCAGCTTTTCTATTATTTGGTCTTCTGTAAGCATATTGTCCTCCATCTTGGATTTGCTAAGGACTAGCTCAAGCTTTGATTCCTTTAGATTTTCAATATGCTTTAAGATAACATCTTTTATGCGAACTTCCTGGAACTTTTTTGCAAGCTTCTTGACTGCATCATAATTCTTTTTTATCTTTGGATCCAGTGGAACAATCATAGTTGGAGAAGCTTGCTTCTTCCTTGCATCTACAAGCTCTATCACCCTCGGCAAACCAGAGGATATTGTAGTTGCTATACCTGCACTGTGGAATGTCCTGAGGACCATCTGTGTTGAAGGCTCTCCCATCGATTGCGCTGCGACAACTCCTACAGGCTCGCCATATTGCACATCAACATTTTTTATTGATATTTCATTTTCTTTCTTAGCTGCCATATTAAATACCTCATTTGTCTGACTCTACGTTAACATACATAGGGTCTACTCCATCTCCTCCGTATATAGGCTGTATAAGTTCCATTCCAGATCCTCTTACACTCTTGTCATCGCTGATGTAGAAATCCATCATCGCGTTTACAAGCCTTCTGTACATGTAACCGCTGACTGCAGTTACCAATGATTTAGTAGCTGCGCTATCTCTTGCTCCCATAGCGTGCTCGAAAAAGTCTGTAGGTGTGAGCCCTTCGAAGAAGCATGATGTCACAAATCCTTTTGCACGAGGATCTTTGTCATTCTTGCGGAAGTAAGGCAATACCCTGCCTGAATAACCTCTCGATGGCCTCTTTCCTCTTACTGATTGCTGGCCAAGAAGCATGCTCATCTGTATCACGTTCATTATCGAACCTCTTGCTCCTATTGATGCGAGGAGGAATGCGTTGTTAGTTGTGTTCATAGTCTTATTTAGATACTTCCCTGCTATATCTCTCGCTTCACTGAGCTGTGCGAACAGCAAAGTGGTCATCGTCTGCTTTCTCGTATAACCAGGCAACGCATCAAGAGTCCTGTCATTGTATCCCTCAATTATCTTGTTTGCCTTGTCTTCAACTTCCTTAATTATCCTTTCCCTCTCATTTATCATCTCGTTGGTTACAAGGTAATCTTTAACACTTACAGTCAAGCCTCTCTTGTATACTGCCCTCAATGACAGCTTCGTGAGATTCAAGATAAACCTCTCTATAAAGTCAGGGCCATAATCTATGAACAGCTTTGATATAAGAGTTGATCCCTTTTCCCCTATCATCTTGGAATCCAATATCCCTTCTATGAGCTTGCCGTTCTTTATTACAACAGGGCCTTTTAGGTTGTTTCCTGTAAAATTGAAATCTTTTGGGAATAGCATTGATATTATAGATTTTCCATTGTAAAGCCCATTCTCAGATTCTTCAGGAAGATCAAAGATGCCTATATAAGAGAGCATTAAAGCGGCTTCATCTTTCGTATAATAGGTATCGCCTTTTGTTATGAAGTACAACCCTGCTATCTCATCTTCTTCAGCATAGAAGACAGGCTGCCCGTGCCTTGCACTTAGCATCAGGTTCTTCGGCTGCATCATATATATCGCTTCTGCCTGCGCTTCAAGTGTCTGTGGCACGTGAAGGTTCATCTCATCCCCATCGTAATCTGCGTTATAAGGGTATGCTGCAGAAACCTGTATCCTAAAGGTCTTTCCAGGCATCACTTTTACCCTGTGTGCCATTATGGATAATCTGTGCAGTGTAGGCTGCCTGTTAAATAGTACTATATCATTATCCATAAGCTGCCTTTCAACTATGTCTCCAGGTTCTAGGCTTGCGACAAGGTCCTCACGGTTCGTCTCAGTTACCCTCTTCCTTATCCCGCTTTTTGATATCACATTGAGCGCTTTTGGATAATCCGGGTTCATTATGAATTTTTTGGCAGCCTCAATATTCCACTTCGTTACATAAAGAGGTATGGTCATCACTGATGCTATCTTCATAGGTACTCCAACCTGGTTTATTGTAAGGCTTGCATCGGATGATATGACACTTCTTGCTGAAAAGTTAACTCTCTTTCCACTAAGGTTGTATCTGAGCCTTCCTTCTTTCCCTTTAAGCCTCTGCGCTAAAGTCTTCAGTGGCTTTGTGGACCTGTGCCTTGCTACTGGAACTCCAGGTGTTTCGTTATTGAAATATGTTGTAACGTGATATTGCAGAAGTTCCCAAAGGTCATCTATTATTATCTGCGGGGCTCCTGCGTCTATATCCTGGGAAAGCCTCTCGTTTATACGCATTATCTCCACAAGCTTGTGCGTCAGATCATCTTCGCTTCTCTCTCCTGATTCTAAGGTTATAGAAGGCCTTACATTGACAGGTGGAACCAGCAGAACACTCAGTATGAGCCATTCTGGCCTTGTTGCTTTAGGATCTATTCCTATGCTGATTAAATCTTCATCAGGTATATTTTCAAGCCAGTCTCTTATAGTATCCGGCTTAATAGTTTCCCCATTTAAATAGAAGAAAGTAGGTCTTTCAAACTTGCGCTTGTGCTGCTCCGTTCCGCAGTAAGGGCATTTTTTAAGTGTCTTTAGTTTCTTGACTATGTCGTTGAATAGAAGCTCCTCCTTCTGCTCGTCAGCATTCAAGTTTATCTCCTTTAATGCCAATTTCACATCATCAGCTAGTTCTTTGCTAAGCATTACTCTGTTGCATTTCTCGCATGTTGACTGAAGCAGCATATATATAAATCTTGCAAACTCAGGATGTATAACAGGCCTTACAAGCTCTATATGCCCAAAATGGCCCATGCAGCTCTTTGCCCTGCCTCCACAGGTCTTGCACTTCAGCCCAGGATCTATTACTCCAAGCCTCTGGTCCATAAGGCCTCCATCTATAGGATAACCATCTTCGTTGTAAGTATCAGCTACTATAAGCTTTGCTACACTCATCTTCTTTATTGTATCCGGACTTAAAGTTGTAAATTTTATATTATCTATGATTTCAGCTTGCATGATAAACCCCCTCAACCTTTCAATTTTATCCTTGGCAGTATATGCATCGACTTAAGCTCATCTATAAGCAGCTTGAATGCATAGCTTATCTCCACTTCTTCAAGGTCGCTGCTGCCACATGTTGGGCATACTGCTGTATTCTTTATGTAATCAAAATAACCAAGATCCCCACAGGTCTTGCATATCCATACAGGAGCTTTGTCGCTCTGGTCTAGCATCCTCTCCTTTAAGACTAAGCTAGCGCCATATCCTATAAGGGCTTCACGTTCCATCTCTCCGAACTTCAATCCTCCCTTACGAGGCTTTCCTTCTGTAGGCTGCCTTGTCAATATCTGGACAGGTCCTCTGCTTCTCACCTGTATCTTCAGGCTTACCATATGCCATAGTCTCTGGAAGTATACAACCCCCGTAAACAGTTTTGCATCGAACTTCTTCCCTGTCCTTCCATCATAAAATTCTTCATCGCCGTATTCTTCGAAACCGTGAGACTGCAATATGCGGCCATATTCCTTGACTGCATCAGATCCGTTGGTGCTGAATGCAGTGCCATCGAACTTCTTCCCTTCGATTGATCCTGCCTTTCCTGCAAGCATCTCCAACATATGCCCATAGGTCATCCTATTAGGCAAGCTGTTTGGGTTAAGGAGAAGGTCAGGTATTATTCCATCCTTTGTAAATGGCATATCTTCCTGTGGAACCAACAGTGCGGTTACTCCTTTCTGTGACTGCCTGCTTGCGAATTTGTCTCCTGCCTCAGGTACCTTTATGCTCCTTATCCTCACTTTCACTATTTTGGTAGCACCAGGGCTCTCGCTTAACAGTACACTGTCAACTACTCCTGATTCTCCTGATCTCAATTCTGCGGAATTGTCCCTGACTCTTTCTTCGCTGACACCATAACTTGTCTGCTCTTCTAAGAATCTAGGAGGAGATACTTTTCCTATTATAACATCTCCCTCCTCAGTATCGACTTCTGGCTCGACTATTCCATCTTCTCCGAGCTTTGCATATACATGTTCTCCTCTATACCCTTCTGCTGTGGCTGGGGGTATCGTGAACTTGTCCTGCTGCCCTCCTGGATACCTTATCTCTTCATCTGAATATGTCCTAAAGAATACACTCCTTCCCAGTCCTCTATCAACTGAGGCTTTATTTAAGACCAATGCATCCTTTATGTTATAGCCGTAATATGTGCTCAATGCAACCACAAAATTTTGGCCTGCTGGATGCTTATTTAAATTTAACGTACGGTATGCAGAACTTGTTACCAAAGGCTCCTGTGGATAGTACATCAGAAATGCCCTTGCATCATATCTGTAATTGAAGTTAGTTGCATAAAAACCCTGCGACTGCTTCATGAAGTTCCATGCTATAGGGTGCCTTCCTACATTGTTGAATTCTGGAAAAACACTGCTGCTTACGGTAACCCCGAACATTATCGATGGCTCTATCTCCAAGTGCGTTGTTTCCTCTGTAATGTCCTTTTCAGAAAGGGCACAATATATGTTTTCCTCCTCCTCCGCATCCAAATACTCTATCACACCGTGGCGGACAAGATAATTAAAATCAATTTCTCCTTTCTTTAGCTTTTCTTTCAGCTCAGGCGTATAAAGGCTTTTGCCATTCTCAACGATTATATAAGGTTTTCTGACTCTTCCGTTATCCGCATTCACGTGTACTTCGTTTATCTTGGCATCGTAGTAAACATTGACTTCATTAGATATCAATCCCACTCTTCTATTCTTCCTTATCTCTTTTACAAATTCGTTGCCGTCCTTTACATAAGAGATTAATTTGCCGTCTAGGTAAACCGGGCATTTTTCATTTATAGAGGCATTATTTTTACTTGGCAATATATCACCATCAGATTAATTTAAGTTCTTTCAGCTTATTCTGCAAAAAGTTTTCGTCAGCACCTACTGTAACCTTTGACATTATAGCTAGGTATTTGGTAAGTCCGACCTCTCCTCCTTCAGGGCTTTCGCTGGGGCATATTTTTCCTATCGTTGTTCCATGCACATCTCTTGCTTTGAAATGTGGATGCTTCTTTGCCAATGGGGATTTTACTCTCCTTATATGTGCAAAGGTGCTCATTATGTTCATCCTATCAAGCACTTGCGATACTCCAGTTTGCCCTGCAGGCCAAGAGCCTGTGCTCATCGAGTAAAGTATCTTGTCTGTCAAGCTATCAGGGTTTATGTTTGTTTTAACAGTCAACTTTCTTCCTCTTGCAGTCGTACGTTCTATATGGTACTTTACATCTTTGACAAAAGCCCTAAATGCAGTATTGAACAGTTCCTCCATCATATCTCCAGCAAGGCGTATTCTCTTGTTGGCATAATGATCCCTGTCATCCTGCTTTATATATTTATAAGCAAGCAAAGAGGAGCGCTCTGCCATTTTAAGAAGGAATAACCCCTTTTCCTTTCTTGCTTCAGGAGCAGACCCCAAATGTGGAAGTATATAGGTATCAAGCTGCATCTCTGCCCTTTTCTCCTGATAGGAGGATGCTTGGTTAGGTGCGGTATCCTTCCCTAATTTGACTATCGCCTCTTTCTGTGATAAATCCTTCGAATCGCTCACATCGATATTTACCATAAGGTCATTTTTGACATCTGCATTTGATACTGCTGCTAATATCTCCTCATTTGATAGTCCAAGTGCATGGAGTACCAAAATAAAGTCGATGCCCTTTGAAAGTGTAGGGAACAGGAGCGTGTATATACCATATTCATCTCTGTTAACAGTGCACTTTGAACGAAAACTTAAGGTTGTAGAGAATATTCTTGTTGAGTACATATCTTTTTCTTTGGAAGTGAACATCCTATTAGGTGCCAAATCCTCTATTCCTACAAGAACCCTCTCTGTGCCCTTTATTATAAAATAACCGCCAGGGTCATCCGGATCTTCATGATCCATTATCAGCTGGTTTCTGGACATGTTCTTAGTATAACATAGGTTGCTTTTTACCATTATAGGCAACTCACCAACATATGCCTCATCCTGCGAATCGAGCTTCTCTATCCCACTTATCACTGGAACATATGTAAGGTACATTGGTGCTGAGTAAGTGAGGTTTCTTGCAAGTGCTTCGTGAGGGTAAATCTTTTTTATGGAGCTATCTGATTCTATTACCATTGGTGTTTCCAGGCGTATGCCTTTAAATTTTATAGCAAAATCAGCAACATCCGGTTCAACCAACGAATTGGCTTCTATCACTTTGCCTATTCCTATGCTTATAAATCTATTATAGCTATCTATCTGTTGCTGTGCTATAGATGTAGACTTAAGGTAAGAATCGAGGATTTCGTGTTCATTATACATTGTACCAACCTACTTAAAAATACAGGAATTATATACTGCCTTTCTTTATTATAAGCCTGTAATATGTATACTTTTTGCCATCATCATCTCTTTCAATGGCAACTATTTGCCCTGGTTTGCCTTTTATTTTAAGAATTTGTGGATCATTATCGTAGATCTTTGGCAATTTATCTGGGGTAATCTTAAATTTTTTGAGCAACACATCAGCTTCACTATCGCTCAGTATCACATGTTTTTCAACTAAAATTGGATTAGAAGACAAGTAGTTCACCGGCAGCAATTATTTAATTTAAAACAAATAAATAAATAACTTTTGCATTAAATCATTTATTTTTATCCTTAAAATATAACTCCTTTTTGCTATAAGTTTATCTTCAATTATAATTTAATCGTTTTAGCATTAGCAGATAACATCCAATTAGCTATAGATTACAATAGCCCTGAAGTTCATGCCCAAGGAACCTGAATTGATGGCATAGTTCTTGTCCTATGCCATGCCTTATTCATTTTAGGCGTATTGTATCTAGATTCATAGGTGCCCTTGCATTTGCATGTAGTGTTCTTCCTAATGTATCTGCCAGGTCAACGCACTTTGATTCTTCTCCGTGCATTGTGAATATATTTTTAGGCTTTACTGTAAGGTGTTTTGCAAAATCTAAAAGCTGCCTCCTGTCGCTGTGCCCTGAGAATCCCTCTACTACATTTACACCCATTTTTACTTCAGTCGTCACGAATTTTCCATCTTCATCAGGCAATGGAACCTCCTTAACTCCGTTCTGTATCTTCCTTCCTAAGGAATTTGCACTATTATACCCGACAAATATCAGGGAGTTCCTTTCATCACCCGCTAATCTCCTGAAATACTCTACGCTTGCACCTCCATTTAGCATTCCTCCGCTCGCAAGTATTATTGCAGGACCCTGCGAGTCTATCACATTTTCACGCTCTCCTTTTATAACTTCAAATATCTCACTTTCAAAAGGCGAATTGTTGTTCAGTATCTTCCTCCTTAGGCTTTCCTTAAGGTATTCAGGATAAGCTGTGTGTATAGCATTTGCCTCTATTATCATGCCATCAAGATAAACTGGCACATCTAGACCATAACTTTTGAAGTATGATTCGATTACAAGCTGTATCTCTTGGCTTCTTCCTACTGCAAAAAGCGGTATAAGCACCTTTCCGCCGTTATCTGTGGTCCTTTTTATTATGGACATCAGGTTTTTCTCCGAATCATGCCTGTCCTGTGTTATATCGTGTGGCCCTCCGTAAGTGCTTTCTGTGAAGAATGCATCTATCCTGGGGTAATCTGTAGCGGCAGGATCAAATAGCCTTGTAAATCCATATTTCATATCACCACTATGGACTATATTGTACATTCCTTCACCATAATGCAGATGCACTGTAGCACTTCCCAATATATGCCCTGCATTGTGATAGGTTAGCTTTAGCTCGTCTGTGACATTAGTGACCTCCTTGTAATCTCTCGTTATCATATGTGTAAGCATCTTCTTTATGTCCTTTTCATCGTATAAAGGTGTACCGCCGCTGTGGGCTACCAGCCTTGTATAATCGTTCAGAAGGAGTGCTGCCAGATCCCTTGTAGGTGGAGTGCAGTATACAGGCCCGTCATAGCCATACTTGAACAGGTATGGCACGAATCCAATGTGGTCCATGTGGCCGTGGGTAAGTATCACCGCATCTATATCATTCATAGTTATATTTGCACTGTCAAGATAGGGAAATGCCCTGTTCCCCTCAGCACCTGCATTTGCATCCAGTCCTTTTATCCCTGGTTCAGGGCTTATCCCGCAGTCTATTATCACTTTTGAATTAGGTGTTTCTAAGAGAAGGCTGCTCCTGCCTACTTCCCTAAACCCACCTAATGCGGTTGCCTTAAGCCACTCGCTCTTCATTATTACATTATTGATCTTCTTTCCTACGTTTAGCAGGAATTTCTTCCTAAATGCACTTTCATTGTAAAGTAATTGCCTCACACCCTTTATCGTATCGCTGTTCATAGTAGGCGATCTCAGTATCTTTGGAGACCACTTTGTCTCGTTAACTATACTTTTTATCGTTGATCCTTCCTTCCCTATAACAAGACCTGGTTTTAGGGATTCTATGTATACTTCGGCAAACTCCGGAACGAACTTTATGCTGGTAACTCCGGCTTCTTCAGGTATCAGCTCTTTTATCTTCTCTAATGCCTGTTCAGGATTCATAAGAACAGAGCTATCTGAGCGTATAATCAGCTTCTTCTTTATCAATGATGCTATATTACGTACAGTTGATTCATCATTATAGACCGCCTTGATATTCTTAACTATTACAACTATATCAGGCCCTTCGAATTCTGCTTTTACATAATCAGCTGCTGATGGCAGCATGCTCTTTATCTGGTTGAAAATCTCTGCAGCTTTTACCTTTGATGGATCTTCTTTTTTGACTTGATCTTCCAAAAAATCACTACTTTATTAATTCATTTAATCTGATATTTATAAAAAAAGAATATTACAAAATAAAAAGAAAAATTACTTTGATGCAGAAGCTTCTTTCTCAAGCTCCTTGCCACTGTATTCCTTGTACCCGCTCTTTGTAATAGCGGCTATTGTTATATTATTACCTGTAGCTGAATCCCTGCTCATAGCTATCGAGACAGCTCTTCTTGCAATTTTAATTCCGTCTTTGACTGAAAGATTGTCTTTGTAAGCTTCTTCTAAATAACCCAAAGCTTCAAGCGATCCACTTCCAGTAGATGTGAATTTCGATTCATCTGTGTACCCTCCGACAGGATCAAGGTTGAACAATTGAGGCTGGCCTTCACTATCTACACCACCTACAATAAGTTGTACCATAAAAGGCATCATCTTGTTCTGCTGCAATATTATGGAAAGCAAATTAGTTACAATCTTAGGGGACATCATCTTGTTCTCATTCATCTTGTAAATCTCATTCTGTATCTTTATTACCCTTATTATTTCTTCGGCATCTCCGACGCCTCCAGCTATAGTCATTCCTATGTTCTCATCTATCTGCCATACTTTCCTTGCTTCCTTGCTGGCTATAAATGTATCCATAGTAGCCCTAGAATCAGCGCCAAGCACTACTCCATCCTTGCATATAATTCCAACTGTCGTTGTTCCCTTCATGTATTTGATTAACGCTTTTTCGTCCATATATATACCTCCACTTTAGATTAAAATAGCTTTCAAAATAAAAAAATCTTATAAGATAACATAAATAAAATATAAAAATTATGCTTAAAAATTCAGGTAATTAAAGTTTAAAGATTAAATAAAAAAAATTTACAATTCCAGCAAGCTTCCATTGCCAAAGAACTGTTTGTCATTATCTACAAGCTGTGCGTATCCAAAGGTCCGGTTAACTTTTATGACCTTTACCTTGTAGCTGGCTCCGACACGAGTTTTTGCGTTCTTTATAAAAATTACAAAATCGCCTACTCTGCCTATGCCTTCTCCTCTTGGATCCTTTGCGTTTACTTTAAGGTCCAACTCCATTCCTTCTTCCACTCTATCCTTCAAGTATTTCATCTACACCACTCCATATCCATAGTATATTAACTTAACAAAGATATTTAAGCTTATTATGCAAAAATTTGGATTTTTCGTTAAAAAACGTAATGGTAGAAAAATGACATTTATTTTTGTTGCTTTGCAGACTTTTTATTGCGGGCTTTAGTGCTCTTTGCAGTATTTTTACTGTGCATTGCTGCTTTCTTTGGCTTTGCATTTGCCGCTTTCTTGCCATTCCTGCGCAGCTTTTCATCGGGCTTTAGCTTTACTGGCTCCATAAGATGATATAGGTACAATGAGCTCAATATTGTCAAAACTATTAATATTATAAGTGTTGGCAGGCGGTACTTGCTTATCTTCTTAAGCTGCACACTTGCTGAATGATATGAATTTTCCAGAAGGCTGTATGCTTCTGCAGGATTTTCCTTTGAAAGGTTTTTTGCCTTTGAAAGGTTTACATATGCACCTTTAAGATTGGGATAAAATACTATGTAGCTGCTTTTATTTACCAAGTTTACGTATTTCAAAGTTGTATTATAAACTTCACTGAAGTTGCTTAGATTCTTTACAGAATATATGCTCGTATTTATCGATGGCCCATTATAGAGCTTCGCAGCTCCATACGCATACGCCAAGAATATTACAATCAAAAGCAATATAGCTGCAAAAGCAGCTTTTGATGTATTGGATTTAAGCATGAAACACCACTAGCTATTTATTAAAATTACTTGCCTTTTCCTGCACCAATTGGTGCATCGAAAAGGGAAGATGTAAAATCAAAGATTTACATCTATATTTAGCTGCTCCTTCAATTCTCTGTACCTGTTCCTTATAGTCACTTCTGTGACTCCTGCAACATCTGCTACCTCCTTCTGGGTCCTGCGCTCTCCTGCAAGGGCACCTGCTATGTACACGGCTGCTGCACTGACTCCAGTCGGGCTTCTTCCTGATACAAGCCCTTTCTTCATCGCTTCCTTCAGCAACTCTATAGCCTTTTCCTGCGCTTCTCCGCTAAGTTTTAAGGAATTTATATACCTAGGTACATAGCTTATAGGATCGGTAAGAGGTATCTTAAGGTTTAGCTCATGGGATATTGCCCTGTATGCCCTGCCTATCTCCTTTTTAGGCAATCCTGATATATTTGCTATTTCATCCAAGGTCCTTGGCATTCCAGCTTTCCTGCATGATGCATATATAACAGCCTGCACTACTGTTTCTATAGGCCTTCCCCTTATGAGGTTGTTCTGCACACATTTCCTGTACATCAATGCTGCCTGTTCTCTTATATTTTCAGGCAATCCAAGATAACTTGATACTCTCGTGAGCTCAGGAAGTGCTATAAGGTAGTTCCTTTCACTTGAACTTGCAATACTTGCCCTCTTATGCCATTTTCTCATCCTGTAAAGCTGTGCCTGCCTCTTTGAAGGTATTCTTACCCCTCTTATGTCTTTATTGTAAAGATCTATCTCTGTAACTAAGCCCTTGTTTGGCCTTGTGTACTTCATAGGTGCTCCTGTCCTTGACCTTGAATTCCTTTGATCTGAATCAAAAGCTCTCCATTCTGGGCCTGTATCCGTTATTTCATCTTCTATGACTAAACCACAATTGTTGCACACAAGCTCTCCACGCTCACTATCATATACTATATCGGTACTGCCACAACTTGGACAAACCTTTATTGGGCCAGCGGTCACTGCCTCTTCATCAGACAGCTCTTTTGCTGTAAGCGAGTGGCTACCCTTAGGCCTTCCCCTCTTCTTAGATATCTTTTCGCTATTCTCATTTTTATTTATTTCATTGGCCATATTGCATCCCTTTAATTCTCTTAGAAAGCAGAAACACGAAACCCGAATTTTACAAAACATTTATAAACTTTTCTGCATATTATGGATAATAACAAATAGATATTTAAAGCTTTCGGTCAATTTCCTTTAGGCAAAGAAATTATTTTATATCTTAAATTATTCATATAACCTTACTTCCTATAATAAAATTTAAAAGTTATTTAGATAAAAACATTTGTGTTATTGCCAAGAATATAACAAAACATTTAAACTTATTTAACATAAATCTTATCTGTGGTACAATGAAGCTTTCTGATGTATACGAAATGGATGTCTATAGCGATGGTGGGCAGTTCTTGGGAAACGTTAAGGATGCAATAGTAGATTTAGAGCATGGAGAGATAGGAAGGCTGCTTATGATAGGGTGGTCGAATGTCTCAGAGGATAATATACAATCTGTATTGAAGGATAAGAGTGTATTGTTCAAAAACATAAAAAATATAGGAGACGTAGTTCTTGTATCTACTTCGAAAAAGGATAATGAAGAGGCATCTGCTGAACCTCCTGATTTATCTTTCAAATGATAAGCTGAATTAAATTTTTGGCCCTTTTTGGGCTTTCGTAAGTTTTATGTTATTGAGGTCATATTATGGATAATTTAGATTTACCGTGGACTGAAAAATACAGGCCCAAGTCGCTTAACGACGTCATAGGCCAGAATGAGATAGTCAAAAGACTGAAGAGCTTTGTAAAAACAGGCAACTTCCCTAATATGATATTTGCTGGTCCTGCAGGAATAGGAAAAACTACATGCGCCATAGCTATAGCTAATGACCTTTATAAAGACAGGATTGGGGGGGCATTCAAGGAGTTGAATGCAAGCGATGCCAGAGGCATAGATGTTATAAGAGGAGAAGTTAAGGAATTTGCAAGGACCATTTCATTGGCAGATGTTCCAATAAAGATAATATTTTTAGATGAAGCAGATGCATTGACAACAGATGCACAGCATGCTCTGAGAAGAACAATGGAAAAGTTTTCTTCAGAAACAAGATTCATACTGAGTGCAAACTATGCAAGCAAGATAATAGATCCTATCCAAAGCAGGTGTGTTGTATTCAGATTTAAGCCTTTGAATGAGAAAGATATGAGAGAGTACATAGACCGGATAATAAAAGGTGAAAGCTTGGACATATCAGACAGTGCAATAGAGGCTCTGATATACATAAGCGAAGGGGATCTTAGAAAGCTTACAAATACCCTCCAGAGTGCAGCTATGCGCAGCAAGAAGATAGAGGAATCTGATATATATGAGATAGCAGCAAGAGCAAGGCCAAAAGAGATAGTTAATATGCTTAAATTTGCCCTTAATGGTGAATTTGAGAAGTCTAATGAAGAACTAGACAAGCTTATGATACAATATGGATTGAGTGCAGAGGACATACTTCTTCAATGCTACAAGGAGATACCTAACATGAATATAAATGAAAAAGACAAGCTTCGCCTAATGGTTGATATAGCTAATTATAATTTCAGGATTGTAGAAGGTGCGAATGAAAGGATACAGCTTGAAGCTATGCTGGCACATATAGCCATGACAGGAATCCAAAAAACCTAATTGCTGATCAATAGTAGGAATGTTCTCTTTGTAATTGGTTTTGCTTTTTTGTTTTAAAGGTTGCTGATTTTAAACTTTATATTTTTATGCTTCTGGACCTGCAGTACAGAATTGTAAAAATTTTATTTTTGTCTCTTATTAATAGGGTATATAATTAAAGTATTTTCTACCAAATATGAGTGGTGAAAATATGGAAGAAGAAAACTTACCTAAAGAATTATTGAAAAAATACGAATTGCCGCAGTTGCCATACAAGCTAGATGCTTTGGAACCGTATATAAGCAAGGATATAATGGATTTGCATTACAATGCGCATCACAAAGGCTATGTGAATAGCAGCAATACTTTTGTTGATAGATTCAATAAAGTGATAAAAGGAGATTTGCCTGCGGGAGATTATGATATGCAAGGGCTTATGAGAGGGCTTGTATTCAACATAAATGGACACAAGCTTCACTCATTATATTGGAATAATATGGGAGAGCCTGGAAAGAAGGGCGGAGGCACACCAGGAGGAGAGCTAGCAGATATGATAAACAAGCAGTATGGAAGCTTTGAAAAGTTCAAAGGCCTATTCAATGAAGCTGCAAATTCTCTTCCAGGAACAGGGTGGACTGTCCTTTATTATGAAACTGAAAACAGCAATTTGCAGATAATGACCTTTGAAAACCATTTCCAGAACCACATTGCGGAATTGCCTGTACTCATGATAATGGATGAATTTGAGCATGCATATTACCTTCAGTACAAGAACAAAAGGGCAGACTATGTAAACGCATGGTGGAATATAGTCAACTGGGAAGAAGTTGATAAAAAGCTTAGGAAGGTAAAGGAGTAAACTATTTTTTATTGTTTCTGTTTTTCTTTAATTTTGGTGTTTAATTGATTACTAAAAAAGAAGTTTTAGATGCGTTATCGCAATGCAAGGATCCTGAGATAGATGCAGATATAGTTAACCTTGGGTTGATATATGGTATAAAGATAAATGGAAACGACGTAGATTTAAAACTAACTATGACTTCTCCTATGTGCCCTGTAACTTCTTTGATACTAGCAGATGCACAGATGCATTTGGAGAGTATAAATGGCATAGGCCAAGTAAATATTGAACTTGTATGGGATCCTATATGGACGCCAGAAATGATGAGCGATGAACTCAAATATAGGGAGTAATATTTTCATTTCATCTTGCTATTCTCGTGTTTCTGTTGAAATTTATGCTAATTGACACGATATATACTCACTGATAAATCTAGTTTTGTTATAGCCTGCATTGTTAAATAAAATTTAGTTTATCCTTTGCCATAGGTTTATATAATTTTAATTTAATATAACTCTGTGGTAAAAATGACAAAAACATTTGCATGCAGAGATATAGGAATGGACTGCGACTTTAAAGCAGAAAGTGATTCTGAAGCAGAGCTTTTAGGAAAAATAGCAATGCACGCTAAGAATGTTCATCATATGAACAATATCGATGAAGGTACGATGAAGAAGATCAAAGGAGCAATAAAGGAAAAGTGAAAATTTCAAAATAATTGCTTTATTTGATTTTGAATTTTACTTTTTATATAAATTTAACTAATTTTGAAAATCGAAATTATAAAAATAGCGAGATTAAGCTGAAAAACCTAAAAACAATCAACTTAAGCTTATCTCTATTTGTACAGTATCTGGAACAGTTATCCTAAGTATCTGATGCAATGCCTGATCGCTTGCAAAGACTTTAATCATTCTCTTGTGTACACGCAGTTCCCATCTCTCAAATGTATGGCTTCCATCTGCTGCAGGGGTTTTCCTTGTTGTTTGTACTATGTGCTTTGTAGGCAAGGGTATTGGCCCTTTTACTTTTATGTTCAGCTGCTGAGCTATGGATTTTATCTGGTTCATTATGCTATCTGCATCTGAATCTGATATACTTGATAACTTTATTACTGCAACTCCTGCCATCAAGATCACTTTTTAGGTGCTGCAGGTGTTATATCCAGTATTTTTCCTGCTCCTACTGTTTCTCCCATATCTCTTATGGCAAACCTTCCAAGAGGGGCAAAATCGCTGAATTTCTCTGCAGACAAAGGCTTTGTTGGCTTTATCTTCACTATGGCGATGTCTCCCTGCTTTATTGTTGTTGGATTCTTCTCCAATGTTTCGCCAGTTTTAGGATCCTTTTTCTCCAGTAATTCTACAAATGTGCATGCTACCTGCGCAGTGTGTATATGGAATACTGGTGTATATCCTTTGGTTATCACATTAGGGTGGTGAAGTATTGTAACCAACGCTGTAAAGTCTCCTACTACTACAGGTGGGTTGCTTGCTGGTCCAACTACATCTCCTCTGTGTATATCTTTCCTGTCTACACCTTTTATGTTGAATCCTACATTGTCTCCAGGTTCTGCCTTTGGCAAATCGACATAGTGTTCTTGAATACTCTTTACATCTGTCTTTACTCCAGATGGCATGATTACTATCTGGTCACCAGGCTTCATTACACCTGTTTCTACCCTTCCTACAGGGACTGTTCCAAATCCAGGTATATTGTAAACATCCTGTATAGGCAGCCTAAGTGGTTTGTCAATAGGCTTTGATGGGACTACAAGGTTGTCCAAGCTCTGAAGAAGTGTTGGACCATTGTACCAAGGTAATTTATCGGATTTTGCTGCTACATTATCTCCTGTTAATGCAGAATATGGTACTACTTGTATCTTGTCCAAATTCTGGTATCCGAGAGATTTTAGCATATCAAGTACTGCTTTCTTTGTCTCTTCATACTTTGCCTGCTCAAAGTTAGCAGCATCCATCTTGTTTACTCCTATTATCATTTGGCCGATACCTAATACACTTGCTAGTATTGCGTGTTCTCTTGTCTGAGGCTGAATTCCGTTTACAGCGCTTACAACAAGGACTGCAGCATCTGCTTGGCTTGCACCTGTTATCATGTTCTTTACAAAGTCCTTGTGCCCAGGTGCATCAATTATAGTGAAGTAATACTTATCGGTATTGAAATCCTTATGCATTATATCTATTGTTATACCTCTTTCTCTTTCTTCCTTGAGCTGGTCCATAACAAAAGCAAACTCGAAAGTTGGTTTGTTAAGCTGCTGCGTAAGCTCTTTATAACGTGCGATATCTCTATCTGTTATTACGTGTGTTTCGTAAAGCAGCCTTCCTACTGTCGTTGACTTACCGTGGTCAACGTGACCTATAAAGATAAGATTCAAGTGTGGTTTATCTGACATCTATTTCACCTTATATTTTTATTATTTTTTGCTAATCTATATTTAAGCCTTTTTGTTTCCTCTATATGCACAAGTCAATAAACTAAAAACCTACGAATAAAAATTTACAGAGAATCCAATAAAACCTAAATATTTCAAGCAATTTTTATTTAACATTAAACTATAAATACTTTTCGCTAAGTCCTCTCATTTTGCTCTTTCTTTAGTTATTTGCTTGGATTATTTTTATTCATAATCCTTATTATTTCATTGAGCGTTGCTTTATCTTCATCACTTAACAAATATGAGAAATCATTTTGCAGCAGATATTGCATTTCCTTTGTGACTTTTGTATAAAGGATCTGATTCTCCTGTATCTGCCTGCCATAGGTAGGCTCTTCCATCGATATTGCAACTTCGTCTCCTTTTTTAGCTTCTTGGAGCGGCTGCTTCTCATTTTGTATACCCTTAATCTTCCCTACTGCTACACCTGAATCGTTTATCATTATATATCCTGGCTTAATTCTTCCTGCTATCACGCTAACCCCAAATATAGCTGGATGGGAGACTCTGAAACAGTCTCCTGCTATAAGCTCTATTTTGGATGGGAAGGTAATCCTATCTTCGGCTTCCTTTTTCTTTGCGCTGGTTTTGAGATTTACAAACTCCTTATAGGAATCTATAAGCTTGTATATCACATTTTCGCTTATTATCTTTACGCCACTTGTCTTAGCTTCCTCTTCAGCGTCATTATCTATGGATACATTAAATGCCAATATCACAGCATACAGTGAATCTGTGCTGTACATTGAGAATGCATCCATGATGTCTCTCTTAGTTACATTTCCTATACCCTTCTTGCTTATCTTAAAATTCTCAGACGACATAAGCTTGGAGATCGCTTCCAAGCTGCCAATTGAATCTGCTTTTAATATTACACCCGCATTGTCCGTTTTAAAGACGTCTGCCATTTCTGATTTTATTATATTCTTATAATCTTCGTCTCCCGTAACTGCAATTATTGGAGAGCCAGGCATAGCATCCTCTATCCCTACCGCTGCTATCTTTATTCCAGAAGCCGCACTTACAGAATCTACGTAATAGAATTTATTTGCAGATGTTCCAATTTCGTGCATTGGCTTAGGCTTTAAAAGTGCTTTTACCTTTGTAATTTTTACTTCGTTGTTTGAATCTGCAAATGCAACTTGATCATTGATATGCAGAGTGCCATCATATATTATTACATCCAATGTGGTCCCCAGACCTTTAATTTCCTTCTTCTCAAGTATGCTTCCTTTAGCAGGTCCATTTACCTCTATGTTAAGTTTTAGCTCTAAAAATCTTTGCGACAATCCAGATACCACCATAAGTAGCTCTGCTATCCCCTCCCCGGTCTTTGCGCTGACCGGTATTATAGCAAGTTCATTCTGAAAATTAGACACTCTGCTATACAATTCGCTGTTGAACCCTAACTCGCTGAACCTTCCGATCAATTCATAAATTTTATTGTCAAGTAAATCCTGTACCGATTTGCTCTGCTTTCCATAAGATACTTGGAAACTATTAGTCTTATTTACCATCCATCCTGTAAGAAGGTCTATTTTGTTTGCAGCTACCACAAACGGTGTTTTATACTCCTTCAATATATTTATCGCTTCTATAGTTTGTGGCTGAAAACCTTGGGTTATGTCCACAACCACTATTGCCATATCTGCAATGCTTCCGCCTCTTCTCCTTAAATTTGTAAATGCTTCGTGCCCTGGTGTATCTATGAAAAGGAGCCCAGGTATCTTCATGTTTGAGGAAGAAAAATTTGGAATATCCTTGCATATATCGGTTATAACTGAAAGCGGCACTTCGCTAGCACCTATATGCTGCGTTATCCTGCCTGCTTCTTTGGAAGCAATTGCACTGCTACGGATTTTATCTAAGAGGGTTGTTTTTCCATGGTCTACGTGACCCATAACGGTTATAATAGGCTGCCTTATCATAGTGACACTTAAAAATGTTTACATACAAAAAGTAATTAGTATATTTTTATTTGATAAACTATATAAATAATACCTAAATAGTTATACTTAAGGGATTTTTGATTAATTGGTGTAAAAATGATAGAAAGAACTCTAGTACTTATAAAACCAGATGGAGTGCAAAGGCAAATGATAGGAAAGTTGCTCAATATATTTGAGGATTCCGGGCTTAAGGTGGTCGGGTTAAAATTGGTAAAACCAAAGAAAGAAACCGTTGAGAAGCATTATGCAGCAGATGAAAAATGGATGGTTAGCGTTGGTACAAAGACAAAGGCTTCATATGCCGAAAAAGGAGTAAAATTGGACAAAACTGAATTGGAGATAGGCCAAGAGGTAAGGAACAAACTTCTGTCATATCTAGTAGGTAAGCCTACAGTTGCAATTGTATTAGAGGGTAATGAAGCTATCTATGCAGTGAGGAAAATTATAGGCTCTACAGAACCAAAAAAGGCAGATCCTGGATCTATAAGAGGAAAATTTGGGACTGATTCTTATGCAAAAGCGGATTCTGAAGACAGAGCGGTAAGAAACTTGGTGCATGCATCTGAAGATAAAGAGAACGCCGATAGGGAAATCTATATATGGTTTGATAAGGATGAACTTTTGTCTTATCCATCTGCAAATGAGCCTTATCTATAATAAGGCTTAAAAATAAATTGATACTTAGAATTTAGGATATATCATTTATCCTCAGTTATATTCACCATAATAACTTATGGTGCTCATATATAGTTCGGATAGACTTGTATCCTGATTTATTACATTTATGTAATTCGGTTTGTATTTCAATATTTCGGAATTTACTGATTCCTCTGTTATGAAATCTACGTTTTCAGGTATTTTTCTAAAAGGTATCTTTACCTGCTTACCAAATAATATTAGCACTTTATATTTGCTTAAGGATACTTCTGAAAGTTCCATAAGCGATTTTATAGTAAGATAATTTTCAGAATTAACCACAAATAGGATATCAACTTCTTCGGGATGCATATTATTCAAGTTTGGGATCTTAACACCTATAGCAAATCATTAAACTTGAATGTATATAATGCATAAAAGATATAAAAGCTTTTGGTAACCGTTTACATTGTTTATAAATTCAAACCAAAATAACAATAAACCAAATTGGCTATTTACTGTATCAGGCTATTGCTATTTCAGGATTGGGGCTTTTTATTTTAAAAAATGCACTTTTATATATTTTTATTGCCATTTTAATTTGGTAATAATGTTTGATTCCATAAAATTTGAGGACATCTTGGAGGATCTGAAAACTTTAAGATTCGACAAAGCTCTTAAGGACTGCCAAAAATATGAGAGGGGGTTTGCTTCAGATTCTGCACTTAATAAATATATTACAGAATTTATAGCAGCTGGGATAGGAATCAATAAGTTTAATTCATCATTAGCAAGAGATTATGCATTTAAGCTTATTAAAATGGATCCAAATGACATATCAAAGATTATGCTATCCGCTTCATATCTTATTGAAAGTGATTATGAAAACTCTATAAAATCGATAACTGACATAATACAGAATAACTCATCTGATAGCTATCTGCAGCTGTCTTATATCAATGAAAGGCCTGCAATTTATATAATGGCAAGCCTTATCATGTTTGGCTCGGGTGACCTCCCTGATTCACTTTCTATGATAAAATATGCTATATCAGATGATTCAAGAGGTCGTTTTCTTGGCAATGAGCTGCTAATAGAAGCAATGATATACATATCCAAAAGTGATAATGTAAAGGCTATGGCAGATCTTACCAATGCTCTACAGCTTGGATATAAATCTAATCAGGATATTATAGACAAATTGCTAAAATTTGCCAGGGGGAACAACAATGAATACAGCAAGCTTATGCCAATTTTCTATAACATAAGGACAGATTTTATAAAGGATCTGTCATATGACATGATTTATAATGTTGTTTTCAAGAGCACTAAAAATGATTATTATTCGGGTGAAATGAACACTAATAGCACTGGTGTTACCTCTTTCGCTTCTGCAGAAAAGCCAAAAGAGAGATACTCGGACCTCGTTGATATGGAGGAACAGAAAGATGAACTTAGCAAGTATATAATATACCCCCTTAAATACTCAGATAACCTGTCCAGCTACGGAATAAAGGTTGGTGGGGGTGTACTCCTTTATGGCCCTCCGGGATGCGGAAAGACCTATGTTGTGATGGCAACCGCAGGAGAAGCCGAAGTAAAATTCATAGATGTGAAGATACCTGATGTAATCGATGCTTTGGTAGGCAACACTGAAAAAAATATACATAACTTATTTGAATATGCAAGGGAAAATTCGCCATCAATACTGTTCTTTGATGAACTGGATGCTTTAGGTGTAAGCAGGGACGAAACTGGAAATGCACCTTGGATGAGACAGGCAGTCAACACGATGCTGAGCGAGATGAATAACCTTTATGATAAAGGATATAAGGTACTCGTTGTTGGAGCAACCAATGAACCATGGCTTATAGATCCTGCGCTTAGGAGATCAGGAAGATTCGGAAATATAATGTACATTCCTCCTCCTACAAAACCTATCAGGATAAAGCTTTTCCAAAGTTATCTAAAGGGCAAGCCAATCTCAAATGATATAGATTTCGATAAACTGGGAGATTTGACTAAGGGTGCATCTCACTCTGATATAAAGTCAATCTGTGAAGATTCTAGTAGGGAGGTATGGGCTAAATCTATAAAAACAAATGTTCAAAACCTGCCTATAAGTATGAATGATCTTTTAACTTCTTTATCTAAGATAAAGTTTGTTGTCCCTGAATGGTATAGGTCCGCAGTAAACTACCTGGGAGATGGCTTAAATGATTACCCAGAGTTAAAGGAGGATATGCTAAGATTTTTCAACAAAGGGCAGAATTAATCTAAATAATTTGTGCAGGCAGTCGGCTTTTAGCTCTGCTGCTTGATAACAGCAGTGGCATTATCAATGACATTATTATTGTGCCTACCAGTATTATTGCATAAATTTGGCTATTTATTATGTTATTTTGGAATGCTATAGAAGCGATAACTATTCCTACTGCACCCCTGCTTCCTAAAATTCCCACAACCTCTCTTTGAGGTATATTTCTGATATGCCTTTTGGCATTGAAGTAATTCATAATGCCTCCAACTAAAAGGCTTATTCCTACCAATATTACCAAAAGAACTATGTACTTTGAGCTTGGTATCTTAAACTCTAATCCTGCAATGCTGAAGAATACAGGTATAAAGAAGCTGTCATTTAGCCTTCTGAAGGTATCTTTAAGCATCCTTGTAGTACGTGTTCCAACTGTAGTTTTGTGTATGAGCATTCCTGCAAATACTGCTCCTAAAACATAGGTTATGCCTATTATCTGCAGTATTGCGGACACTAGTAAGCTCATAATCAGCACTAAGGCAAATATAGTATCCTCTTTCCGGTTATCTAAGAGCTTCTTGAAGAATGATCTAATAACCCTGCCATGATACCTCAATTCTCTATCTATGTAAAGGAGCATTAGCAAAAATATCAGTACACCCGCAACAGTCAAAATTAGATGCGAGGATTGCATTACTGCTGCTAGTATTACAAATGCAATTATATCTGTAAAAATCACTGCAGATAATATCTTTAACCCTCCTTCAGTGTGAATCAATGAATAACGGTAGATCAGGACAGATATTATAGAGATTGAAGGAACTCCTATTGCAATAGACGCTATAATAGACTCTGATACAGGGATATTCAGTAGGTATATGCTTACAAAGCACATCAGTATTACGGGTATTATAAAAGATGAAAGGGTAAACCTTATTGAACTTTTAATGTGATTGGTCAATGTTTCTGTTGTTATCTCTATTCCTATAAAAAGCAGTATGAAGAATATTGCAACCTCTGCTATTCCTGACAACAATGGAGATGGAGATATGATATTAAGCAGAGATGGGCCTAATATCATGCCCGCAATTATCTGCCCTACAATATCAGTTATACCAAATCTCTCCAGTAACTTGCCTAAAGATATTGACACTGCTAACAACAATAGGAGTGCTATTAAGATTTCCATATTTTTATTTTAGATTTCGTATTTATAAATAGTGATGTCTAACACACTTGAATTATTTAGATTTACACCACATTGGATTATATAAATAATTAGCATTAACTTTTGCAGATTTTGATGATGTGGTTTTAGATTTAGAAACGCAAGCAAGGAAATCTATGCTATTTGCATACGGGAGGACAACACTTAATTAAGGTTTAGACGTATTAGAAAATCTAAGATCAATTTGTTCGTAAGCCTCCTCTACAGTCTCAAGCAGCCTAATGAGGTTATTGTATATTTCAGGTAAGGGCTCATTTTCTATACTCTCTGCAAATAAAAGCATTTCTTTAAGTTGTGGGTAAAGAGATGGGTCTATTAAATCTTTTTCTAAAAGGAGATTTGGTATTGAATTTAAATCTATAACATTGCCAAATTCTTCAGATAATTTTTTGGCAAGTATGTTGCAGTAGTCCTTTATAATCGGCTTGATATTGTTATTTGAGCAATATTTCAAAAATTCACTCTCGCTAAGCTTGGATAAATACTCAATCTTGCGGTAGGGGGTTGTATTCGTTATAGATTCCATCTTTATCATTTTATATTTTTTAATTGATAATTAATCTAAGTTTATTAATTTTTAGGTTTTATTATAATTGATTTGAATGCAAAATATTTCTGTTTTATCATTAAAAAGCCTATTCGATAAGTTGAAATATGCATTTGATAATTTTGGCCAAATCACAGATAAAATGAAATCCAATTACAATTCTATATCTAAAGATGAATTAGTTGAGCTAATAAAATTTACAAGTTCCAAATTGGATAATGGAGAGGAGATCGTAGAGAACAAGAAGATATTAGATGCACTTGATGCTTTTTACAATAATGTTACTTTGATGAATCAGCTTGAAGAGAACAAAAAGGATCTTGTTGAACTAATAAATTCAATAGAAAATTATTTAGAACAGAATAAAAGCAATGACGATGAATTAAATAGCAAAATATCTGATAAGTTAGATCAAATCAAAAAATTTGTTAGATAATAGTTTTCTGAAATTTGAAAGAAATATGATTTTCTAGGATATATTTTTAAATAAATTCAATCAGGCCATAGTAAGCAAAATCTGGAATCTTTCTTTAATGATATATCTTTCCTATCAATCCAGTTAATATCCTTATATTTTGGCACTTTCTCGGACTTCATTTTATTTATCTCATTTAGTTCATCTTTGCTTAGCTTTTTTACATTATCAAAACGGTTATTTATGTTGCTTATAATTTGCTTTATAAGCTCTGATTTATAGTAATCTATACTCTTTCCCTGCACTTTATTTATGCTTTCTATACTTGGAAGATCTTTCAGTGCTTCATAATCTTTGCGTACTAGATTTAGGTAATTATTTATCTTGTCAGCGTTCCAATTCCCAACTGCTATTATGCCATGGTACAAAAATGAATGTGATAAGCTGATATGCTGACCGTTACCTACTATCGGTTTTTCCTCTAATTTTATGCTATAAGCTTTGCCTAGTTTTATATTTGGGATTAGGTTGTCTTTCGAAATTGATTTTATCGAATCCATTATTATAGTCCCAAAGAAATTGTGTATGCTTTCTCCATCCTTTAATAGGTTATTGTCCTTCATCGGACCTATAAAGCTGTATGAAAGTACATTGTCATCTATGTATATAGGTTTTCCTGCACTCAACCTACGGGTTAACTCTACATTTTTGTCTAATGCCTTAACGTTTTCCATAGAATCCGAAAATGCAAGTATTATCGAGTCTTTGTCGAAATCGTATAACCTAAAAAAGAATTTATTTTCTTTATCAGCTAGCTCCATAAGGGCTTCATCAATCGCCATATTATCAAAAATATTGTTCTTTTGATAACCCAAGTAATAGATATCTGATTTTATTTTTTGTTTCACACTCAACGTATTTCCCATATGACATTCCCCAATAAATGCAAGTAGATAGATTTTGTAATCTCTCTATTAATAGCTATTTCTATTATAACATTCAAATTTATATGCATTTCATTATTTGTAAAACACTGCATTTTAAACAAAAATATATGAATAATTAACATAAATTAAACATAATAAAGATGGTTGAATAGTTTGCTTATTTACGCAAGGATAAATAGAAAGCCTTATATATTTAGATATAAAATTAGTTTATAGAAGTTAAGTTCAAAGTATTACAAAGTGTTATATCTTGATTTTTAGTCGATTTATATTAATGAAATGTAAACTTTATTGGGCTTATTCTATTAAATTTTAACAATTTAAAATTGGTGCATTTATGACCTTATTTGAAGAATTAGGAATAGAAAAGACATTGGTAGATAAATTAAAGGCTATAGGAATAGTTGATGCAACGGAAGTACAGGAAGTATCCATACCTATTATATTAGCAGGCAAGGATGTTGTTGTACGCTCTAAGACAGGAAGTGGGAAAACTTATGCATTTGTACTTCCAATTCTAAGCAAACTATCGGAGATGGATTACAGGAATCCTATAGCGATAGTTCTTGCTCCAACAAGAGAGTTAGCCATGCAGACTTATAAAGCAATAGAAAACTTGAATGATCACAGGTTTAGGCCTGTAGTAGTATATGGCGGTGTGTCTATAAATCCACAGATAAATGGGATAAAGAACGGCTGCAATATAGTTATAGGAACACCCGGCAGGCTTCTAGATATTATGGACAGGGGTGTTCTTAAATTAGATAAAATCAAATATGCGGTTATAGATGAAGCAGATGACATGCTTAACATGGGTTTTATAGAAGATGTTAATAAAATATTAAGTGAAACAAAAAAGGAAAGGCAAACTATGCTTTTTTCTGCTACTATACCAAGGGAGTTAAATTCTACAATACACAACCACACAAGAGAACCTGAATTTATATCGATTGGGGGTACAGATGGCATAACAGTAAAAACTATAGATCACTCATTTTATTTGACTAGAAAAAATAAAAAGTTTCAAACGCTATTGACTTACCTTAAAGAAAATAATCCAGGTAAGACTATAGTATTTAGCAAAACTAAATCTGGCGCAGATTTAGTCTGCCAAGCATTGAAGGAAGCAGGGATTAATTCTATGCTAATACATGGAGGATTGACACAGGATAGAAGGGAGAGAGTTTTAAACAATTTTAAGGTTAATGGCGAAGTTTTGGTAACCACAGATGTGCTGGCAAGAGGAATTGACATTAAGGATATACAGACTATAATAAATTATGACTTACCAGAGGACACCGATGTTTATGTCCATAGGGTAGGTAGATCTGCTAGGATGGGAAAAAGTGGGAAAGCTTTTAATATAGTAAGCGATTCTGAGGAGGAGTTAGTACAAGAGATAGAAAATAAGAATAAGATAAGGATGAATGAGATTGTATTGCATATAGACAAGTATGCAGCTCTTGCAAATGAATCTATAGAAAAAGCGCTAGCTAAGTCAAAAAGGAAGGTAGGATTCAGACCTAATTATAATTCATCAGGGAGATCAGAAGGAAGATCTGGAAGATCTAACGGATATAGGAGAGATAATAGCAGACCTACATCTTACTCTAATAACAATAGAAGACATAGTAAAAACAGCAGATACGTATATGGAACCTAAATACTCAAATAATAATCAACCTAATTAGATGACTTTGGCAATTTCCTGCGATGATATTTACAGGGTGGCGAATAATTAAACAAATAATTAAATTTACTTACTTATTTATGCTGCCACCCATATAATTATTTGTTGAAGTCGTAAAGCATAGTCTTCGCTAATCTATGCCTCATATGGCTCCTCGCCTTGACAGAACTGTTTAGATAAGAGTTAGATTTAGTTTTGTTTATTGCCTTTATATAGCAATCTACACAGAGCACGCGCTTGTCTAAAGGCATGCTATTTACGTTGAAATTACTAGAAGCTAATACAAATTTAGTGTCGTTATTATTTAATTTTTTACCGCATAACGCACAAGGAACTACTCCCGCACGCATCTTATTTATCTTGTTCATCATTACACCCACCAATCCATACTTATTATTAATTTTGAGGTATTTATATGTTATTATTCCTTAAAAATAGGTATATTTCAATAAAATAGCCGGTATTATACTCATATTTTAAAGAATTTTATTAATGCAAAGGTTTTTAAATATTTTAACTAATTATGTTTTTTTAAGCGCCTTTAGGATTGCTGACTTTAATTCAGATATGCCTGCATCGGTCTTTATTGATTCTTTGTTCATATGAGTTTTTGACACTGAGTACCCTTGAGATTGAAGTTCATCTTTTAGTTTATCGTAACTTACTGATTCTACATTCATCATTTTAGTAAGAACTGGTATGCTATAGTAAAGGGGTGTGTCTATCTCGTTTGATAGATTAGATATAAAGGTTATTTCATCTTTTTTGACTTTATCATAAGACATAATTTCTTTAACGCCTTCAATTACCTTTTTATCCTGTATCCTTCCTACCCAAAGAGGTCCTGCAATAGAATATTCATGGCCACAGATATTGCAGTTAAGAGAATGTGGAAGGGGGGAATTTAAAGTAAAATTCCCACAAGCTTTGCAGTACAATGCATAGCCAATATTTTCATAGTTTTTGACAGCAAATGCTGCCCCATGATTTAGCTTTAGGAAAATTCTTATATAATGCAAGTATGAGATGCTTATCTCCGGCTCAATCCCAAAATTAAATAACGATGCAGTCCTTGCTATATAACCTAAAAGTATGCGTATGCCAACTTCATGGCAGAGCTCATTGTGCAGTGGTTGCGCAAAATAAGTTTTTAAGCATGCTTTGTAGTGGGCACCGCATAAAACGGCAACATCTGTTGCAGTTATCATAAGGTGAGATTTATCTTTGGATAACTTCATAATATCTGTTAAATTAGGTGCTGCACTGCCAAATGGGTCAAGATCTATCAAATCAAAGTTTTCACGCATACTAGAATTGGCAAATTCTTGAATACTTTGGTTATAGTACTTCACATTGCGGTCTTTATCCATCTTGTTGTAATGAAGATTGCCTTTTAGATCATTAAATGCTGATTGATTAATTTCCAGCATACATATCTCTTTGACCTCTCCCTCTTTGTAATACCTTATTCCCCTTATACCTGTTGCTGAAGTTGTATCTATAGCTGTAGCATCTGGATTTACTTTGGTTATATACTTGACAAAGGCCACACTTAAATCTCGAGAAAGTTGTGCTTTTGGATTTAAGAATGACTTAGAGTTGAATTTGATCCTTGCCTTTCCCTCCTCATATATCTCCATTCAATCCCTTTAAATATAATAAAGCATCCAAAAGCCCATGTGCATAAGATATACATGAGAAAGAGGTATAAAAATCCTTCTTTTCTAGATAACTTCGAGCATCGGATGCATACATTCCAGACAACTCATAAACATACTTTAAGTTTTTGTTTGATTTTAATTCTTCTTGCAAGTTTGAATTGTCAAATTTCTTAAGGTTCTTATAAAAATATTCGATATCTTTAGATATACGCAATTCAATATTCTCATCCATACTGCATTACCTTTTTATACTTTGAATTTAGAATATTTATAAATTAGTAATAATTTGGTGAGTTTATGGCAGAAAAATGGAGTGATTTTACCGATGGTATTTTAAATGATAGATCTGACGAGATAAACAAAAAATATGGATTAAATTTGATAGACCTTTTATCTAATCCTGGAAATTACACTAACAATTTGGCAGCAAAGGCAAATTTTGACAAAATACGGAACGACATTTATGGATACCTGGATCAGATAGAGGATTCCATAAAAGATGAAAGAGATGATTTAAATAAAAATTTAAAAAACTGTGATGAGGTTACCTCAAAGATAACTAGTTTCTTGAATGACTTATCAAAAAAATCCAATGTCCCTATAATTTCACCTGCAAACATGAGATACAACAAAGATTCTGTTGATACTGTTTACATAAATGAGTTCAATGATAGTATATCATTATTATTAAACAAATTAGTTTCTTCATCCACCTTCATCTTAGATTCTACAGATAAATATGATGATTATTCAATAGGAGAGTGGATATTCTTTAGAGACCATAAGAACTATGATGTTAATTTGTTGTTGGAGGGCAATACTGCATTAGATCTGGATTCTAGCAGAAATGAGATAAATTACCTATTTGCAAATGCTGAATTTGTTATTGGAATAGAGGAACAGCCTGTACAAAATCAGAACACAGGTACAACGGATACTAAAACAGCAACTGAAAATAATACTGAATTAACTCCAAATAATACCAACAGCACAAATAATCCTAAGAATGGTGTTAAAACCGGCAGCGATGGATCAGCAAAGCCAAGTGGAAATTCATAATTATGCCAAATTTTCAAAGTGCCTTAATATGAAAAATCATAAAAGTAGGCGATTCTTAATCGCAATCACAGGCTCGCCTGCTGCTGGGAAATCTTATTTCTCAAATAAACTTTATTTACGTATTTTGGACACCTTTACATCTCTGGATGTGAAACTGGTTGAAGTCAATGATTTAGTAAACAAGTACAATAGTTATGATGGTTTAGATGAGTTTGGATCAAAGTTAGTTGATATTAACAATCTAAAAAAGATTATAAAGCAGGTAATTGAGAATTTAGATGGTGTAGTTATACTAGTGGGGCATCTTTTAGCCGATATAAAATTGCCTTATGACATTGTAATAGTCAAAAGGGAACATCTCAATAAATTAGAGGCTAGGATGATTAAAAGGAAATATCAAAAAGGTAAGATTAAAGAAAATCTGATATCTGAAGCATTAGATTACTGCGGAGAAAATATAGAAAAAACAAACTGCCTTTTAGAGGTAAGATCTAATAAAGATATTGAGCAATCAATTGACTTTATAATATGCCAGATTTCAATAAAGTTTAAAATTAGTAGTGACATAGACTGCAGCAAGGTTTTAGAGTCATATAAAAATGCGTCAAAATTTGATGAGATGAATGAATTACAGGATATGATAACATCAGGAAATCCGTATAAGTTTTAATGGTTTTGAATTTATTGGATATCGAATTTATTGATATATTTACAATGATGTTCTATCTACAAAATTTGCTAAAAGCACTAAATCTAAGTTCTTTGGAATATCCTTTTCCGTAAATATCTTAATTTTACTGCCTTCTCTCATGTCTTTAATTTTAATTTTCCCTTTTTTATTTAATTCTTCTATGACTTCCCTAGGTGTATGAAGATTAGACTTTTCTATTGCATAAAGATTATAACCCTTGATAAATACCTCTCCAGATTCTTTGTGTTTCTCATAAAATTTCTCTGCCCCTCCACTTATGAATACTTCTGGTCCTTTTACTAAATTGATGCTTTTTGTAATTTTTTCGAATAGGAATGAAAGGTAAGCTTTATTTCCATCAATCCCCTCCAATGATAGTATAGGATTGAATTCGCGCTTTGAAAATTCGGAATATAACCAGTTTTTCAACTTTATTACCTGTGGCCATATAGTATCTTCGTGTATGCCATCTGACACTTCAATTGATATCGCATATATAGATAATTCATAGGTTTTAGCAACATCTTTTATAGACTTAAAACGACTCTTCTTATGTAAACCTAAAAAGTTGGATTTAGTTGGATTAAGTATTAGCTTTCTAGATATAAATATGATTTTTGATAGCGAATCAGGGCTTGTGCTAGCAGCAACATTTCTATTAGGATCTGTTGGGTCTATTATTATGAAATTTGAATTAAATCTCTTAAGGTACTCTGTTTTAGAATCATCTTCTATAAACTTTTTCTCTTTAATATCAATGATAACAGGCAATTTTATCTTAGATAATCCAAGCACAGTTTCTGGGAAGGAACCATAAAAGTACACAAGAATTTCGCATTCATATCCTGAAAAGCTGTGCACTCTTGATTCAGCACCATATATTTTATTCATTTTCAAAAAGTACTTAAATAACCTAACATCATCTTTAATTTTATCGTTTAAGTGTGATGTTATAAACTTGTTATGTAAGGGTGTTCTGTCTACTGCGGTTATAAGTTCCTTGGCGTTGCTTATCTTAAATGCAGGTACTATGTCTGCAGTAATCTTTTTAGTTTCACTTATAAGCTTCAAATATGGGTGTTCTGCATATTTTATTTCATATCTTTCTCCTTCTTCCTCTTTCACTATCTTTTTTGATAATTTGACTGCCTCCTCCTCCATTGCTCTTTCATCAGTTGAACGAGGAAAAAGAATAAATATATCTATATCTGAACTTCCCTTTACCTGAGTTCCGTGAGCTGTTGAACCTGCTAATGTTATAGATGCATTTTCAGGAAGGACTTTCTTAAGCCGGTTAATCAATTCTCTGGAATATTTATTTACTTTCTGGATTTCTTTTTTTGTCGGCTTAACCCTTTTTATAAATAGCTTTGATAATTTTGACAACTCCTTTAATTGCATTTTGTCTTCATCAGATATTTTTAGATTAAGCATCAAACCACTTATATTTAATTAGTGAAAGTATTTTGAACTTTCCATGAATCCCAACCAAACGCGAAATCTTCCTGCTACTTTAATCACAGGCTTTGCATAATATAGTATCTTTGTAGTTCCTCTTATCTTTAAAGGGGTTGGTTTTACATTCGCATTGGTAAAAGGGCTACAAAAGCATTTAGATTTTATTATCTTAAATACGATTGGAAACAGATAATCGCTATTAGGTTAATTTTCTAAAGGTAATAATCATGGATTATTCAAATTCAGACAATAATGTAGAAGAAGATGAAAGTTTGGCAGAGGAAGTATGTAAGATATCTTATGAAGCACTTTTAAAAGCAAGAGACATGATCAAGCCAGGTGTAAAATTTCTTGATGTGGCCGAAGCTACAGAGTCATATGTCAAAGATAAAGGGTACGAGATAGCTTTTCCATTAAACCTATCGATTAATAATGAAGCTGCACATTATACCCCAAGTTACATGGATGATAAAGTTTTTGGTGAGAAAGATCTGATAAAAGTAGACTTTGGTGCAGCAAAAGACGGTTATCTTGGCGATTGTGCATTAACTGTTGATTTATCTGGAGAATATGGCAAGCTTGTAGATGCTACGAAGGAAGCATTGGAAAACGCGGTCAGTATTGTAAAAGCAGGAAGAAAAGTCCAAGATATAGGTAAGGTAATTAATGACACATTTGACAAATTAGGCTTTAGGCCAATAGAAAATTTGGGGGGGCATGGAGTCAAACTGCACGAGCTGCATGCAGAACCTTTCATACCTAATTATGATAACGGAGATGATACATTACTTGAAGAGGGTACACGCATAGCTATAGAGCCATTTGCCACATTGAAGCAGAGTAGGGGGTTGGTTACCGAGACTGATGTAGCTGAGATTTATAGCTTCTCTGAAAATATAGCACCTCGTCTGCCTGCGGCAAGGAATGTATTGAATAAAATAATCGATAAATACCCAAGCGAACCATTTGCAGTTAGGTGGCTCTCAGAAGGTATAAAATCCAAATTTGAATTATATTCAGGGATAAGAGAACTTGAAAAGGTAGGCGCAATAGACTCTTATCCGGTACTTGCAGAGGTTAGCCATGGAATGGTAGCACAGACCGAATTTGAGCTTTTGGTTGAAAAAGATAGCTGCAAAGTGCTAACTAAAGTTTAAATAATAGGCATTTATTATGGACTCAGATGATTGGCTCGCAACTTACATTACAAGGTATAAAGGAGTACTTGCAACTATCTTATATAACAAATACCATGGTAATGGGAAGCTTATTTTGCTCGCATATGGGATGCCTGGATTTCCTCCGAAAATATCTGATAGCTATATAATAAAATTAGTTAAATTGGGTTTTGCTGTTGGAATACCTGAATATCTTGGCACCTTTGACAGCTCTGGCAGATTCAATTTTGAAAATGCTCCTGAAAGCTTGGTTATTATTACTTCTGGATTGAAGGAAAAAAGGTGCATTGACTTAATTTCCTCTAAGAAAATTTCCCTTAATATAAAGCATATTGCGTTAATAGGGGCTAGCTTTGGCGGAAGTGCTGTATTAGTAGCTGGAGCCAAATGCAAATATGTGGATTCAGTGCTGTCAATCGCCCCGATTACAGATTATTCTAAAAAATTTATGGATTATTATAAGAACGAATCTATAAGCTCTACTATGGAGTTATTATCAAAATTGCAGAAGTTCACTTGGAAGTTTGACAAACGTGATATAAAACTTTTAAATGAAGGAAAGCTTGATATTAACCCCTTAAAGCATGTCCATGAACTTCATAATAAAAAAATAGCACTTTGGCATGGAAAATTAGATAAAAGTGTAAATTATTTAAGCTCGGTTGATTTATTTTATAGCTTGAAGTTCTGGGGCTCTAATGCTGAGTTGAGCTTATACCCAAGATATGGCCATATGGGGCTTAATATGCTAAATAACAAGAACCTTTTCAGTAAATTAACTAAGTGGCTATGATTTATTTACCCGGTAGTGTAACTCCTTCTCTCTTTATAAGTAATGGGATATCAGATAGGGGTAGACGCTCTTATCTCTTTTATCGTTTCATCATCATGAGAATATATATATGGTGAAAGATCTAGATTTGCGGGGCTATTCTTAAGCTTACATTTATAATTTTCCCTCAGTAATCTATCTACTTCTGTATTATAGCTATCCCATTTCACACCTAATGACTCTACATATTCCCTCTCTATGCTAGTAGCTATTTCATGTGCATATGGGTACTCATAATCATCATCAAGAAGCCATTTTTCAGGAAGTTCGTGGTGTCTACCTATGCTCTCAAGCAAGCTTACCTTAATATTACCTATTACGATTTCAGAGGGCATATTCGCTGATATATAAATAGTTTTACCGTCTAGTGAATACCCTCCTGCATATTTTATGTCAAATTCATGGCTGATTGATATATCTATACCCGACTTATAAAGGAGAACATTTCCTACCTTTTTGCCATCTATATATACATCTTTGTTATCCGATTCTATTATAGATCCGTCTTTAAGAGGCATTGGCAGAAGTAATTTTATATAAGAAGGCAATGCATAAGCAATTGCAGACATCACATAGTTATCTGATTTTTGAGAAATTCCCTTTTTATTCTCTATTATTTTATAAGATACCATACTTCATATTATGAATCATATAATATAAATTTTTCCTAAAACTTAGAGGTAACCTATTCCTATTGCTGAAGGATTTGAGTTTCACGCCCACATAGATAATTATTTAAAAGTTAAACTTCATTATTATACTTGATTTTATGAAACTTAACAATCTGAGTTATCCAGATTCCAAGATAAATTTCACAGTTAGGCATACTTTATCGCAGTTTAATGGCACTTTCTCTAAATTTGAATTAGATATGGAGGGGGATACAGACAATATTGAATCATTGAAAGCTAATTTATCTGTAGATATTAGCAGCCTTGATGCAGGCATACCTTTACTTAATAAGCACCTTACAACAGAAGAGCAATTTTTCAACATGGCTAAGTATCCAAATGCAACATTTGTATCAACAGAGATAAAGAAGAAAGGTGAAAGTAAGCTTTATGTCAAAGGCAATATGACAATAAAAGGCATTACTAAGGAGATACATTTGGATGTTAATTATAAAGAGGATGAATCAGGAGTTGAAATAAATTTCAATACAGAACTTAAAAGGAGCGATTTTGGATTAAGGACAAAGGCTCTTTTAGATCGTTTTGGGATAATATCAAATACTGCAAAAGTATTTGGGGTCTTTAAGTTCCTTAAGTAATTTTTGATTGTGATCTTGTGGATTATTCAGATACTGCAATTATATTACCCGTAAAAAATGAGCCTTACGCAAAGAAAGTTCTAAGTGAAATAATAAGGTCTTTGCCACATTCTAAAATAATAATTGCTTATTCAGGTAAGGTAGACGATTTGAAGCAGTTTTGCAGAAAAAAACCAAATATAGTATTCTTAAAGCAAAAAGGCAAAGGTAAGGGCAATGCATGCATAGATGCATTCAAATTGATAAATACTAAATTTTTAGGGCTTATAGATGCAGATGGCACTTATGAAGTAAAAGATTTAAAGAGAGCAATTAATAGCTTAAGAAAAGGAGGAGATATGGTAATAGGACAAAGAATTGCTAACGATAATGAGGCTATGCCCCTTTATATAAAATTTGGGAATTGGGTTATTACAGAGGTAGCAAATCTTATTTATGGCATGCATCTAAAGGATTCCCAAACAGGACTCAGAGCTATAAGAACTGCTGCCTTAAAGACGCTAAACCTTTATGAGCAGGGATTTGGGATTGAAAGTGAGATAAACATTAAAATGCACAAAAAAGGGTATTCTATTAAAGAGATACACATAAGTTATCATAAAAGGAAAGGAGGGCGCTCCAACCAGTTCAAGCTTTTGGATGGATTAAAACTGCTTGCAATTGACTTTAAGTTTATATTAAATGATAAGTAAGTTAAATTCTAAATATTAAGGAGAAATTCTCTTTCTGTCCCTTGGAAACATTGCACATTCCCTTATGTTCTTCATACCTGTTATCTGCATCGCCAATCTCTCCAGGCCTATGCTCCAACCGGCATGGGGTGGTGCTCCACATCTGAATGCATCAACATAGGATTTGAAATTGTTTGGATCCATTCCTCTCTCTTTTATAGCATCTACAAGCATATCTGCTATATGTATCCTCTGCGCTCCACTTGATATCTCCATACCTTTATATATTAGGTCATAGCTGTGGCTTATCTCTTTATTATTCTCATTTGGCATTGAATAAAAGGCCCTTACCTTTGTTGGAAACTCTGTTACCAAAACAGATTCTCCAAAATATTTCTCTATTGCCTTTTCATGTTCCCTGGAGAAATCATCTCCAAACTCTATATTCTCGCCTTTCTCCTTCAGCTGTTTTATCACTTCTGCATATTCTACTATTTTTGTATTAGGTACGTTAAGTTCAATCCCTAATGTTTTGAGATCTTTTTCATTCCTATTTATTACTTCACTGATTATGAATTTTAAAGTATCTGCTAGAAGCTTCTCTGCATCATTGTAATCAGAGAAACCAATCTCAACATCCATCTGTGTTATCTCATTAAGGTGGTATAGGTCGTTTGATTTCTCCGCTCTATAAACCGGCATTATCATAAATACCTTATCAAGCCCTCCAATAACTGCCATCTGCTTATATAGCTGTGGCGATTGTGCTAAATATGCTTTTTCTTCAAAATACTGCAATGGGAATAAATCTGCACCACCCTCTGTGGCTTCAGCTACGATTGATGATGTACGTATCTCATTAAAGCCCTGGTTATATAGAAAATTCCTGAATGAATTTAGTATCGTTGATTCTATTTTAAAAATTGCTTCTGTCTGGAGCCGTCTCAAGTCTATATATCTGTAATCCAACCTTGTATCAAGCTCTGCAGGCACTTTTCCTGTAGTCTCAAAGGGTATTACTTTACTTATCGGATTAAGGTTGGTTATCTTCGTTGGTATTATCTCGAAGCCGATCTTTGCTTCTGGATTAATCTTGACGGTGCCTTCTACAGAGATTACACTTTCTTTTGGAATATCCATTCCTTCAATTATGCTTTTATCGCAGACATCGTATTTTCCTGTAATCTGTATAATACCTGTTATATCGCGAAGAAGTAGGAATGTCACATTTTTTAATTTTCTTACCTCATGTACCCATCCAGCTAAAGTAACCTTTTGGTTGTCCATCTCAGGTTTTATCTCAGATATATAATTAGAACGAATCAAAAAACCACTAAATTTAATTTAAAATATTTACAAAATTATTTAAACAATACTTTGGCATTTGGGTTATCTCATAAGTGTTATGTTTATTGAACTTACTTTAGATTTGCTGCCATCTTCATTTGTCAGTTCTTCTGATGCTGTAGAAATGTCCTTTTGCTTTACGTCAGTCAAAAACTTATTTATGACTATTTCTTTTACATCGACGGCTTTTGATATTGAATTTCCTCTTGCCTTTATGGAAACCTCATTCATCCCGTTATTGAACTGCGTAACTACAGCCAGTACATAGTTCATTGTAGGCTTCTTTCCTATATAGACAATATTTGTTTCATTTGTTTTTCTGCCTGTTCCTTCATTTCTTGTTTCATCGTTTGCTACGTTTATTTCGTCTGCCATTCTATCATCTCTTTGATGCTTATTACTAATTTTAATAATAACCTATTTAAATTTTTTGTAGACATTTCAGCTTCAATTAGGTTCATCTTTTGGTTTAAGTAGATTATTTGAAAGCAGGTCTATCTTTGTTTCCTCATTTTTGATGTCTATATTTACACCTAAATCCTTTAATTCATGCAATGGATAAGCAATTGCAACCTTAAGCATTAGCCGTATCTCCTTCTCAACTTCTAAATCTTTTGTTATGGAAATTTCATATTTTACCGAAGCTTCAATCAGGCTTAACAGATCCTCGGATATCTTTAAAATCCTGTCATCGCTAATATTTTTATTTTTTACCATATTGCGGGTTTCTTCCAACGCCCACCTCAAATCCCCATTTTCATCTATGTATACCTTGCCAAAAGATCTCATAAATTCCGGCATTACAAAGTAGAATACCTTATAGAATACTTGGCCAAATATGGCACTGTAAGAATATCTCATTATAATATATAGCGCTACGAATCTCTCTTCCCAAGTGCCAAGATTCATTATATAAGAGAATACATCTTTTATAATCTGAGGTGATTCTTCGGGCTTTCTCATAAGCCCATCCATAAGGTTTTTTATTGCTCTTAAATGCCTTTTCTCTACCTTGCTTACGTTAAGGAAATGTTTTACATACTTTACATGTGCAGGATCTGGTTTAGATGACCAGCTTTCAGCCATCAATTCAACTTGCTTTTCACCATAATAAAATAAGCTCAATATCTTGGAAATATCAGACATGCTGAATTTGGTGCCATTTGGCAAAATTACGTATGTGCTTGTAACTGATCCCCTCTTGCGTTTTACATTTATGAAGCTAAGTGCCCTTTTCATTGAGTTTAATGGATCCTCCTTGATATATTCATCTACATAATCACTTATCCACATTGGCAGATTGTAATTTTTCAATACTTCTTTTATACCATGTTGCATGACCATATTTTTCACCAGACTCAGGTTATTTTTTACCTTTACTGTTTACTCTCTTTGACAGTCTGAATATTATATAAATTACTATTATTATGATTATTAAATCGTATATGTAGTTTATAAAACTATTAGATGAACTTTTTTTACTGGAACTATATACTTCCACGTAATAGTTATTTGTTCCAGAGAATTCCTGCGTTGGGCCTCCATTTGGCTGCAACCATTCCTCATATATTGTTATTGGATAAGATCCCGGATTCGCTTTAGAATCAACATTTACGTAGAAGGTAACATTCACAGATTGGCCAGGCTCTAGCTTATTTACATATGCATTAGAATCCACAGGCGTAATTGGGTATACAGATTCGAAACTCAGAGTCATTTCCTGTGCTTCTTCATTGCCCGTATTCTTTATCCGCAATGTTACAGGAACATCAGTTCCACCTGGCAACAAAGTATCACTTAAGTTTCTTATATCAATTATTGCAGATTTCTGCACTGATATGTTTAGTGTCAAGTTCCTTGATGTTGAATTCTTCATATTAGAATTTGAATAGGTTAAGCTTAAAGGCAGGTAAGTGCTGTTGCCTTCAAATTCTCTCCCTAACTTTATATATACAGATTCGGTATCAGAGCTTCCAGGCTCAAGTGCTGGTATATAGAATTTGCTTAGGCTCCCATATGTTATATTAGAGTTTGGAAGTAATGACAAGGTTAGATTTTTAGCTGAACCTAACCCTGTGTTACTTATCACTAAAGTTATCGTCTGATTTCCACCAGGGTATAGGGTTTCTGGAACTGAAGATCCTGTGCTTATTGATATATCAGGGTTATTGATCAATACATTGATTGGAATTGTTTCATTTTTCACTGTTTGATTTCCAAACATGTTTTCGTATATCAAAGTTGCATTTATATCTTGTACACCGGAAGTTATTCCTCTTGACACATAAGCTTGTGCGGATAAATCTACAGATTGTGAATTTGGCAATTCTGATACACTGAATTCATTTTGCCCTATAAATTTCATATAAGTTGAATTATGCAATATCAATGTTACATTATTGGCTACTCCATTTCCAAGATTTGTAAGGTCTACTTTTAAATTGCTATAGGATTCAGGAATGATAGGCTCAATCTGCTGTATACTAGCACTTAGAGTTGGTTTTCCATAGATATATATGTAGATAGGCATTTCTGATTCTCCTGGCTCTGAGGTTGTAAAGTCTGGGGTTTCTGCAAATTTTGACCTATAAGTTGCTACAGCATCGATTTCGTATTCACCTGCAGGTATATTTTTCGGAACTTTAAATGTAAAGTAAAATACCCCATCATTGTCTGTACCCTCTCCTATATTGTATATGATATTACTATAGACAGGGGAGAAATTAAGCATAGGGTTTTGTGAAAGAAGCTGCAGATTTATATCATACAGCGAATGCGAATATGAGTTATACAGATTGAATGATATAGTTGCATTCTCTCCAGGCACTAAAGGTGAAGGTGATATGTGCAAATTGGTTATTGACAATGCCCCACTTACCTGTGATAATCCCTGAGCAGATGATATGCCTGCAAAACTCAAAATTATTATGCATATTGAAATCAAGCCTATTTTATACATCTTATCACTTATTTTCCTATAGTGGTACTGAACAGCTTAAAGCTCAATAATAGCATTACCACTGAAAATGCTACCAGAATTGAAAAATCTAATATAGCGGAATTGATTGGATAATAACCATACATCATGATATATCTTATCCCACTTGCTGAATAAGTAAGGGGATCTATAACACTAAGAGGGTACAGCCATGAGGGCAATGATGATGTAGGGAAAAATGCACCAGATATAAACCAAAGAGGCAGCGTTATAGCGTTTGCAATTATTGAATAAACTTCTATCTTTGCAATCCTTGATGCTAATATTATTGTTATTGCAGAGAATGCCACCGCAGTTAATGCGATTAGTACCAATATTATAGCAGCACCTAAGATTCCCATAGCTATTGTAGCTCCATCTAACAGCCCTATCAAAATAGCTATTATGCCGTATATCAAAGCCTGGGTTGTCCCAGACATAACCTTGCCCAGTATAATTGACATTTTATTTATAGGGGTTATAAGAAATGATTTTAGGTTGCCCAATTGCCTATCTGTTATTATAGACATTCCGCCCCCAAACATTGAACCGAAGACAGATACCATCACGATTACTCCCCCAACTAAGAAGGTCTTATAGCTAGCCCCTGCGGCGTAGGCTGGATCTAAAACCACTTGATCCGAATTAACGGCTGATTGGTACTGTATGGGCTTGCCTATACTCGATTCATATTGCTGGGCTAATGACTCTATTATATTTACAGAGTTTCCCAAATCTGCAAAATTATTTGCATAGTATATGTATATTCCGGGATTTTTTGATTCCAGGCTAGGAAAACTTGGAGATATTACAACTACATCAGTAACCTGGCCTGCCTTCAATGCGGCTAATGCTGCTTGCTGATTTGTAAGCATCTCTACATTTAAATCCGTATTTGACTGCAATGATTGCACAAAGTTGTAAGCTGAGGGGTTTGAAGCATAATTTACTACACCAATATTGGTTATTATATCAGAATTTGCCCCTAAGTTACCCAACATCAATATAAGCACTAGCGGAAATATTAGTGACCTAAGTATATTTGTCCTAAGTTTGCTTTTGAATATGAGCATTTCCCTTTTATATATGATTAAAGAATCGCTTATTATACTCATTTTCTAGACCTTATTTGAACTTGAGGCTTTCCTATGGCCGTATCCCTCAATCCTGTACCTGTAAGTTTTATGAATACATCATCTAGGGTTGGAAGATGCATGCTTATTCCAAGTATTGGTATATTTTTCTTTATCAACTCTTTAGTTATGTCAGAGAACTTTGCAATCTCTCCCTTTTCAATTGATGCAGTTACTACGTCTATTTTAATGCTTGGAGACAGGCCAAAATCTTTTAGCACAGATGCAACTTTGCTTGTAGCATCAGATTGCGTCACTATCTCCACTATGTTCCCTGAACTCACCGATGCCTTAAGCTCTGATGCTGTGCCTATGGCCTTTATCTCCCCTTTATCTATTATTGCTATACGGTCACACAAAGCATCAGCTTCCTCAAGATATTGGGTTGTAAGCAGCACAGTAATGCCTTTTTTATTTAGACTGCGAATCTTTTCCCACAAAGCTGTCCTATTCTGGACATCAAGGCCTGTTGTTGGTTCATCTAAAATTATTATCTTTGGATCTTGTATCATAGATCTTACCAATGCAAGCCTTCTCTGCATTCCACCTGATAATGCACCTGCTTTATAATCTGCAAAATCTGTTAATTCTGCATCTTTAAGGCTTTGTGCTATTTTATCTTTTATGTTTGCTATGTGGTATAGTTCACCAAATATCTCAAGATTTTGCCTTGGTGTCAAGTCCTGCTCTATTACAGTCTCTTGGGTCATAAAGCCTATCATATTCTTTGCCCTCTGTACTTCCTTATGTATATCTATTCCGTAAAGCTCTATGGATCCAGAAGTTGGGGTAAGTAATGTAAGTATCATATTCAGAGTTGTGCTTTTGCCAGCTCCATTAGGCCCTAGAAGCCCGAAGATTTCACCTTCTTTCACATTGAATGATATATTTTTAACTGCGGTAAAATCCCCGAATTTCTCGACTAAGTTCTTTATTTCTAAAGCATTTTTAACCATAGAATGCATCCTATCTTTAATTCTAATCTTGCAAGTTAATTGAATACCCACTTACTTATAAATGTGCGATTTAAGGTGTATTATTAAATCCAATATAGATTACTTTATGAGGCTTGCAACTGTCTTTACAAGTTTATGAAATTCTTTTTTTATTGCGTTTAATGCCTTTTTGCCATCAGGTGTAATATGGTAATATTTTTTTATTTTGCCATCCCTCTTTAGGGCTTCTGATTCTATATAACCTGCTTTCTCCAATACAGATATTATATTATAAACGTCATTTTTAATGGTCTCCTTATCAGTTAAATTTGATAAAATTGGAGATCTCTTTATCTTTTTTATAATATCATAGGGGTATACTTTTTTGTCATGGTCGATTTTTTTTAGGATAAATAGCTTTAGGAGTATATTGTGAAATTCTCTATACTGATATTTTTTAGTCTCCTTATTCTCCATTAAATAACCATTAATAGTTTTTATTTAAACTAATTAATATTTAAAACAAAGTAATATTAAACTTTACTATTTTTCTGCTTTAAATTTTTAGTAAATCCGACTTTATTTTTAAATTTAAAAATTAGAAATATTTTAAAATAAAAACAAATACCCATTTACGTCAGATATCATCTGACGTATAAAGTAGCATGGATCCGTATTTGCGTGCTATCTGGCTTGACCTAACTCCGTATATTGATTTAACATTCTTTTTGTTTGCCAGATCAACTAGCCTCTGCGTTATTATACCATCAAAGACTATAGACTCAATGTTGTCTATATCCTGTATTGACTGTATAAGTTCACGTATAGGTACTTCTGCAATTAACTTTTTATCGGGGCCATAAATCCTTCCCCTAAGGGTATTTTTCAATTCCGAAAGAGAAGCTATCATTCCATCATCAGGCTTTAGCTTGGTTTTCTCTATAGGCTCTACAGGTTTTTCTTTGTCCTCCTTTGCTACCTGCTTCCTCATTAATGGTTGTTTTTCAGATGCAAGCTTTGCTACCTCCTCCTCTACTTCTTTTTTGATTGGATTAGATTCTACCTCTTTATTGATTGAAAGCTGTTCTTTAGTTGTTTCTGCAGCAGTATTATTTTCTATAATAGATACCTGTTGTTCTGGCTCCTTAAATTGTCTCTTTTGCTCTTGCGGTTCTGCTGACTTTGTATATTGGGAATAGTGATTGCCCTTAAATTTCTGCTTGTCTCTGCTATAGTTGCCATTTGTACTTTCCTTTCCATTTCCCTTATTGACTGATTGGTTGCTGTCAGGCAGGCTGATCTTGTATATTACAGCTGCCTGCTCTATTGGTATCTTAGACCTCAGTGCTTTTATTATCTCTTTCCTTGTAAGCTCTTCTACTTCTTTGCCATCTGGTGCCCTTGCTACATAATCCACATCAGCTACGCTTGCTATATTCTTTACTATCATTGTGCCGCCATGATCGCCATCTGTGAATACAGTAACCTCTTTTTCGGAAGCTAGTTTTATCAAGCTCTTCGGTATGTCTGTAGTAGCTCCGCCGACTGCAATTGCATTAGCTATATCGCTGCGCAGCAAGTTAACCACATCTGCTCTTCCTTCGACTATTATTATGCTAGAGCTCTTGTCTATATCAGGGCCTGCAGGCAAATTCTCTGGTCCATAATTTATTACAGTGCTTGATTTTACTTCTGACTCTACCATGTCGCTTATTTCTTTGCTATCTGGTATGACATTCTCCATAAGAGATTTCAGAAGATCTTTTGCACGGTTTATCACATGTGCTCTCTTCTCATTTCTTGTGTCCTCTATTTTAAGGACTTTGAAATTCGTTTCATAAGGCCCTACCCTATCAACTGATTCTATTGCAGCACCAAGGATACATGTTTCCACCCTATCCAATGATGAAGGAAGTATAAGAGTCCCTGATGTCTTGCCAGAGTTTGATGAGCTCTCTATTTCTATCCTGCCTATCTTACCATTTTTCTGCAGGTCTCTTAGATCAAGATCTTCTCCTAGCAACCCTTCTGTTTGCCCAAAAATAGCGCCAATTATATCAGGCTTCTCTACTGTTCCATCTATGTCAAATTTTGCTTCTATTACATACTTTACAATGTCTATATACGACTTTGCCATTAAATTCACTTATCTTTTACTTTAGAAATAGTCATTCGGCTTTACAGCATTACTCCTTGCTATGCACTAATATTCCTTGCAATTAAATCAACCTGTAGCACTAATTCTGCTACATATAATGATTTAGTAATAATTGATAACATTGTAAACGCCATAAAGTTTTAAGTATGACTATTTTCAGTATTCATTAAGGACTAACAAATATAAAAAGGTTTGTCCAGTTGCAATAAATAAATACCTGTGAATTACTTTGGCTGCCTTTCTAAACTGCCTATCCCCACATAAGGAATTGTACCTGAAGGAGGTAGGTTCCTTGCTAATATATAAAGCATAGTTGCACTGCTCCCACTTGGATAAATGACAATATAGCCATTAGTGTAGTTGAAATAGTAATCACCTATTTCAGTAAAGTTTTTCCAGCCATCAGCGGCTGGATATATGTATGCTTCCTTTACAATATAATTATTAAATTCTGGTATACTCTCTATGTACCCAGACCCTGCTGATGAAAAAACAAGCCCATTATTTACACTATAGACTGCATTTGGTGTTGTTTCCCATTCTGCATTATTTAGTATAACCCCTTTGAAATTGCTGTAAAAATCAAATACCTTTCCTCCGTTGTCATATTCTCCATAAGATGGGCTAAGTTCTGGGGCCTCCCCAGAATAAATACCGCTATAATTTACAGTTTTTGGCAGGAATTCCATTTGCAATGGGATTGATTCTCCTTGATATAAAGGTATTGGCAATTTTACCCAAAAGGTAGCTTGTGAATAAGATGAGCTGCAGTTATCCTGGCACCAGCTATACAGCTCTTTCCCATGGTAATAGAATCGTATGTTTCCTAAATTTTGGGTTTCTGCAATCTTAAAACTTTCAGGGTCTATAGTCACATTAGCTTGATAATCTGCAGGTATCTTTCCCCCAGTATTTGTTATCGAGATATTAACATAGTAAGGTATATATGAGTAGTTTAAATCTACTGCCTGTACTCTAAATGCACCATCGAAAGTAAAATTTGAAGGTTTGCTTAAACAGTTCACATTTGAAAGATTCTGTGGAGGCGCTGAACAATAATTGGATTTAAGGATAAAAAGCCCATTATATTGATTGCCGATTACAGGAGTAAAGTTAGTGAAATAAGCGTAGCAATATATTTTCTGCCCTCCTTCGCTTACATTAGGTGTGCAGAAACCATAATTGCTTGTATATGTGCCTACTTTAGCTGAAAAATTTGTTATAGTTACAGATCCCGGCTCAGTATCAGAAGCTATCAGTGTAAATACACTCCCAATTTTTGAAGAGTAATTTACTGAATACCCAGAGCTAAGGCAATCAAATCCATTATAGAAATCACATTGTGATGGAATTATAGATTTTGGCAATGATATATATGCAAAGAGCAGAGATATCACAATACCTATTATCAGAATTACAAATCCATAAGTAGATAAAAACTCAATGGCACTTTGTGATTTCAGCTGCTTAGATAGCATATTTTAATATTGATGTGCAATTATATAAATGTTGATATAAAACCAAGATGGTAGATAATTTTGAATCCTGTACACATTAAAAAATCATTAGGCCAGAATTTCCTTAATAATAGAAATATAGCAGCCATTGAATCAGAATATGGAATAGGAAGAAATGTGATAGAGATCGGCCCAGGTAGGGGAGTATTGACAGAGGAGCTTTGCAAAAGGGCAAGATCAGTGCTTGCTGTAGAGAAGGATTCATCGTTATATGAAGAATTGTTAAGTTCTTTTGGAAATAAGCCTAATCTTACCATTTTGAATGGAGATTTCTTTGAACTTGATATAGATGCAAGCAAATATGAAATTGTTATATCTAATATACCTTACAATTTATCAAGTAAAACGTTGAAGTGGCTTGCGGACAAACATAAGGAAGCTTTATTGTGTGTACAAAAGGAATTTGCAGATAGGCTAACTGCAAAGCAAGGAGAAAAGAATTATTCAAAGTTAAGTGTGTTTGCACAATTAAATTTTTCAATATATAAAATAATGAAGGTTAAAAGAGGATCTTTTTACCCTGTTCCAAAGGTTGATTCGGAGATAATTTATCTGAAGCCTATAAAAAATAGTGTTTCGGCAGCTGAATATAGGATATTAGACCTTATAATGGAGCACAAGAAAAAGATCCTTAAGAATGCTATCTTAGATTCTCAGAAAAACTTGGGATTGACTCAAGAAAAGGTTTCACAGATTATAGAAATTTTGAATAAGGATAAGAATTTTAAGAGCATAGATTTTTCAAAAACCAAGGTATTTAAGATAACTCCTGAAGCATTGATTAAAATCTCTCACTATATCAATCAATATTTAACAACGTGAGCGGGAAACTTTATGTTGCCATTATTTAGTGAGAAACTACAAATAGGTAATCCCTTATACTCAGTATAGTTAATAGAAACTGAATATTTAAGCAATATGTGATTTGTATAGCAAGTTTTTTAAAATTTTGGAAAAAAAGCATATAATAAAGGGGGTTTTAATTGTCAACCTTGGAGAATAATAATGACGTTACAGGATCTGGGGTGTCAAGCTCAATAAAGTCCGAAATAAAATCTCTTTTAAAATTTTTTTACATAAATGAAGTTCCTTCTTATGGAAATAATTTTTTCTTTACAATAGGTGTTTACTTATTAGAACTTTTTGGTATTCTTGCAATTACTGGGATAATAATGCTTATATTTGGCCCTTACTGGTGGGATCTTACTACCATAGGTACATTCATTAGAAGCATACATCTCTGGGCTGCAGAGGCATTTGTTACACTTATGTTCTTACATTTCTTTGTGCAGCTTTCGACTTCTGCTTACAAGCAAAAAAAACTTGTATGGATGATAGGCGTAGTTCTACTACTTCTAGTTTTATTGGAATATGCCTTTGGCATAGGATTGGAAGGCGGTTTCGTATCACAGTGGAATGACAAGGCAGGCGCAGATTTATGGAATGGGTTGGGTTTTGGTTATTGGATAAATCCGCTGAACAATGGAGCACTGCTTGGATGGCATGTTGCAATAGTGCCTATATTGCTGATATTCCTTATCTTTACCCATTTTATGCTTGTTAAAAATAAAGGATTGAATAAACCATATAGAAAGGAGATTCCTTATACAATGGTTCCGGCTGATCACAGGTCAATGTACAAGCGCATGGTTTACATATTGGTAATTGTACTTGCCTTCTCAATACTCCTACGCGCCCCTTATATACCACCTTTGACTATACAAAGTGTCGCACAATCAAACCCAAATGTAATGGCAGTAACTTTACTAAGTGAGCTGAATCAAAGTTCGCACACTGCAACGTATCTTGATACTATAGATCCATACACATTCAATACTTCATATGTATATGTGGTGTCTCCATACAGCATTTATGTAAATTCTTCATACAATGCCAAAAATTACATTGCCGAATATCTATCTGAGAGCCCAAATGAACGCAACATAAGTTTTGCTGAGGCTAATTCATTCTTTAGCAAAAATTGGTCGATGCAGGATGCTTCAAAATCTTCTAATCCCTTAATCGTTTCCATAGCAGAATTGGTTAAAATGGCACAGGCAGGTACTTATCAGGAGATACTTCAGAGTGAAGAGACAAGTGGACTAAATTATACTTATGTAGTAAGATTTCTATCTGATACTCGTGAGCTTCAGAGTACTGCAAGCAGCTATGGCTTAAGAACTCAGCAGTGGGGCATGCTGAAGGCAGGTGGAATGTGGTGGCAAGTAGGAAGCTATTGGATGGCGCCTTACAATTATATGGAGATAATCACATCAGGATTGCCATGGTGGAACGACTTGGAGAATGGTATTGTTGCAACCGTAGCTCTGCTGTTGCTTTTGCTACTTCCATATTTGCCATACTTAAGAGATATACCAGATAAGCTAAAACTTTACAAGATATTTTGGAATAAATATACAATTCCTGAGATGAAGAAGATCAAAAGAAAGAAGTGAATATTTTTCAAAAGTTATTCACCTGCAATTATAAAGGAATACTTTTTGTAAAAAATAAAGTGCCGCTGGCAGGATTTGAACCTGCGACGTTCCGGTATCTGAATTGAATTACTTCAGCCGGACGCTCTCCCACTGAGCTACAGCAGCAAATTTACAGCAACTTTGAATCGGCTATTGCTTCAATAAGTGATTAAGAATTGATGTGCAAAAAAAGTATATATACCTTTGTATCTTTCTCTTACTGATATAGAACTTATTTTGCCTCTTTTGGCATTACTAATATAAATTATAATTTGCAATTATAGGTATATGGAAAATGACTTTTCGTTTGTAGGCCCTTGCTCTAATCTTGTAAAATCAAATGGCCTTGAAGCTAGAGCTTACCAAATAAACATAATCAGGAGCATAATCGATAATGGCAATACCTTGGTTGTGCTTCCTACAGGCCTTGGGAAAACCCTAATCGCAGTATTCTCGATCGCATGTGCTCTATACAATGGTAAGAAAGCATTGATGCTTGCACCAACGAAGCCTTTAAGCGAACAACATTTTAACTCCCTGCGCTCATTGCTCAATATAAATGATGGTGACATACTTCTTTTAACTGGAAAATTGCCCATTGCAAAAAGGAAGGCATTAGAAGAGAAAGCAAGGATCATAATAGCCACTCCACAGACAGTCGCAAATGACTTGAAATCCTCAAATTTTGAAATCAGCCAATTTGGAATTGCAATATTTGATGAGGTGCATAGAGCGGTTGGCAGGTATGCATATACTTACGTAGCTGACAAATGCAAGGAAAACAATATCAAAATGGTAGGGCTGACTGCATCCCCTGGAAATAGCAGAGACAAAGTCATGCAGCTAATTGATACCCTTGGAATAGACAATATAGAAGTGAGAACACCGGAAGACCCTGATGTAGCACCTTATGTCAAAGAGAAAAATGTATCCAAGATAGATGTTGAGAAAGGGGAAACAGTTGAAAGAATTTCCTTGCTCCTTAAGGGACTAATTGAAGAACACCTATATGCATTATTCCATATAGGCTTATGCCCTTTCAGGAAACTTGAATCGATTTCAAAAATGAGGATACTTGATATTGGTAAAAGCATAGACCAGCTCAAGAGCAGCAATTACAAATTTATAGCAATATTCCATTACATCTATGTACTGGACCTGCTGCATGCATATGACTTGGTAACTACCGAAGGCATTCAGCCTTTTGTGTCATATATAGATTCAATAAAGAACAAAGAGAAAAAGAGTAGAAGCGTGCAGAGCATGCTTAAAAACAAAGTATTTTTAAAGGCAATGGATATTGCAGAGAATGCACTTAAAAATGGAGAGGAGCACCCTAAGATGAAGGCGCTTGTAAAGCTTATAACTGATAAACACATCGATAACAAAATAATTATATTTGCACAATATCGCTATACGATATCGAAGATTGTTGAGATCTTGGGCAATGCTGGCTTGAAAGCAAAGGCATTTGTAGGGAAAAAGGACGGAGTTACCCAGGACCAACAGATGCAGGTTATAAAGGACTTCAGGGATGGAAAGTTCAATATACTTGTTGCTACATCAATTGGAGAGGAGGGCCTTGATATACCTAGTGTGGATACCGTAATTTTTTATGAACCAATAACAAGTTCTATAAGAAGTATACAGAGGAAAGGCAGAACCGGCAGATTTAATGTAGGCAACATATATGTGCTTATAGCCAAAGGCACAAAGGATGAAACTTATTTTATGGTCTCCAGTTTTAGGGAGAAAAAAATGTATGATATGATACTTAGGATAAAACACAGCTTGGAGAAGATGCCAAAGCCTACCACATCAAAGGCAGGTCAAAAGCGGCTTTTCTGATTTTTTAACTACAAGAGGCTTTGGATATATTACTTGACTTACTATAAATTTAGTGAGTAAAGAATAAATTTATAAATTTGGCTGCTTAATTACTTATTGGCTTTCGGAGTGATCATTTGCACAGATATATAAAAGGAGCTAGAAGTGAGAGAGAATTGATAAATTTCTTCTACAAACTTAATTACTCTGTGATACGATCTGCAGGAAGTGGCGTTAACTCATTGAGCCCCGATATAATTGTTATAAAGAACAAAAAGGGGTTTGCATTCGAATGCAAAGCCTGGGACCGGTCAAGCCTGTCTATAGATAAGGACAGGTACAAAAGTCTTAAGGATTGGGAAAACAATACTGGTATGAATACGTTCATCGCTTGGAGAATGAACATTAAAGGCTGGTACTTCATAAAACCTGAAGAGATGAACGAAACAGATAAGCATTACACAATAACCATGACAAATGCTCTGAAGATAGGAAGAAATTTAAACTCTATAATAATATGAATTTTGTTCGCCTCAGTAGCTCAGTAGTAGAGCGTCTGCATGGTAAGCAGAAGGTCGCGGGTGCGATCCCCGTCTGAGGCTATTGGTTTGCAATCGATTGTATATGCAAAGTTTCCTTGTAAGAATTTGCCTTTTCAGAAGCGTTACTTCTTCTTATCTTTTATAAATATCTTATAGAATATTCCACTTGCACCTTGGAATAGCCCTCCTATTATTAGAGGTATAGGAAAGGATATAGCCATCAGGTACCCACTTAATCCGGAGCTTAATCTAGCTAACCCACTTGATACACTGTTGAAGCTAGTTGCCGAACCATAATCCTCTCTGTTTATCCCACGTACATTAAGTGCAGACCTATTTGGGCTTCCAAAACCTGCAAATATTGATCTTAATATGTATATCAATCCAGCTATCATTACAGTAGGAGATAGAGCCATAGCTATAAGTAAAATGCCACTTGCTGTCCTAGTAATTGAAGATACATTGAGCACATTGAAACGCCCAAAGGATTTCGATGCTAGATAAGAGCCTAATGCAGTTGTAATGTATGAAACGCCAAATATTATACCTACTGTTGTAGCACCTGTATTATACATTAATTCTATCCATAAGGGAAGAAGAGGTAATGAAATTCCTACACCTATCCCTGAAACTATGTTAATTATCATTATTTTAGATATATATCTGAAGCTCTCTTTCTTCATAATTTTTGATGTTTTCCTAGGTCTCTTGCTCTCTTTTACGAATATTATGCTTATGAAGGATATTAAAAGTAGTATATCGGCAAACAGGAAAAGATATCTGTAAGCCATCAACGTTCCGACGTAAATAGATATGAATGATTCCGAAGCGAGCATAAGCGATCCAAAGATGGAAAAAAGGGAAGTTAACACAGTAAGTATACCAAGTTTCTTTACCCTAATCGATTCGTTTTCGTAGTTGCTTGCTACTAATGCTGTCAAGCCCGGTGAAAATAAACCTCTCATACCTCCAGCTCCTCCGCTTATCCCCGTAATTATCATAGCCAGTATTATGATATCTAAGCTGCTTGAGTAGAATAAAAGGAATGCTCCTATGACTGGAAGTATCTCTGCCATAAGCAAGCTGTATTTATAGCCATACCTATCTCCAAACATTCCAAGTGCCAAGGTTTCAATAACCATTACAAGCATCATCGCTGCGATTATTATTCCTATAGTTACAAGCTTTAAGTGAAGAACTTTTAAGTATAAAGGAAAGGCGAGAACCAAAAATATTATTCCAGCGCTCCTACTGGCTCTAGAGTACTGAAGAAACTTAAATGAATCATCTACATTCACAGAAATCCCTACTCCTTTTGGGTCTTTAAATATTTTTCATATTACCTTTATTAATACAGCTGCTTTTAATGAATAAATTTTACATTGAATAAATTTTAGTAAATTAAAGAATAATTTAAATAGATTGAATTTCATAACATAATAGATTGCAATGAGAGATAGAGTTAAAACAGGTATAAAAAATTTTGATGCTATAATAGCAGGTGGTATACCAAGGGGCAATCAAGTTGCATTGGCAGGAGGACCAGGAGCAGGTAAGACTCTTTTTTCATTTGAGTATCTTTACAATAATGCAAAAGAAGGAAATGTAAGCTTGATGTTTTCATTAGAAGAAACCTCAGATATGATAATTGAAAATGCAAAGGCAGCTTTTCCTGATTTCAATGATATAGATGATTTGATAAGTCAGAACAAACTGGTTATTTATGGATCGGAAAAAACCGGCCAGTACGTACAGAGGGATACAGATGGAGGGAGTTATTCGTTCAATGAGCTAGTATCAGGTATAGGTTCTCTTGTAAGCTCATATAATGCTAGCAATCTGGTGATTGACTCAATAACTGTAATCAAGCTTATGATAAAAGACAAATTATCTTATAGGCAACTGACGATGGACCTTATCAATAATCTGCGCTCACAAAATGTAACATCTTTGATGACTATTGAATTGGACACTGCTACAAAAGAGGAGATACAATTTAAATCTGAATTCTTCATGTATGATGGCATAATTTCACTTTATTTAGAAGGAGAAGGCAACAATAGAGTTCCTATATTGGAGGTTATTAAGATGAGAGGGAGCGACCACAGTTTCAGCACATACCCTTATGAAATAAAAAGCAATGGTATAAAGGTTTTATCATTACCACAGATGAATGATTGATAATTGGTGTGAATATGGATAGCGGGGTAATAAATAGGATAAAAACTGGCGTTAAAGGGCTGGATAGTATGGTTGGCGGAGGACTTCCCGAAGGATCGCAGATCTTATTCTTGGGATCTCCAGGGGCTGGAAAAACCCTTCTTTCGCTTGAAATACTGTACCATAATGCGAGGCTTGAAGTCCCATCTACCTTCATAACTAGCGAAGAAAGAAAGGATGCCTTGATTAATAATATCAAAAATGCTTTCTACTCTTTTGATGATTATGAAGATTACATAAATAGCAAAATGATACAGATAAACCACAAAGCCTTGATAGAAGGATTCAAAAGCAGAGAGAACTTCGAAAAATTCATAAGCGATTGCATATCGGATATTCAGGCTAACAAATCAAAGATCGCAGTCTTCGATTCTATAAGCAGCTTAAGGCCTATTATGGAGGATGATAGGACTTTTACAAGGTCAATAACCTATATGACAGAGGCACTTAGGGACATTGGGGTAACCTCAATATTAACGTATGAAATTAATCAGAGTATAAGCAACAGAGATCCACTGAGCATCGGACTTTATAGCACATCTATGTTTGATGGGATAATAGTGCTAAGTATGAATCGCAATGAAGGTGCTACACAATATGCTATAGAAGTAACAAAGCTCAGAAATTCATCGCATAAATTATCAAGCTTGCCTTACCAGATAACAGATTCAGGCTTTGATGTATTATCAGATTGATGATTTTCATGGAAGAGGGAAAAAGTTTAACACAGATACTAAATGACGACATAGATTTTATTAAGAATTTGATTTCATTCTTATTAAGCACGCAGGTCAAAAGAGGATTATCAGAGATTAACAATTTCGTACCTGCAAACCTTGCAGGTAATGTACTTCCTTACTTCGTAGCTGCTGGAATTCTTGATATAACTGGAAAAGATATAAACAAAAACAATATAGAACGTCTTTTCAATGCTGCAGGAATTACTGTAAATAGGGATATTCTAAATGGTATCGCAGGCATAAAGTTCAGGAACCATCTCGTATATGTAGTATCAATATTATTCATATTGACAAGCGGGCAAGAGGTCACAATGAATAAAATAATAAATATGGCTATAGCATTTGATATTGATCCCGATATTGCACTTGCCAGAGAATCTGTAGATATATTTAACCAAGTAGGAAAACAGTATGGATTCCCTACGATAAAACTCGATACTGCTTGATTTTGTATATTTTATATCAATGCCAAGAATAGGTAGTAAGGTATCTCAAACAGGCCATTTTCTTTCTTTAATTTATCGGAATTAAATACTACACGGTTCTTTGGGAATTTCATATGGTAAGAGTTATAGTTTGATCTTCCGCTTTTTACTTCTATGCCTAAATTTAGGGTTGGAAGGAAGAAATCTACCTCAACACCCTCCTTTAAAGTATATACCTGCCCAAATTTGCGGGTTAATTCTATACCCACAATATTTTCTATTATTGGTCCCTGAATCTGAATCTCTGTCTTACTGTAATTATTGTAAGAGTTAGAAAACGCAATATATGTTATAGGATCTGTAAGGTAAGTCTTTCTCAATAATTTGGTTTTTTTATGCTCCTTTATATCAAATTTTAATACTGATTTTATTATACCGAGGTCTGTAAGCAATCTATAATAATATAGTATTGATTCTTTTGAAATTCCTGTATCCTGTTTCATTGAATCAAGAGTATATATGCTTCCACAGGAATTTGTTATTGCTGATAATATTTTCTCCATATCATAATTAGAAATTTTAAGGCTTTCAAATTCTCGCATAAGGGATAACTTGTAATTGTATATGGAATCATATAGGTTTCCTTTGTTGTTATATTCTGTTATGGAGCTTATGAATCCGCCTGATTTAGAGTAGGAATAGAACATTTCTTTGAATAAATGTTCATAACCTGAATCCTTAATTTTACAAGCTTGTGAGTACACCTTCTCTATATATTCTGAATCAGATTTTGCTATAATGGGAAGAGTAGCCAAGTAATTTTTCATATTGCGCTTGCCAAATATAGTTAAATATTCCTTAAAGGTAAGAGGATTAATAGTATAATGATTTGCTCCACCTGCTAGCTTGCTAAGGTGCCTGTTGCTTGCGCTATTAGGCAAAAATCTTGTCGAAATAAATAATCTCCTTATGCTCTTTGAGTTATTTATTATATTAAACAATGATTTTCCTTTATCTAATGAAAATTTTAGGTATGGATCTATTCCACTTACAAAGATATCCAACTTTGCTGGACTTTTCTGTATCTCATTGAATATACTAATCACATCTGAGTAGCCTAAATTCTCAAAAGGTATATATACGATGTTTTCCCTTGATTTTCTAGAATTTACATACTTGTATAGAATTTGCTTTACAGAGCATTCGTTGTAATCAGTATTTATAATTATGAATTTGCCTTTACTTTTAAGATTTGAAAACTTATAGAATTTGTTGTAATAAGCAGGGAATTTTGATTTATTTATACTGCTATAATTACTGCCCCACCAGGGATTATAAGCAGATAGCATATTATTGTTTAGTTGCTTCTCCATGCGATTACTTAAACCAAGATTTTTTATTTTTGTCAAGATCCTTAAATTTCTCTATTAGTTCCTTTTGCTCAGATGTCAACTTCTTTGGAATATCGACTTTTACTTTTATTATGAGATCTCCATAGCCACTTCTATTGAAGTGGGGCATACCTTTTCCTCTTACCAATACTTGCTCTCCATCTTGGGTACCTGGCTCAACCTCAAATTCTACTTCCCCATCTATACCTTTAGCTTTTTCGATTCCTCCTGTTATAGCGGTATAAAATGGTACATGAGCTTCCATGTAAATATCATCCCCCTTCCTCACAAATCTCTTATCCTGAATTACATTTATTTCTATATAAAGATCTCCTTGCCCATTTTTTCCATAATCTCCCATGCCTTTGACTCTGAGCCTATTTCCTGTCGCAATTCCCTTTGGTATATCAACATCTATAGTTTCATTGGCATCTATCCTTCCAGTGCCATTGCACTTTGTACATTTTTTCTCTGGAATATTCCCTGTGCCACCGCAAGTAGGGCAAACACTTATGGTCTGCATCATACCGAATGGAGTCCTCCTTACATTCCTTACCTGCCCTGCACCGCCGCAAGTAGGGCATTTTTTAATCTTGTATCCAGGTTCTACCCCTGTTCCATTGCATCTATCGCATTCTTTAATATGAGAAATTTTTATTCTTTTTGAGGTTCCGTGCAGTGCTTCTTCAATCGAAATATTTATCTTAGTAATTAAATCTTGGCCTAAATCTTCCCTTTGCCTGCTTCCTCTGCCGCCACCAAATATCGTGTCAAAGAAATCGTCACTTTCTGAGAAATTACCTCCTACATTGAAGCCCATATCACGGAATATGTCTTCAAAATTGAAATTCCTGAATATGTCATCTTGGCTGTACTGCCTGTTAAACCCTGCTGGACCATATGTATCGTACTGCTTCCTCTTCTCTGGATCACTTAGCACAGCATAAGCTTCATTTATTTCCTTGAACTTCTCTTCGGCAGAAGGGTCCTTATTCCTATCAGGATGGTACTTTAGGGCCAGCTGCCTATAAGCATTCTTGATATCGTCTTGCGATGCATTCTTGCTGACACCTAATATAGAATAGTAGTCTTTTGTCATCTATTTTACCTTTGCTATAATTTAAGATTAACGTAATTGATTATAAAAATAAAAAATCAAATATTTAATTCAATTCTCTTTTTTAAAGTTTGCATCTGCTGTTCCATCTCCCTGACTGTCTCCTGCATTGCTGCTATCTCCTGGATTGCCACCAGAAGGCCCTTGGCTGTTTCCAGAGGCAGACTGGTACATATGGCTGCTTATATCAGCTAATGCATTTTGGAGCTCGCTAGTTGCTGCCTTTATCGCATCGTAATCATCTTTACTTACCAAATCCTGCAGCTTGCTCTTCAGGTCATCTAGCTTTTTCTTGTCATCCTCGGATATCTTATCTTTAAGATCTTCCACTGTGTGCTCTGTTGTATAGATCATAGATTCTGCATTGTTCTTTATCTCTATCTGTTCTCTTATTTTCTTATCCTTTTCCTCATTTTCCTGTGCCTCCTTTATCTTCTTCTCTATGTCATCTTTGCTCATCTTGTTTGGCGCAACTATATCTATTGATTGGCTCTTTCCAGATGCTTTATCTTTTGCGGTTACATGCAGTATGCCATTTGAATCTATATCAAAGGTTACTTCTATTTGTGGTACGCCGCGTTTAGCAGGTGGAATTCCTGTAAGGGTGAATCTTCCTAAATCTATATTGTCATTGAACATTGGGCGCTCTCCTTGGCATACATGTATGTCTACACTAGTCTGGAAATCTTCAGCGGTTGTAAACACTTGAGAATTTTTTACAGGTATTGTAGTATTCCTCTTTATTATCGGTGTAGCTACACCTCCTAGCGTCTCTATGCTAAGTGTAAGTGGCGTTACATCCAATAACAGTATATCCTTTACTTCTCCTGTAAGCACTCCTCCTTGTATTGCTGCACCAAGTGCTACAGCTTCCATGGGGTCTACGCCTCTCTCTATTTTTTTGCCGATTAGCTGCTCTACATATCTCTGTGTTATTGGCATCCTTGTTGGACCTCCTATAAGTATTATCTTATCCAGCTGCTCAGGCTCTATCTTCGAATCTTCTAATGCCTGCCTTACGGGTTTTGCGGACCTCTCTATTATAGGCAATACCAAACTCTCAAGCTTTGCCCTATCCAATTTATACGAGAAATTTATAGGCTGCCCTGCTTTTTGTGAAAGGAAAGGCAAGCTTATCTCAGTTGTAAGCACAGTAGAAAGCTCTATTTTAGCTTTTTCTGCTGCTTCTCTTAGCCTCTGCATTGCCTGCATATCTTTAGACACATCTATGCTATACTGCTTGTTGATTTCACTGACTAAGAAATCAACTATTGCTTTATCCATATCAGTACCGCCTAACTGTGTATCTCCGCTAGTTGATTTTACTTCAAATACACCTTTTCCAAATTCCATTATAGTTACATCTAATGTTCCTCCACCTAAATCATATACTAATATTTTCATTTCCTTATCGCTCTTGTCCAGCCCATATGCTAAACAAGCTGCAGTAGGTTCATTAACCAATCTTACCACATCAAGCCCTGCAATGGCTCCAGCATCTTTTGTTGCCTGCCTCTGGTTGTCATTGAAATATGCAGGTACGGTTATTACTGCCTTTTTTACTGGCTCGCCTAAAAATGCTTCCGCATCCCTCTTTATCTTCTGCAGTATCATTGCTGAAAGCTCCTGAGGCTTGTAATCCTTGTTGTTTATATGGTAGATGTAATCTGTTCCCATTTTCCTTTTAAACCCTGTTATCGTACCTTCAGGGTTAGCTACTGCCTGCCTCTTTGCCGGCTCACCAACCAAAATTTGGTTGTCTTTTGTAAACGCTACATAGCTCGGAAATGCTTTCCCATACAATGATGCACCTTCACTGCTCGGTATTATAGTAGGCCTGCCGCCTTCTAAAACTGCTGCAGCTGAATTTGAAGTTCCTAAATCAATTCCTATTATTTTTTCATTCATGTTTTCACCTTTTAATTAAGCATAATCAATTTTTACTTTAGTTCTGTTTTGTATTATCCTCAGAGTTTTTTCCATCTTCACTCTTTTCATCTTCTTTTTTATCTTCCTTTGAAATATTCTCTTTCTTTGATATTATTACAGATGCAGGTCTTATGATGTTGTTATTAAACTTGTATCCTTTGGTTATAACCTGCAGAATATTCCCATCTGGTTCATCACTATCTTTTATGGCTGCAATATCGTGCATATATGGATCGTACTTGCCAGTTGATGCAATTTCCTGCAGTCCCTCTTTTCTAAGTGTGTCCATTATATTTTTATATACCATTTCTATGCCTTCTTTTACTTCTTTATTATCTGATTTCTCAACAGCTTTTAAAGCCAATTCAAATTCATCTATTACTGGAAGCAATTTCTTAATTACCTCTTGCTTTCCTAAGCTATTTGCATTGCTTAAATCGACTTGAACACGCTTCTTGTAATTGTCGAACTCTGCAGCAATGCGCAACATCCGCTCCTTGTAGTCTTTTGCTTCTTCTGTTTTGGCTTTTAAATTTTTCTCCATCTCCATTAAATGATCAGAGATTTCTTTATTATTTTTAGATGCTTCTCCAGATTTACCTATCTTGCCTTTGGTCTCTTCTTCATCTTTGCTCTTCTCATTATTATTATTTGGTTTCTCCTGCTCTTCTTCATCTCCTTGGTTATCTTTTTTGTCTTCAGGCTCCCTCTTATCTTCCATACTTAACACCACTTATTCGATTTTTACCTTTTTGAACCTCTTGGCCTCTGATTTGCCCTTTGATAGTTTATCAAATTGCCTGGCTATATCAAGCATTCTCATCATTTCACGATTTATATCATACTCTATCTCTTCTATTACATCGCTTAACTCCTTTCCTCTTAGATAGTATATTCTTCCTCTTTTTACTATCCATCCTGCATCTATAAGCCTGTTTAAATGATATATTATTGTAGTCCGGGCTATTTTGAATTTTTTGGCCAAGTCACTGCTTGAAATGCCTTTGCCCGACAAGGCCGCTTCTATAAAACCTTTCAGCAGATCCTTCTCTATGCTATCATTGTTATCTAATTCACTTTCCAGTCCAAATGACTTGCAGAACCAACTTATGAAAGAGTCAGGATCGTTCGAATAGGGTTTTTCCACTGACTTTATTATTATAAACTTCATTGCTTATATTAATGCACCGAAATATTTAAATAATTTTCTATATATAATAATTAATTGTTGAAAATGTCAAAAAAAAGTTGACATTTTAAAAAGGTGATTTGGATGGAAAAAGAGAAAAACAAAGTTAGAATATATGACCCATTTGATGTGTTTTCCGGAATGGACAAGCTTATGCGCTCTGCATTGTGGTCGATGCATCCAGATAGGTATTTTGGCATCAGCGAAAATGGATTCAATATACCAGATGCAGATATAATAGATGAAGGAAACTCTTTGCAGATAAAGTTGGATATGCCAGGTGTGGACAAAAAGGATCTGGATTTAAAAGTTAAAAATAACCTAGTAATAGTCAAAGCAGAAAAGAACGAGGATAATGAGGTTAAAAAGAAAAATTATTATTCCAGAGAAAGGGCATCGATAGGTTATTATAGAGAAATTGAACTTCCAGAGGAGGTAAAATCAGAAACAGCAAAAGCAAAGTATGAGAATGGAACATTAACTATAACAGTAGATAAGTCAGAAAAGAGCAAGGAAAATTCTGTAAAGATAGAGTGATTCGTATAACCTATTTTTAATTTTCTTTCTTTTTAAATGTGTAATATTTATTATTTTATAGGGTATATTATTATTGATATAATTGAAAGTCAAGGGCCGAAATGGCAAATCCCAGATAGCTATAGAGTTTGTGATAGTCTATTCTATAGTTCTACTTATATTTTTAGTTATATTTGCACTTGTGGCTAATGAGAGAGCTTACTCTTTGCAGGAGCAGGAGTATTCTGAACTTCAGCTTATAACACAAACAATAGCAGAGCATATAGATATTGCTATGGAATCGGGAAATGGATATTTATCATCTATTACCCTCCCAAGTACGGGCACTTTTAATAATTATAATTTATCGTTGAGTAGTGGTGGTGAAGTAATCGCTACAATGAAAGTGGGTAATGAAAATATAACTGCATTGTCTTATAGCGCTGCAAGGAATATGCAGATTTCAGGCACACCTGTAGGGTATAATTTTTATCGTGTTCCGTCTTCAGGAACTATGGAATTCTACAATAATAATGGCCATATAATTATAAACTCTTACACAGCAGGGTATGAATATTTAGCAGATCATCTTAAGACCTCAGTAGATGGTTATGGAAAAGTCGCAAATTTCAATGGCAATAGCTATATAACTATCCCAAATACCTCAGAATTGGAATCCAACAGCTTTACATGGAGCATATGGATATACCCTACTTCTTGGAACCCTAATAATGGAGGTCTTTTAGGTCAATCTAATTCTGGGACTGGTGCTCCTTATATGATAGAACAGGGAAGTACTACTACCCCAAAGCTTCAATTTAGCAATGATGGTGGAGGGGGCAGTTCTACTTATGCAGATATTTCATATTTCAAATGGCAGAATATAGTTGGCACTTATAACTATACAAACGGAGAAATGAGTCTTTATGTCAATGGTGCACTTATAAGCAATGTAATAAATACTCCAATATCCCGCATATCTGGTCCTATATACATTGGCTATTTCCCTTCAAGTGGCAACTATTTCCAAGGTTCAATGGCAAACTTGCAGATATATAACGAGGCAGTGAATTCAAGCTATGTAAAATATATTTATTCTTCCGGTATGAATGGAGCACCTGCAAATTTCAATAACTTGGTTGGATGGTGGACGTTGAATGGCAATATAAATAATTATTTAAGTAACTATACCTCTTCTCCTCTCTATACATCACAGGGTTTGACTTTTAGCAACAGCTTCCTCTTATCAATGAATGCATCTAATATATTAAACAACCAGCTAAATGGTGTTGATTTGGGATTGGTTACAGGTGCTGGTACCTTAGGTTCCCCTCTAAGGTTTACAAATTATATTACTTCAAATACAGTAAGCAATTTTACAAATGTTGTTTGGACAAATGGCACAGATAATGTAACTGTAAATGCATTCAACGGCAATTTATTTTCAGAGAGTAACTTGGTTGGATGGTATCCTTTGGATTTAGGATATGGAAATACAATATTTGATCTTAGTGGGATAGGGAATATTGGCCATGTATATGGCAATTATACTTGGGAAAATGAATCAGATTATGCAAAGATTTACGTTGCTAACTTTACTCCCTCTTCGCCAACTTATATAGAGGTTCCACCTTCTGATGTACTACTTGATATTGCAAGAAATAACTCTTTTACCTTAAGTGCTTGGGTTTACTATAAAGGTCCCTCAACAGAGCAAGAAACTATAATAAGTGATATTAATAAGACTGCTAACTCTGGATTTATGCTTTATATAAATAAAACAGGGAATTTAAGCTTGGAGATAAGCAATCATATATTTTCCAATAAAAGTGTTAGTGTGCCAAAAGATAGATGGACCTTTGTAACTGCGGAGTACAATTTCAACACAGGTTCTGAAAGGCTATTTGAAAATGATATACTGATAAACAGCAGTACTGCCTCTTTCTTACCTATTACCCAATATTCTCCTTATTACATAGGTTATAACAGCAGTATTTACCCTGATACCTTTAATGGCTCTATAGCCAATATCCAGCTATATGCGGATGAACTTAAAGGTTACCAGATAGCAGACCTTTACAAAAGTGGAATAGCATCTGCACCTTTAGGTGGATCAAACCTTGTTGCATGGTTTACACTGGACAATACCACAGATGATTATGGATATAATACAACAGTCATTGATTCGCCGCTGCGTAATGTAAAATTTACAAGTGCTGAATTCAGCAAATATATAAATTCAAGACCCTACTTGTTCCTTAACGGAAGTTCAGGCGCAAATAGCGCTAGAATAAATTCTACAATAGGCTATTGGCTTGGCACAAACCACAATTTTACAGTTGTCGCATGGTTTAATAGCCCATATAATGGAGGGCCCATTGTAGGGATAGATGATTCCCCGCCTGGGGACGGTTGGAATATGCCATTTATAAGCATGAATAGGACAGGGTATATATTTGGATGGGTTTGGGGTACTCCTAGTATACCATTCAAAGGTTTATTTAATACGACATATTTTGCTGCTCTGACTTACAATAAAAGCTCGCCTGGAATTGAAAACTTTTATATAGATGGGGGTAATGTAGGCAGTTCGGTCGGAGAGTATAGTTCATCGGGGGGAATGGATTATTTAACTACATTTATCTCTGGTGCAAAGCCTCCTAATACCCCAGATAACTTTACAGGAACAATATCTGATATACAGATATATAATTCTACATTAAATGGCACAGAGATAGAACAGCTTTATGAGCAAGGGCTTCCACCATATCATAAATATTCATTGCATGGATGATAAAATGAAAAATGCCAAAGCACAGTTTTGGAGTATTGACGTCATATTTTCGATAGTCATATTTACTGTTGCATTGACATTGCTTGCTTATACTTGGTATAATATCAACAATCAGTTAGCCCTTTCTTACAGCGATGGATCTACAGTAATGAGCATACAGGCGTATACAATATCCGGAACCCTTATGACACCTGGTTACCCAACAAATTGGCAAAATGATGTAAATCTATCAGATAGTGAAAGTTGGGATGACCTATCTATAGGATTGCTTAAAAATGGATCCAATCAGATAAGCAATAGCAAGCTTTATACATTTATAGCTATGGCAAATTCCAATTACCAAGCTACTAAAACCTCCTTAGGCGCCTCTTACAATTATTATGTTGTTATAAGAGGAAATGGGATAAATATAAAAATTGGAAGAAACCCATCATTATATAATGCTACCAGTGTAGTAAGGCAGACTTCAAGCGCAATGCTAAACAATCTTCAGGTATCTGTAATTGTTGAAACTTGGACAAATGGAAATTTGGCGGTAGATTGATTAACAAAAAAGGATTTATATTTACACTTGATGCAGTCTTTGCACTTATAGTGGCAGTTGCAGCTATCTCAATATTGCTATATATACATTTCATTGCTCCTATATCTTACCAGGCTTCTATTTCCCAAGTTGAAGATACATTAAAGGTACTTTCGTCCTCGCCTTTAAGTGGTTATCTAAGTACATTAGATAATCCATTTTCAGGTTACACAAAGTCATATAATACTTTTGGGGCTGCTTCATTCGATGGCTACAATAGCTATATACATTCGCCAATATCAATACCTGCAGGAGAAAATCTAACTTATGTCGCTTGGATTTACCTTAATTATATACCAAATGATAATGCGGGCATTATATCTGCTGATTCATCTAATAATTATGGCTCTATGTCAATTTTCCCTAATGGCAACTGCTTTGTACAAGTGATAGTTACTAATGATACCGGAAACACCTTTTCAGATGATTCTCCTTATTGCCTGAAGCCACATAGGTGGTATCAAGTTGTAGCTACAGAAAATGAATCTGTCAGTTCAAATGGAAAATTTATCGGTGGTAATTATGCATTGTATATAAATGGTAAATTAAATCTTACAAAGCACTTTTCTGGAGCAGTAGAAAGTGCTACAGGATTTGATATAGGGCTTTTTAGTTATCAGGGAGCTTATTTTCCAGGTTATATATCAAATGTGCAAATTTATGGTTCACGGTTAACACGTACACAAGTTTCATCTCTTTATAATGAAGGAATGACAGGAGTTCCTTTAAGATCTACCAATCTCCTCGCTTGGTATCCATTAAATTCTGAAAGCAATCCAGGCACATTCAAATCTTATAACATAACTTATTTTGACACTGGCAATATACCAATAGGAAAAGTTAACCTTACGGAAAACCAAAGCATGCTTACTGCGATTGCTGACTTATATTTAAACAACCAATCTGCCGAAGCAGATATAATTATGAACAACCTGTATCCAAACGAAGATACTGCTATAGATATAAATGGCATTTATGCACCTGATTTGAAAGTTGCTTACTTCAATGGAACTGCTGGTTTTTATGCACCTAATTTTACTTACCCTGGGGAGAATTATACCATAGATCAATGGTTTTACCTTTCACAAGCTGATGATCCTACTTCTGGTGTAGGTGGAGGTCAAAGCCCAATAGTCGACATTTATAATGGATCAAGTAATGGCGGGATAGGCGGAAACCAGAATTTTGATTTTGGTGGAACATGGGCAGGGGGATCAAGCAATAACTTTGGAATAGGTGAAGATTGGCCAAGCCATTGGGAATTTTGCTATACCAATTCTGGTATGGTATTTCCAAATAAATGGTATAATGCGGTAGTGTCTGTAGTAAATTATACTAATGTTACCATATATTTAAATGGCATAAAAGCTGCCCACTGCACTCTTACCGTACCGGTATCTGGAATGGAATACCCCACATTAGGAATAGGTGATAACCCACCTGGAGGTAATGAACTTGCAACTGCAGCGATATCTAATGTACAGATTTATGATAGTTCTTTGAATGCAACTCAAGCTGCCATTTTATATGATGAGGGAATTGGAGGTGAACCTGTGAGCAGCACAGTTATTGGATGGTATCCTTTGCTTGGCAACTTCAATGATTATTCCGGGATTGGGCATGAGGGATTTGGTGGTAATGGAGGCTCTATAAATCCAGATAATGTAAGATTTGTGGAATCAAATTTTACACCACCAGGATTTGCCTCATCAGATATAATAAGCCAAGCATCAGTTCCTGAATTGCTGAATGCAAATGGTACGATGAGAGTATACAATGTAAGTGTTTTATCATGGAACTAAAAGGAATTAAAGGCAAAAACAGAAAAGGCATACTGCTGACTTTGCTAATGATAATAGTCCTTATACTTATGATGGCAGAATTAATCACATACGTCACCCTAAATATAAGTTATGACAATTTATCATCTTCAGCTGTAAGAACAGGTTCAGCAAGCGCCTTTATTAAAACGATAAGCCCCTCGATTTCTTCGTTCCTTAAATTATCTCTGAAAAATTCTATCTCAACGCTTATCAATTATGAATCTAACCCAAAATTAAGGAGAAGTAACTTTGTAATTAATACAAAATCTGCCATAATGGATCTTATGGAGAATCAGAGCTTATATGGAATTGATTATCAGAATTCCATTGGTACTAACATGTCCAATTACTTAAAGTTAATTGAATCTAAAGCCAGTGCAAATGGAGAAAATATAGAAATTGAGAATGGAACCTTAAGCATATATCAGTCTAATTCTACTGATTTAGAGGCAGAATACACCGCTGTTGCAATACTTAATAACAGCGGTCTGCTTTCTTATTATCCTATAGTTGCAATTGCGAATGTTTCCTTAATCGGAATGCCTGATTTACATAGTATTCAAAATGCCAATTTCAACAACCTTATAGTACCATTAAACTTTACTCTTGCCACTTTGGGAAACTCGAGTTATGCTCTTTCTGGTTTTACTTATATGTACCCCACATTGCCAAGCACATTATATTATTCTGAAAAGCCAACATCATGCCAAAACCTCCCAGCATCTGTTGAAAATGGAAATTATATCCTTTTATCTAATAATGCAAGTGATATAAATAGCAGCATATGTGGAATGGCTGGCTTAGTTGCCAATGTCACCAATACAACTGGAATATCAAAGCCTTATCTTGTATACCCAAATAGCACGATAAATTTGCTATCTAAGTATAACAATTCAACTTCAACTAAGGTAATCCTTGGGCCTAACCCGGCACTTTACAATTACACTGCACTGAAAAACTATATAGCAGATCAATATTACTTTAAATCTAATGATAGTGAAGATTATCTCCAGGAAAGTGATTATAACCCTGATGCAACTTCTAACTATGGCTTAGTGTCATTCAACTCTTACAACAGGCAAGTTGCTGAATTTAATGGTGTAAATTCAGATGCCAATAATACATCATTTGGACCGGAGGAAGTTTCAAATATTACCATGTCTGCATGGATAAACAACAATGGAAAAGGTACTTATAAGCAGAATATAGTTGAAGTAAGTGGAGGAACACAGGCTGCTGATGAGACGCTTGGTATAGGGATTACAGGTGCAGGAGGAAAGGCTATGATTAGGTGGAACAATTATGCAAATAGTTTAAATTTACTAGCACCAAGTGGTGGTGTAATAACCCCAAACAACTGGTATTTTGTTGTTGGTACATGGGATGGGTCAACTAATACCCTAAGCATATATGTTGATGGCCGCCTTGTTAATACAGGAAAGGGGTATGGAGTTAGAATAACATCAATAAAAGATATTAATATTGGAGGACCTTATCAGGGAATGTCTGATTTCAATGGCTCAATCGCAAACGTCCAAATCTACAACAAATCACTTTCCCCTACATCCATACAATACCTATATTATCAAGGGTTAGATGGAAGGCCTTTAAATGATTATGGGTTAATTGCTTGGTATCCTTTGAATGGAAACACTTTCAATTATTACAATTACTTTTACAATTGTACACAAAGCAACATAGCATATACAAGTTACATAGATTATACAGAAACTTACAGATAAATAGATAACTTGCCTTTTAGTAGTATTTCATTTGGAATCTAAAGAGTTAGGGTTTTAAGCCAAATTAGATAATACCCTATTTATTAGAGCAATTTTAAGCATAGGCTAAACAATAAGATCTAAGAATCTATAGGCATTGATTGCTTTGCTTATTGTTGGACCTTTGGTCTTTGTTGTTGCTTATCAGGTGATTCTCAGGCACCTAATCCTGTAAATATACCACTTATCACAGTACCTACTATGTAATATAGTATTATCCCTACTATTATGAATACAGGTACGAACTTTATCCCTTTTATTGCAGATCCTGATTGTATCGTTGACATAATTATAGCTGCAAAACCGGTAATAAATATTATAGATATAAGCGAGAATGTATGATAGGTTTGCGGAGATATCTTTGGAGGGCTAGGTTTAAGGAATGAAACTCCGGTGGTAGGCAACCCACCAGGATTAGCTGCAAGTATACCCTTCCATACTGTATCAGTCACAACGATCATCTGGCTTGTAAGTCCGTACATTGCTGGAGCTGCTATCAATCCAGCAAATACTATGAATATGCTATACATAAGTAACTGCCCTGAAATTTCCTTCATCGTCAGTTGTTGGTTTTTAAGATCCTTTGACATCTGTGATATTAAATCTGACATTGCTCCTCCATACCTATATGCTTCCAATACCATACGCACGGAATGCTTTAAAGTAGTTGAATCGTAGCTATTTGCAAGTTCAGTAAGTGCTGCATCTAGTGTTTCACCTCCATATATCTTCTTGTTCATTTCTTTGACATCCAAGCTTAATTGCCCAAACTCAGGCCTTGCTGCCATCAGCATTGCCCTATCTAATGATACACCGCTTCTGAGGTTTGCAGCAGTTATCTGCAGATAATCAGGCAAATAATTTTCCATGATAGATTTTCTCTTATCTATAAGATAATTTAATATGAAATATATTACAACTAGATATACAGCAGGAGCTATAACTACAGACAATATAGCTAATACTATATTTATTTTCATAAAGTAAAGCACAAATGGCACTGTAACCATAAGCACTATAGATCCTATAACCATATATGACAGGAGCTTATTTACTGTCATTTTGAGCCCCGCGAGGTCTAGCAAGTGAGAAAGCTTATAAGAGATGTTCCTTGAAACCAAACGCTCAAATCTAAATTCCATTATATCACATTGTAAATATAGGCCTTGAACTTCTTATCATCTGCAAAAATACTATCTGCAAAAATATGATACCTACTAAAACACCATAAAGCAATTCTGGTGTAACTACTATCAGTGCTATGAATGTTGTAAGTATAGTAACAACTGCGATACCCATGCTTGGCAATATAACCCCAAAGAGCATGTAAAACATTGCTATAGCATTTAGCTTTTGGCCATAAGCATGAAGCTGTATAACTCTTTCCCTTGACAAATCATCAACTATCTCCTGCAAGGAGTCAACTATATTTGAACCTGCTTTTATACTTACCGAAGCTTGTATCATGAGCTTCCTGAATGATGCACTCTTGCTTTCAGATGCTGTTTCATCTATAGCTTGCTCAAGTGATTCCCCCAATTGTACTTTTTCTACTACATGCGCAAACTCTCTGCTTGCTGCTCCATATCCCGTACTTATGGAAACCATTGCATTGAATAAAGGCATTCCGGAACGCAATGATATTATCAAATCCCTTGATGCAAATAGTATGTTTCTCTCTATATCCTTTCCATTCGAGACCTTTTTCTTGCTTGGATAATTTATAAAAGCTTTAAATGAGAATTCAAAAGCTGCTACACCAACTACAAGTCCAACTAGAGCTGCAAATGCAATCACAAGACCAAGATGTAAAAACAAGATAAATGCAACTACACCTATGGAAAAAGCTACTATCACGGATGCAAAAAGCATACGCTTAAGAAAAGATGTAACACTTTCATTTATACCCTGTTCTTTCAATGACTGCTCAAGTCCTTTATGTTTTGCAGCTACACCCTGCAAGTAAAGGTCTATACGGCTAGGTCTCTTAAATGAAGTGTCTCTAGGTATCCTACTTCTGCCTGCTGCTTCGGGTTCTTGTGTTGGTATAGAGTAGGTACTAGATTGTGCAGAATTTGGCATTTGGGGAGAATCTGTATTAGGGCTATTTTGTGCATTATTATCATTACTACCCCTATAATACAATATCATCCACCATTTATCATTTTATCTATAAGGTTAATACCTTCTGTTATTTTATCATCGCGTGCACTTAGCAATGCCTTCTCCGCATCACCGAGCTTTGACATCTTGCTGCCTAAATCACTCTTCTCTTTGTCTGAAAGCTTCTTTATGCCATATACCTCTTGTATTACAATTATTATATGGTCATGATCAAATATATTATTCCTTAAGCCATCGTTTATTCTGTTCAACTCTGATATTTGATCTGAAATTGGCAGACTTGGCAAAACCAAATCATCGTAATTTATCTTCTTAATCAAATCTTTAAGCTTTATTCCTTTAGCAGGGTTAACTTGTATTTCTCCACTGGTTGCCTGCTGCTGAACGTTGGTATTTACATTTACCATTGCACTCGCTGCTGTTTCTCTTGGCTTCTGAATTTGCATTCCTATAATGTATTTGCTTGGTGCAACAGGGTTGTATAAATTAGTTATCCTATTATTTCTAAATAACCCATAATCTAAAGAATTTATCATCTTTATTACATCTGCATAAGACATAAAGTTTTGATTTTGTGTTTGACTATCAGCAACTTCAGAAAGGTCTATGGTTATTGAATTTGATTCGGGTGCAGTATTTTTAGATGAACTATCATATATACTATTTATGAAGTCTTTGATTTTGTCATAATCTACATCTTGGTCCATCAGATCAACTCTTGATTATTTAAATTCATCTCTTGAAAATTTAAGGTTATTCTTTACTATATCCAATACCTTCTCCCTGTTGTTATAATAGTTAGCAATTACAAAACCTGCGTCATCTACATTAGTTATATCATTAGCAGACATCCAGCTTAAAACTTCTGATTTTTCCTTAACATCAGAGTCTATTTCGCTCTTCGTCATCCCAGTATAAAGATTCAATGTTTCCTGAAGTCTTGTCATTTCGCTTACTTTCGTAAATGTATCTGTCCTTATATTCCACCTATAAAGCACATTGGCATCTCCTGTCCTAAGTAGTTCTCCGAATTCTAGAACCCTTCTTATCCCTTTTGCTCTGTGCCTAAATACGGTTATTATAGCCCCTAAAGCATTCATTGATATTTTTGGTGTATTTATAGGAGGATTAGTCATTCTTATAATTGTATCTTGCACATTATCTGCGTGAAGTGTGCCATAAACAGAGTGCCCTGTATGTATTGCCTCAAACAGTGTCTGGGCGTCTTCAGCTGCTCTTATTTCTCCGACAACTATTATATCAGGCCTTTGCCTCAATGAATTTATCATCAAATCATACATGCTGACTGCTCCTTTCCCTTCTGGATTCGGTTCTCTTGTTATCATTGGAACCCATTGCAAAAAGTTTGGCAGGGCCAACTCTCTTGTATCCTCTACTGATATTACTCTTCTATTGCTTGGGAAAAATATGCTCATTGCATTCAAAAAACTCGTTTTTCCGCTTGCTGTTCCCCCTGATATTAACACACTTATTTCATTTTGTATACAAAGCCATACTAATGAAGCTAAATTAGCATCCAAACTTCCATTTTTTATTAATGCTGGCATAGTCCAAGGGTTTTTGGAAAACTTCCTTATTGTAAGAGTATTTCCTGATTGTGATATTGGGAATAAGGTTCCATTAACTCTTGACCCATCTTCCAACTCTGCATCCATAAGAGGTGCTAAGTTATTTATTTCTCTGCCAACCCTTCTTCCTATCTGCTCTGCTTGATTGTATATAGAATCTTCGCTAGTTGGCTTAAGGGAGGTTTTTAACCACCCTAACTTTTTATGAAATACCCAAATATTGTAATTTGCTCCATTCACTGTAATTTCTTCCAGTGAATCATCAGATAGGGGAACCTCTAGTTCTCCTAAACCTAGCATCATATTAAGTATATAAGATAATAGAACCTTCTTTATACTGTCATCGATTCTTGGCAAATATCTATTTATAAGCCCTTCAGCCGCAGATAAGTATCTTTTATTTAAATCTGATACATAATCTTTATCATTTATCCTTGATAAATCAACAGGAACTGAGGTTAAAAGTGGACGCCTCATTGATAATAGAAGAAGGCGTGTTGCCATGCTTACCCCTTTGAAGCTGACTCCATATATCGGCACAAACTCTTCTGAAGTCTTGTATATCGTTATGTGTGCTTCCAGCCCATTTGCGACTAAATCATATTCCTGGATTACCTGTTGGTTTGATGTTACATTGTTATTATTTTTATCAGTTTCTGCTGCATTGCTGTTTCCACCTGTTGGCTGTTGATCAATTTGAGGATTGGATGATTCGGGTGCAGGTGTAGGATTGTTAACACTACCTGAATTAATTCCTCTTAAATCACCAGCATCTATAATAGACTTGGGGTTTAAATCACTCATTATTATCATCCGAAGTTAATGATTTTGAAAGGGCGTCAGATGACGATTTTATCTTATCTGAAAGGCTATTTATTTCACTTTCTGTTTTCTGACTATGCTTTTCTATTATTTCTGCATACTTTAAAATATCTTCCCTAGATATATTCTTTTTTACTGATAGTGTATCAACTTCCCTCTTTATGCCATTAATTTCTTTCCTTAAATCTTTTACCTTCGCTTTGGAATCATTGAGTACTGTAATCAAGTTTAGTATTTCTGAATTAAGGTTACCTAAATCACCAAAATGCTTTGTTATATCATTTAATTTCCCAGATACTTCATTGTAGGTTTTATTAAACTCATTTGTATACTCATCTATTTTTGCTTTGTTTGAATTATATATCTCCTCTATCTTTTTCTGGTCTACCTTTCCTGATGTTTTATTGTAAAGGGACATCAGGGTATTATAGGATTTTATCGTTGCATTTAAACTTGCTTTATCCTTATTTATGCTCTTTATGTTCTTGCTTATATCCAACCTGACCTTTGCCACTTGATCATTTATCGATTTGTTAAATGAATTTATTGAAGCAAGGGCATCTTTATAATGGAACTCCAAGTCCTTTTTAATATTCTCTATTTCTTTAAGGTTGTCCTTTCTGATATTTTCTAAATCTGTTTTCTTAGATACCATATCCCCTAGTGTTTTTGACAATTTTATGTTCAATGTTTTCAGATCATTTTCTATTGGGCCATTTGATAGCTCATTTATATTGGAAACCAGCTCTTTATAATCAGAATTTACCTTTGTGTACTCGCTTGACGTATTTTTATTTAATCCTTCTACTTTTAGATTGTATTTGTTAAGTTCCGATAGTAGCTTATTCAGCTTTTTAATAGTTTTCCTTATTTCTGGATATTCTTTGGAAAATTTAAACTCTGCACCTCTTATATCTGCAGAAGTAGAATTTGCAGAGTTTACTAATTTTTCAAGAAGTATATACTGTACATCTATATCTCTTTTTAGTTGCTCTTTCTTATTGTTTATGATATTATCAATGTTTTGAGTGTTTGCTACATTGCTAAATGGCTCTATATACATTTTGCCTAATTCGTAGGATATTTTCACCATATTAGCTGATTCTAATATCTTTGCCCAATCATCTATGACAGAGGCAGGGGTATCTAAAGACAATGCAAGGGTGTTGACATCCATTTTGCCCTTGCTCTGAAGTAACGCCAGCATCCTGTCGATGTTGGTTTTTGCTTCATTTAAATTAGGCGCATTGGAATGACCTACGCTTTGAGAGGTATTGGAAGATTGATTTTCAACCATAACTAAACACATTATAATTTCTCAATTAACGTATTTAAAACTATGTAATAAAGATAAGGGGATTTATAATAGAAAAATCATATAATTCTTCTGTAAAATAATGAAAAGAATGAAGCTAATATTATCATTATTGCAACTTCCATAAACATGTCAATTATACTTCCTGTAAGTATAAGATATGAAACTGCCATCAATATAAATATTACAGCCATTGAGCCAATATAAATGTTTCTATCCCAATTGAGCACTTTTGCCCCATCTAATGGCATTATGGGAAGCATATTGAAAAATGCTAAAAGTATACTTATAAACATACCTAATGCGGCTATAAGAGTTATATATGAATTGTTTATGTAGGGAGTAAGCATGAAAATTACGAAAAACAGTATGAATACTGCAAAGTTCATCAGAGGGCCGGCAAGTGAAACTATACCCTCTTCCCTTTTTGTAAAATTATTTGTATATATCACAGTTGCTCCAGGGATTCCAAATATGAATCCGAATATCCCTGTCGCTAATGTTATAATTAATCCGTTGACAGAGTATTGAAAGCTTGCAATTGCACCAAAATGCTTTGCAACTTGGCGGTGCATAAGTTCATGGAGCACAAACGTCAAGGTTACTATTACGAATATACCTGGAAAATAGATTATGAAGCGCTCTAGAGAATTAGGCGACCTGCTGAACAAACCACCCATTAATGATAAAGTAAAAGCTATTGTCAGTATTAAATCGGCAATCACTATCTCTTTTATTTCTTCTTTAACAGGTATATTATATCTATATACCATTTTTATCCTCTTTAATGCATTGAAATTCTAAAGTTTTGTATTCTCAAAATAAAATTTGAGTAGCCCCAACCAGATTCGAACTGGTGTTTACAGGTCCAGAGCCTGCTGTCCTTTTTTGGTTTCATAAGAAATGTCCACTAGACGATGGGGCTTTATATGATTAATTATTTCTTAGAAGAATTTATTAATCTTTTATTTATTAAATTTTGATTTACTTTTACCAATTTGGCCTTTTTTATACGATATAAATATGCAAGAAATTTAAAATTTGCTTATTTTACGACCCTTTGCGGATGTTTTCGCAAATTGTTTCATACGCATTTGCTATCTCCTTGAATTTTTCTTCAGTACTTGGATCCCTACTTGCATCAGGATGATACTTTAAGGCCAATTTATAATAAGCCTTTCTTGCTTTGCCTAAATCTGCACTTTTTTCAATACCTAATATTGAATATGGATCTCCGGATATCATGCTGTTTTGCGCATCGCTATGGGAATATGAATTGTGAGAATATGAACTATTAGAATAGGAATTATTAGAATACGTGTTATTGTAATTGGAGTTTGTTTTATTGAAGTTAAAATATGGGAGATTTCTATTTGTATATAGTATTGTCTTATCTGGCTCATAATTTTGGTTCTGGTAGACTGATATATCCGTACTGATAGCTGTATCTTTTGTTGTGTTAGCCTGAAGCGATGTTGGGTTTGTATTTGTTAAAGAAGTTTCATAAGTAGTAGGTAAATTGTCATTTTTATCTTTGTTTATAGATAAAACAACGTGGCTCTTCAATATATTTTCGTTTTCTTGGCTCTTGTTTAGCAAATCTGTCTTTATATTGTACATATCCATTCTATTTGCATTCTCATAAGTTGATCTGTTATAATTAAACGTTGTGTTATTATTCAGATCGCGTTCCCTCCTGTCGTTGTAATTTCCGGTCTTGTATTTGCGGCTGCCTTCCTTGTCATATTGTATCTGTGAGCTTATTCCACTATTGCTTTCACCTAAACCATAAACTATATCATGCCATGATCTGGTATCATTCTTATATTTCTCCTTTAAGTACTTATTTCCATTTTCTTCTTCATATTTACGTAATGCCTCTATCTCTTCCTTCTTAGCTGTTCTATAACTAATCCCATTTTCAAGGTGGTTTTCAACCAGGAAATGTTCTACCCTCTTGCCATTCTTATAGTACATTGGGTTTCCATTGTCATCTACATTCATTACTCTGATGACATTTGGTGCTTGTGATTTTGGAAGTGGTGGTGGAGTGTGCTCCGATTTTATTGTCTTTACTAAATCAAAATAGTATTTGTTTCCGGTCATTAATCCAGGGGGGAGAGCCTCATTGTATGTGGCTTGGTAATATTTCTTATATTCACTTGCCCCTTGCTTGTCCCTATAGCCTATTTGCAATATGTTGGGCCTAAATTGGTGGAACATATTGTGCAGAGTATTTTCTTTTATCTGTTGGCGAAGAGTTTTAGTTTCGGGGTTATAATTATTTCCTACAAACATATGGTTTACGACATTTTCTCTTGTCCCTCCTTTATCTAAATCATATGTTTTATACAAATCATACAATTCTTGATCCTTCTGGCTAAAAGAGCTTTTAGCGGCCTTGCCCGTTGCTACCATGTTTATTAAGCCTTTTGCTCTAGAATCATAGTCCTTTCCATAAAGCGATGTAAGTATCTTATTTTGTGTATCAAGCAAAGTGTTAGCGGTGGTTCTATAAAATGTGGCACCAGTTCCTAAAAATGAATGCTTTGCAAAAAATGTAGCTTTATTAACTCTTCTGTTAATTTCATCTTGCTGGCTCTGTGTAATGCCATTGCTATTTAATTTATCCTTAGGTGGTATCTTCTGATTTTGTGCTCTGTAAAGATCTTCAAGCCTGCCCTGAAATATCTTCAAATCCCTCATTCTGCCTTCTCTTCTTCTTCTTAGTACTGCCAATGGCCTTCTCTGTTTTGCCTGTTGCTTCATCTCGTTATAGTATTCCTTAGGCTTGTTCTTTACATAATCCTTTACTAATGCTGCTTGTGAATTCTTATTGTTCTGTGGCAGGATAAAAGAGGATCCCAATACAGATGTTGCAAAGTTGAGTGCACCCTGTGTGTTTGGAAACTTAGTGCTCATTCCTGATTGGCTCATCTTGCTGGGATTCTTTTTTAAATCGCTAAGAAAATTTTTATATTCTTTTGTTGTCTTTTTTAGTTCTTTCTTGCCTTCTCTTATAGAACCTCTTTTAGTCCTCCAATCTGCTTTATAATCACGTCCCATTGCTTCTTTCATGGCCCTAATCTTTGCATCCTGCTTATTGAGCTTTTTAGATTTAAGTTTTTTTGCGACTAGCCCTTTTGGTACACGTTTAGTTGCATTCGTTCTTAGCCCCGCGGACCTGTTGTAATTTACACTTCTGACACCTTTTCCTGCTCTGCCTCCACCGGTTCCTTGGGTAATACCCATTAATGCATCAAGGCCAAAAAATGCAAATATGCTGAATCCTCTTGTCATTCCTGCAGCTGCTGCTATAAGTATTATTATTATAATCAGAGGTATAAGTGGCAATACTGCATTGAAACTTAAAACTAATGGAACTATTACAAGCAACTCCAACATATAAGTCATTATTATTTTGTTTCAATTAATATTTATATTTTGCTTGGTTTATATTTCTCGGAGATCCCTTTATATCTAAAGTAACTTACTTTTATTGGGTCATTTAAATTATATGTGCTGCAAATAGCTTATACCCTCTTAAAGAGTGCTGTTTTGTATCTTCACCAATAAAATCATTCAGGCTTTACACCAACAGAGTTAGATTTAGATTTTATTTTAGTTCTGCTTCTTATATGATTCCTACCAAAAGTTAGATAAGCAGTATGCCATACCCCTTTGGTAGATGGCCTAACACCTTCTTTACGTACTAAAATATCCCTTACTATAACTTCAAATGTTTCAATTTCATAGAACTTATAGTAGTTTAGTTTAGTTACAAATTTTTTTACTTGCTCGATATTAGGTAAATATCCTACTATACATCCTCCAGGCTTGAGACACTTGTGTGCTATCTTTACCGCTTTTTCGGAACCGGGGAAATCAAGGGTTACCAAATCTACGTTGGTTTCTTTTGCCCCTTTTATATCTCCTAGCTTAATTTTAAGGTTTGGTACTGCTGCTATAATTTTATTTTTCTCTGCTATCTTTGCAAAATCTTCTCTGATTTCATAACTTATTACCCTCTTGCAGATTTTGGCAAGGCTCACTGCCAGCCAGCCACTTCCAGTACCCGCATCGATGCAGACGCTAGTTTTATCAATTCCAGAATATGCTATTATCATCCCTATATCTTTTGGAAGTATTATTTGTGGGCCTCTCTTAAGCTTTTTGTATGATGGTGGCAAATATATCAATTTAGGCAATCAATCACCATTACTTTTAGAGGTTTTTGCTGTCTTGGTCTTTTTCTTTGATGATGTTTTTTTCTTTTTAGCGCTACTATTCTTGCGGGGCTTGAATTTTTTGGTGGTTTCTGTAGATTTATTTAGCATGGATTTTGCAGTAATTGCATTTACAATATTGCTGGATTCATTTGAAGGTTTATTTGCCTTTTCATAATATGCCTTCTTGGTAATGCAATTGGGATCCAGGTCCATTTCAAAAGATTTCTTTCCTTTGCGGATTACCTTTACTATAGGTGTCTTGCAGTACTCGCAAACCTTTCCGGTAGGAATTATTTTTGCCGATTGTGGAAGTGGATATGTAACTGTGCAATTAGGGTAATTTGAGCATGCAACAAACTGCTTTCCGATATGTGAATGCCTTATGACCAAATCTCCACCACATTTTGGGCATTTGCCCAGCGAGTTTACAGATTGGAAAGAAGACTTTAATTCATTACCTATCTGAACTTTATGCTCATCAAATAATTTTAAGGCTTCTAAGAGCAGCTTCTTGCCTTCTTTTATAACATCATCTTCAGTAACTTTGTTATCGATTATATTTTCAAGGTCCCTATCAAGCTTTCTCGTCGTTTTTTCATCTATTATCATTTCGCAATTATGCAGCAGCGCGTTGTATACAGCCAGGCCAAAATCAGTTACCTGAAGCTGCTGTCCCGTCACATAGTTTCTCTTGAAAAGTGTATCTACTATTGCAGCCCTTGTTGCTTTTGTGCCTAAGCCTCTTTTTTCCAATTCTGCAATTATGCCTGCTTTTGTATATCTCTTGGGGGGCTGCGTTTTCAATTCTGCCATTTCCGGTTTCTCCAACTTAACAACTTCGTTTTGCAAGAATTCTGGAAGCTCGACTTCGGACAACTTTGCATATTTGTATGTATCCATCCACCCCCTTTTTGTAATCCTTGCACCGGAAGCTTTGTACTTTTCATCACCAAACACAGCAGATATATTTGTATGCATTATAGAGGCATTCTCTTCAAAACATGACAGGAAACGGCGTGTTACTAAGTCATATAGCTGTTGCTCTTGCCTTGATAATTCCTTTGGAAGAACACCTGTTGGGAATATTGAAGGGTGAGCTTCATCTGTTTTTTTGCCTTCAACCGGCTTGAATCTCTTCCTAGACAACAATGATTGTGCTATATCTCTGTATTCTGGGTTCTTTGATATCTCTGATATTATTGATGGCAACCCTAATGTATAAGGAAGCTTCTGTGAAGATGTTCTTGGATAAGAAATATATGATTTTTCATATAGACTTTGGGCTATTGATAGGGTCAATGAGGGGTCTAAATTTAGGACGTGACTCGCTTCTATCTGCAATGAGGTCAAATCAAATGGCGGTGGAGGTTGCTTGCTTTCCTCTTTTATTTCTATCTTTTCAATCCTGCCCTCATCTATATGCGATAATGTATTCTTAAAAGCAAGCTCAGCTATGCTTTTATCAAATATATTGCCGCGGGAATTTGCAAACTTTACGCCTTTTATCTCCCCTGTTATCCTCCAAAATGGTTCTGGCTTGAAATTCTTTATTTCAAGCTCTCTTGTTGAAAGTATTGAAAGTGTTGGTCCTTGTACTCGGCCTATACTGAGTGGCTTCTTTAGTGAACCCCATAAAGCAGAGGTTAGAGCTCTGCTGAAGTTGATACCCCACAGCCAATCTAATATGTGCCTTGTTTCTCCTGCATAATAATTGTTTAAATCTAATGGCTCAATGTTTTTGTACGATTCACGCAAATCCTTGTCCGTGGTTGTAGAAAACTTCATCCTGTGTGCCTTGCCATCCAAGTTGCCTACGCTCTCTTTGGTGAGATCCTTGATTATGTTAGTGCCTATCACTGTACCTTCTGTATCGTAATCGCATGCATTTATAAAATAGCTACAGCTTTCGGAAATCTTCCTTAGAGTATCTAAATATCCTTTAGTAAACGCTGAATTCTTGTTGACAGTATATGAAGGTGCCCATTCTACATCCAGAACCGGATAGCTATAAGCGGACCCCTTTTGCTTTATGGTAAATAGATGCCCTACTGCTGGAGCAATAAATATCTTTTGTCCTCCCGAAGTTATCTCATAATATCTGTATCTGCCATTTGACTTTGATTCAGGCTTGGAATCACTTATAGCTTCGGCTATCCTTGCTGCTACACTTGGCTTCTCTGCTATTATAAGTGTGTCATTCATAAAATTTCCTGCTGCTTATTTGTATAATTTGGTTTATAAGTTTTAACAATAAAACGTTATTCGTTTGACTGTACTTCACTTCGGGCTCCTTGTACTTTCTTAAGCTTCCTTGAGGGCTTTTTTTTCTTTGATGACTTTTCCTTTGCAGGCTTCTCATTATTGCCCTTCTTATCTATCAGCCATGCGTTTATTATTCCTATAATTATTGTTAAAGATATAAAAATATAAAATAGGTAATTGCCTCCATATATTATAAATACTGCTATTGAAATAATAGTCATTAAAACAGTTATGATAGATATAAAAAACTCCTTACCCAATTCTTCTTGTGACATGTGATTACAATGATTATATATATAATTATATTTTTAACACTTTTTGCAGCATTAATCGCTTCTTTGTCGCAAATTGCATTTAAGGCAAGCTTGGGAAAATCAGGGCTAAGTGTATTCAAGCTTATTAAAAAGGTCTTTTCTGATAAAATGATACTCTTAGGGCTTCTAGGTTATGCTGCCAGTTTGGTTATTTATCTTTTTGCCTTGGATCATGCACCATTATCTGTAGTCTACCCAATTTTTGCTAGCAGCTTTATATTTGTTTCATTATTCTCAAAATTCCTGCTTCACGAAAAGATTAGTTTAATAAGGTACCTTGGTATATCAATCATATTTTTCGGAATACTTATAGTTGCAATATCATATTAGTGGATATTTATGAATAAAAAAATATTATATCTCCTTGTACTTTCTTCATCTGCACTATTGGGAAGCATAGGCCAGTTATTCTTCAAGTACTCTTTGATACTTTTAGGAACCGCCTTTGATTATGGATCGATTATGATGCTCCTTGGCCTTATATCATATGGTATATCTACGATCATATATTTTTACATACTGAGCAGAGTCCATTTGAGCTGGGCTTATAGTGTAAGTGGGATAAGTTATATAGTTGCAGTTATACTGTCCAAATTGATCCTTTTGGAGAACGTAACTTACCTAAGATGGGCAGGTGTAATCCTTATATTCATAGGAGTAGTATTGGTTAGTTATACATGATTAGATCACAAGCATAAATAAAATTTAAATCTAAACAAAATTAGATAAAAACAGTTATTTAAATTCTAAAGCTACAACTTCTACCCTGTTTACCTTCGCTATATGTTCTACTGAAGATTTGATATCGGATTGGAGCTTACCTTCCATTATCGATTTTACAACTTCATCATAAGTTGAATTAGGAAGCATATTCTTTAGGTAATCAGTCATCTCCTTGCGTATGCCCACTATCTTTGTATGAGGGGATCTTTCCCTAGTAACTACAAGCGTTTTAAGCACGGTCTTTGCTCCGTCTTTTGTTACTCCCTCGACTCTGGAATTTGATATGCTTCTGTACCGTCTTACTAATGATCTTAGATAGCTATAAGGCAGTCTTAGCTCTGAAAGCTTGGTATTTAAATTGTCTCCATTTATCTCGCTTACTTTTAACACAGCTGTTGTATACATATGGGATGGGTTATTTGTAAGTGAATTAAGCGATATACGTATATTTCTATTTAATACATTTTTGTCGCTGTTTGCAGGCATTTCTCCCACAACAATGTTTCCCCCAAATACTGCAGGGGCGTAAACGGTAAACCATTTTTTAAATTTCCAGTTATCTTTTTTTTGTAAAGCCATATAATTACACTCTCTTTATAAGTAATTCAGCTTGTTGTGCATTGTATCTCCAGCCTTTAGGCAATACTCCTTCATTGATATAGTATTTGGTAAGCCTCCATATTTTAGATTCTACCCTTCTTAACCTTATTTTGTTATGTACATCCATATGGTTATTTGCTATATGCTTATTCAGCTTCACTGCCTTTTTCATCAAATCCATTAAATCTGGAGGTAGATCAAATTTCATATTATTATCCTTAAGTATTTGCACTAATCTTTTTCCAGTTATCTGTTTTATATATCCTACACCCTTCTCTTTCTTCAGGGTTTCTCCTATCAAAGCAGGAGGCATTCCGTGCTGAGCATAGTCTACAATAAGTTTTTCTATCTCATCCTTGTTTAAAGTCAAGCCTTCTGGAAGCTGCCCTTTCTCCATTATTGGCTTAAGAGATCCTGATTTTCCATGCCTTTTTGTATGAAGTTTTGCCATAAAAATTCAACCTTTCGATAATATTTAATTAATTGGTAAAATTTAATTTAACTGATATGAACTAAACTCTAATTAAACCACAATTAAAACTAACTATACCTTGATTAGGTTTTAGAGAATATTACCCTAGTTAGTATTTTTATATTTGTTGCATAACTATAAATACCTTTTGTTAAACGACAGGAAACTGTAGAATTCTGCTTAATATATAAAGCAGAATCCTGCAGCAAATCGCATATCATATCTCTAATGACAATGAATATTTATCTGCTTTAGCCAAGCTTATCTTCTCTACATTGAGTATCCCTTTAAGGTCTTTTTCTGATACCCTTGCTATTTCGTAGTAGGTTTCTGGAACTGTGAGGGTTAATGATTTGATGGGGGCATTTAATGCAAGCTTCTTCTGTGCTTTCTCTTTTCTTACATCAGTTATTATTTGGTTTACAAATTTGCCTGCATTTACGTAATCAATGTTCACTATGCTGCTCTTGAATATGTATCCATTTATGGTGTAGCTCTGCTCCGAATCTAGCTCTTTATATTCTGGGAATTTCCTATTGAATATGCTGCTGTCACTGAATAATGAATTTATTTCCTCTGCTGCGTGTGGCATTATTGGAGCAAGCAATACAAGCGAATTTATCATTATATAGTTTAATGTGTAAAGTGCTGCTTTCTTGCTCATCGATTCAGTATCTGAATAAACCCTGTACTTTACATCTTCTATATAGTAATCACAGAATTCATACCAATAAAAGTTTACCAATGCCATAGCTGCCCCATAAAGATTGAATTCAGAGTAGTATTTGTCAGCTTCTTTTAAAACTTCATTGAACCTACTTATAATCCATATGTCAAGAAGTTCAAATCCTTTCTCTGGAGGCTCTTCTGGAGGCATTGACTTGTCAATTAGATTCTTTATGAACATTGCAGAGTTGTACACTTTTAGTATAAAGCTCTTTGAGTAGTTAAGCAAGCTGTCAGAGTATTTTTTATCGTTTCCTATATCTCCACTGATAGCTACCCATAGCCTAATTGAATCTATAGAATATTGCTTGATAACATCTTTCGGGTTTATGCCATTACCAAAACTTTTATGCATTTCTCTTCCATCCTTGCCTAATATCATGCCATTTAGCAGTAAATTCTCAAAAGGTTTGTCGTCCGTTAAAAGCATTGTCCTCAAGATAGTATAAAATGCCCAAGTCCTTATTATGTCTACCCCTTGTATTCTTACACTTACAGGGAATGATCTTTTGAAAAGTTCTTTGTTGTCCGGCCATCCTGCTATTATCATTGGGGTTATTGATGAATCTACCCAAACATCGCACACCTTTTCTTCTCCAACAATATTGTGAGAACCACATTTAGGGCATGTATCCAATGGTGGCTTAACAGAACTTGTATTTATAGGCAAACTATCCTTGTCCGCAGGCAATATGTAATGGCAGTCTGCACAATACCAAAACGGAATGGGCGTTCCAAATACCCGATTTCTTGATATATTCCAATCCCATTCTATATAATCTGCCCAGTCAAAGAGTTTTTGAATGGTATTTGAAGGTATCCATTTTATCTGCTTTGCATATTCTTTTAGTTTCTCTGAAAAATCTTTTGTTTTCACAAACCATTGCAGTGAAGAAATTATCTCCACTTCATTGGAGCATCTATCATGGATTTTTACACTGTGCTTTATATTTTCCTGCTTGCTCAACAGATTAAGTGTCTTCAGCTCATCTATTATGGCAGACCTCGCTTCCTTTATAGATAAACCCTCATATTTTCCTGCATTGATAAGCCTTCCATCTTCGTCTATAGATTTTATAAGTTTTAGATTATATTTATAGTAAAGCTCGGCATCGTGCTTGTCTCCAAATGTGCATACCATTTCTGCCCCTGTCCCAAAATCCTTATCAATAGATTCGTCTGATAGTATTTTTACTTTCTGTCCAAATATAGGCACAATTGCTTCCTTTCCTATAAACTTGCTATAGCGCTCATCGGATGGATTTACCATAATTGCAACACAAGCATGCAACATCTCAGGCCTGGTTGTCGCTATCATTATAGATTTCTCCTCCTTTGATTCAATCTTAAAATCTATGTAATTCAGCGCCGTACTTTTCTCCACGTCTTCGCTTTCCTCCCTTGATATTGAGGATTTGCAATGTGGACACCATTCTACAGGATGATCTGCAAGGTATATAAGTCCTTTTTCTTGCATTTCTATCAATGAAAGCTGTATTTTCCTGTGGTAATCATCTGACATAGTTATATATTCATACCTATCATCAAATGATGCACCCATCTCAAGCATCTGCTCCTTCATTTTGTTTAGGTTTTTAGTCGCATATTCTACACATTTTTTGTAGAAATCTTCCTTTGACAGGCCCTTGTAATCTTTCTCTACTTGAAGTTCTACTGGGAAACCCTGTGTATCCCAGCCCTGTGGGTAAAGTACATTATACCCCTTAAACCTCTTGTACCTTGCAATCGCATCGATATATGATATCCAGGGCAGGTGGCCCATATGCAATTCTCCAGTTGTATTCGGAGGTGGGGTATCTATTATGAAAATAGGTCTTTTGTGGTCTGTTTCATCAAATAAGAACATTTCATTTTCTTTCCAATATATATTCCATTTTTTCTCTGATTCAGGATCATACACATTATCATCTTACTACAAATTATTTATAAAATTTTTAATTTTTTTGTTTAAACACAAAGGTACCCTTCTCTTATTAAAAGGTTTGCTTTAAATGAATAATCAAAATTATACAAGTAAAGTATTTATAATTCAACCCTTTAATTTAATATTAGAATGATTTAGATGTATAAGCATTTAACCGTGTTTATGGTTGCTTTCCTATTTGTACTTTTACTTGCAAGCAATGCTAATGCAAGCTACTCTGTAGTGCACCTTAATACAACGGTAATCCTTAATACATCAAATACTGCACAAGTTAATGAAGTGCTTACAGTATATGTAAGCAATTATTCTGTAAAGCAATACGAGACAGACAGGGACGCATTGAACTTGAGCTTAAGTACCTGGCAAGGCCTAATTGGACCTGAGCTGACCCAGCATATATTAAATTCCCATTCTGGAGTTTACGGATTCAAATTTCTTCCAGGGCCTCTTGCACCGACGGATTTTGGTGGGGGTTACGCTAATCTCTATATGACTTATTATGTTAAGCAGGTACAATTAAGCAGAAGAATAGCACCAAGGGTAATACAATATACATTCAATGATTCTGTATTTAATTTTGGGCATTCATTAAGCGGAGAGTACCTATATCCTAATACTACATTCACTATAATCGCACCAAGAGGTGCAAAGATAATTTCTATTTACCCGTTGCCTGATTCTCCATCTGTAGGATTCTCTGACAGTTATAAGAATGTAACAGAATTTTCATGGTACAACCAAGAGCCTCTATCGAAATTTACTTTTCAATACGATCTTGATACAAGCTTGGGGTTTGAAATTAATGAATTCCTTTATAATACTTATAATTCTAAATTATTCCCTATATATCTAGCTATTTTAGTTATAGTTATAGTTATAATTGGTGTTTTATTAGCCATTAAAAAATGGAGGTAATCAAATTGCTGGGTTATGAATATAAAGTTTTATCCTTCATAAGTGCACATGAAAATGTGGATTTTAATGAAGTTGTAAAAGGTCTCGGTATTAACGAAGACTCCATACGCTGGGCTATCGAGGATTTAAAGACCAAGAAAGCAATAACCAGTGAGGAGGGAACCAAGGTAACTTATATTTTAACAGAAGAAGGCAAGTCTTATCTTTCTAAGTTTCCTGAGGAACAGCTTGTTGAATATGTAAATTCCAGTAAACCTTTGGAAGTTAAAGAGTTGCCTGAAAATCTGAGAATAGGTTTTATATGGGCAAAAAAGAATGGATGGATAAACATATATAATGGAATATTGACACTTACAGATAATGGAAAGAGGGTTCTTGAAGATGGATTTAGCTACCCTCTAAATAAGGCACTTAATCTTGCCAATAACGGATCTTATGAGGTGGATGAGGAGCAAGTAAAGATTTTGATTTCTAGAAAATTAGTTGAGAGAAAGGAAAGGCCATATATAAAAAATCTTGCTATAACAGATTTGGGGAAATCTCTGTTGGCAAATGAAAAAGAGGAGGAAAAAATAGGCTCCTTGAGCAGGGATTTGATTGCCCACAGGGGGTGGGAGGGCAAAAGCTTTGAGCCTTATTCTATAGCTGCAGAGGTCGCACCCTCTTACCCTGCATTAAGGCACCCCATGAACGAATTTATAAATTACATACGTTATAAGATGGCCTCTTTAGGATTTAAGGAGACTGTTGGAAGCATAATACAGCCTGCATTTTGGGTATTTGACTCGCTGTTCTCACCTCAAGACCATCCTACAAGAGACATGCAGGATACGTTCTTTTTATCTTCTCCTGACGCAATAGAGATAGATGACGAGGAACTCATCAATAGAGTAAAGAAAATGCACCTCAATAATTGGAAAGGCAAATGGGATATCAATAATGCAAAACAAGCAGTCTTAAGAACTCATACTACAGCAGTTTCTGCACACAGTATGTACAATTATAGGAATATGGATTTTACCACTCCCTTAAAGTTATTTACTATAGACAAGGCATTCAGAAATGAGAGTGTTGACTACAAGCATCTTGCTGAAATGTATCAACTGGATGGCATTGTGATAGGAAAGAGTCTCAGTATGGCTAATCTGATATGGATACTCAAGGAATTTTTCAGCTCTCTTGGGCTTGAAATACGTATACAACCCTCTTATTTCCCTTTCACGGAACCTAGCTTTGAGATACATCATTTCGACAAAGAACATAATGATTGGATAGAGATGGGAGGGGCAGGAGTGATAAGAAACGATATAACGGAAGCATTAGGGCTCAAAGATGCGACTGTCCTAGCATGGGGACTTGGCCTTGATAGGATGATGTTATCAAGAGCAAAGCTCAATAGCCTTTCAGATCTTTATAAAAACAATATAGGCTGGCTTAGGACAAGGAATAAGATAGAATTTTAAGCAGGTAATACAATGGCTACCGTAACATTTTATAATAAAGATATAGAGAAATTCATGAGCTTAGATGTTTTCAAATCACAGATACCGGAGCTTGGAATGAGTGTAGAGGATTCAAATGATACTAGCATAGTTGTTGATATTACTCCAAATAGGCCAGAATTACTATATTTTAACAACTTGATTAGAGAGATTCTATTACATTTAGGAATCTTAAAACCTAGGTCCTATGATTCTGAGATAAAGAATTTGGATGGTGACCTATACGTAAGCCCAGAATTCAGGTCTTTGCGTCCTTATGGAATTGCATTTGCTGCCAAAAATATAGACCTTTCTGGTAACAGCCTAGAATATCTTGTAAATTTTACGGAGAAACTTACAGATACTTATGGAAGAAAACGCAAAAAGGTAGCTTTGGGCATGCATAATCTTGATAAAGTTGAATTTCCTTTATTTTATAACTTATCTGAAGATAAGGAGTTTACACCTTTGAAATATGGAGTAAGTATAAAATTTTCGGATTTTATCAAGGAAAAAGACAATGAAGGTTATTCTTCTATTTTTGGAAATAAAGATGGAAGATATCCTATATTAAAGGATAACTCTAAGATTCTTTCACTTGTGCCTGTCATAAATTCAGATGAAACCTCCGTAAGTGCTTTTACAAGAAATTTGTTGATTGACATCAATGGCAGTGATGAGACTGCTGTTAAGAATACCGCAAGGATCATAGCATCTTCATTGATAGATATAGGTGCCTCTATTTACCCTGTAAGAGTGCACATGACTCAGAATAAGAGCTCATTCATTTCTATAGACCTTAAAAGCAGGAGAGCGTCATTGCATTTTAAAGACTTTAATTCTAGGATAGGGCTTGCTGAAAAAAGTGAAAAGTGCCTAGATTTAATATCAAGATCGGGATACTTGGTAAAAAGCAGCAATTCCACATCTGCTACAATACTTATCCCCCCTTACAGGACGGACATATTCGGCAAGATAGATATAATAGAGGATATGGCAATAGCTTATGGATATAATAATATCAATGCAAAGGAGATTTCAGGCATATATGGTTACGGGAACTTGGACAAACTGACTGAATTGAAGAATAGCCTTGCTGAGCTTTCGATTGGGTTGGGTTATACAGAAGCATTGAATTTTTACCTTACCAGCAGGCAAATAGAATTTGAATATATGCTACATGATGATCCTGGATCTGTATCATTGCTTAGCTCCAAAACTTCAACATTCAGCATTATAAGGACCAAATTGCTACCCAATTTAATGATGAATCTCAAGACATCAGCTGACCAGCCAATGCCCCAAAAACTATTTGAGGTAGGTAATGTATATACAGTGAAAGGCAATAAAGTTGAAGAAAACCTAAATATAGCTTTTGTATCTGAAGGAGCAAAGGTCAATTTCAATAATTTAAAAGCAGACTTGGAAGCATTATGCAACTACCTAAAAGTACACCTTGAACTGAAAGAATCAAAAGATCCTGCTTTTATAGAAGGAAGGACTGCAGACATATATATAGATGGCATTAAAAAAGGTATTATAGGTGAAATAAACCCTGAGGTTCTCCTTAATTTCGGATTGCTGGAGCCTGTATCTGCACTAGAATTAACAATACAAAAATTAGATTATTAATAATAAAGAAGCAGAAACATAAAAATAAAGATAGAAAAAGATAAAAGATAGAAGTTATAGCTTAGACTGCTCTTCTTCATCCCATTTTATTTCTGGGTGTAAGGTTTCGTAGTTCTTTTGGAACTCTTTGAATTTATCCCAGCTCTTAGCCCTTCCCTCTGCAAGCTTTTTCTGATATGTAGACTTCAATTTCTTCCATTCTTCCATTGTATACCCATATGGAGGATGCTCTCTTATTGATGGTGGATTGAATGCATAAGAATAGAAATCTTTTACGTAATCAAAGTCTTTGTCCTCTGCAGCATCTTTACTCACATTGACATTTTGAGTCTTTAAGAAGTCTATTATTTCATCTAAGCTTATTTTATCCTTAAGATTATCTGCAGTTTTAGGGTTATACATTATAGTTATGGTATTTTTTGTGAAATTTACACGGGCTTTTAGTATGGAATCTTTTTCCATCAACCTGTACTGAAGCCTGGCTGCATGTGGCTGGTCTCTAAACTCCCCTTCTCTATTAACATTTCTGAATGTTACCATCCTGACTATTCTATAAGGAACACGGAACTTATTTCCATCTTCGATAATATACTGCTTGTCAAGATCTCCTTGGGTAACATCTTTGTTTTTCTTAAGGTCCTCCTGATATTCATTTGTCAAAACAATTTTGGAATTCCTGTCCATCTTAATTCACCTCACTCTTTGAAGGTTTCGTTTACGAAACCCTGAACGGGCTTGCCTCCATTTACTGGGAGTGCAAAGTAATCTATCATCTCGCCATATGCTTTCTTGTAAGCAGGGCTTGCTTCTAATTCCTTGATGTTCCTCATATATTTGTCCTTTGCATAGTTCCAGCCAGGGTGTGATTCCTCCCACTCTTTTGATGGGACGCTGTACTGCTTCTGTATTTTATCCCTGTAGACTTCAGGGAATACATTGAATGTACAGAATGGCAGTACCTCTCCATCAGGCATCGCGTAGTGAATATCGCACTTCTCTACCCTGTGTATATCATAGGTATACTCATCCTGGAAGTGCATCATTCCCAAGAATATTGATTTCATCTGCAATTTTCCAAGAGTGCTGAAGTCGTGCTTCAATATTACTGACATCAGTAGCTTTGAAAAGTTTACTGATTTTGGCTGCTTTGACTTGTCTATGAACTTGCTCATGCCAAGCACTGTTTTCATTGCTATTATCCTTCTCTGGGTCTTGCTCTTTCCTTCCATCTCCGCTATCCCTTTTTCTAAGTGCTCTACAAGACCTGCAGCATCCACAAAGCGAGTTATTGGTATTATCTTGTTATCGCTATCAAGGAATATGTATGTTCCTGCACCACATGCAAAGTGTATTGACATATCATACTTGTATTCTCCAGTAAGCGATTCTATGAACTTATTTATTCCTCCTATGTAAGGTACTGAAAACCAGTCTTCCTTCGATATTACTCCATTGGTCTGCTCTTCTATAAGTTTTATTGCACCAGGTATTGTTATACGCTGCTTTTCCCTAAGCCTTGAAGGCATTCTTCCTACCAAGGATACTGGTTGGAAATTCACTGCTCTTACTATATCTGAGTTGTTTAACGCGAAGTTTATCAATAATCCAAGTTCCTTCTCATTTATTGTCCTTATTACTGTTGGTACAAGCACCACACCTATTCCTGCTTTCCTGCAGGCATCTAGTGCCATAGGTGTCTCCCAGTGGTTCTTTGGGTTGGCTCTCTTTGTTACACCGTCATAACTCATATAAAGAGTACTTACTCCTGCATGCCTTAATTTTACTGCAAGCTCTGGGTTTGCACCTATATTTATTCCTGTTGTATTCAATTGTATTTGGTCAAATCCTGCTTTTTTAGCTAGTTCTATTACCTCAATTATATGAGGATGCATAGTTGGCTCTCCACCTGTAATCTGTATTGCATTTGCAGGTATAGGCTTCTGGCTTCTAAGATTTAAGAATATTTTATTGATTTCTGCAAGGCTTGGCTCGTATATTGCCTCACCCTCCTTTGCATAGAAGAAGCAATACCAGCAGCTAAGGTGGCATCTATTTGTTACAACAACATTTGCTAGACCTGTATGAGACTTGTGCCTTTCACACATTCCACAATCAAATGGGCAATTTACTCCTTTTGTATCAGTTATTGTATTTGGATTATCGAATCCTCTCCCAAAATAGTTGTAACGGCGCATCTTCATATACATATCATAGTCTTCCCAGTACTTTTCTAAAGTCCATCCATGCTCTGGGCAGTACTTTCTGATCATTACATTGTCTCCGTCCTTATATATTATTCCATCTATTATAAGCTTGCATTCAGGGCAAACTGTCTTTGTCTTTTCTATTACAGGCATTTTTTCTATTTCTTCCATAGTTCTATGGTAAGGTGCTAGAACAGGGTCTACTAACTCCTGAGCCTCTTCATTTGCACTTACTGTTGGCCTTACATTGTTTATATTTGAAACTACGTTCTGTGAAAATTCTTCAGTTTCTGGTTTTTGTACTTGAAGTGAAGCTTCATCAAGCTTTGCATTTATTATCTTTACATTATCCGACATCTTATCTACCATTAACTTTAGTGAATTGTAACATTTTTAAAGGATAACCAAACAAATCTTTACAAATTTACAAATTCTGCATAGGATAAATGGGTCTATTAGATACGAAATCTTTTATAAAGCATTGCAATTATGATTGAAGCAAATAAAATAGCAATACTGTACACTGCATTTACCCCATTGAAAGCAAGAGAGAAATTGCCTATATTTATAGTCTGGCTTGACGCATATGGAGAGTAAGTATAATTATATTCGTAGTAAGATTTTATGTACTCACTTGGATTGTTTCCTGAAAATGCAACTGAATGTGTCATAGATGGCTGCTTTACACTTATTGGTTCAGGACCAGAAGCTCCGTAGTACTTTGCTATTATCTTCGCATCTCCTGTTCCACAGGTATTGAAGCTATAATTGAACTGCCCATCTGATCCGACCTTTACTATTTTTACCAATCCTTCCTCACTGGTAAGAAGACCTGTGCCATTTGTGAATATTGGATTGCAGTACTCAACATTGCCTCTTGTATCTGTGCCACTTTTAGGCAATCCATCTGCTCCGTATATATTGCAATTGTATTGTATTTTCTGGAGCAAACTCTTTGGCTCCGGAGAACAGGTATTATTTGTTGTACTATTGTACTGGGTATTAAATGCGGTAAGATTTGCCTCAGCAACACCATTGCCCTGCTGAAGCTTGTCCAAAGGCTGTGCTAACACACATCCAGACATTGTAGGATTTATTGTGCACTCATTTCCATATGTAAGATATGCAGATGGATTAGATACTGCACTTGGATCTTGGTTGTTGACATCGCTTACATTGTAAAAGTTGATATTTCTGTTATAATAAATATATATCAATGAGCCGGAAGGCAGGTATTTCAAGGAATTTATGCTTCCATTGGAATAAGTTGCAACTCCAGACACTGTAATGTTGGTTTCATTTGAGTTTATAGGATTCAGGTTAGGTTCTACATTCAGAGATATCGAAGTTGTGTTTGCTATATCAACATCTACAGGCATATAAATTGTATTATTGAATACATCTTTAAACGTATAAATAAGCCTATTATAACCTCTCAATTTAGCCATCCCTGAAAGAGGCAATGAAATAATATCCTTGTACCTATCAACTTTATATATATCAAACAGGCTGATTCCTATATTTGAGGTCTCATTCTCAAATACCATAGGTGCATTTGCTTCATTTGTATAAGTTATTTTCTTTGGTATTACACCTATAAGCTTATATCCTGGATAACTTTTGCCACCTGCTAACTGGTTTACAGTTTCATTTGTGTAATTGAATACAAGAGAACCATTTATTGGATCTTGGACTACATAGTTGCTTTCTTTAGTTGTATAATTTACTGCAATTGATCCGAACAGCCTATTTGTGAACATATCTAATAGTACATTTGGCGGTATTATAGAATTATTATCATAAACTGAACTTGTATAATATTCATTATTATAAACATATTCCCCATATGTTGGCCCTCCTTCTATAGTAGAATTGATGTACCCACTCTGTGCTGGCACATCGGCAGCACTGAAATATGTATAAGTTATTGAACTGTTTTTAGGCAATGCATTGCTTGTGGAACATGCTGTGCCTGAATATTTTACCAACGTGTAGTTTTGTGTAAGTGTGTAGTTTACATAGTAAGGGATCATTATGTATCCTCCTATATGGCTTGTCAGGTTTATACTTTTCTGTGACATCACATTGATTGGTGCAGGAACATTGCTTGCATTTGCACTATTGTTTAATCCATTTCCTGGATGGTTTACTGCACTTGAATTTCCTTGGCTTGATTTTGTGGAATTTGGATAAATTGATGAGAAGGCAGTTGAGATGCTCAGGAATTTTCCAGGAGACCCCTCATTTTGTATATATTTAAATGAACTTGGAACCTCTCCTATAGGGGCATACATTTTATTCAAGTTGTTATCTATAACGCACTGAGATGGGAGGTTTGGCTCTGACTGATTAATAAAGCAGTTCCATGGAGAATTTTCACCTAATGAAACCTTCGTATAATTGTTAATGTCCATCCTGAAAGTCAAAAATTCATCGTATGCGGGGGTGCTGCATATACCACTATAAAAATTGCAGCTTGAATAGTTGTAAGGTGTTGACAGGCTATCGCGGATAAGCAGTGTTATAGTTCCATTGAAGTCTGTTGAAAATCCAAAATCATGAGGAAACATTCCAGGAGGGAAGCCATATGCAGATATCTTTGGGCCTATTGGTGGATAACCATTGGTCTGACTAATTTTCATGTTGCTTGGAGTATAATTGCAATCTGCTACACAATAAGTTACATAGTTCGACCCAACTGATATATTTGCAGATAATGGCCATCCATAAGGTGCATAATCTGTTTTATTATTTATCCCTGTTATTGGCGTTGGTGCTATCTGGCCAGGATCTACAACCATGTTGTTGAATTCTGATGGATCTATAGGCACCTGCGTTCCGTTATCATTATAAGCCTGCAACAATAGTATGCTTGAACTATACCCGTTGATTGTGAAATTCCATAAATCAAGGACATAAAGCAATCCGCCTACAGACCCTAATCCAAAAATGTGATGATTGGAGTTATTATCATACGCTGCTGGCTCATTCTTGTAAAATGATGCAATACTGGAGTTATTGAATGGACCTCCATGTGCAAGATAACTTGTTATGTTTAATTTTGTTGTTGATGTGTTAAAGCTGGTATCTATTTGGTATCCACTGGGCTTCAATGATGATCCGGAGTAAAATGGTATGAATCCATAGGAAGAATTTGCAAGGTATATGTACTGTCCTCCTGGTGCAACAGCCATTTCAGAGGTAGGCTGGAAGGATTGCCCGCTGTTTACTGGATCTATCTCCGATTTAGCAGTTCCGTTAGAGTAAACCGCAGCTAGCTCAAAGTGATTGGCTGCACTTGGATCAAATACACCTTCAATATCTCCTAATATGGATTGAGGTGCATTAAATTTACCTACTATAAATATGTCACCTGCATAATCAGTTACCATAGATGTAGGAACAAAATATTTGAATACCTCTTTTTGGGTATTTCCGTTTAGCGCATTGAACCAAGAAGTTGTATAATTTGATATTGGAATTACATCTGTTATGAAAAGATTATGCGATTGCTCCAAAAGTGAATCGTTCCAGAAAACAGACCATGCATTTTCCCAACTAGAGAAATTCTTTTCTCTTTCATTTGCTATCTCACTTGGCTGTATATTAAGCATGTTGTAATAACCTTTAGGTATATAACGCAATTCTGCCAAATCTGTGGTTGTCTTTGAATTGAAATCCAGCCATCCTGATGTATGCGTGTAATTGATTGCGTAAACATAATCATTAGGGGATTCACCTATAAATGTAGGATCTGGGAAACCTGTCCCTAAGAAGCTTCCAACTGTGCTGCCTCCAACTGCAGATATTACACCACTCAAAAAGCTTGACAGATTTGAATTTGATGTTCTCTGAGCTTCGGTTAATGATAATGTAAATTGCGTGTTTGGGTTATCAAATGTAGTGTTATTATTAGAATGTATTGAATCAGATGGATATTGTGCCAGTACAAGCTGATGGCTTTTGCTTGAGGTTGTTTCATTATATGTTGCAAAGAATCCTGAACCAGTAGAAAGATTGAATGGATCTAAGTGCCCACTTGGAGTCATATAGTTATATGGGCTATAAAGGTCAAATGATAAGTTCATTAATTCAGATCTGCCATTTACATCACTTGTTGTAGCAGGTACACTTATATTGTAAAGCAGGTAAGGCAATACTGTGGCATTGATATCTGTAAATGGCCTTGTAGCAGGAGTTTCAAATGTATAATAAGTATACCCTAAAAGACCATCATAACCACCTTTTTGGCTGCTTTCTACTGACATAAGGTAATAGCTTCCAGAACCGTTGGTGAACAAGAAAAGATAATGGCTTAAGCTAATCCCATCGCTTGTGGTACGATATCCTGAAGTATTTAAGTAGAAATCTGCTTTGCTTGTAACTAAACTATAACTGCCAGTTGGGCATAGAAATGATGTTGATCCAACATAAAGGTAAGAAGCACAGCTTAATGCAAGACCACTATTAAATGCACTTGACTTTGAATCACTTGGAACCTTCCAGTAAAAGCCAGAATTATTAAAGTAAGATGCTACACTTGGCTTTGGTGTTACATTTCCTGGTATTGGTATGTATGCATTCCTTATATTGTTTAAGGTTGCATTTTCAGAATAATCATATGTGACATTGCAGTCCTCTGCTCCATTATCTCCTGTTTCATTGTAATAATATAAATTTGTAAGAGAATGTGATATAGGCTTTGATATAGAAACGGCAGATACATCAGGCACCTTTATGTCCCAGCTCCATATGCCTGCTTCTGGAGAATCAGGAACTGAATCAAATATGTATGACTGGCTATTGTAGCCATTTGAGATTATATACTCATTCGAACTTATGCTAGAGAATGGCGAGCTTGGGGGTATATCAGTATAATTGACCTCCCCTATATATCCTAAATTCCTTACTGTAGGGGTATCATTGCTTATATAGACGGATACATTTGCAAAGGCAGGGGTTGAATTTGTCCATTCTACAAAAGTTGAAAGGCCTACACCGTCTACAGAAGGTGTATCATTTGTTAGGCACTCATCTCCTCCTATATGTGAATTTTTGTTTGACATAAAGTATTCTATAACATTTCCTGGCTGTGGTGCATTAGGGCATGTTATAAGCCATCCCGCATCGCTAAATGAAGTTTTTATTGCGTTTGCAGATGCTGGGATTTCTGATGGTGGTTCTGAATCAGTTACAGATAGCTTGCCTGATAATCCATCAGGGTATTGAGTAGTTGTAACTGCAGATTCATTGAAATAGCAGTACCCGTCGTTTAATGTAGGCAATCCTGTGCCATTTGGGGCAGGACCTCTGCAAATGCTTGGTACATAAGCCATCAATGCTAAAGTTGATGTATATATATTTCCTTTGGTTCCATCTTTGCCGTTTCCATGAGCATAGCATGGTGAAAATGTCGTGCCCGTATCTGCTACTGATCCTGCAGTGCCTCCGTTTACATTAATTGTGCTTATAAGGCTACTACCCTCTTCATTCTTGACTTTGTTTCTTACTTCTATTACTACTACTCCTCCACCACCACCACTTCCTGATGCTGCATAATAAACCCCATTACCACCGCAGGTAAGCGATTTTGTATCTCCTCCTTCTGCCTCTATGTTGCCTATATTTACATCTGAAGTATTATTTGATTCTACTTCCAATAATATCTCTCCGCCTGCACCGCCACCACCTTCGCCTTCTGAAAGTGCTTTGACTCCTAAAATATCTGCTCCTGTTACATTATATGGTGTACCCTCTGCCCCGTTAGATTCTATTGTTCCATAATTTAAGAAATTAACTGCTTTTATAGCTATAAATCCACCTGCTGCTCCAGATCCTCCAAATCCAGGAGGTTTGTAACCTGTCAATGTACCATATCCTGTTCCTGCGCCTCCATCACCGCTCTCGTTGCCACCATTGCTTAGATCTCCGGCACCACTATGTACATAATTTGCATATTTTATTGAAGGGCCATTTCCACCTGCACCACCTATTGCAGTTGCACCTACGCCTACAGAATAAGAGTTATAGTCTACAGCTTTTCCTCCCTTTCCTCCTGCATAACTTTGGTAATTTATATCTCCACTGTTTCCATATCCATTGCTGCTGCTAAATCCGCTTGCCCCTTCTCCATTGCTTGTAATTACTCCGTTATTTATTAATGTATTTAGTACAGTAATATTCACTCCATTTTCCATAGTTAAAGTTGTACTAGTATCTATAGTTAGGTTGTAATAACATTGAGAACTATATAAGGTAGTACTACTTGATATGGTAGTTGTTCCAGGAGTCAGTTTTATTCCTTTGGGGCATGATAATGGTACAGGCCCTATTATTCCACCATATTTAGAGTATATGTTTATTTTTATTGTTTTTGAATACTGTACTTCCGGTATAGTGGCGGAATCACTTACAGATACATTAGCAGTGTAGTTACCAGTACTTGTGAAATTATAACTTATATTATAAAAGCTGGAACTTGATATCACAGATTTACTTAGGTAGAGGACTTTTCCAGATGTTTCGTTCTTGTATATGTTGAATGTATATGTATAAGGAGGGTCACCACCACTTATTCCACTGGCATTAAATGTGACATTTGTATATTCAGGATAAGTTTCAACTCCAAGTATGTTATTACTTGGCAAAACTGTCAAATTAGGCTTTGATAATCCTGGATAAAATACAGTTATATCAGAAGTATGTGACTTAACTGTTTGCGGGCTTGATGCTGAATCAGTAACATTTACAAAATATTCGAATGATGAATTGGATTTTACAGCTGATGTGCTTAAATTTATAGAATTTGATGTATAACTTTTCATTAATATAGGCGATCCTGATGTATCGTTATACCATTTGTATGAATAAGGTGGAGTTCCACCATTTACTGTTGCATTTAGTAAGATATTTTCACCTGCATCATAAGAAGCATATCCTGGATTCAATTCTACATTAAGTGGCAGTGTAACTGTAAAGTAATTTGAAGCTGAAGTTTCAGTAACTTGCGGGGATTCTGAATCAGTCACTGTGTAATTGACTTTGTATTTGCCGGGTTTATAATATTCTGAATCAAACACTAAAGAGGAACTATTATTTGATGTTATTAGTTTTGTAGAATTTACCTTTACATAAGTATCATTGCTAGTATCATATTCATAGATATTCGCTATATACGTATAGCTGGGAAGGCCACCATACAGAGTTTCGGTTATAGTTTCCGATTGACCCCACTGTATAGAACTTGAACTTACAGAAGGTGTATACAACACCATAGGTATTACCTTAAATAGGGCTTCTTCAGTTATTGGATTGTCTAAAGTGATATAAGTAGAGGTGGCATTACCTGAATAACTTCCGCTGCCACTTCCAGACCATTTTACAAATTCGTAGTATTTTGCGGGAGTCTCTGATATCTTTACAGAAGTTCCATAATCATATAGGTGAATTCCTATAGAAGGTGTTGTTGTACCTGTATCATTTGGAGAAATCTCCATTGTTAAATTAACTTTATAATTCGCAGTTTCGGATATAGAATTATTAGCTTTTATTGTAGCTGAAGGTGATGTTCCACTATAGCAGCCGCTGCCGCTGCAGGTCCAACCATAAAACGTATAACCTGTATTTGGAGTTTCGGATATAGTGACAGAAGTTCCATAGTTGTACGTATGAGTACCGACAGAGGGGTTTGTTGTTCCTCCTGAAGAAGGGTTAACATTCATAGTCAAAGTT
>JAJZBL010000006.1 GCA_021798935.1 Microcaldota archaeon
TTGCACTTCTCGAAGCTGAATCCAATTCCAAGCAGGAATTTTCATATAATACTTTGACAAGTTCATCTAAACTCATCAAAATTCATCAATATATTAGAGGGAAAGGTATAAATACCTTATTATTTTTCAGCTATTTCCAATTTGTCCTCTTAAACATGCAGTCAAAACGAGTTTAAAGGATTGACAAACCTGCAAAATTGGAATGTAAACTTAAGGTAAGCTTGCAATCTTAAGTATGCACTAAATGATGTAACCTTTGCCTTTTGCAAGAATGGACAAAACCAATAAAAATATTGTATTTTATATAAGAGTGATAGTATGGACGATGTATCTTACATAGATTCGATTAATAATAAAATAAATAGTTACAAAGATGAGATGGTTTCTTCTTTATCCGAATTGGTTAGCATCCCTGCAATCTCTCCTGAAATAGGAGGAAAGGGAGAGTTAGGCAGAGCTGAATTGATAACAAATTTCCTAAAAGGCATAGGTGTAACGGATATTAAAAGATATGATTATATAGATGCAACAGGCACCACACGGCCAAATATAGTGTCGAAGGTAGGTGAAAATAAAAGAACAATATGGATACTGTGCCATATGGATACAGTAGCAGCAGGAGATCTGTCACTTTGGAAGCATGATCCATTTAAAGCGTATGTTGAGGATGGTAAGATATATGGGAGAGGGACTAATGACAATGGGCAATCTCTCGTAGCTACATTGTACGCTGCAAAAGCTATAATTGAACTTAAGGTAAGCTTGCAATATAATTTTGGGATGGTTTTTGTAGCGGATGAGGAAATTGGAAGCCATTATGGAGCTGAGAAGTTGGCAAAGGAGGATATATTTGGAAGTGACGATATGATGCTAGTCCCTGATTGGGGTGTTCCGACAGGTGACAAGATAGAAGTAGCTGAGAAAAGCATATTATGGATCAAGATTACTGCTTCAGGGAAGCAGGTACATGCAAGTACACCAGAGGATGGAGTCAATGCTTATAAGCTTGCGGTAAAATTCTTGAACGACCTTGATGATCAGCTTCACTCAAAGTACAATGTCAAAGATGAAATGTTTGATTACCCTGTATCTTCATTTGAGATGACAAAACATGAGAAAAATGTGGATAGTATAAACATAATACCTGGAAAAGATATATCTTACATTGATTGCAGGGTTCTGCCCAACTATAAGCTGGATGAGGTAATTGCGGATATTAAGGCATTGGCAGAAAAGCATTCCAAGAGGGGCCAGATAGAAGTTGAGGTATTCAATAGAGAAGATGCAGCTAAGCCTACAGATTCTAATTCTGAGATTATCCAGCTGCTATCAAAGAGAATAAACCAGATTAGGAAGATTGCAGTTAGCACTGTTGGGATAGGGGGTGGCACAGTAGCAAAGTATTTTAGGGATAAAGGTGTTCCTGTAGCAGTGTGGAGCACGGAGGATGATGTTGCACATCAGCCTAATGAGTACTCGGTTATAGATGCTCTTGTTTCTGACTCAAAAGTATTCGCATCATTGGTGCTTTGATCTACCAAATAAAACCACCCTTGAATAGTTGTCAGCTATCAGCGATAAACAATTATTTGCCTTTATTGGCCTGCAGAATTCTGCAAATATATAATCTCCAGGGTGGAATTCCTTTACACATTTAATTGAAGAGCCCTCAAGTACTAGGTTTAGTGGCTTGTTTCCTAAATCCAATTTCAATTCTAAATGTCCGTCTCTATTGCCTCTTGCAATTTTATTGGTATTAGAACCAACTATCTTTGCCAATACTCGGGTATTTCCCATTGAATGGTCCATCTCCATATAGGGTTCCAGCTTTGGTCTGCTTCTATCTACTTTTATTAAATCTGTGTCTTTTCCAGAATAAAGAAAATCGTCGTGTAAATTCACTATGGCATTGCTTATCATTATTTCGTCATTACTCTTGACTATCTTATTGGGTTTATCGAGCTTTTTGGATAGTTTTGCTGAGATAAAAAATTTCATTGTATCTGGAGATAACCCTATTACTATCAAGCGCTTGGCTCCAAATAGCTTATAACTTTTTATAGAGTTTTCATTGAATATCCTATATATCTTATCCCTTATATTGACAGAATAAAACATGTTCTTAAATTCATTTCTTATAAGATCTTCTTTTTTATCTTCTATTAAAGATATTAATTCCTTTACAGATATGCTATTTGGGCCACTTAAGGACATGCAGAAGTTATACCCATCACCCTCCAACTTTTGAGCTTGCTTCTTATTTATCATGCCTTCATATTCATTTATTAATTTTTCATAATCCAAAATATCACACCATATTGATAAAAAATAGGGGATAGCAAAGTATATATATTAAATACTAGCAAGATTTATTTATAGTTGTTAAGTGACCTCCATGGATATGAGCATTAAAAAATTTTCTAAAGATACCTCCTTTAAATTGGATTTTGACAATGGGTTAGAGATAGTAAAGAAGGGGGATAAAAAATTAGTTTGGCTTGGGACAGAGCCTATCAGCAGGATAAGAAAGATGTTAGGTATTGAAAAAGATAAAGCTATCTCCCTTAAACCAGAGGAGGCAATATATTTCACAGAAGAGCAAGCTAAAAAGATGGAAGGGTGTGTATTCCTCTGCTACAATGGAACGACATCTGCATTTCTGAATAATTATTTCAGAAAAAAGTTTGGTGTGAACACATACCTTTTGGATGGTGGCTTGAAGGAGCATATTGAAAACTTTAAATTATTTGATGAGAATAAATTGCTTAAAAAGTAACGAAAGATTTGCAATTTTCCATTTTATCCTTACCCTATTATTTCCTTCAGTGATTTCAATACCTTAGAAAAGCTTTTGCCCTTAATGTGAATATCTGCGGCTTCTATTACCTCTCTGTTATCGGTATTGAATGCGATGCCCACACCTGCTTGATTTAGTGCCTCCTTGTCATTAATCCCATCGCCTACAAAAAGGACATTCTCCATGCATATGCCTTCATTCTTGCAAATTTCTGATATCGCTTTCACTTTCCCTGAGAAGTTGTAATTGTGTAACTCCTTATCTACAAGATTGCCTTTGTCGTCAAAAATATAATAATTAGATATGAATTCATAGTCCATCTTTATTTTATTAGCTTCAGCAAAAATATCGAATGTGTTTTTAATGCTACCAGATACAACTGCAGTTTTTACTCCTCTTTTGTGCAGATAGTTTAGGGTTTTCTTAAAGCCCGATGCGGGCTTGAGATAGCTTGTTGCAACCTCAAATAGATCGACTTGTGTAACTCCACATTTCTTGTATAACTCGAATGATTTTATCGACCATTCCATAAGACTAGATTCAGTAAGGTTATCCTGATATTTTTCTCTTATTTCTTGAGCTTCTTTGTCTAAACCTTTTTTGCTTTCTAGAAGATTGAATATAGAAGTTTTATTCTCTGCTTTTACAATTGTGCCATCAATATCAAAAACTGCCAATTTTATCTCTTTTTTAGTTTTATTAGTCGTCATATAAACCCACAATAAATAAATCTTTTATCTGTAATTTGTTTGATTTTTTAAATATTAAACCCTTTCTTTTTGTACTTTGTGCTTTTCCTTTTTCTATTGCGACTTGCCATATAAGCAGCGATTAACAGGAATGTAACCAGCACAATTATTAACAGGATTGCAGGAAGAGTTACTAAGTAAATTTTTTCTGAAGGGTTCTGCGATTCCAGGTACACTGGCAAAGCAAGAGAAGATTTTAATTCTAGAGAGTAATTTCCGTATATATTGCTTATTACAGCTGTCCCATTTCTACCAGTATGATATACAGATGAAGTCCCATTTTCAAATGTTGTGTAAATTGTAGTATTCATAGGATTGCCAAAAAGGTAGCTTAGAGTTGTTATTTTGACATTGTAAAGAGGTATTGTAAAATCGTAGCTTGCATCTGCTGCAGTTATTGTTTTATTTATTGGTATGCTGTTTTTATCATATTCTGCACTGTTTACATAGTAACTTTGGCCTGCATTGAGAAAAGGGGATGTGTTATATTTTTCATTGTTTATTATTATTTCGCTTATATTTGCTGTTTCGTTCTCTAAATTCTTTATTATGAAATTGACCTTATCTTCTTTTTGGTATATAGGCTCTATGCTATAGCTATTGTTAATTAAAATGGAGATGCTTGGCTTGCTTGTATTTAGTAAATTGCCATTTACAGACCATTTAATAAGGGCGTATCTTGATGTGCTGTTTATTCCTATGAATTGAGAGTCTACGGATATGTTTGCATAGGTAGATTTATTGTACCATCCTTCTCCTGATGCACCTAGATACTTGCTTGATACACTTACATAGTACTGCTTCTGGAATTCAGCTGTTAGCTTGACAGGTTTAGTTACTTTGAAATAAATTGGGTCATTTGTAGAATTGTTGCTCCATTTTACAAATATGTCCCTTTCTTTTCCAGAGACAATCAATATTGTCTTGTTAATCTCCAATTCTGCTATGGAGTTTGCATTATACCAACCAGACCCCTTCACATTTCCAATGCTGCTATTGCCATCTACATAATACTGCCTCTGGAATTCTGCAGTTTCTGAGATATTTGAGTTCATTGTCACCTGTGCAGTTCTTAAATTTCCAGAATACGAGCCAAATCCTTTTCCGGACCATCCTACAAAAACTTCGCGTGTAGATCTGTTTATGTAATAATATTTAGGCTCGGATATATTTACGGTAGAATAAGCGTTGTATATATTCGAAGCACTTATGTTGCCGTATTGAGATATTATGTTAAGCTTGAATCCTAAATTCCACAGAGTCGTTCCATTTTTTGGTATATTTATACCAGAGCCTACTTCAAACTCATCAATTATATTGTCTACTTCTGACACACCATAATCATTAGGTATCGATGAATCACTTCCTGTTCCGTAGCCCACATATGATAATCCCTTTTGGACTTGCAGGTAATTTTTATCGTTATAAAATGAGAGATTTTTGAATATTACAGGGCTTATGTAATAAGTATTGTTTTTGGCATTGGAATATTCTCCAATACCTGTCAGCTCATTTGGTCCGGATTGTGAAGTATCTAAATTCACAGACCCAATTTTATTTCCATTAAAATAAAAATTCCATATCCCATTTCCAGATGAGTTAAATGAATAGGTATTGAACTTACCATTGCTGCCTGCTGCTCCGTTCGGGCCTATGGACCCTAAGAATGATCCTGAATACCCTTTAGGGAAATATTCGTAGAACCATGTTGGTGTTCCTTTTGTCAAATAAGTGTTGCTCGCACATCCACTTATAGTACAGTTATCTGGGTATAAACCGGTTTCATTTGGTACTAAGTATCCTATCTGTATAAATGCACCATTTTGTAGGGTTTCTCCTGTCCAAAACCCTAGGGATCCGGTTTTTGGGGCAACCTGTGAAACAGTCTCTATTTGTACTGATCCACCATAATTGTATTCTGTTGCACTGCCTCCAAAAACACCACTTTGGAACCAATATTGTGCATCAGCCGAATTTTCCATGCATGATAATGATACTGATATGACCAATATTAAAGCAAGATAGTTGAAAAATTTCATCTCTAATGTTTGGGATGTTTAAAATTAAATTGCTTTTGTATTTTTGCAGTTAATTTTTATTTTCTAAAAATTCCATAGCTCTTTCAAATGCTGCAATATTTTCTGTCAATACAAATTTGCTAGTATTGTAATGCTTTACCTCATATGTGGACAAAGCGGTGGAAGCTATATAGATTGCATCGAAATTGTCAGTATCTGCAATAGTAGCTTTATTGATTAATTTATATAAACAGGAAGGCTCTGTATTAGATATATCTACACCGCTTATTTTATTCATATAAACATATCCTTTGACATAAATAGACTTCGATTCAAAAAATCTTATCATATTTAATGTTCTTCTCCTGTTATATGGAGATATCAGGTATATATTATTTGCATTTCTGGATTTCAGCTTGTTAATAACCTCTTCTTCGGGAAGTATTATTTTTTTAGACAATGACTTTATAATACTGGAATGGTATCTGGAACCGTAAGTCCTTCCATATACTATTACATCTGAAACTTTATCCAATAAGGATATTGCGCTCTGCAGATCAGCTTTGAATTTTAATGTTTCCTCTGTGGTATAAGGCTCGTCTCCTTTTACAGATGGCATCCTAGTTGAATGTACAGTTATTCCTTCAGGCACCAGCTTCCAAAAATCATATTCTATAGCTGCATTATTTGCTGGTACTATAAGCCCTATTCTTCCTTTGCTGCTTATCATTTAATCATTTTTTAACAACATAGTCGGGAAATCCCACCTCATTTATGGGTGAGGGGGTGTCACATTGTCAAATAAGGAATTTACCATATAAGAAGCGGTATATAAGCTAGCTATGCTGGGGTTTAGATCCCATTCAAGCTCGCCATGGGCTAGCAGATTCCTTACATTCAATGATATTTTGAAGGCTTCTGCATAATCATCATTCATATAACCTTCCGCCCAATTTAAAAGTGATCCCTGGGAATAGGGGAATGCTTTTCCATTAACCCTAATATCATATAAGCTCATATGTTTCATCCTTACATAAAGTTTGAGCTTCCTATAATCCATATCTCTTAATGCTATTGATTTGCCTTTATATTCAATTGTTGCTTGATCGCTAATTTGCTTTGAGTAAAGTTCCCTCAATCCCATTTCCATTAAAAGGTAGATTTGCAAGGTAGCTATATCGTTAAGTGTACTATCTTTTAGAGATATTAACTTTTCTGCAGCATTATATATTTTAGCAAGCTTTTCGTAAGGCAGCTCTGCTTTATGTTTTAAACCTACAAAAATCAGGGGTATGTTTGCCAATGCTACTCCAATAACTGCATTATCATCAGATGTATCCACATTGAATCCTACCTCCCCTATATACAATTTGCCATCTATCTCCTTTATACTTTCTAATTTACTATCTATTGCTTCCTCATCCCCTTTTGACCTATATTGCAAGAAAGAGAATATTTCATCCTTTATTATATCTTTGAATTCTTTGACCATTTACCACGCCAATAATATATAGATCAGAACAAAAATCTTGCCTGTAAATAAATTTAAAAACTGAAAATATGGGGCTGCCGAGATTTGGACTCGGATTACTAGCTCCCTAAGCTAGCAGTCTACCAGGTTAGCGTACAGCCCCTTTATTACTCAATAATTTTTCCTTATAATTATAAATATCTTTCATAAACTTTGATCCGACAACCTTTTATTATCTGAAAAATTGCAGATTTATTCACAATAAGCAGATTTTAAAAATAGGTTTAAGAAAAAAATCAAAAAAATTTAAAAATAATTAATAACTTGATTCAAAGCTTTCCTATATCCTTTACAAGGTCTACATTTAGTGTTTCTTTTCCTTTTCTCCAGTTTGCCGGCAATGCACACATATGCCCTTCTTTGTTTGGAGTATCATGCAGGTACTTTAATCCTTGGAAAGCGTTGTATATATGATCTACATCTTTGCCAAGATTATCGTTGAACACCGAATAATATTGCAGATTTCCTTCAGGGTCTACAATTACTAACCCTCTTCTTGCTGCACCGCTTTCCGCATTCAAAAATCCATACTGGCTTATCATAGACTTCTTGAAATCTTCTACCAGAGGTATTTCACTCTTTGATACACGTGGAGATGTTTGTGCCCATTCCCTATGCGAAAAAATACTATCTGCGCTTATTGCAAAGACTTCAGCATTTTCAGCCCTGAAATCCTTGTACTTTTTCTCAAGTTCCTCCAAATCCGTTGCGCATACGAATGTAAAATCTCCAGGATAAAAAGTCAGAACATTCCATTTACCCTTTACTGGTATGGTTATATCTTCAATTTTATCCTCTTTTGGATAGTAAGCCTTTGATGTTACCTCTGGAATCTTCTGCCCTATATCTATATTTGCTACCATTTGATTCACCTTTTAATTATTTATTTAAACTAAAAATATAAATAATTTGTTATTTTAATTATATAAATTGATAAAATGTTTAATAAAATTGATAAAGATATAATAACTTTACTTTATTCCAATGGAGATATATCATCTGATGAAATTGCTTCGAAGCTTGGCATAAGTAAAGGTACAGTCAGAAATAGATTGATAAAGTTAAAAGACGAAGGAGTGATCAAAAACTATAGCATAAGGGCAAAATTGCAAAAAATTGGTATGGCTGAAGTTATAGTTGGGTTGGAGATTGCACCTGAAAATTATATCCAAGCAACAAGTGATATTGCATCTTATGGCTGGGTGAATGAATTTTACAGGACTTCTGGAGATCACTCTGCTATAGCTATAATTATATCTGATAATGACACCATACAGGAGAAAGTTGCGGATTTGCTGAAAGTAAAGGGAGTAAAGAACGTATATCCTTCTTTTGTGCAGGACTTGATCAAGTAATTATAAGCTCTTTGCAACTCCATTTTTTGGGCATAACTTATTAAGTGGGCATTGGCTGCAACGAGGGATAGTGCCGCATAATTCCTTTCCATGTTCCTTAAGTATATATGCAAAATTATGCCAATATTTCTTGTCTAATTTAGACTTCAGTTCCTCCTCTATTTTATCAGGGTTTTTTGAATCTGCTAGCCCTATCCTTTGCGATAGCTTTATTACCCAAGTGTCGACAGGTATACCTTCAACTTTACCGTAAGCATTTATCAGTATTGTTACTGCAGTCTTCTCTCCTATTCCGGGAAGCTTTAGAAGGTCCTCTTTTTTATCGGGCAATTTTCCATTATATTTTTCTTCTATGATCCTGCATGCTTCTATTATCCTCTCTGCCTTTGGATTAGAAAATGTAACCGGCTTTATATAAGACAAAAGATCTTCTTTATTCGCATGTGCATAATCAGATGCAGTTTTATATTTTTCAAAAAGCTTTGGAGTAAGCTTGTTAATAGTTGTATCTCTTGTCTGCGGCGAAAGTATAGCTGCGACAAGTAAATCTATAGGTGTTTTAAAGTTTAGGTAATATCCTACATTTTTATATTTGTCCTCGAGGATGTTTACAATCTCATCAAACTTCTTTTCATCTACTATTTCCATTTAATAACCCAAATTATATATCTGCTTTCACCCAGCTTTCAAGAGGTTCTGTCATAACGTATTTCGCTTTCCTTAAGCCTTCTATATCCTTTGCTCCTATTAGGAACATTATAGATTTTAATTCATAAATTTTCTGTTCTAAAAATCTTTTAACTGCGTCACTTGATTCGGTTGCTGGCCTAAGTACTGGCCACGCCATAGCAGTCATCGATGCTCCTAATGCTATAGATTTGGCTACATCAAGGCCTGTCCTTAATCCACCTGATGAAACAACAGGCACGTTTACTTTATTTACTACGGAGCATAAAGAAGCTGCAGTTGGTATTCCCCAATCCCATAGCAGATTTCCGAGTAATTCCTTGCTATGCAAATTCATCTGCTTTGCACGATAATATTCAACTGCAGAATAACTTGTTCCTCCCATTCCTGCAACCTCTATTGCGCTTACTTTTGCTTTCTCCAGATTGGACGCTACATATCCAGATATCCCAAACCCCACTTCTTTTGGTATTACTGGAACCCCCACCTTCTCAACCAATTCCCTTATTCCATCTAAAACTGATGTATAATGGGGCTCTCCCTCTGGTTGTACAAGTTCTTGAGTTGGATTTAGATGTGTATATAAAGCATCTGCATCCAGCATGTTTACCAATTCCTTTGCATCATCTATAGAAAAACCTTTTGATATCTGTGCGCCACCAATATTAGCACCTATGAACGCAGATGGAGCAGATTTGCGGGCTATTGAGTATGTTTCCTCCAATTTCTTATCGTATAATGCAGCCCTCTGGCTCCCTACCGCCATTCCAAGGCCAAGCTCTTCCACTGCAATTCCTATATTTTCATTTATTTTATAAGCTAAATCTGCACCTCCTGTCATTGCACCCACCATTATAGGCGCAGAAAACTTATGGCCTAAAAAATTGACTGATGTATCTATATCATCAAAATTTATTTCAGGAAGTGAATTATTGATTAAATGCACACACTCAAATAAAGTAGATACCTTTTTAGCTTGTACTGGTTTGTCAATGCATATGTTAATATGGTCCTCTTTCCTCTGCATTATGTCTTTTATTTTTTCTTCCTTTGTGGAATCTGAATCCTGCATAGTATCAATAATTACAACGCAAGAAATAAATAAAAACATTGATATGGCTTGCAAGCCTTAATTTACATATTTTGCAAAGATTCAGGATAGCAGAAAAGCATTATATTTCATATTTAAGATAATATCTAAATTTTAATGTTCTGAAATAAGATTGGATTTGATGGACACAAAAAGCATTAAAAGCAGAAAATTTATAAATCTAGTGATAAAGAGGCTCAAAGAGGCTTATCCCGATCAGATGCATACACAGCTTAAGTATTCTAACAAATGGGAGCTTTTGGTTGCAGTTATATTATCTGCACAGACCAAGGATATATCAGTAAATGCCATAACTAAAAAGCTTTTTGAGGACTTTCCAAAGCCGGAAGATTTATTGAGCCTTGAGCCTGAAGATCTGTATCCATATTTAAGATCGATTGGACTTTATAAGGGAAAATCAAAGCGGCTCATTGATGCTGCAAAAATGGTAGTCAACCAATTCGATTCGAGAGTCCCAAACAATACAAAGGATCTTATGAAAATTCCGGGAGTAGGCAGAAAGGTCGCAAATGTGGTATTATCAGAGGGATTTGGCATAAATGAAGGGATTGCAATAGATACGCATTGCATAACAGTATCAAACAGATTAGGCTTGGCAGATACAACTAATCCTGCAGTTATAGAAAGGGAATTGATGAGGATCACAGCAAAAAGGGAATGGAACAACATATCGCATCTATTTATAGCACTTGGCAGGGATACATGCCAAGCAAGGAAAAAGATATGTGAAAGGTGTGTACTAAATGATATATGCATATCAAGCACAGTAAAAAATGATACTTATAAAAATAGAAATATCCACAATATTAATAGATTAAAATGAAAGCAGTCTGCCTTTTCAGTGGTGGCAAAGATTCTACATTAGCTTTACATAGAGCTTTTGGAAGAGGGATAAAGGTTGACCAACTTTTGACTATTTCTCCAGATAATGATTACAGTTATATGTTTCATAAGCCAAATATAAAATTTACTTCTCTGCAGGCTGAATCCTTGGGCATAACACAGGTAATGATTAAAACCAAAGGCAACAAGGATGAGGAATTGATAGACCTTGAATCTGCAATAGAAGATTCTAATGCTGATTTAATTATAACAGGTGCAATTGCGAGCCAATACCAAAAAAGCAGAGTGGATGCAATATGCGAAAAACTTGGAATAATAGATTATTCGCCATTATGGGGCATAGAGCCTCTTGAGGAGCTTAAAGAACTTGCTAAAAATTTCGATGTTATAATAACAAAAGTCTCTGCTGATGGTATGGACAAGTCCTTGCTAGGTGCACATATAGATGGTGACACCATAATAAAATTATTGGACATCGAAAGAAAGTTCCACATAAACTTATCATTTGAAGGAGGGGAAGCAGAGTCTTTTGTGCTAGATGCACCTTTATTTAAGAAAAAGATTATTGTAGATAAATCGCATGTTGAAAATGATGGAACTAATGGCGAGTATATTATAGATAACGCACATTTAGAGAATAAAATTTAGGTGAGTATATGGTAAACGAGAGTTTGGCAAAAAGAAGCAAGTTTGCGTATAATGATATAGAAGAGGATAATGCAATTGCATCAAGGATAGAAAAGGCAGGCAAGCAGGTTATAAAACTTAACCGTGGCGATCCTCCTCAGTATATAAAGACTCCTGATTACATAATAGATGCTTATGTAGATGCACTGAAACATTACAAAACAGGATACACTGACATGACAGGGATTAAAGAACTCCGTGAAGCAGTATCAGATAGATACGCAAGATTTTACAAAGTTAAAGTTAATCCAGAAAATGTTATAATAACACAGGGAGTCTCAGAAGCACTTGCATTCTTGAATAATGTACTTATTGATAGCAATGACAAAGCTATACTATTTGCGCCTTATTATCCTCAGTACATGCCTCTTCTTCAGATGTATGGAGGCTCTCCTATATTAGAAAAATATTCTGAAAAGCTTGATTGGAATCTGGATATAGATTCGTTGAGCAAATCGTTAAAGAGAATACCGAAGCCTCAGCTTAAGAAAGTTAAATATATGATGATAACCAATCCAAATAATCCTACTGGAACTGTGCTTAAGAGGAGTTATCTTAAAGACATAGTAGATTTGGCAAACGAGTACGGGCTTTTCATAGTGAGTGATGAGATTTATGATGAAATAGTATATAATGATGCAAAATTCACAAGCATAAGTGAGGTTGCAAAAGGCATTCCACATATGATCCTCAATGGTGCCTCTAAAGTATATGACTCTACTGGATTCAGGATTGGATTTATGATAATCCCTGAAACAGACAAATTTTCATTAAAGATTTCTGCTAAGCTAAGAGACTATGCTACAGTCAGGTTGTCCGTGAACACACCTGCGCAATATGCTATTGCTGCAGCTATAACGAATAAGAAGGAGCATGAAAAAGCAATAAAAAGTATGGTTAAAGAGATAAGCGACCGTGTCAATTATGCTTATAATCTTTTGAAAAAGAATGAATACCTCGAAACAGTAAAGCCAAATGGCGCTTTCTATATATTTCCAAGGATAAAATTAGACAAACTTAGGATTAAGGATGATAAAGACTTTGTGATCAAGCTGCTTGAAGAAAAGAACCTGCAGGTTACAAGAGGCTCGGGATTTGGTGGAGACGGGCATTTCAGGATAGTGTCATTACCACCTAAGGAAATATTAAAGGAATCAATAGATAGGATAGGTGATTTCTGCGAAGAAAACAAAAAGAAATAGATATATTTAAAAATATGATTTAAGAATATATCTTTACTGGGCTCGTCGTCCAACGGCTAAGATGCCAGCTTTACACGCTGGAGATTGGAGTTCGACCCTCCACGGGCCCATTAGGCAGTTGGTTTATTTAGGTGTCTTTGCCTTTGCTTCTAATTTCATTTCTACCTGATGCTTCTTCATAAAAGAACTTTATTTACATTAATACAAATTGTGTTAAATTTTATTCTATGTGGGAGTAAAATCCACATCCTTTAGGAGTAGGAGAATGTCATATTGACAAGGTTAGCTCTATAGGTGCATGATCTGATCCTTTTACTTTATCTAATATGTCCGCGGATTTTATATTTTCCTTAAGGCTGCTATCTACTATGAAGTAATCTATCCTCCATCCTATATTTCTATTTCTTGCACCTGCAAAGTTTGACCACCATGAGTATTTTATTTTTTCTCCGTTTAGATATCTGAATGTATCTATATAACCTGATGAGAGAAGCTCATCCATCCATTGCCTTTCCTGTTCGGTAAAACCTGCATGGTTAATATTGTTCTGTGGCTGCGCTATATCAATATTCTTATGGGCGACATTGAAATCTCCGCAAACTATAACTCCTTTATTCTTCTTGAGGCTATTCAGATAATTTAATAATTCATTATCAAATTCTATTTTATAGTTTAGCCTTTCAAGCATAGGCTTAGAATTCGGAAAATATATATTTAAGAGGTAAAATTTTTCGAATTCTAATACCTCAACCCTGCCTTCTGAATCATCGGAGCTCTCGATCCCTTTTTGAAACTTTAAGGGCTTTATTTTGCTCATAATCATTGTGCCGCTGTACCCCTTTTTCTCTGCAGAGTTTACGAACAAATTGTATCCTTCATTTCTTAAAACAGATGGTATGTCTGATTCACCTGCCTTAATTTCCTGAAAGCATAAGATATCAGCATTCTCGCTTTTAATGAAATCATCAAGACCTTTGGTGGTTGCAGATCTTATGCCATTAACATTCCACGATATGATCTTTAATTCCATGTGCTTGCCTTTTATTTGAGAACTTAAAAGCTCTATAAATCTAATAAAGCGATATTCTCCGATCGCTAAAACATTTAGGCCTCCAAGGAAGGATGATTGGCCATCCTGATACCGCTTTTATTTTATCTTTCAAATTTATATATGTTGCATTAGACTTATATGCACATAAAAGGGAGGTTTTAACACTCCGATAAAATAATCCTAATATTTCATTAGGTTTCAGAGCTTGAAATACCTAAAATTTACTCACTGCTTTCTAATCCCTGGTATCCGGATTTCTCTATCTGGGATACTAGCTCCATCCCACCACTCTTTACTATCTTCCCTTTTTCCATTATATGGACAAATGTTGGATTCATGTATGACAGAATGCGGTTATAATGGGTAATAAGTATTGTACCCATGCCAGTCTGACTCACAACCCTGTTTATATTTTCAGCGACTACCTTTATAGCATCGACATCAAGCCCTGAATCAGGCTCATCCAATATTGCTATCTTTGGCTTAAGTAATGACATCTGCAGTATTTCCGATTTTTTCTTCTCTCCTCCTGAGAAACCTTTATTTAGGTATTTATCAATCAATGAATAGTTTACTTTAAGTGCAGATTCTTCTGATTTAATATCATTAAGCATTCCTCTTATGTTTACAGGCTTGTCTGATATTGACTCTATAGAAGATCTAAGGAAGTTAACAAAGCCTACTCCATCTATTTCCACAGGCTCTTGGAATTGAAGGAAAAGCCCAAGCTTTGCCCTTTTATCAGTTGACAATGTAAGTATGCTCTTTCCATCTGCAAGTATGTCGCCCTCGCTAACCTTGTATGCAGGGTGGCCCATTATAACTTTAGCTAAAGTAGTCTTACCAGATCCATTTGGGCCCATGAGCACATGCATCTCGCCTTCCTTTACTGTCAAATTAAGACCTTTTATTATTTCATTTTCGCCTACTTTAACATGCAAATTTTTTATTTCCAAAATCATTTTATCATCTTATTTATTCAGATTAATTTTATTGCCAAACTTTAATGGTGCACTTTGTATTAGAACCTACAGGGCATATGCTGCAGATTTGCTTTTGTGCATCTGCCAAATTTCCTGCAACCATGAGAGAAGCTATAGATTCTATATCAGAATCTTTTATCTTATATAGAGGGGTTTTAACATTTAATTTATTCAGGTATTTGCTTATCTGTGCTTGAGTAACACCTAGTTCTTCTGCTATCTCTGACTCTTTCATATTAAATTTCTCATTCATTTTTATTGCCAATGCACTTCTGAAAGAAGGAAGAAACTTTTTCAGAAACACCTCATAGTATATCATGTTTTCACTTCTTATCCTTTATCCCCTTTACAAGCCCAATATTCCCATCGAACTCCCAGTCAATACGTTTTAATTCTTCGGGTAAATGGTAATCTTTTTTCTTCAGCACATAATCTAGAATAGAGATTGCAGAATTCTTTAAGTTTTCATCTTTTATCATGCTTATATTCGTGCTAAAGAATCCTAAAGATATAAGATGCTCTGCCTGCTCCTCTGACATCCCTCTTGATTCAAGGTAAAATAGTTCATCTCTATCTATTGGCGAAGAATAGCTGTAGTGAGATGCTTTTGTATAACTCTCGTTTATCGACATATCTGGCATCATATTTAGGCTTGCAGTAGGATCTCTTATTATACCTCTTTGAGATATATGAGATAGTGAACTTTTGGCACCCTCCTTTACCTCTGCAAAATCCTTTGCATAGCATACAGAATTGCCGGATGCAATAACATTTAGGCTTGAATCACATCTTGTATTCCTTTCATTATTGATTATATCTGAAAGTAGATCAATTTTTTGATTTAGGCTTGCGGCAACTGTTTTTCTAATATTTACTTCAGCATTTGCTGATGCAGATATTATGCGGGACTCTTCTTTTGTAAGTGAGTTGCCAACATATATTTCATTTATATTCAGCTTTGAGTATTCTCCAGCATTTCCACGGAGCATGCTTATTATTCCAGAATCTCCGCCAAGGTACAGTATATTGAACTCTAAATTTGAATCCTTTCCTGCTGATATCTCATGCATTATAACTGAAGGCGGCAACTCTTCTGATTTTCCAGATAATATGATTTCATTGATTGTCGATGGCTCCTTATCTCTGGCATCTATAATAAGCTGTATTGGATAGGAATCGTTGCTGTAATCCAAAATAATATTTACAGGCTTGCCTGCCTTTGGGCTTATGTATATTATTTTCTCTGAAAATGCATGTACGAATACTGCATATATATCTGAGTTGTCAAATAATTTTTTCCCTGTGATATTAAACGAATCGGGCGTATATACTTGGACTTCATCAGGGATTGTGTTGATTACATCAAATCCTCCTGTTATTCGTGCATTGAATTTTATTCCAAGAATTTTCTCATATTTGGCATAATTGCTGCTTGGTGAAACAGCATCATTAGAAGGCTGTGATAGATTAACCTTGAAATTATACTTTTTGTATAATATATCTCTTAGGTAATTCTGTGAGGCTTTGCTGTTTTTATGCATTAAAATTGCCTCTTCCCTAAGGCTTTTGTAATCCTTTATATTGCTATTCATAATTTATCCCACCGAATTGCTTGTATCCATCTTTATAAGCCTTTTAAGCTCCAGCGAATACTCCATAGGCAATACCTCAACTAATGGCTGTATAAACCCAAGCACTGCAGTTGCTATTGCATCATCTTCACTAAGCCCGCGTGACATTAGATAGAATAGTTCATCCTCTCCAAGCCTTCCCACAGTAGCTTCGTGGCTTACGAAAGCATCATCAGCATATATCTCATTGTATGGATAGGTATTTGTCTTTGAATTCTCATCTAGCAGAAGTGCATCGCACTTCACAGTGGATCTTGCATTCCTAGCACGGCTATCTATGTGTACCAACCCTCTGTAAGTTGTTATACCTGTCCCTTTTGATATGCTTTTTGATATAATCTTTGAAGTTGTGTTACTTGCCAAGTGGAATACTTTTCCGCCAGTATCCTGATACTGGCCATCTCCCGCAACTGCTATAGACAATATCTCACCTCTTGCACCTTCTCCTTGCAAATAGACACTTGGGTATTTCATATTTGCACTGCTACCTATATTTGCATCTATCCATTCAACCCTTGCATTCTCAGCTGCAAAAGCACGTTGCGTTACTAAATTGTATACGTTCTTTGACCAGTTCTGCACAGTTACGTAGCGTATGTGTGCACCTTTCTTTGCCACAAGCTCTACAACTGCTGCATGTAGTGATGAATTTATATATATTGGAGCGGTGCATCCCTCTATATAAGTTACATCGGAATCTTCATCTGCAATTATCAAAGTCCTTTCAAATTGACCTGAACTCTCTGCATTTATACGAAAATATGCCTGAAGGGGCAATGATAATTTTACACCTTTTGGCACATATATGAAGCTTCCTCCAGACCAAGTAGCGGTATTCAATGCGGCATACTTATTATCTGTAGGAGGTATTACAGAACCAAAGTATTTTTTAACTAAATCAGGGTGCTCTTTAACTGCTGTATCCATATCGGTAAATATGACACCTCGTTTTTCCAGGTCATCCTTCAGGTGGTGGTATACTACTTCAGAATCATACTGTGCTGCACCTCCTGCAAAAAATTTTCTCTCAGCCTCAGGTACACCTAGCTTATCAAACGTCTTTTTTATTTCTTCTGGAACCTTCTCCCAAGCATCTGAATTTTGGCTATTTGAAGGTTTTCTATAATAGTATATAGAATCGTAATCTATTTTGCTCAAATCTGGGCCCCAATTGGGAACGGGTTTATCTTTAAAGATTTTGTACCCTAATAGCCTCTTCTTAAGCATCCATTCTGGCTCATTTTTCAATTTTGATATATGTATTACTATGTCTTCCGATAAACCTTTTTTCATTTCGTTGTATGCGAGTTTATCACTAAATCCATATTTCTCCGCATACTCCTTTTCTTCCTGCAAAACAGAATTTGCTAAATCCGACAAAATTTACACCTATTTTATAACTGAGTTATAAATATAAGGATTAACAACCTATTTATGCTTTAATATTGCAAATTTAACATATTCTAAAAATTTGTATTAGTAACGTGAGTTTTAGGATTAGTTTAAAATTAAGTTTAAGGCGTTTTTAGATGCTCAAATTTTTAAAAAGATTTCAGAAGTATAATGAAAAGCTTATTGCGATAGGAGACATAGAACTTAATGCAATAATATCTGATAATTTCATAAAGAGAATGATAGGCTTGATGTATACGGATTCTTTAAAAGAAAATAGCTGTATGCTTTTCATTTTTGATTCTGAAAGTAAACCAGGAATCTGGATGTATAATATGAAGTTTCCTATTGACATATTATGGATAAATAAAGATCTCTCCATTGTAGACATTAAAGAGAACTTGCAGCCTTGCAAAAATATCTTCACATGCGATATCTCATATCCTAAGGCAGAGTCAAAGTATATAATAGAATTAAATGCAGGATATGTTAAATCTCATAATATACAATTAGGTACTAAGATTAATTTAAAAGAAATAGAAACAAAAAATTAAATTTCTGATTACTTAGATGCTCTGCCGCCTCTATTCATTTTACTTCTAGCAACATAGCCTTTCTTATTGATGAAATACAAGTATCCCTGTTCCCTATTTATGCGCTCAGTTCCAACCTTCTTCTTCTTTCCTGATGGGTTTGACTTCATAGGGGTCTGCCACACATATCCATCGCTTCCTAAATAATATAGGTATCCATTCTCTCTATTAATCTGTTCCTTTCCTACCTGTTCCATTCTTACACCAATATTATTATTGATAGATATATTTAAATATTTATCTCGTAGTCTACTCGTAAATTCTACTAAAACTATGCATTATACAGCGTTTGCGTATTAAACACTGAAAAATAATAGATTTTCTGCTCTCCCATCAAAATATACATAAAGTGTGAGGATTTTGGCACAAAGTGAATTGCTATTATAGGCATTTTCAAAATATATTTAATAATTGCTTACCATAAATTAATGATTTTATGATAGATATTAAACTGGTAGGTGAAAAATTCAATTTTAATGGTTATTCGTTTATAGAAGGATTTCCTGGTATAGGGTTGGTAGGACCAATGGCTATAAATTACATGATAGACAAGCTTAATATGGATTACTGTGGATATTTAGATTCAGATAAATTCCCACCTTTAATAGCAATACACGATTCAATACCTATGCCACCGATAAGGATTTACTGCTCCAAAAAATACAAGCTTTTGACTATATTTGCAGAATTCCAAATACCTATGGACCTTATATACGAATTAAGTGCTAAATTAAATGAATTTATAAAGGAAAACAAGATATCTAAGATAGTTTCGGTAAATGGTATGCCATATAAGGATGACAGCAAAGATGCAACTGCCTTAAAAGATTCAGATGTTGCATTTGGAATGGTATCTAAAAAGAGTCTAATTGATGAATTAAAGAAATACAATATTTCTCCAGTTAACGAGGGGGTTGCAACAGGTATAAGTGCAATGATGATGACAAAGGCATTGAATGATAACATCGATGACATAACATTATTAATACCTGTCAATCCAAATTTGATTGACCCAGGATATGCAGAATCTGCTATAAAATATATGAACAAGCTGATGGACCTTAATATAAATACTGATGAACTTGAAAAGGAGTCTAAAGAAGTTGAAGCAAAGATAAAAGAGATTATGAAAAAGAATAAAGATACACACCAGACTTACAAGAATTCATACAACGACAGCGGATTATCAATGTATGCATGAATTTTTTTCTTTTGCAGGGGTGGCAGAGTCTGGTCTGACCGGGTGATAGGTCACAGAAAAATGCGCAGGACTTAAGATCCTGTGGCTTAGCGCCTTCGTGAGTTCAAATCTCACCCCCTGCACTCTAATGTTTATTAGTTTAAATATGTGCTATAATTATAATTTTTAGGTTAGAAGTTTTACCTAATAAAAATACATTAGGGTTGTTTTGCTATTTTCTAACTTCTGATATTAAAGATTAAGGATAAGTGCGTTACAATATACTTCTTTATGTGATATTTTTAAAACTTGCTATTTTTACAATATTTTAAAATATAAGGTAGTAATATTATATGATTAAATAGCTTACTTTTCCTTTTTGATTGGTGAATTGTGTGGGTGACAAAAGAAGGGTACTTAAGAGTACATATAATATTTATTCCTTAGGAGATATTGGCGGTGCACAGAAGTATATGAGTGAAAGGAATCTCATAGGAATAAGCAGATACTTAAAAATGGCAGAAAAAGAGGATTTGCCAGATGTTTTAATATTTGGAGGGGGAATTATACCATATTTCCCAACTAAAGGTTCTACCGCTAATAACAATTATCTTGATACTATAATACCTAACCTAAATTCAATATTTGATTCTGCAATATATATGAAGCCACATCTTAACAGGATACTTTCTTTGCTCCCAAAAGAGACAAAAGTAATATATACATTAGGGGATGAGGACAGAAAGAATATGCTTGAGATACAGAGATCTTTAGGGTTGGCTTACAAAAATGATATAGAGTATTTAGAAAAACTAATAAGCGATGAAAATCTTACAGTTAATTCCAGAGTAGAAATAATAAAAGGCATTAATGCATCTAAAGCAAAGTTCAAGGAAATGCTTTCTAAAGATAAGAGCAATCAAAGCAAATATGATAGAGATATGAAAGAGCTGCAGAACATTAGAATTAAGGAAAGAATAAACAAAGAGGAAAAGAAAGAGGCAGAAGAGAGAAGAGATCTCTTAAAGAGCCTTTATAAATTAAAAGTCGGTGAGGCAGATCCGAGTGATGGAAAATTTGACAAGTACCTTAACCAAAAGAAAGAGGAGATGGCAAAAATACTTGAAGAGATGAAAAACGTGACAGATTCCGATAAGCTGGCAGAGCTTTCGGCAAAATCAAAGGCAATATCCAATTCCATAAGAGTTATGGGAAATAAGATGAAGGAAAAAAGCAACACAAATGAGCAGTACAAAAATGACTTGCGCAATAAGAGTGTGGACAATTATACAGGAAATTCTCTAACAGACCATAGATCTCACGAGATAATAGATAAACTTTCAGAGTCATATTACCTAAGCTATTTAAAGGATGCTTTTGGTAGAAAAAGAAAATTGATATTGCAAAATGAAAAAGTTGATGGTAGGGTTATAGATATTGGCAAAGGCAAGTTCAATCTCGTCACCGCTTATAGTTTGAATGTTATACTTGGAGCAAGAAGTATAGGCAGCAATAACAAGCTTGCAGGCAAACTCGATATACTTACAGATAATGGATTGAAGGCAGGAAAGATAAATTACAAACTTGACACAATAGTTGTAACAAGTAAAAATAATACTAGTTCATTTACAATAGAACCATACAAAAATAAATCAGAGTCTTTAAAATTCGCACTTGCACAGGGACCTTTTACAGATCCAAGCAAGGTTGCTGCTGAATGGAACAAATGGACTAACACAAAATATACGCAATCGGTTCAGAAAGGTGTTATGAGCAGTGACTTTACTATACTGCATGTATCAGACCCGAGTTTACCAATAAAATATGAAACTAAAACCTCTGAGATGCTTTCTAAATTGTACTTTGATGAAATGAAAGAGCAGTACAAGATTCTGAATAAGCGCTGGAATGCTATCAAAGACCAGGATATACAATTTCCACTGAATGGGGTTTCTAATGTTAATTTGGAGTACTATGTAGCTATGAACAAACTTCCTTCTGAGTTAAAGGATTGGGAACTTAAGAAATATTATACACAGATAAAGGCTAAAATTGAAAATGAATTAAATAACGATATTGATACGAAAATGAGTAGCGCCAGCAATAAGCTTGTTGTGGGTGTGATTACAGATACACACATAGGCAATCATGCTGAGTATGAACTTTTGGAGAATTCTGTTAAAGATATGCAGGGAAGGGGCGTTGATGTACTTATCCTCTCTGGAGATATATTAGATGGATTTTACAAGAACCATGGAGCCGAGCCTCATATAAACGATTCTTTTTCCCATACTGAAAAAGTTAAGGATATATTGAGGAGAGACTCACCTAATGCACTAAATGACTTCTACAAGAATAAGTCCGAACAACTCTACTTTAACATAGATGAACAGGTTATAGTTCTCCTTGATAAGATAGCAGATCTGGTGTATGGAGTTGCCAACAGAGGCGGCACAGTTATTACAGTTTCAGGAAATCATTACAATAAAACAGAGGGCGAAGGACATAGGGATGAGTCCACAACCATAGCCAACTCCTTAAAGCAGAGATTACAAGGTTACCTTGATGGAATACGTAGAGAGGGCAATGATAAGGATCTTGAGAAAAATATAGAGAAAGCCATATATGGCATTACCGCAATCGTTGGGGGAGAATATGGTGCAGGTGAAGTCAATATTAATGGAATGAAAACTTCATTATCTCATGAGAAAGGAACGTCAAATGAGAGCAGCTTGCTTAAGCATGTGATGGACAAGAGATCAGAAGCCGTGCTTCATATAGCAGGTCATGATCATGTTGCCATGGCTGAGTGGGTAGGGAACAGGCTTGTTGTTAAAGTGCCTAGCATGCAGGAATCTAATAGCTCTTTCATGAATGCACTTCCAATACCTGTTGGAGATTACCCTAAAGGTGCGGTAAATGGTTATACTATTATAGACCTTAACTTAGATAGTGCCGGCAGAATAATGGATTCTTCAATTGAATATATATTAGCTAGAAATCTGATAAGGTCCGATTCGCCTTCTGCAATCATAAGCAAAGCGAACAGGAAGGCTGATAACATAAGCGTCAATTACCATAATACAGTAAATAAAGAGAAAAGTAAAAGCACAGCATAAATTCCAATCTGCGGGCCCGACGGGATTTTCATGTTTGCTTTTTATGGCAAACAATTTGAACCCGTGACCATCAGCTTAGAAGGCTGCCGCTCTATCCAAGCTGAGCTACGGGCCCACATATTTTAAGCTAAAATGCTCAATGCACAATAATTTAAACAAAATGTACATATTACATAGCTCATTGGAATAATTACTTTTAACTCTATATTTATAAATACTTTTCATTGCTTACCAGATCTTAATAGAGAAGCGTGCTCTTCGGTTATATTGAAGAACCTGCGTGTATTCATAGTCAACTGCTTTGCCGTCTCCTCTAATCCTAAACCTTTCGCTTTTGCTATAAGCTCTATAGAGTATATTACATCTTTAGGCAAAGAACCGGCAGTTGGGGAATCTGTCTCAGCCATCAGGTTTTTTATCGGTACTGCTTTAATCACAGCATTTCTTTTTGAGGAAGGTAAAGGCGGTATTGATATCATATATCCATATTCAACTGCTTTCATCGCTTGCTCGACGGTTCCTTCAAAGAAATGTATATGAGCTTTTTTTATATTTTTCTTGTGGAGCATATACAGCACTTCATCCATTGCTTCACGCGAATGTACGGTAACTGGCAAATCTAGCTTGTTTGCTAACGTAAGCATTCTTAAGAATAAGCTTCTCTGCTTTGCTTTTGAGCCTTTTATTTGAGAAGCAAATTTATAATCCAATCCTATTTCACCTATTCCTTTTATCGATTTAGAGTGCTTCTTTATAAAATCTATTATATAGTCAACTTCGTATTTTTTTAAGGATGCTGCAAACTCTGGATGTATGCCAAGGCAGGCAAATATGTGCCTGTTGTCCACAAGCTCTAAATTCCTGATATTTGATGGCATGTCTACCCCATTTGTTACCATGCCTGCAATATACCTTAAGGAATCATCAATATCTTTCTGCTTAATCTGATCTAAATGGCAATGGGCATCTATTATATCGAATACCCTAATTTCTCCAGCAATCTGCCTCTCCTTTTGCTTGGTTTGACTTGTAACCTGCAAACTCTGAATCATCAAAATACCTTCTTATTTAGATTAGGATTAGCTATCTAAATATTTATTTATATTGCACTGTTTTATAAACTCTCGATCTGCACGACCTAAATTAATTTTTACCTTTTTACTAAAGGTATTGCAAAACTTATAAATATATTGAATTTTCTAATCAGTTATGTAGTTTACCGAATTATAGATGTTCAAAATGGCTGATAATTATTCAAGTAGTAAGGAAAATAAAGAGGAGATAGATAAAAACTTAAAGGGTAATGAGAAGAAAAAGTTTGAAATTAATAAATACCTACCATACATACTGATAATATTGGTGCTTGTTGTAGTTATTGTATTGTTCGCAAACTTGTCTTCGGAGTTAAACGGCATTTCAAATAAATTGAATAGCCTTTCATCTGCTAAGCCGACGACCTCTGTTACTCCTAACAGCACAACAGAAAATTCAACTATCTTATCAGATCCCTCCTATAATATAACTGGCTCTCTTATAGTACCTCCTAAATCCCTACCCAATGATCCAGTTATAACTGCGAATGCGTCTTTTGGAAGCAGGTTAACTAATATAAACCAGCCATTAAATAAAAGTGAACTAGCCTTATTCAACAATGCAAATGACAGCTATTTCGAGGAAGCAGGGCAGATGATTTTGAATGGAACCTTTGGAGGCTATGTATTTGGTTCCACTGTAGGATCAAATGCAGAGGTTAAAATTCTAGATAACCCTTTTGTAGTAAATGGAAAACCTTCTGTGATTTACTTTGGTTCCACTACCTGCATATTCTGTGGAGAAAACCGGTGGGCCATGGCCTTGGCTTTAGGCAAATTTGGAAACTTCAGCGAACTTTATAAGGGTTATTCTTCATTTGGTGACCATGATATACCTACAATTTACTGGGCACCTGCACATTACAATCAATCAGCTGAGGATTTAGGTAACTTTTATAGCAGCAAATATATCAACTTCATCTCTATAGAAGATGACCTTCCGATAACTGGAGGGTTTCAATTAAATCCTATGTCAACTATAGGGGCAAGGATAAATGCCACGAACAACAGCGTTTACATTAATGCATTTAAATTTATATTGCAGCTTAATAACTTTCAAGGCACACCCTATACAATATGGGGCAAATACAATGTTCTTGGTGCAGATGATGCAGACTTTGGATTCAAATCAGAACCAAGCGGAAATCCATCAATAGAATATAAAACCCATAATATGGTATTTGATAATATAAGCCATCCCAACAGCGAGTTTGGATATTTGGAGTATGCAGGTGCAGACCTTTATATTGCAATGACTTGCGCATCAATAAACAACACTGCACCTATATGTTCTTTGCCAGTGATACCTAAATTGGAATCATATGAAGGTTACAACTAAAGGTGATAGCAATTAATTTCAAATCAAAAAAATTAAGTATTTTGAAAGATATATTTTCAAAACCTCTTTACTTGGCGATTTTAGTTGTAGCAGCTGTTTTATATTATTTTCTTTTATATACGATAATATACATGAGTTCGTTTAGAGGAATTGTAATTTTGACTGTTCCTGTTTATATGTTTTACTTGCTTGTGATTACCTCTGCAATTTTAATAACTATAAGCATATATGGAATAAGGAAAAGAATTGCAATTAAGGATGCTACTGCAGGTGGGGTTGTCAGTGTAGTGATGCCTTCCGTTGGTGGATTAGTTGCAGGATGTGGATGTAGTGCTCCTTTGCTATCAAGTTTGTTGATACCTGTTTTGGGCAGCATAGGTGCTGAGGGTATTTTGAGTTACTTATCCGCTTATAATGTTTACATATTGGGAATTCTAACTGTCATAAACCTATTACTTGTTTATTACCAGCTCCATTTGCTTTCAAGGTAATCATTTAATAAGTAAAGAAAGACTTTGGTCTATTTTTTGGTTTCAGGTGCCTAGAATATTAAGGTAAAATAGGTAAGTTTATAAAGTATTACCTAATAATATTTATTATATTTTGTAATAGATGAAATTAACAAAATCTATTGGATATTTACTTCTGTGGTAACATGACATTTGAATTTATGGATAAGATTTCAAAGTATATACCAGTGATAACGCCGCCTAAAAAGCCACTTTCATTGAGAGAAAAGATGGTATGGACTGCAATGATACTTGGAATATACTTCTTGCTTTATAACACATATGCCATAGGAGTAAACATAACAGATGTAACTCAACCAGTACTGCAACTTATAAGTATAATATTTGCAGCTAGGATAGGAAGTATAATAACAGTTGGAATAGGCCCAATAGTTCTTTCCAGCATAGTACTGCAGCTTCTCAATGGATCTGGGATAATACATATAGATATGGATAACCCTATAGAGAAAGGAAGATTTCAGAGTTTGCAGAAATTCTCTGCGATAGCAATTGCGATCATTGAATCTGTTGCATTCGTGCTTAGTGGTTATGTGCCTGTAAGCAACCCTGCTTTGGCTGGAGCAGTAATGCTGCAATTGGCCCTAGGTGCTATAGCTATAATTTTTATGGACGAAATGATGAGCAAATACGGGATAACTTCCGGAATAAATATGTTCATAGCTGCAGGAGTATCTTATGCAATAGTAGCTGGAACAGCTACTGTAATATTTCCTGAAGTTATAGGGGCAATAACAGCAGGGGGTGCAGCAGCACCTGCAAATGCGGTTCTTGCCTTTGGTCCGCTGATATTTGCTATAATTGTGTTCTTAGTAAGCATATATGCTTATGAGATGAAAATAGAGCTTCCACTTAGCTTTGGCCAAATGAGGGGCGTTGGTGGCCGTTTGCCAATACCATTCCTTTATGTAAGCGTTTTGCCAGTAATACTCGCAACGGCACTTGAAGAAAGCTTTACAGTTTGGTTCAAGTTTCTTTCTGGGATTACAGGTTCATTTGCAAATCTAGCAAAGTTTATAGCTTATTATCAAAACGGCGCACTGTCTGGAGGTCTTATATATCTTATATCTCCATCATTTCCGTTGCCTTACAGTGCACCTTATGGGATAGGTGGATATTTGCCATATTTCTCTTACTTGCTGACTCATACATCTGATCTTTTCCTTCCTATGGGTGGTATGATTTTAGTACCTGAATGGATACATGTAATAATTTACATTGTAGTGCTTGAAATACTGTGCGTCTTGTTTGGAAAGTTCTGGATAGAAATGACAGGGCAAAATCCAGAGAAGTTAGCACAGCAATTGCAGGACATGGGATGGCAGATACCAGGATTTAGGAGAGACCCTAGGATGATAAAGAAACTTTTGGACAAATACATACCCGATATAACAGTGCTTGGAAGCTTGTTTGTAGGGCTTTTAGCAGCAATAGCAACATTGACAGGAGCAATAGGTACTGGAATGGGCATATTGCTTACTGTAGGTATAATATACATGGTTTACCAGCAGCTGGAACAAGAGAATCTATATGAGACATACCCAATACTTAGCAAGATAGCAAAGTAATTCGCATTTCTGGCTTTTTGGAGCCTTGCTGTTTTTATTTTTATTTTATATTTTAATAATTAGTGCAAGCAAGCTTTCTCTTAAAAAATTTAGTCTATTTTATTTTTATTAATTAAAATATAAGAAGTTGCAAGATAAAACATATAAATAAAAAGTATCAAAAAAAGGAAGAATATGATTAAAGTTCTCCTACTCTACGTTTCTGCGCTCTCTTTAGCCTTTTGCGCCTTTTCTTTTTCCATTTCCAGCGCATCCTGCCTTTCTTTTTCCATTTTCTAGGTATACTTCCCAAATATTCACCTGTTTGAATGAATTAAATCTTTTAATAAACTATTTTTCAACCTTATAAATGTATGCACGTTTGATTTTAGGGCATCACAATTACAGGTTTAGATACAAATAGTTACTTTTATTGCTTACTAAAAGTATAAATAAGTATCGCGCATTAGCCCGTTTCAAATGGGTTATTTTCTGAAAATACTGGTTTATATATTCTTTATCGTGTAAATTTGTCAATAATAATTAAATATTTAATTCAGTAAGTTTAATTGATACCATGGCAAGTGCTTCTATAGGTGTAATAATTTTAATCACCATAATAATTATTCTGGCAATAGTTGGTTATTATGAAACAGGGGGTTTTAAACTAAATAAAAATATTATAAGTGTAACCCCTCCTCCACGTGCACCTCCTGTTACTACTAAGCCTAATGTTACCAATTCAAGTTACCTTTATGGCTGTGACAATTATGATTTGGATGCTAAAGCAGGCTCATCTACCATTGGGGCTTGTACATGGAAAGGAGGAACTCTTGGTGTATGGGTTTCGACAGGAAAAATGGGTTATGTCAATTTTAGCATAGTTGGCTCTAACAATAAAACCTATGTCAAACAAGATTATTTGCCTTATAGCTGCAGCACCTTTTATACAGAGTTTTATGCTCCTGCACAGATATATTATTTGACTTTAAATGCAAGCAATTCCACTACCAATGGTCCGTGCCTCAACAACTATAGCATCATAACTTTGAATACAAGTGTAAAAGTGCTGCTTAATAAGACTTATTATTCCGTTTATCAGGGAGATTTGTCAACTGGCACTTATATTGGTTGGAATATTTCAGGCCCTGGTTTTGGATATAAGCCTCTTAATTTAACTTATGCAAACGATGTCGGGTGCTATCCAAAATTCCCCTGGGAAAATTATTCAAAGACCTATTATATATCATCATATAATTGTTCACCTATAGAGAATACAGGGAATATTACTTCGAGTAGGTTCCTAGTAGATAAACCCTTCTTAAATCTTCAAGTAATAAGCCCAAAAAACAATTTGGATTACATAGAAATAATTCCATCTAATGGAAGCACCCCTTATATAAAGGATCAGATATCAACATATAGCCTTAGCTTATCTAATGGAAGCTTGATTGGACAAGGTTACAAATTAGAGAATGCCACTATCCCATTGACCTCTTTGCTTGGAAAAGTTGTAAGGCTTCGTATAGTTCAAGGATCAGATCAAAAATACGAATACATGATAGTTGGTGATATAAGAATGTCAGATTCTCCAAATCAGGGTAGCGGATTCTTTGACAATATCACTTATGCAAAGTGAATAAAATGCAAAATTACTCGTTTTTGCCATTGCATGGCGGCAATGCCCCAAAATGGCTATTTGGGCGAATGGTAAAGCTATCATCCATAATAGCTAACGAGATAATAGAAGAATACGGAGCTGATGAATTTGTAAAGAGGGTCGCAGATCCATATTGGTTTCAGGCACTTGCATGCGCAGTTGGTTATGATTGGCATAGCAGTGGAACAACCACAGTAACTATGGCAGCATTAAAGCAAGCTCTGAATGGGTATAGTGACATATATATAGCTGGAGGAAAGGGCAAGACAGGATTAAAGACACCTGAAGATATATTGAAAGGTGCAGATCAGTTATCTGCAAGCAATGCTGAAGAACTTGTGAAATATAGCAGAATCACCGCAAAAATAGATTCTTCTCTTATATATGATAATTTTGGCATATATCATCATACTTTTATATTCTCAAAAAATAAATGGAGTGTTGTGCAACAGGGAATGTTCAACAAAGGCAATACTGCAGTTAGGTTTCAGATATTCTCAGATAATATTGACAAAAAGGATATTTCTTGTGAGACAAATAACGCAATAGCCTCCGATGTTTCAAGTAACACCGTCGATTTGACTTTTAAGGGTAATTCGGATATTAAAATGCAAAGCTTAAATCTTATAAATGAAAGTTTAAGTGAAATAGTTACTTTTGGCAAAACCTATAATCTTCCTAACAGGCATAATATAATTCCATCAATGGATTTAAGCAAACAGGCAATAAAGCTTCTTGAATATGCAAATGATATTAAGCCTGAAAATTATGATGCACTTTTATCGATAAAAGGCATAGGTAGGAAGACATTGAAATCCGTTGCTTTGATTTCCTCACTTATATACAATAATGAGATTTACGAAAGGGATCCTGTACTTTATTCTTATAATTTAGGTGGCAAAGATGGCATACCTTATAGAATAAATTTAAAAGACTATGATAACACTATTAATAGTTTGAAGGATATAATTGATAATGCTAAGTTTAATCCACAGGAGAAAGGCCAAGTATTATTAAGGTTAAGCAAGGACTTAGAGGAAAAATATATTCAATTGAACAAGTCTATGAAGTGATTTTATGGTATTGAAAGTTTATAATACTCTTACTAGATCGGAAGAAGAATTCAAGCCTTTGAAAGACAAGATAGTTAATATGTTTGTATGCGGGCAGACCCCTTATGATGATGCACATTTAGGCCATGCAAGGAACTATATAATGTTTGATGTTATAGCCAGATGGCTCAGGCATGAAGGTTACAGAGTTAATTATGTTCAAAATATAACAGATATAGATGATAAGATAATAAACAGGGCAAAAGAGCAAGGTATAACCGCAGAGCAGCTTGAGAGGAAATATGAAAAGAGATTCCTTGAGGATATGGAAGCGATAGGAGTAAAGAAGAATATAACAAAATACGCAAGATCTCATGATTATATAGAAGCTATAAGGCAGCAGATACAACTTCTTTTAGACAAAGGATATGCATATTACCTTGACGGAGATATATATTATGATGTTGACAAATTCAAAGATTATACAAAGCTATCTGGAATGAAGCTTGAGGAACTTAAGAACCATAGGATAGAACCGAAGGAAGGAAAAAGGAATGTATATGATTTTGCTTTATGGAAAGCAGCAAAGCCAGGTGAACCTAAATGGGATATTAAGCTTAATATAGATGGAAAGGAGAGGGTCTTGTCAGGTAGGCCTGGGTGGCATATAGAAGATACTGCGATAACTTATACTATTTTTGGGCCTCAATATGACCTTCATGGTGGTGCTAGTGAATTGATATTCCCCCACCATACTAATGAGATAGCACAGGCAGAGGCAGCTTTCGGGAAGAAGCCTTTTGTAAGATATTGGCTGCATACAGGAGTGTTGAATATAAACAACGTTAAAATGAGCAAGAGCCTTAAAAATTTCATAACAATAAGAGATACCCTAAGCAAGTATGATCCTGAAGCTTTGAGGCTCATGATGATATCTGCAAATTATAGGAAAGAAGTTAACTATACAGATAGAATGATGCAGGACGCTCAGGGCAAGCTTAATTATATATACAATTCATTTAGCATATTATATAATTACCCTAAGATTTTAGGATCTAAAAGCACAGATGAAGAGGCACTTATAGAAGGATTTAGGGGATTTGAAAGAGAGTTTACCGAATTGATGGACGATGATTTCAATACATCTGTTGCATTGATGAAGCTAATTGCTATTTTAACTACAATAAGGTCATATTTGGAAAGCCATGATGGGATTACACAAAACTCAAAGGACTATCTAATAAAAGGTATATTAGAATATGCAGACATATTTGGCCTTCTCGAAAATACTTACTACAAGGATAGCCTCCCTGAGGGTTTGGAAGGATTGATAAAGAAAAGGGATGAGTTAAGGAAAAACAAGGATTATGCTGAAGCTGATAAAATAAGGGATGAAATCAAAGAAAAATATGGAATAATGCTTGAAGATACAGAATATGGCACTGTGTGGTATAAGAAGAGAGCACAGGAGAATGTTTCAGCTTGAAGCAGGCCCTGAACCTGAAGCCTCATCTTTGTTGTCCTCGTCTTTTCCGCTGATGACTTTACTGCCTACTGCAGCCCTGTTCTCTATTGCTGTTTTTATGCTGTTTATATCCTCTGGCTTCATAACCTTTTCAAGTATGTATTTTGAATAATTTACTGATGTTTCAGACAGATCCATCAGTATAGTCTGCAACTCTGCACCTGTCAGGTGTATTTCATTTGCGGGCTTTAGGATCTCAACCCCTGCAGGTGCATAATTGAATGCTATTTTAAATGCATAGCTTGGCTTCTCAAAAAGCGTTGTTACCTCGGCTACTGTGCTATATAAGTCTTTTACCTTTATAGGTTCCTCTATAGCACCATAGCAGTATACCACACCTTGTTCTTTTAAAAGCCTGTTGCTTATCAAATCTGTCATCAACGGCTGGAGCTTGCTTTCATCTTCACTTTGCATATCAAAATAAAGCTTTATCAATATTCCTCCCTTTTCTATTGTTTCTTCTGTAACTCTATCGACTTCTGATTTTGCCATATTATCACTTAATTATGATTCCCAACTATGTATAACTGTAGAATTGCATCCTGCAGGTGCAGCAAATTTGCCGCTTATGAGCAATTTCAGATACCCTAAGTATGGTATAATACCTACCACTCTGCCTTCAACTTCACTGCTATTAGGTGGATAATTATCGTATTGCATATCAAGGCCTGGGTTATTATCCCCTTTTGTCAATATATAATAATTACCACTCTGATTTAGTATTGCATATGCCCTATGAACTATGAATGAATCTCCTTCTCTGTAAAATAAATCCGAAGGCTGAGTCTGGTATACAAGGACACTATTACCCGCATCCCCTTTTATAGTTTTATTATTTATCTTTATAGACTCAAGGTACGCTTCTTCACCTTCTGTTCCGTTGTTGTATCTTATGCTTCTAACACCGCAATTGTAGCTTATAGGATAGCCACTTGAATTGTTAAATAATTCATTTTCTGGTGATCCCTCTTTGTAAAGCCCAATTGCCCACCCTGCCTTATAATACTGCGATATAACTAGCTGCGTTCCGTTGTATCTATAAGCAACACAGGACAATGAATCGGGATACCCCTTAGACATTATGTACCCAATTTCGCCTTTAGTTACATTTACTATAGGTGCTTTTATCTGCTTTATGCTTGATATCCCTGAGATTGCTATTATATCCCCTCTGTGCAAGTATGGAAGCATGCTGCAGCTAGGCACTACATTTATAGGATATCGTGTATTTAACCCGTACATTAGAGCCAGCCAGATTATTACTACAACAACAATAGTGCCTAAAATTTCAAGGACTACCTTTTTGCTTCCCTCCTCCTTAACACTTTGCTCTAACTCAAGCCCTATTATCAGGACCAAAAATATGAATGATAATAGGCCAAATATTATAGATAGGTTTTCGGATCTGTTGAATAATAGATAAAGTATTATAGATACAAAGAATAAGACATAGAAGGGCAGCAGCTTTATTTCTTTTTTCTTTGACGGAGTTTCAGCTGCTCTGCTAGAAGTGGCAGGTTTAGATTTTGAATTTTTGTAGTTGACCTTTTTCTTTTTTGGCAAGAAATCATCTTTTATCTGTTCAAGTTGCTTAATTTGACAGCTACGGATTTAGATTCATCATTCTGGTTTACGAAACCTATTACAGCATCAGCTGAAGTTATTAAGGTATCATTGTGGCTTACTACTATGAACTGGGATTTTTCACTCATCTTCTTCAGCAATACTGATAACTTCTTTGAGTTATCCTTATCTAATGCAGAATCAATTTCATCAAATATGTAAAATGACTTAGGATCACGCATCAGTATGGCAAATAATAATATCAGGAGGTTTAAAGACTTTTCCCCTCCTGATAGAGTTTCCGAATTAACTTCTCTTCCACTATCTTTTTTTACAATTATATTAAGTCCAGAGTTGAATGGGTCCTTTGGATTCTGCAAAACCAAATATCCATCAGTCCCAATTGTAACTTTATGAAGGGTTGAGAAGTTATCATTCACCTTGGCGAAGGTTTCATTAAATACTTCAAGCTTCTTGCGCTCAATCTCTTTTATCATTGACATTATTGAATTTTTCTCATTGTCTAAAGTATTCAGTTTAGTTGCGGCCTCTTCAACGCCCCTGCTCTTTTCAATGTACATTTCAGGGGCTTTAAGATTTACTTCCCCTAACTTTGATAGATTTGATTTAAATTCGGATAGTTTTCCTTCTAATTCTTCTATGCTGCCTTGCAGCTCTTCAATGCCTTCATAAGAGGATAATTCTGCTTTTATATCTGCCAATCTTACATTTGATTCTATAGTGCCTGATTTTAAATCGTTGATCTCCTTGTTTAACTGATCCATGCGCGAGGATATCTTGCCTTTTTCAAATCCTAATTCTTCAAGGTTCTTTTCAATACTTGACAGCTTATTGTAAAGCTCTACACTATAAGCATCCTGAGCTTTGATTACTTTTTCATTTTCTGCCTTAACCTTTTTTTCTTCTTCTAATTTCGTCTCAAAATCTTTTACTTGAGATTTTTGCAATGTAATTTTTGATTCAATTTTCTTTGATTCATCTAACAGTTCCTGAAGCTTTACTTTGTTTATGCTTACCTCCTTGTTCTTTGATGCTTGATTTACTTTAAGGTTTTCTATTTCAGATCTTATTTTTGCTAAATCCTGACTGCCAGATTTTGCAGGCATGCTAAATTCCTTTTCTTCCATTGCCTTTTTTACTTCGTTTATCCTCTCGCTTACTTTTGATTTTTCAGAATTTAGTGCTTCAACCTCTGCTGAAAGAGAATCTAATTGTTCTTTTAGTATTTTGTTCTTTTCTGGAATAATGCTTGCAGAATTATACTGATCAAGCAACTTTTTCTTATTTGCTATTTCATTGTCTAAGTTCTCCAACCTTACTTGATTTTGAGAGATTTGCCTGAAAGTTTCATTTATAAGTTCATCCAACTCCACTTGTCTTGATGAAAGGCTTTTCCTAGTGGATTCTACTTCCTCCAACTCCATTCTCAGCTTCCCAGGAAATACATTGCTGCTCTTAGAACGCCCTCCTGTCACTATCCCTGAAGGCTCCACTAGTTCCCCATCAAGAGTTACAAACCTGTATTTTCCTATACCCTGCTTCTTTGCCTCCTCAATATTGCCGATAATATAAGTATTGGAAAATATGTATGCAAATACCTTTTCGAACTTTGGATCGTACTCTATGTGCTTCAAAAGAGGATCCATCTTGTTCTCCTGCATCGGATAATAGGATATCTCTTCTATAGGTATGAATGATGCACGGCCCATCATTGCCCTTTTGAGCACTTTTATGGCATCATTTGCTGTTCTTATATTATCCACAACAAAGTAGTTCAGCCGGCTTCCAGCAGCTGCATTTACTGCTTCAGAATAATTTTCATCATATCTGCATAATTCATATGCCCTTCCATAAAATCCTTCTTTTATTACTCCTTTCAGCGTTTCTTCAATACTGTCCTTTGCTCCTCCAAAGCTTGATAATTGCTCTCTAAGGTTTATGCTGCTTGTATTGGCTTTGTCAAGCATTCCTCCAATCTCTATACGCTCCGATTTTAGCTGAGATATAGACTTTCCCTCTTTTGATATCTCCGAGCTAAGTTTTGCCTTCTCTGATTCTAAGTTAGATAACTCTGCTTTTAGATTCTTTATATCCTCTCCTGACGTGGCAATCTTCGATTGCATTGAGGAATATTCAAGTTTTAATTGCTCCAAGCTTACCTTTCTATCCGTATATTCAGAGTTTAATGAATTTAACTTTGCAGACTGCTCTTCATACTCTTTCTGCAGTTTTTTGTACTCCTCCATCCCTGCATCATTTGTAGATTCTAAATCACTATAAATTTTTATCTTAGATTCGAGTTCTTTTGATATCGCTTCTAATTCTATTGACCCCTCTTTTATTTGGGATGAAATCTTAGACATATCTGATTTATAGCCTTCTAGCCTAATTTCTAATTCTCTAATAGATTCGTTGAGGTTTGATATATTAGCCATATAAACTGCAATATTTTTGTTGGCATCTTCCAATGCTGCATTTATAGAGCTGAGTTTGCTAGACTTAGAGTTTATTTCCTTTGATACCTCACTATGCTTTGTGGAAAGCTCAGATATTTGAGTATTTAGGGAATTAAGTGATTCTTGGTCTTTTGACAAAAGATCATTTTTGGTTTTTATTTCCTCATTTATCTTTGACATCTTTGAATTTATATCTTCGAATCTTCTCTTTAATATGGTGTAATTTATCTTTTTTATCTGTGAAGAAAAATACTGGTATGCTTCAGCATCATCTTTCTCTTTTTTGAGCTCATTCAAGAATCCTAACCTTTCTCCAAGCAACGCCTTTGCGCCACTTATCTTTTCATCTACCTTTTCGAGTTCCTTTAAGGAGTCCTCACGCTTGTCATCAAATTCTTTAATTCCTGCAGCTATATCTATAAGATATCTCCTCTCCTTCACACTTAATGACATAATTTTATTTATTTCGCCTTGTGTGATTGTATTTGTTTCATTTACAACTGCACCATTTCTTGCCAACATGTCTACAATCTCCTGCCTTGTTACCTTTTTTCCATCGAGCCTATATTCTATCTTCCCTTCACTATCTACAGACCTGTAAATCTCAAATGAGGAACTGCCAGAAAATAAGATACTTACAGACGCTATCTTCTTTGTCTTGGCATTCTCAAGAACTAGTGCATTGATTAGATCCTTTGTTTTAGAAACCCTCATCCTCTTCAACGATGTTTCGCCAAGCGCAAATAGCAGTGAATCGCATATGTTCGATTTTCCTGCACCGTTTGGTCCTACGATGCAGTTAAAGCCGTTTGTAAACTGAGTAGATGAGTTTTTGAAAGACTTGAAATTCTTAATATGTATCTTATCAATATAAAGCATCTTTTACCACTGTCCTTTTATTTATTTGGCCTGCATACTGCTGATGTTTGACATATGCAATGATACAAATGAGTCAAGGTGCTGCCTCGATATTACCCCTATCAGCGTCTTCCCTCTAATAACACCTATTATTGGCAGATTTGTATTTTGCATTTTGTTAAATGCATCGTATACCTTTTTATTATAATCTATTACAGGCAATGATAGTTTATAGTACATCGAGTTCTGTTTGCTCGACATATTCAAATTCAATGCATTTATGTTGGGTGCCGGCAACTTTGATATTATCTGATATCCACCATTACCCTTGAAAAGTATTATGTTGGTATGGTATTTTATTACGGCATCATATATCTCCCTCAATGATGCAGGCTTCTTGAATAGGATATAATTCTTTGATATAAGCGAGCGTATAGGCAAATCTTTGGTGTTTTCTTTTATATAAGCTAATTCCATCTCGGATTTTGCACCACTATATATGAACATTGCCATAAATACATCAATAAAAATAATAAATTCCTTATAAGTTATAGTATAGGTAGAAATTCCTGCATATACCAATGTCCCTATTATGAATACAACAGTTATTATGTTGCTTGCCATTACGGTCTTTTTTGTTGCGGTTATAAATGGGTATTTTTTCCTGAAATAACCTCTGAGAACTCTTCCCCCATCTAATGGGAACCATGGTATTATATTGAATATAGCCAACAATATGTTAAGCAGGAAAAATATTTGGATGAAGCTCTCAATCTCTCCCCCCGGCAGTATAACAGCTGCTATTCCAAATGCAAATCCCATTATAAAGCTTGCGACGGGACCCGCTAATGAGATCCTAAATTCCAGTTCTGGATTCAAGCTATCTGAATCTATAAGTGATCCTCCGCCTAATGGGTAGAGTATTATTTTTTCGACAGGTACTTTGTTTCTATATGCTGTCAACGTATGTGACATCTCATGAAGAAGCACGCATGCGAAAAGTATTACAAGCACAAAAAATAGAGGTACGCTTATTGCAAGCGCAAATATCATCAGCAAAACGAATGACCAGTGCAACTGTATTGGTATGCCTTTGAATTTTCCTATAATTGGGGACCACATTGACATAATAATTCACTAGTTATTTATACTAAAAAATATAAATAGTAAAGGGTAGATAAGTAATATTATATAATAATAACGGATATTTTTAGAGTTTGCGATTTGCCATGTAATTGTTTTATTATCTCAATTATCTAAGGTCATAGATTGTTGCATTTGAATAACATAAAATTTGTATATGGAAAACCTGTATTGATTGCAAAATCTTACAAGCGCAGCTACATGGTTATAGGGGACCTCCATATAGGTTATGAGAGTAAATTATTGAAGAAAGGCATACATATATACAATAACACAGATATCATGGCTTCTAGCATCTTAAAGATGTCAGATGATTATGGTATAAGAAGATTGGTGCTTTTAGGAGATGTTAAGGATAGCATAATGCATCCTAGCAAATATGAACTGGAATCATTGAAAAGATTTTTTGACTTGCTTAGCCCTTTAGACCTGACAGTAGTCAATGGAAATCATGACTCATTTTTAAGTGAGATAATTGGTATAGATACTTTGGATGAATTCTTGGTAGGGGATTTTGCCTTCTTGCATGGCAATAGATTTCCTTCACTTAAAGCGATGAGCAAAAAAATAATAATCACAGCACATAACCATATAGCTGTTGAGATAAAAGAAGGCGAAAAGAATTTTTATAAAGAAAAGGCTTGGCTTATATCGGGCATAAATAAGAGCACTGCCAAAAAGTTCTATAGCACATTTTCTGCTAACAAGCTTATAGTAATGCCTGCATTCAACCCCTTTATAATAGGAAGTGCAGTAAATTTTGTGTCGAACAACGATAAGAGGAACATAAACCCATTATTCAGCAACGATATATTTTCTTACGATAAATCCTATGTCTATAGCTTAAATGGCATAAAACTAGGCACAGTAGGCCAGCTAATTGCAAAAAACAATGTTAATTAAAAATCTACTCTCTTATGACTGTTATAGGTATTACTTCCTTTTCAAATTCCAGCTGAGCTAAGTCAAGCGGATTTATTATCCCTTCTGGAACTCTTATCAGTGGTGGGGCGCCATAAGCTAGCTGTAGAGCTCTTGATCCTACTATCCTAGCTTTTTCAAATCTTGTATATTCTTTTTCCATAAATTTCACCTTTAACCTCGCAGCCATTATCAGACAGGGTTGGGCTTGAACTTTTCTTTTACCTCCTCTATCTCTTTTTTGACGGATCCTCTCCATCTCTCAAATCCTTCAGGTGTAGCTGGATACTCCTCGTATATGCTATCCAGCTTCTTCATCTTGCCCATTACATATACAAGGTTGGAGAATGCTTGTATATTAGAAGCCCCTTTGAGCACAAGCTTGAATTTTGACTTTAGGCTAAGTTCAGGCACCTTGCCAAGGGTGAGATCTGTTGCTTCATCAGATGTCAAAAATGTCTTTATTCCGTAGTTTAATGTATCTACGTTTAAGGATTGAAGGTAAATCCTAAATGCTTCTAATCCTGCAGTCTTCTTTCCATATTCTTGATTATAAGCAACATTATAATCCCATAAGCCTTTAAGAGACACATCCCCTCCTTCTATTGACTTTACTGCTTGCTCACCTGCTAATATGCCAGATATTAGAGCAGGGCCAATACCTCCTGCACTAAGAGGGTTAGGCATTACCATGCTGTCTCCTACTCCCATATATCCGTTGAATACTAAGCTTTCCATCTGACGCCTAACTGCAACAGACCATATCCCTCTTCCATTATTATTTTTGTTGAATAGTTTAAGATTCTTGAATACTGGAACCCACTTTACATATTCATCTATAAGGGTCTGAAGGCTATCTTTTTTGTTTAGTTTTTTGTTCCTTATATCTAAGCTGCTTTTCTGTACTCCTATTCCTATATTTATCTTGTTACCGCTCTTTGGGAATACCCATCCATATCCACCTGGAGCTAATATAGGATTTAGATGTATGAGCGCGTTCTTTGGATCATAATATTTAAGGTCTTCATGATCCAGCTCAAATTCATATATATATCTTCCAGTGGACTCGATATCATCGATATCTACGAATCTGTCAACGTAGGGATTTTCTGGAAGCCTCCTTCTGAGTACTGTTGATATTCCCAACCCATCTATGACAATCTTTGATAAGAACTTCTTAGGCTGTTTATCTTTGTCCTTACCAAAGATACCTATTACAGTGTTATTTTCCATCAATGGCCCTTCAACTTCAAAATTTGGCACGTAATGGGCGCCATTGTCTATCGCAAACTTCAAAAGCTTTGTTTCAAACTCAGGCCTATCTAAAGTATATCCAATTCCGTCGAATTTGTACTTTGATTCTAAATCTGGAGAGAGAGCATATACGCCATCTACCTGATAATCTAATTCAGGTTTTGAAAACTTTAATCCTGTGCGTTCAGTAACGAAATCAAGATGAGATTTGGCAACTGCATCTCCGCATGTCCAGCCCCAATTAGTTTTCTTTCCTACCTCTATCTGGGAATTCCTATCCAATAAAAGGACATTCAATCCTTTCTTAGCAGCTATGCCTGCTGCTAGATTTCCTGCCATTCCTGCTCCTGCGACTATTAAATCGTATTTATCGTTTGCTTCCATAAAAACACTTATGACTTAATTTTTATTGAACTTCACAATTTAAAATCAAAATTTACCTAAAATTCTATTATTATTTGTTTAAAACTTTTATAAACTTATGTTTTGCATTGCCATTTCAATAGGTTATGAATTTATTTTTCTTTTAAAGTTATTTCTATCCTTTTATTGTGTGAGCCCTTATTTTCGTATTTGGATAATTCGATTTTCCCTAACTCAGAGGTATTTTTGACGTGTGTGCCACCATCCAATTGAAAATCAAATCCCTCTATATCTATTACCCTAAAGGTATCAAGCTTCTTCATAAGCTCTTTTCCTGGCTCTGTCCTTGCTAGTTCTGGAACCTTTAAGGCTTCCTCTTTGGTTAGGAACTTCACTTTTATAGGCAAAGACTTATCTATAACCTCCTGTGATTTCTCAAGAATCTTCAAAACTTTATCCTTGTCCAATCCAGGTATATCAAAATCTGCTCTTGCCCTGTCATCGTATATCTGCCCTCCTGTCATACTTCCATTTCCATCATGGAATACCACGCCGTCTATTATATGCAAAGCTGTATGATACTTCATGTGCTGGTACCTTTTATCCCAGTCCACCTTACCCTTAATTATAGATCCTTCAGATAATCCGGATATATCGGAAACTTTGTGGAATACCTTATCTCCTGATTTAGAAACATCCAACACTTCGTAAGATCTTCCATCAAATTCTATAATTCCGGTGTCGGAAGGTTGGCCCCCTCCTGTAGGATAAAATGCAGTTTTGTCGAGTTCTACTAATTTTTCACTCTCATTCAAAGATACGACTTTTGCCTCAAACTCCTTGAGATAAGAATCTTTAAGATACAATTTTTCCGTCAATATATTACCTTCTATACACTTTCACTAGTACAATAGCCCCGGTCGGATTCGAACCGGCGTATGCGGGTCCAAAGCCCGCAGTCCTTGGCCTCTAGACGACAGGGCTTCGAAATTATATAAGCCTTAAAAATATTTAAAACTATATAATTAAAACCAATATTCGCATAATACTTTTTACTGCATTAAATTTTAAGCAATATTAATATGCGATTGGTTATAATTTAGTAGGATCTTGCAAAGTTTACTATATGTTTTGCTGGTTTGCCGCAATATATGCAGTTCTTGCCTTCTATATCCTTCTGTGCATCAAATGGCATATTTGTTGCCTTTGCTTTTGTTTCCTCAGCAATTTTGTCTTCGCATTCGGTTGAACCACACCATGGTGCTTGCACGAATCCAGGGTCCTTGCTTATAAGGTCCTTGAACTTCTCATAATCATAAACCTTGTGGATATGGGACTGCAAAAACTCTTTCGCTTTGTTGTATAGGTTCTCATGGATTTTGTCAAGCATCTCTTTAAGCTTGCCGTCTGCTTCGTCTATCTTAAAGGTAAACTTATCTCCTGTGTCCCTTCTTTTGGCAGTTGCAAACTTTCCTTCATACTCCTTCTGGCCTACTTCTATCCTGATAGGGATGCCTTTTAGTTCATATTCATTAAATTTCCAACCTGGAGAGTATGCACTGCTGGAATCTACATATACACGAAGATCTTTTATTTTATCCTTTATCTCTTCGGCATACTTTATTATTTTTTCTTTGTTAGAATCATTGTAAATTGGTATTATCACCACTTGTATCTCGGCTAATTTAGGAGGTATCACTAGCCCTTTGTCATCGCTATGCATCGCTACCATAACTCCTATCATACGTGTTGATATTGCAAAGGTATTTTGATATACATATTCATAATTGCCATTTTTATCTGTAAATTTTATATCGAAGCTTTTAGAGAAGTTCTGGCCATCATTATGGAAATCAGGACCTTGTATAGCCCATCCATCAGGCATAAGCATCTCTATGCTGTAGCTGGCTACAGCACCAGCAAACTTCTCCTTATTTGTCTTCTTGCCTGGCACACCTTCCAATGCCAATACCTCCCTCAGGACTTTTTGGTAAATCCCAAGTACCTGCTCTCTTTCTTCAAGTGCTTCTTTTTCCGTTGCAAAGGCAGTATGCCCCTCATTCCAAAGGAATTCCCTGCTCCTTATGAATGGTGTTGGGTGCTTGAACTCCCACCTAACTACATTATTCCATTGGTTAAGCCTTAAAGGCAAGTCCCTCCATGATTTAATCCATCTAGAATAGCTATCGTACATGATAGTTTCTGATGTGGGCCTTACTGCCAACCTTTCATCAAATGTTGAACTTCCAGCACCAGTTACCCAAGCAACTTCAGGATTAAATCCTGCTATATGTTCTTTTTCCTTGTTTAGGAATCTTTCAGGTATAAATAATGGAAAATATGCATCCTTTATACCCGCTTCCTTGAAAAGTACATCTGTAGCTTCCTTTATCTTGTCCCATACAAAATAGCTGCTGGGCCTGAACACAATTATTCCGGATACAGCGCTGTAATCAATAAATTCTGAATTTATCAGAACTTGCGTGTACCACTCTGAGAAGTTATCCTTCTTTTTGGCTGTCAACGCTTTTATTTGCTCTTTTTTGCTTTCATCTTCCATAATCATCACTTTTATATTTTTATCCCGTACTTCTTTAGCTGTGGAAGCAGAGACTCATAATTTATGAATGTTATAGATTTTATCCCAAGTTCCTCAGCTGCATAAGTGTTCTCCTTCAGATTATCGATAAATACTGATTCTTCAGGCTTAACATTAAATTGGCTTATTACATGCTTATATATATTTTGTTCAGGTTTTACCATCCCTAAGTAACCTGATAGAAAGGCCCTCTCATAATGCAGTTTGTAAAGATAAAGTTTTCTCGCCAATAAGTATCTCGATATACTTATATTGCTTAAAATTGCGATCTTGTAATTCTTTGATAAAGTATTTACCAAATTTACCATATTTAGATCAAGCTTTGACTTTTCATAAAAGACCTTATTCCAACTTACATCACCACGTATTCCAAGCCCCTTCTTCATGCCTTTATACATATCATTTAGTTCTATCTCCCCCTTTTCTAAGCTTTTGCTCAAAGGCTTGAAAGTATCGATAACTTTCTTGAAATTTACTTTGAACTTCTCGCTGATATATTCGCAATAATAGACTTCGCTGTAATCTATTATCACACCCCCTAAATCAAATATCACTAATTTTATCATTTTTTAGCACACCAAAAACTTTTTATGAAAAGGCAGGCCTTGAAATTTTAGATAATGTTATCCTTCCCTTTCATAAATACTTATATAGAAAAATTATTAAGAGTAAATTAATTATTTAATAAAAAGACTCGATAGCTTTATGGTAGGGATTCTTTTTATAAGTTCCTTCGATTGGTATTTTGTATCCGCATTTCTTGCACCTGTTATCGCTATCAAGATTCCACCTGCTTATCACAAACCCATTTCTCTTTATCACTTCCTCTCCACAGTCTGGGCAGTAGGTACTTTCGTGCTTGTTTCCTGGAACATTGCCTATATATACAAACTTCAATCCGTTCTTCTTTGCTATCTTGTAATGCTCTTCCAAGCTCTCTACGCTAGTATAAGGGTAATTGTACATCTTGTAATCGGGATAAAACCTCGTGAACTGTATCGGTGTTTCTTTGCCAAGGTTATCCGCAATCCATTTTGTTAACGAGTCGGCAGCTTCCAAAGAGTCTCCTACTTTTGGGACTACCAAATCGGTTATCTCTACATGTATGCCTGCCTTTTTTAAATTTATCAAAGTTTCCTTTATAGGCTCTTCTCTTGGGACCACTTCATACTTATTCATAAATTTCTGCTCTCCATTGCCTTTGAAATCAACTACCACCGCATCTATCTTGCCCTTTATAGCTTCTACTGCCTCTTTTGTCATGTAGCCATTGCTTACAAATAGGGTAAAAAGTCCTTTTTCCTTTGCCAATTCAGCTACGTCCAATGCATACTCTATAAAGATGGTTGGCTCATTATATGTAAAGGCGATGCCATCGACTTTATTGGCAATTGCCATCTCAATTAGGTCTTCTGGGCTTATGTAAGTTTGATTTATCTCTTTTTCCTTTGATATTGCATGATTCTGGCAGAATGCACAATCGAAATTGCATGAATCAGTTCCTACTCCGAGCACCCAGCTGCCTGGCCTAAAGTGGTTAAATGGCTTCTTTTCTATTGGGTCTATCTGTATTGCAGACAAGTTGCCGTAGTTTATCAGGTAAAGCTCACCACTTATATTCTTTCTCACAAAGCAGAATCCATTGCTTCCATTAGGTATGTGGCAGTATCGAGCACAAGCAGTACATATTACCCTATCGCCTGCATCCTTCTTCCACAATATCGCTTTCTTTATCATCAAACCTATTGTAGTATTTCTATATATTTATATTTATTTTAAAAATCGGTCAAAGCTCACGCTGCAAAAGAATTATTTTAAATAGAAAAAGTGGCGTATGCACCGAGTAGAAGATTATTATTAATTAGGCTTTAGTAATGGAATGTTCATAGGTCGCCGAAGCTCCCTACTTACGCACCCATCCTATCAAAGTCGTCTATTGCGACCGCCCTAGTGCCTCGTTTCGGGTTTGACTTCGTCCTTAGATGCTTTCAGGACTTATTCTTCTGGCGCGTAGCTACCCGGCAATGCAATCACAACCGGTACACCAGTGGCGCCGATCTTCCGTTCCTCTCGTACTAGGAAGATCTTACCCTCCGGCACTGACACCATCAGTAGATCTTACCGTACTGTCTCGCGACGTACTAAACGCAGCTCATGTGAGTTTTTGATGGGCGTACAGCCCAACCCTTGGCAGCTTGTGTACCACCAGGATAACTCAAGCCCATATCGAGGTATCAAACAGCCGGGTCGATGTGAACTCTCACCGGCTACAAATCAGTTACCTCTAGAGTAACTTGTCTGACAGCTTGGAGCCCCATTAAAAGAGCTACCAAAGTTCGTTAAGCCCCTGTTTCCAGTCTGCATACCACGCTTTTCAGTATACAGTCAGCCCTGCATTTGCCTTTGAGCTTACCGATGAGTTTCCAACTCATCTAAGCAGAGCATTGGCCACTTTCGTTTCCTTATCGAAAGCGACCGTCCAGTCTAACTATCCACCTGCAGATGTCCTATTTCTAGTTAGCTGTATGGCAAGCTATAAGTGGTGTTACATTGGTGCTCCATTTGGGCCAGAGCCCAAATATCGACGCTCCCACTTACGCTATGTATAGCAAGACATGCAACAACTACAGGCTATAGTCAAGCTTCATAG
>JAJZBL010000009.1 GCA_021798935.1 Microcaldota archaeon
GTAAGCCCTGAGAGGGGGTTGGACCCTCGACCTCCTGTTTTCCTGTTCTTTTTATTACAAGACAGGCGCTCTGCCACTGAGCTACCAGGGCTTGATAACATTCATATATTTATTAAAAATACCTTTAAAGATTTATCTGTTTTATGTGCAATTTTTACTTTGAATCATCTATGCAGCCAGGAAAAACTTCGCATATGCCGCAACTGCATCTGTTGCGAATTTTATCTTTTTATACCTTTTCCCTATTCTCTCTATAAAATGTATATTCTCAGAATCGATGCCTTTGAGTAGAACTGCTATAGGTATGAATATTGCCAATGCAAGTATAAGATTTGCTAATATGGATATATAAGAGTAATGGAGCAGCATCGTTACCAGATAGCAGGCTGCAAAAAGAATAATCGCAGATACTGAAATTGAAAGCAGCTGCCTAATCTTTACTCTAATCTTGAATTCCCTGCGAAGTGCAACTACATATATCAAAGAGAATAATATCGGCCCTAATACGAATAGTGAAAGCAAGACTCCATAGACTTTGAATAATGGAGTCAGCACAAGCAGCATAGACAATTCTATCGCCAAGGTCAAAAGCTGGTACTTCATAAATGCCTTAGTATTCCCATATCCCACTATCAGCTGCCCTGAAAGTACACCTATGATGTTTATGAACAATCCAAGGACTATAACTGAAAAGAATAGGTACGAATCATGGTATGAGCTTGAGAAGAGCAGGAACATCAATGGCTTTGATACTGAGATAAGATAGGCGGTTAGAGGTGCAAGGAACAGAAAGGAGTAATATATGCTACCATTGAATACCCTGCTTATACTCTCTCTTTTTTCCTTATTGGATATTACGCTTGAAAATGCAGGGAGAAGTACAAATGATAATGATGCGGTTATCACCTCTATTATCCTGCCAAACCTGAATGCAACACCGTAGCTTCCCACTATTGATGGAGATACAAAAATTGCAAGAAATGTTATCGCAAAGCTTGTCAATCCCAAGTAAACTAAATTTGCCACCAATATCGGAGTTGAAAAGCTGAACAATTCCTTTAACCTGGAAATTGGCTGGAATGAGAACCTGTAATGCACAAACTTTATAATGTAATATGCGGATATGATTGAGCCTATTGCAAGGCTGATAGCTATTCCGAGCAGTGCGCCTAATATCCCATATCCCAAAAGGACAAGGATTAAGACTGCGGCTGCCTGCGATATCGAATATACTATATTTATGTAAGAAGCAGGTTTAACCTTGTTTATGCCGAACAGAACTGCAGAAGTAACTCCATAAACTACTGTCAATAATACTATTATCGAGCTTGCTATGAACGGAATGTAAAGCAAAGGCTCATGATAGATAGAATAAGCTATATACCTGCTAAAGGCTATGCCTATAACCATCAATATGAACCCTATGACGAAAGAGATTATTATCCCAGAACTGATTATATTTGATTTATCTTTCAATGATATGCCTATCTCAGCCAGCTTCTTCCTGAAAGTTGTACCTATGCCGAAGTTGCCTCCTGCTCCAAGCAATGTGGAGAATGCTATCACAATAGTGTAAAATCCGTAATATTCAGGCTTAAGTACTCTTGCCAAGAATATTAATATCAAGATTATGACCAAGGAGCTAAGGACTTTGCTGGATATGTAGAGCATGCTGTTCTTTGCAGTGGCTACACCTATACCTTCTTCATCCTCAAAGCTCTCTAAAGTAGAATTTTCAGCAATCGCCGAAATCACCTAACATTTTATTGCAGATCTCATTTATGGATTCGTATATAAAAATTAAAAAGCTAATATCATACTTTTCATGGAAGCAGGGAGACATATTTTAAGGAATCAGTGCTCCCTCTCTTCCTAGGGCTTCCATATACTACCAGATACTCATATATCTTAAGCTTTAATGCAAGCTCCTTTATGCTGCCAAGCATCTCATCGGTGCTCTTGTAATTTTTTATGCTCATCGCCCTTACACCTTTGAACAATGCAAGTTTGCTTCTTACCTTTGGGTTTTCGGATAAAGCTATTATGTCGCTGCTCGGCCTGAACTGCGAAAGCCTTATTGCGGTTGCTCCTGATTCAGTAGGTGCAAAAATGCATTTTATATCATGTTTCTCTGAAAGGTCTTTTGCTGCATGGGCTATATAGCTATATATGCCATCTATGTTCCTTGGATAGCTCTGCTGGGCTTCCTTTTCTGCATTATGTATTACCTTGCTCATCGTTTCAATGCTCTCTAAAGGATAGCTTCCCATCGCAGTTTCATCGCTCAGCATCACACAATCTGCATCCTCGAATACTGAATTTGCCACATCATTCACCTCTGCTCTTGTGGGCATCGGATTGTTTACCATGCTCATAAGCATCTGTGTAGCCACTATGACCGGCTTGCCTGCTTCCCTTGATGCTTTTATTATTCTCTTCTGTGCGATTGGTATGGATTCAACAGGTATATCGAAAGCAAGATCTCCTCTTGCTACCATAATCCCATCAGATTCCTCTGCAATTGCCTTTATGTTTTCAAGTGCATGTTTCCTCTCTATCTTGGATATTACGAATATATCCTTGCCTACTTTCTCTCTTAAACGCTTGATGTCCTCATCCGACTTCACAAACGAAAGTGCAATGAAATCGAATTTATCTTTTGCAAACTTTGCAAGCTTTGTGTCTTCTTCAGTTGGGGTCTGCTCCGTTATATCAGATCCTATAAGATTCAACCCCTTTCTGCTGCTTATAATGCCATCGTTCACTGCTTTTACATATACGATGCCATTTTTTACATCTTCAACTTTCATCTTCAGGTAGCCATCACCTACAGAAAGATACATGCCTTTCTTGCAGTCATCACTTATGTATTTGTACGCTACTGGTATTGTGCCTTCCTCAAGCTTGTTCCCTTCATAAGAAAGGTTTAGCAGGTTTCCTTTTTTTACTATTATAGGATTATTGATTGCCCCAAACCTTATCTTAGGCCCTGGTAAATCTGCAAGCAGGGATACCTCTTTGCCTGCAAGTTCCTCTGCCGCTTTTATATGTGCTATATATTGTTCCGCTTGCTCTTCATTAGTATGCGAAAAGTTTATCCTTATAATGTCAGCGTACTTTATTATTTTTGCTAATTTATACTTCTCCGCTATTGCAGGCCCAAAAGTTGCCAATATCTTAGTTTTCATCTGATCGCCTTAAAGCAAAATTGTTTAGATCTCAAAGTTTCGATTGGCTTTTCAATGAATCTAAAGCGTCTTTAATCTTCAGCATATCTGGCTTCCAATCGTAGTCTTTATTCCTCAAAAGATAAGATGGGTGGAAGTATACTATTACAGGTATCCCATTGTAGTCAAACCTGAGCCCACTTTTTATCACAGATGTTATCGTTTTGCTAGAATTTGTCAATGTTCTATAAGCGACATCCCCAAGGCACAGTATTGCCTTTGGCTTAAGGGCTTTTATCTCTTTCTCTAGCACGGGCTTCCAATATGCAATCTCCTCATCTGTGGGCTTTCTGTTATACTGAGTCTTTGCATCTGTGGGATGGCTCTTTACAACATTAGTTATAACATAATCCTTTATACCAAAAATCTGTATCCATTTGTCGAGCAGTTTTCCACTTCTTCCAACAAATGGCTTGCCTATCCTGACTTCTTCATATCCAGGAGCTTCCCCTATAATTAGGAGATCTGGTCTTTCACCTTTTTCTCCAAATGAATCGCTGATTCTTTCAAACACTATCGCATCCCCAAATTTCTTCATGCTGTTAACTTGGGAAGCTAATGATTCCAAAGTTTTATTCATCTTCATAAGGTTGCCTCAAAGCAGATCCTGAGCAAATCTATTATAAGTTAAATGTATAGGAAAACTTATAATTATATAACTTTGCAAATATATAATAGAAATAAGGCATCTTGGCAAAAATAAATTGAGGAGGTATAAAATGCAGTATCAACCTGGAGGTGGAAATAACATTGGACCTGATTATAACCCATATACACCGGTGGATACAAATAATAATGGAGCGTATTCTCCAGAAAATATATATGGCCAAACTAACCCCTCTACTCAAAGTTCAAATAGCGGCCAAAATTCACCATATAGTGGCACCCAGCCTAAGAGGCATACAAGAAGGTCTCCTCTTACAGTGCCTTTCGTGATAATCGCCATTATAATCTTAGTAATAGTTGCTTATAGGTTCTTGCCTTCCCACCCAATAAGTGTCAGCAATGTGCTACCGCAAACAAATAATCCTGTAATAAGCTTAGTCTACCATAAAAGCAATATTGAATTGTTCTCAGTTTTAGGAAAGTCCATAAATAGCACAAACTCATCGCAGAATTTAAATGTTACATATTCGGGGAGATTTTCTGAGAGTTACAGCTACTTAAATCATACTTTTAACGTATCTGTGCCTTTTACACTGATATACCAAAAACTCAATTCGAACAGCAAACTATATGTGAAGACTGCAGGCAATTCCGAATACGGCAATATAGGGCTTATGATGATAAAATTGAATTCAAGCAACTATAGCTGCTTGGAATTTCTCTCAAACAAATATTCATGCGAAAATACAACTAAAACTATAAATTTATCTGATTTGAATTCGGTATCCCCAAATTCAAATTCTTCTATATTCCAGAAAATCCTAAAAGTGTCAGGGATAAGAAATTCGACTTACAAAGGCCAAAGATGCTACTATATTTATGGGTCTGGGGATATACCATTGAATTTAAGCAGCACGGAAGTCAATTACACAACCGGTTCATGCTTACCTTATTATAATTCAACACTGCCTTTGAACCTTACTCTTAATTATGATATATTGAACAAGTCAGAAGATTCTAACACGCATGTTTCCTTCTCAATATACGAGATATCTTATAATAGCAAGGCAAGCTATAGCTTCATATCAGGATTCCCAGCGAATATAACGTCACCGAGCAAAGTTGTCGTCAATTCCACAACCCCAAAGAAAAACAGCACAGGCTTGAAAATTTACAATTGCTCCAATTTCACACTTACAACAAGTTTGCTCTCTGCAAATATAACTCGCGAGTGCACATTTGACGGAGGATTTATGAACTTCACCTATGGTGGGGGAAATAGCGGTTATGCAAAACTTAATGTAAGTGGCCTTAATGGATATCTTTATTATAGCGGATATACCACAAATACATGCCCAAGGTACGTACGCAGTGTTTTCATGCCAAGAGGCCTGCATTATTACATAATTAATTTCTTCACAGGCAACGAAAGCGGCAACTGTGGGAATGCAACATTGATTATAAATTGATCAAGCAAGAGAGGATTTGCAAAATGTATGCACATAAGAATCAAAAAGCAGGTGAGAATCTAAGACAGAACCAAAATACATTATCTATCGAAGAATACAACAGCAAATACTGGCAGCATAAATCAAATACATTCATGGATATACTGGATGAACTTAGAATCAACTGCGGAAAAGTAAAAGTGATATACTCGGATACTCCAATAATCGGCTACAATAAATCCGACGATACAATTTACATAGACGAAAAATTTCTAAATTCTTTAATTATTTCATACAAAATTGGCTATCATAGTGGAATTGCAGCACTTATGTATCATGAGATTGGGCATAGAACGGATTTATTAAAAGAAGGTTCTACAAGCGAGGTTTCAGCTGAACTCAATTCGATAAGGCACTTGGGTATTCATCCAGAAGAGGGATTATCACAGCAGATCTCCATATCAATGTTTACATATGCTGGAAGAGATAGCCTAAAGGCAATTGACGAGTGCAACAAGAGGATATCGCTTTATGGAATTAGTGATCATTTTGGGGAGAAGGCTGCAAATTACATTGCAAGCAAGGCAATGTTATACTATAGGATGCTAATAGGATACGGCAAACATACCAGCAAAAATAATGTTTGAAATAGCCAATAAACGTATTATTGTGTTAGACTTTTTAAAAGTGGCAGGGAATTCTAACTATGCCAGATATTAAATATAACAGCATATTCGAAAAGCTTGACAAAGGAGAGATAAAACTCTATAATATAGAATCCAGCCTTAAGGTAGATTCAAACGAAGCTACAATAATAAGGGCATCTTACCTAGAGCATAAATTTCATGTAAACTTGGATTCTTTAAAGAATCCTAAGGTAGATTTTTCGAAAGCGATAAACTCAAACATAGAAAATAGTATAGGTGCAATCACATTGCCTTTGGGGTATGCAGGCACTATAAAGGTATCAGGATCTTATGCATCCGGTGAATACCCTATTCTAATGGCCACAACTGAGGGCAAGCTTGTTGCAGGGTTGTCAAGGGGGATAAGCATAATCAGCAAGTCAGGGGGTACCAATGTAATGGTTTTGTCTGATGGGATGACCCGGGATATTATGATATCCGCGGAAAATGCCAGGGATGCCTTTAAAATTTATGATTTTGTAAATAGCGTTGCAGGATTTGAATTCCTTAAGTCCAAATTCAAGGAGAAAACTTCTCATGGGGATTTAATATCCGTAAAGGGATATCAGCTTGGAAAAATACTCCATATAAGATTCAAAGCTTTTACCGGAGCTGCAATGGGAATGAACATGGTCACCATAGCAGCAGAGCATTCAGCAGAGCAGCTGATTTCAAAGTTTGGAGGAAATGGGATAAAAGCTAATATTTTAAGCGAATCTGGAAACATGTGCACTGACAAGAAGCCTTCAGCTATAAATTTTATAGAAGGCAGGGGAGTATCTGTGACAGCGGAAGCTGTAATAAAAAAAGAGTTATTGGAGGATGCACGGTCAAGTGCACGCGAGGTTGAACGCTTAAATAGGCTTAAGAGCTTGGAAGGATCAGCTATGGCTGGATCCAGTGGATTCAATGCCCAAGCAGCAAACATATTAGCTGGAATGTATGCGGCATATGGCCAGGATATAGCTCAGATAGTGGAGGGATCGCAATCTATTGTAGAAGCTGAGGAATCCAATGGGGACTTATATATATCGATATTATTGCCATCCTTGGAAGTTGGCACCTATGGAGGAGGGACTAGGCTTGAAGCACAGAAGGAAGCACTAAAGCTGCTTGGCCTTTATGGGGAAGATGACTTATCCGGTTCCAGCAGGTTAGCGTTTGCGGAAGTTGTAGCATCAGTAGTGCTTGCAGGTGAACTTAATCTTCTCCTAATAGAATCCTCGCATGAATTGTCAAAGAGCCACGGAGAACTTAATAGAAAATAAAGCTTAATTTAAAATAAAATAAAGTTTAAATTAAAAATTTATATTAAAAATACAAATTAGCAATTACAAAAATAATTTTTAAAATAAAGGATTTTTGTGTAGGTGTAAAAAAAGCCACACAAAGTAATAAATATAACATTTTAATTAACATTTGCAGGACAGTTAATTAAAAAGCAAAACCTTAAATATTGTAAAAGCAATAGATAATTAACAAGGTGCTAACTTGGGTAATAAAAGCGTCATAAAGCCAAAAAGTGCCAAAAGGAAACATGCTCATAGCAGAAATGCTCAATCTGCTCTTGAATATTTGGTCACTTATGGTTGGGCTATATTGATAATTGCAGTTGTAATATCCCTTCTCTATTTCTTTGTTGCAGTTCCTTCCAGTGTGGTCCCAAACAGCTGTTCATTTGTCACAGGAGCAAACTGTGAGGATATGGAACTTGGTTCAAACGCCATATCCCATACATCTACAATATCTTTGCTTATCACAAACAATAAGGATTATGCGATAAAGGATCCATCAATAACTGTAGAATATAACAAAGTAAATGTCACTCATTCCTGTTATCCAAGTTATGTTCTTCCTGGAGGATCTATAATATGCATCGCAAATCTATCAACATTCCTTCCTATAAATGCATATGCATACGGAAACCTTTACCTTAATTCTGAAAGTTGTGGATCATCTAATCCATCATCTTGCGTAAATGCACCGAAGCAGATTTATGCAGGCAAATTCAATACACATGTCGCATTGGTTGTAAAACCCTCATTGTCAATTTCCTTAAATGCAAAGAGTGGCCTTAATGGAAGGTGGCCTGCGAACAATTATCCAGATGAACTCACTGCAAACGTTATATTCCTTGGATATCCTCTTGCAGGATCAACGGTAAATTTCACTGAAACACCTAACGAAGAAACCTTGTTTCCTACTTATGCATCTACATCATCACAGGGAATTGCACATTCATTCGTATATGGAACAACACTTGGAAATATAAAAGTAAATGCGACTTTCGGAAACCAAACAAGCAACTATGTTTACATAAACTTCTCTCCTGTAACTGAGTACCACTTGATATTTAATGTGCCTTTAGGGAAAGTTACCATTACAACACCCGTTAACAGCACAACGTTCACGAAAAACGGCACTGGAACTACAATATGCGATTCCGAACTTAACTATTCAACACCATCACAGATTACATTGGCAACAAATGAAGCATATGAAAACTTTTCTTATGCTGAATCAAATGGCGTAAAGTATTTCAATTCAACAGGGTCCATACCTGTATACTGCAATTCAACAACAGTTTCATTTAATTATACTACATATTACAAGTTAAATGAAAATGCAAATCCTTCCTATTCTGCAGGATCTGTGTCTTCATCCCCTACATATCCAAGCGGTTACTTCAAAAAAGATTCTTCAGTGCAGCTTTTTGCAAAATCATCAAATTCAAATGAATGGATTTTCGCAAACTGGACCTGCACCGCACCTACCTCAATAGGGAGTACATGCTATTCAGGGACCAGTGCATCTCCTACAGTGGTAATGTCCAATCCTGTAAACGAAACTGCAAATTTTGATCCTATGCTGTCCTTGAGAGTAATTCCAGGAGGCGATGGCACGATAACTGCATCAACCCCTGCAGGTGCATCTACAAATTCTTCAACATTTAAAAGTTATCCTGAATCTTATGGAGCAAAGGTAACATTGGGAGAATCTCCAGAAAGTTCAGTATTCAAGTTCTACGAATACGTAGGTTCCGGAGATGGAAATTATACAGGA
>JAJZBL010000007.1 GCA_021798935.1 Microcaldota archaeon
AACTACGATGTTTACTTGACAGAAACCTACTATCCTTCAACGGCAGTGTCATCACTGAAACCTGGAAGCGGCTGGTACTTCCCAGGAACTTCAATTACATTGTCAGAAACGAATAATACTGGATACAAATTTGTAAACTGGACAGGTTATGAAAAGAGTACCTCATCATCATTTTCAATGAAAGTCCCTAATGAAAGTTTCACAGAGCAGGCAAACTACGATGTTTACCTTACTGAACTTTCCTACCCTTCAGGAGGTGCATCTTCGTTGTCTCCTGGCAGTGGCTGGTACTTCCCAGGTACTTCAATTACATTGTCAGAAACGAACAACACAGGTTACGAGTTTGTAAAATGGAACGGTGAAACGCCAACACAATGTATACAGTCAGAAAGTTCTACAAGTTGTGGAACTATTAATTGTCCATCCAATGCCTATGATTGTAATTATGAATCTATAGGTTCAGAGAGTTGCGAGTATTTGGTATCCTGTCTATATAACAAAACTACTATTACGATGACAGTCCCAACAACCCCATTCACAGAGCAGGCAAACTACGATGTTCTTTTAACCTTAGATGTAAACCCTTCATCAGGAGGAACTGCTACAGCTTCACCTGGTGGATCCACTACATCTTCAGCATCGTATTGGGAAAGCCCATATGCAACTGTGGATTTATCCTATTCTACAACAAGTTGTTCAACATTTAACGATTGGACCTGCAGTGGAAGTAACTGTTGGAGTGGACCAGAACAGCAGACAACTTACCCTTATACAACAGCCTTCGTTGTAATGTCAAATCCTATAACAGAAAATGCTAACTTTAATATTATAACTTATGAACTTACTTTAACAGCTACAGGACCTGGGACGATTTCACCAAGCAGCGAAGAAGTTAACTGTGGTAGTACTGTAGAAATAAAAGCTATAGGAAATAAGCCAAGTTCTTGCACTGGAGATATATGTTATGTAAATTACCTTAATAATTGGACCTGCAGTGGCAACGGGTGCTATAGTTACCCTGGAGAACACCCGCCTTATACACCAAATCCTCCTCCATATACAATAAATGTAACTGTAAATAATGATATAACTGAAACTGCGAATTTCGATACATATTCTTATAGAACATGAAGGCAAAATCTGTTTATTGATAAAATTGAGTATATTTTAATTGTAAAGATAGCAGTAGATAAACTGTAGGTGAATTAGCCCTTAAAAATAGACAATAAAATAAAATTTGGTTTCAGCAAATTATCCTTTCTAATTATACAAAATAAAGCTTAAAAATAAAAGATAAAAATTAGGAGGCTATGACAACCTTATAATTCCCTGATAACTTGGATCTAGCTCTGCTAAATGCCTCTCTTATTATAGGCATATTCTGCTTTGTTGTCTTTATCATGAATACTGGTTGACCCTTTATCAATCTTGCAGCTAATCCAATAGGCTTTCCAAATGCATGGCTCATTCCTTGTGATATTCTATCTGCCCCTGCACCAGTAGCCATCTTGTGCTCTCTTATTACATTATGTGGGTATACAAGTACCTTGAAATAATATCCTCCTGGTATCTTGACCTCTAGATATTTGTTTATTATCTGCCTTGCTGCTTCAAGGGCATTTGATCTCAACTGTATTGGGTACGTTGTATTTAATGTCACCTTTAAATCATAATTCTCCTTGTCTGCACCCATATTAAATACTAACAAGCTTGTATGAGGAAGTGCTCTTATATAATTTTTCTTTGGTTTTTTCTGCGAATATCTAGCCCATGGTTGAGAACTTATATCTCTAACTGTCCTTGCAGGTCTTAATCTTGCCATTTTTACACCTAATAATCTTTAAGAATTTGAGTTATAATAAATTCTTATGTTAAGGTATTTATTAATATCTATAAATATTGCAAAAGGAAGCTAAAATTGCATCGCTATAAATGGGAGGCACTTCTAATGTTATAATCGCACATGTTGATTTAAACTTTGACATGTAGCCAACTAATAATAACATACCGTTAATTTTAAATATTAGAGAATACCCAATAAAAATAACTTATTTTGATAAAAAGAGGGTGAACAAATGGTAAAGCTAAAAGAAGATGACAAAAAAGCAATAAGAGAGAAATTTGACAAAGAGCTCAAAGGAGACGTCAATATAATGTACTTCTACGATGAGGACAAAAAAGTTTGCCCTTACTGCTCTGAGATGACTGAGCTGCTTGAAGACCTTGTAGCATTGAATCCAAAGTTAAAACTTACAAAATATAATGCAGCAGACGAATCGACCGAGAAAGAAAGGAAGTTCCTAAAAATAAATGACAATGTACCTGCATTGGTACTTGGAGGAAAGAAAATATACAATCTTTACTATTTTGGAATACCTGCAGGATATGAGTTTGCATCTCTGCTTGAAGATATAGTAGATGTATCAAATGGTACCACAAGGCTTTCCGAAAAGACAAAAGAGGAAATCAAAGAAGTAAGCAAACCTGTTGATATAAAGGTATTTGTTACCCCAACCTGCCCTTGGTGCCCTAGAGCAGTGAGGACTGCACATCAGTTGGCAATAGAAAACCCTATGGTAACTAGCAGCATGATAGAGGCTTCAGAATTTGAAGAGATGTCAACTAAATATAATGTGATGGCAGTTCCAAGGATAGTAATAAATGACAAGAGCTACTTCGAAGGCGCACAGCCTGAGCAGGTCTTCTTGGAATATATTAAAGAAGAACTTAAGGACGAAGCTAAATAATTTATTTTAAATTTTGAATATTTCATATTTTTCCAATTAGTGACTTAATGTTGTTTAAAGATGAATTTATCTCAGCGGTAAACTCAGTCATAAATCCCAAAATAAACTCCAAGCAAAAATCCTTCAGCCAAATAATGTCGATTTATTACAAGGCCTCAATAATACCATTGATAATTTCAATGTTGGTGGGTTTTGCAACTGGATATATGTTTGGGCCTTTAAACCTTATGCTATTGCATAAAAATGTTATTGCTATAGGTTTGATGGGAGGTGCATTGAATTCTGCTTATGCATTTATAACTATATTAGTGGTAATCCCGTTAAGCTTGATTATAGATGCAGCGATATATTATCTCTTTGCAGATTTAGTGCTAAAGATATGGAAGGGCAGCTATGAAAATGTCCTTATAAGCCTTATGTATGGAGAGTTGTTGATAGTGATATTTTACTTCCTTTTATTCATACCTATAATATCGATAGCTGCATTGATAGTGCTTTCTGTTTGGAGCTTAATAATCGTTTCAATTGTAATGGGGAGGCAGATGAAGATGGATCCCTGGCGTGCATTCGGTGGCATTTTTGTAACCGGTATCGTAATCATGGCAGTAGCAATGCTGTTAATGTTGATGTTATTTGGATTTGCATATTTAGTTTCATCTATAAGTAGCAACTTAACATTGGGCCATGGGACAATCCCATCATTATAATACACTTATCAATAAACAAAATTAATCAGGGATATAAGCAAGAGAAAAATTAAGCTGTGCTATACTAAGCACAAGTTTATACTTCAGATATTAAAGTTGGGGTGCCCGCCCCCTTATCCCTATCTATCATATATATTTTTGCTTGATGTACCTGCTTTAAATTGTCGTCATGTGTTATTATAAATATCTGTTCAACTATATCAGGCAAAGTTTCGCTGAAAACAGATACAAGCTTGCTTATTCCTGCAGCATCTAAATTATGTGTTGGCTCATCAAGTATTATCCATTTTAGATTTGGCACTATTACCATACCCAATGCAATCCTAAGAGCAAGGCTTGCTGTGCTTCTTTCTCCGCCACTAGCGAAAGAATCAATCGATACCTTCTCGCTTTTCCCATTTACATTGATTATGCCTTCAAGGAGATAATCATCTTTATATGTATTGAGCATGATATACTCATAATCTCCATAAGGGTATATCTTAGGCCACAAATCTGCCATTAATTCATTTACCGAGGCTACAAGCCTATTCCTAAGCTCCGATTCAGTTTCCTGTAAAGCAGTCCTAAATTTTTCCAATGAAGATACAAGCCTTTTCCTACTGCTAACTCGTTCTTCACTCTCCTCTACCCTATTTACCTGGTTTATCTTATCTGATATCTGCACAAGCAAGTCATCGTAGCGCTTTTTTCCTGTCTCATACCTTACTTTTACCTCATTGTGCTTAGAATAGAGATTGTTATACTCATTTTGGGCATTCTCTATTGCTTCTTCCGATATATCTATTAATTGGAATTCATTGTTTTTAGATTCCAAAAGCTTAGTCTCAGAATCTATCGATTTTTTCAAGGATTCTTGCCTCTTTAAATCTTCAATATACTTTTCAATTTTACTCACTTCTGCCCTGGCCAAATCTCTCTTTGAGTTGTAATCCTCAACCGTTTTTGCCACTGAATTGTATTGCAATTTCAAGTTTTCTTTTTTAGATGAAAGCAAATCCAAAATTTGCTTAATTTTCTCAACATCTTCAAGTTTTCCCTTTAATATATCGAGCTTTCTTTTATCATTGTTAAAAGTATCAAATTTGTCCTTTAATTCATTCAGTTCCTTTTTATACAGCGCTATTTTTGATCTGTATTCAGTTATTGAGTCGTTCTTTTCTTTAAGGAGCTTTAGCCTAAGATCTGTATCAAGTTCCCTATCGCATACAGGACATTTGCTTATATCCTTTGACAGTTCAGCTACCCATTTCGAAAGCTCCTTTACACCCCCTTCATCAGCTGCAATTTCAAGATTCTTGTGGTTTATTTTATCCTGTGTCTCTGATATGGCCTTTTCTAAATCGAGCTTTTCAAATTCCTTTATTTTTGCGGCAATCTCCTCATTCTCCTTCAGCTTTTTGCTGTTTGTATCAAAATCTGAATTCACGCTTGCAATCTCCTTTGCAAGATCCATCTGCTGTTTCCTGAACTTTTCCAGATCTAAAGATAAAGACTCAAACTTGCTTTTTGCAAGAAGGTGGCTACTTTCAAGCTCTGCATTTGGCATAGGTATGTTAATTTTTTCCATCTCTGCTTTCAAAGTATTTATTTTGGAGGATATGCTTGCTATCTCCTCTTTCAACTTTAGCTTCTTTGCTCTGCTCTCCTTCAGCTCTTTAAGTAAATTTGCATATTTTTCAACTTCACCATTAAGCTTTCCAAATTCTAATTTGTAAGAACTTATCTCCTCTAAAATTTCCTGCTTTTTTTGTGATAAGTCTTTTATCTGCTGTTTTATCAATCTTACATCTATATTGCCTATCAGTTGTTCATCTTCTTTGACTATCCGGTTTATCATTCCAATTACTGAAGTTGTATTCTCTTCTACATTGGTGAAACGGTCAAGCCCAAGCATTTCATCTATGCTTTTCTTTCTTTCACCTTTGCGTATATCTAAAAAGTAATCAAGCTTGTTCTGTTCAGCATATACTGCTTTTATGAATGTATCATAATTTAATTTAAGCAATGATTCTATCTCTTCGTTAACTCTTTTAGGCTGGGTCTGCAGGAATTCCCCATTTTTTTCCAACAATGCATCTGCTCCCTTACCTTTTTTTATCTTACGAGTAACTGCATAAATGTTGTTATCAATGTCAAATGTAAGTTTCACCGAAGCTTCTTCTGCATTTCCAGAATTGGATATTAAATTGTCAAGCTTCACCCTGCCAGAATTAAGTGCAGGAAATGTGCCAAATAAGCCAAATGACATTGCATCAATAATTGAGCTTTTTCCTGCGCCCATTATACCTATAAGTATATTTACCCCTTTGCCAAATTCAAGATAGGTATCCTTGTGCACTTTCCAGTTCTTAAGATCAATGGATTTTATCATTAAATTAACTTTCCTGATTAAACTTATTATACTTTTTCAATTATTGGTAAATTGGGATTATAGGAGCCAAAACAAAATTTAAATCGAACTATTCATGAAATACAAAGTACAAAGACAAAGATGTTCAAATATAAATAGCAATATATGCAAAATCTAATTATGCTTGGTTCTAAATTCACTGCTATCCCTATATACAGGTTAAACATAGTAGCCGACATAATGATGGCAAAGGTAGCCAGATGGCTGAGGATAATGGGTATTAAGGTAAGCGATGCCAAATATGTTGATGACACGGATATACTAAACTATATAAAACATTATCGCCACCCTGTATTATTGACAAGCGATGTCGAATTTTCACGCAGAGCCGAAAGAATAAGGATAAAAGCAATATGCGTTCCTTCAGATATGGATCTGGACCACCAAGTTGCATATGTTCTGAAGCGTTTAGATATTAATATAGATAAGACCAAAATTGGAAGCTTATGCACTTCATGCGGTACAAGGTTAGACAAGATAAACAAAAAAGACTTGGATAACGAAAAGATTCCACACAACTCACTTAAAGCATATAAAGAATTTTACAAATGCCCAAAATGTGGCAAAGTATACTGGAGAGGCTCACATTGGCATGAGATAGATTATAGAATCAATGAAATTTTAAAAATCTATAATAATGAATAGATAAGCTTCATCAGCATTGCAGGCCAATAAATCAGCTAATAACCTTTTTGCATAAAAAATATTTTAAATAAAAAGCAGTTACCAAATCAAAACAATTAAATATTAAAAATGCCCTAAGAATTAATTGTGATTACTATGGTAGGAATTTTTAAATCAGAGAATGAAAAACACAACAAAGCTATGGCTGAATCTATGACCTCACTTTTGCCTAAAGAATTTATTAAAGATCAAGAAAAGAAATTAACTGAATTATTTAACAAAAAAGACAGCTTAGTTGAAGAATATAAAGGGGATAAGGATTACTATGATGCCAAACAACTTATCTATTCTATATATGAAAAATTAAAGAAAGATTATAGAGAAACAAGAACAATGGCTACTCGTCTAAATAGTATGCAACCAATAGGAATAAAGGCAGTCGATAACGATTTAAATAAGACAAATTCAGAGATAATGGAGGGCATAGAAAAGCAATTAAATATAATTATAGACAACTACAATAAGGTTTTTAATGCACTTTCAGACAAGAAGGTAATGAAGGAGTCTTTAGATAAAATTAAAGGAAGCAAATAAGTCTATTGATTTTGTTTTTGTTATTCTAATCCTTTTACATATTAAATTTTTGTGTTTCTAAGTTATTTTGAATACAAATGCTATATTGCTTAAAGGTTAATTAAGCCTTTTATTAAAATCCCAAGGAAGGCTATAAATAGCTGAATTAAATATAAAATTGAGGACCAACTATATGGTGAGCGCAATTGAATAAATCTTACAATAGTGTTAATATAGCATTCGTAGGCCGTTTTGCATCAGGGAAAACCTATTTCGCAAGACTTCTAAAGAAGGAGCTGCAAAAACGTGGTATAAAAATATATACACTTTCTATAGCAGATGAGATAAAAAGGCTTGCACGAAATCTTTTTGGGATGAAGGAGAAAAATCGCAGGCTTCTTCAAGTATTAGGAGCAAAAATGAGAGAAATAGACAAACTAGTTTGGATTAATTATACAGTCAACAAAATAAAAAGAAGGAAGGAGGAGCCTTTCATAATAGATGACTTAAGGTTTTTGCACGAATACAATGAGATAAAAAGAAATTTTCCTAATACTATAACGATAAAGATAAATGCAAACGAAAAAGTAAGGAATGAAATATACAAGAGGCTTTACAAGAGGAAACCTACCGCAAAAGAATCAAACGATCCTACAGAAACAAAATTAAATGAGATAAAATGTGATTTTGAGATAACAAATGATTATACAAGAGAAAGCGCCGAGAAGTCAATAAGCCAGATAATCGACAAATTCTTTGCAAAAAATTCTGGCAAAAAATAGAATAAAGCTCCAAAATGAACTATCTTATTTTGCTGCCCGGTTTTATCCTTTTGTCTGGCGCTAAAAGGGAAATATTCTCATCATCCTCTGCTGCCAACAGCATGCCATTGGAGATGAATCCTGCTATATCTTTTGGTTCCAAATTAGCTACTACAATAATCTGCTTGTTTATCAAATCTTCTTTGCTGTACCTATCCCTTATTCCAGCTGCAATCTCCCTTATGCCTAACTCCCCAAGATCAACCTTAAGCTTATATATAGGTTTTATTGCTTTTTCATGAACTTCAACATCTACTATTGTACCAACTCTTAGGTCAATTTTCTTCAAATCATCTATAGTTGCCATAAATTCACACAAACCTATTCGTATTTTAAAAGATTTAAGCTTATCTATGTAAGCAAAACCAAAAGATTAAAAGGCTTGAAGATGCCTCTTAAATGAAAGATATTTATAGTTTCCTACAGAAACATTTATTGATTTATTTTTTTACAAGTTGTAATTATCTTAAAAGATTCTTAATTTAGTGATAAAATGAGTTTACTTAGCAAGCAGATGCATTCGAAGTCAAAGACCATACGTACAGGTAGCGGAAAGCGCAAAGTTAAATTTAGAGATAAAAAGAGATATGAAATAGGAAACTATTTTATATCAACAAAGATGTCAGAAGAAGACGTTAGGGTCAATTATAGAGGAAGGGGCGGAAAAGTAATATCAAAGTTGAAGAAAGCAGCAACTGCCAACGTTCTTACTAAAGAAGGCTATAAAAAGGCAAAGATAAAAGTCGTTGTAGAATCAAAGGATAACAGAAACTTTGCTAGGTTGAATACGATAACAAAAGGCACAATAATAAACACGGACGTAGGGAAGGCTGTAGTCTTGAACCGCCCCGGGAGAGAAGGATTCATAAACGCAAAGCTGTTGGATGAGTAAATATGGCCGAAAGAGTATATGAAGTTGGCAAGGAAGAAGTCGAATCTTTATCAAAAATGCTCTCTTATGATCCTTATTTGGATAATACCTTAATACCACCAATTCCAGAGCAATGGAATAAAGAGGATTACTTGGAAAAGCACCCTGAATTAAAAGAGCAGGCAGAAGAGCTGAATAAGAAAAGGGCAGAGGCTTTAGAGAGGATAAAATCAGATAAAGATTTAAACACTATATTTGCTAGGGAACAGTGCGAACTCAAAGAAGGAACTTACTATGGTTTTGAGGATGATAAGTACTACCTTTACATCAAAGCAAATGAAGATTTTTTGGACCGAGCTGATGATATATTCAAAAGAAAATTCAAGACTATAAAGCGTGCAGATTCTGAAAAGGAGGGAGCAGTAATAAAAAGATTGAACGATGAAGAATCAAATGCCAATGCAGGTGTAGGGTTTCTATTCGGTTAATAATTTCAACTAATTTTTAAATTTTATCTATCCAATATAGGATTATGGACATAATCTTTAAAGTAGTGCTCATGGCAATTATACTGATAGCTATAGTTGTCGCTATCTTTGTAATACATAACTACTTTGTTAAGGTAAAACCAAATTACATCACTGAAAATGAAGCCCTCTCGATTGTTACAAAAGACATAAAGCTAGAGAATCCAAATTCAAATATTACGATAATAAATATAACAAAATCGAAGCTTGCAAATGATAGCTGGGATATAACTCTAAGACTTATAAATTATCCGCACTCTATATGCCCTACCTTGGAGATAGAATCCTATAATTATCCTGCGGTAACCTTAGTGCCAACTGTAATAAGTGTATATTCTAGCAATTGCTCTATATACGGCAACGAAACTTGTGCAACACCATATTCTGATATAACGATGGACCCTGTGGCATTGACATGTGCATATATCGACAATACAACAAGCTTAAATACATATATAAGAGATTACGGTTTCAAAAATATAACCGCATCTGCACAATTTTACAGCAGCCTTAACATCACACACCCACAGGCAGATTACCGGAACATTTGGTTGCTAAATTACAGCTCAAATATGTCAAACTACAATCTTATTATCGTTATGAATAAATCCGGTTATATAGTTAATTCATTTAAAATTTCGAAATAACTATTTAGAAATTTCAGTTTACGAGATAAAATGCGAATTATTTAGTATAATCTGAAAGAGTAAAGATTTTAATATCTATCTATCACATTTTAATCTGGCGATAAAATGACAGATTTGGTAAGTGACCTTCTAGGTGGGAACGCAAGTGTGGGAGAAGACAATGTGGACAAGAGTGCAGTTTCTGATGAATTTAGCTCTTCAGAGATAAAGATCGTTACTGCAGGATTTGGTGGAGGCGGTGCAAACAGTGTAAATAGGCTTATAAAGGCTGGAGTGAAAGGTACTGAATTTGTATCCTTCAATACAGATTCCCAGCACTTTAAGATAATTGATGACCGCATCAAGAAAGTAATGATAGGCAAGAGCATAACCCGCGGCTTAGGTGCAGGTGGAGATCCATCAATCGGAAAGAAAGCTGCAGAAGTCGATAGGGCATTGATAGAAAAGGAATTCCAAGATGCTCAGTTGGTATTCTTATGCGGAGGAATGGGAGGAGGAACCGCTACAGGGGCACTTCCGGTTGCTGCACAGATAGCAAAGGACCAGGGTGCAATTGTAATATCTATGGTTACCTATCCTTTCAATCTTGAAAGAGTCAGAAAGGTAAAAGCAGAAGAGGGTATACAGGAGCTCAGGAAATATAGTGATAGTGTTATAATATTGGATAATAACAGACTAGTGCAGCTTGTACCAAATCTGCCTATGGACAAGGCATTTGCGCTTGCAGATGAAGTAATAGCAAAAGCTATAGGCGGGCTTGTTTGGACAATAACACAGCCAAGCATGATAAACATAGACTTTGCCGATGTAAGATCTATAATGGGTCACGGCGATGTTGGTTTCATAGCTATAGGCACTGGAAGAGGAACAGACAAAGTCAATCTCGCAGCAGAAAGTGTTCTAAAGAACAAGCTTCTTGATGTAGACTTTGAAGGTGCAGGCGGTGCAATAATACATGTATCTGGAGGATCTTCACTATCATTGGGAGATGCTACAAAGGCAGGAGAAATAATAACTGAAAAGATGGATCCTAAGGCAAATGTAAAGTTTGGCGCAAGGATAATTCCAGGATTCGATGATGGAATAGAGATTGTTGCCATAGTTACAGGAGTCAAGGGTTCCAGCATAATAGGGAAGCTTGATACAAAGCAGAGAGAAACAGCAAGCGACCCTTACTCTGACCTTGAAATGATAGGATGAAAAGGTGAACTTAGATGCCTGCAGATGATGAAATTGAGGACCTTTCAGCCAAGATCGGAATTGTAGGTCTTGGAGGCATGGGGAGCAATGCAATTAATCATCTATTCAATGCAGGCATCCAAAGTGCAGATACCATAGCTATGAATACAGATATAAAGCACTTAAGCATAATAAATGCCCAAAAGAAACTTCTCTTAGGAAAAAGCATAACCCGTGGCCTAGGTGCAGGTGGATTTCCTGAAGTTGCACTAAAAGCTGCAGAATCTAACGAAGATGAAATAAAATCTGCAATAAAAGGATATGATATATTGTTTTTAATTGCAGGAATGGGAGGAGGAACCGGAAGCGGCACTATACCATATGTAGCCAAATTAGGAAAAGAGCAAGGTTCATTGGTCGTTTCATTTGTCACTTATCCATTCCGCTTGGAGAGAAGTAGGAGGATAAATGCAGATGCATCAATAGAACTGCTCTCAAAGAACTCTGATTCAACTATAATAATTGAGAATGAAAAGCTATTGAGCTATGCTCCTAATTTGCCAATAGACAAGGCATTAGGCGTAGTAGATAATGTAATACTTAATTCTGTAAAAGGGATAACAGATACAATAAGCCTGCCAAGCCTTATAAATCTCGATTTCGCCGATCTTAAAAGTGTACTTGGAAATAGTGGAACCGCACTGATAAGCATAGGTTATGGATCAGGAGTTGATAGAATAGAAAAAGCAATTCGCTCTAATAAAGAACACCCTCTTTTGAGTGCTGAATTAGAAAACGCACGAAGTGCATTAGTTCATGTAACGGGAGGCCCAAACCTTACTATAGATGATGCAACTAAACTGGGAGAGGGAGTTACAGAAGGGATGGACAACAAAGCAAATGTTATATTTGGAGCAAGGTTATCAAACGATCTAGGAGATCAGGTAAAAGTAGTATCTGTAATAACAGGAGTCAAGCCTAAACTGTCTGATAATCCATCTAACCAAAGCAAACCAGCCAGCTCTGAATTTATATCCAACCTGTTCAGCATATAAATCCTTAATTTTTCTTTTCCTTATTCCTAAATTGCCTACAATAGATTTATATAAATCAAAAACAAATAACCTCTTAGCTATTTAAGCGGGTGGAATAATGGAAGAATGTGAACTTTGTGGAAAGCCTATATCTGATACAGTATATACAATAGAAGTAGAAGGTATCAATTTGAGAGTCTGTGCCAAATGTGCAGCTGGCAAAAAGATTATAAGGAAAGAGCAACTTGATATTCCAAAAACTTCAAAGCCTATGCCTTCGGCATCTGTATACAAAAGGGAGCAACCAGCAGAAGATGACATTGAGCTCGTAGAAAATTATGGCGAAAAAATAAAAGAAGCCTTAGACAGAGAGAAGCTTCCGTTAAAAGTTCTAGCTGAAATGATAAACGAACAGGAAAGTTACCTAAAAAGAATTGTCGAGGACAGGACAATACCGCCACAGGTGCTAGTAAGCAAAATAGAGAAAACTCTTGGAATAACACTTACAATATCAAAACGTGCAAAAATAGAAAAGGTATCCCTTCCAAAGTCAAAAGCATCAACAATGGAAGATTACTTAAATAAGAAGGATTAATAAAGCGGTTCAAATGTCAGTTGATCTAAGCAAATTGATTGTAAAAAAGACTATAAACTTAGATGACCTAAAGGACAAGGTAGTTGCTATAGATGCTTACAATACGATATATCAATTTCTTTCTATTATAAGGCAACCCGATGGAACTCCTTTAACTGATTCTAGTGGCGATGTAACTAGCCATTTATCGGGGTTATTTTATCGCACTATAGAGCTGATACAGCACGGAATAAAGCCCATATACGTTTATGATGGGATACCATCAATTCTAAAGCAGAAGACTATAGAGGCAAGGATACAGAAAAGAAATGAGGCATACAAAGCATGGCAAGAAGCAGTAGAGAAAGGCAATGTTGAAGAAGCACATTCATTTGCTGAAAGAAGCACAAGAATAAACAAGGAGATAGTTGCATCATCAAAAGAGCTTTTAAGCTTAATGGGGATTGGTTATATAAATGCACCAAGTGAAGGTGAGGCAGAAGCAAGCTATTTGTCTATGAAAGGATTAGTGTTCTCAGCTGTAAGCCAGGATTATGATACATTGCTATTCGGGGCTAGGAATATAGTAAGGAATATAGCTATTTCAGGAAAGAGAAAATTGCCAAAGAAAAATATTTATATAAATGTGAATACGGAGCTTGTAAACTTAAATGAAACTCTAAGCTCAATAGGTATAAGCAGAAGGCAGCTAATATGGGTCGGAATAATGTTAGGTACCGATTTCAATAGGGGCATAAAAGGAATAGGCCCAAAGACTGCTGTAAAAATTGCAAAGCAATATGAATCTTTAGACCAAGTTATAGAATATATAAAGTCTAAGTATAAATTAGAATTTGAATTTGATGTACATGAAGTTGAGGCCCTATTTCTTAATCCTGAAGTAAAAGAGTTAAGTGAGTTAGATATAAGTAATCTAAATTCCCTAAAACCTAATGTAAGTGGAATTGTGGATTTCATGTGCCATAAGCACGAATTCTCAGAAGAGAGGATTAAGAGGTATGCAGAATTATTGGCAAAAACAAAAGGTTTTTCAAACCAAAAGGGAATAGGAAATTGGATGTGAACTACTTCCCTGTTCTCTTGAATTTATATATAATCCTTTACAAACAAGATGTGGAAAGTTATATATATATCACTAGACAATAACATTAATGTGGTGATGGCGATGCCCAAAAAGAAAAGTTGGTCAATAGACCTAAATAATCCCGATTCTTTAAATGATCTTATTAAAACTTTAAATGAAATGTTGAAATCAAATCCTGAGTACTTGAATGCCTTAAAAGATATGATAAAGGAAAACCCGGATACGATCAACAACATTATGAATGAACTTAGATATCTATTTGCAGCGGATTCAGGTAATGATTTAGATTCTGGCTTACCAGAGCTAAAAATAAAAGTAGAAATTAAAAATCATGATGATATAGATCAGAAGAGCAATAAGCATACGACATTTAATCAAAGCAAAGTCGTATTCAACAATACTGAATCCAGTATACCAGATTACTCCAAAGAAATTCCTTTAGATCCATATAACTCCTTATATTCAAATAACGAGCCCATATTTGATGTCCTATCAAAGTCAAATGGTGTCTCAATAGTCGCAGATATGAAAAATGTTGATAGTTCTGATATAAACATATATGTTGATGGCTCAGAGATATCCTTTGATATTAATACTGAGAAGATTAAGTTCCACAAGGATATAAGCCTTCCATTTTTGATAAGCCCTGAAAAAATAATTTCAACTTATAAAAATGGAATATTGGAAATGGAAATAATGGAGAATGAAAGAAAAAGGCCTACAAAAGCGCAGATAAAAATTGGCTGATCAGTTTTATGCTAAAGAGTTGTTAGCATAACTCTTATAAGTGTTTGGATAAAATATATTCTTGATAAAAATTAAATTTAGTGATTAACATGCAAAAAACAATACCGAAGTCTAATAGAAAAATTGGCAAATCTTATTACAGATCTAAGAAACGTGCAAAGCTTAGAAAAGAAACTAGGAAAACTATGAAAAAAGTAAAGGCAAAATACTGATCCTCTTATTTTATTCATATTTCTTTAAACTATCTTGAAGTAAGACAAGTTGTTAAATTCATAAGCTTCCGAGTTATCATCAATTCCTGCATAGCCAAAAAGGCCTTTGTTAGAATCAAATAACTCTATTTCACCTTTAATATCAATTAAAAAGAACTTATAATTGAACTCATAATATACAAATATCCTCTTTTTGTTATTGTTTGATACAACTAGGACTTTAGATGAATAATTTCCTAGTGCAATTAGAAGGCTACACAGCAGCACATTTTTATCGATATCCTCTCCCAGTCCAATCTCTATGACATTATCTGGCTTAAGCCAAAATTGCACTGGCATAATAACATCTTGGATATTATTTTTTAGATATTCCAGAGCGTACATGCTTGCCCCATAAAAATCATTTTCATATAAATAAGAGGGAAATTTGCTTTTTATAAAATCCACTATCTCTGCAACCTTCTCGCTTTCTGGTGTTATTAGTCTGGGCATATCTGCTATTGATCTAGTCTCTGATTTCTCAATATAATCTATGTATTTTTTAATTATGAATGAATAAAGTTTATTGACTCTGCCCAAATAGCTTAAATCTTCACCATCCATAAAGTCACTTATTATATCTTAATAAATTTATACATTAAAATATAAAAGATTAATAACGTGAGCAGGAAATCTAATATCATTTAAATGTAAAGGCAAAGAGGATTAAGTACAAAATAATATGTTAATTAAATTTTTCGCTTGAATTATTAATTATGAAAAACAAAGAGATATCAAGGATCTTTGAGGAACTTTCAAACATAAAAGGAATAGAGAAGACATCAACTTCTAATTTTGAGTCAAGAGCTTATAAAAGGGCAGCATTGACTATAGGTACACTTCAGCAGGATATATCTGACATATATAATCAAGGAGGAATAAAGGCATTGATGGAACTTCCTGGCATAGGCAAGGGTTTAGCAGAGAAAATAGAAGAATACATTAAAACTGGACATATAAAAGAATATGATGAAATAAAGAAGAGATATCCTATAGATTTTACATCATTGCTTTCTATAGAGGGCATAGGCCCTAAAAAAGCTATTGAATTATACGAAAAATTAAATGTAAAAGGCATTCAAACGTTGAAAGATGCCTTGAAGAAGCATAAGCTAAAAGGTCTTCCGGGATTCGGAGAAAAAAGTGAGAACGAAATAGCAAAAGGCATAGTAATTGCGGAATCCAATAAAGGGCGTATTCTTTTAAGTGAAGGATTGCCAGAGGCAGAAAAGATAATTTCAATATTAAAGAGCAGTAACCTGGTAAAGGAAGCTGTAATAGCAGGTTCTACAAGGAGGATGAGAGAGACTATAGGTGATTTAGACATATTAGCTTTATCAGATAACAATGAAAAGGTAATGGATCTTTTTTCTACTATGCCAGATGTCACGGAAATAGTAGTAAAGGGGCCTACCAAAACAACAGTTGCCTTAAACATAGGAACTACCTGTGATTTAAGAGTCATAAATCCTGATAGCTTTGGTGCTGCATTGCAGTATTTTACTGGAAGCAGGGACCATAACATAAAGATACGCACTATTGCTGTAGGAAAAGGATACAAGCTAAATGAATATGGCCTTTTTGACAAATCAGGCAAGTTAATTTCAAAGCTAGAAGAGAAAGATATATACGAGAAGCTTGGGATGTGCTATATTCCTCCAGAAATGAGAGAGAATCGAGGAGAAATTGAGCTAGCTGAAAAATATCAGATACCTAAGCTTGTGGAGCTTTCTGATATAAGAGGCGATTTGCATACACACACGAAGGAAACTGACGGCATAAATACCATAGAAGAAATGGCAGATTATGCAATAAAGAAAGGCTATGAGTATATTGCCACAACAAATCATACTAAAAGCCTAAAAGTTGCACATGGCATGAGTGACAAGCAATTTGAGGAATACTTTTCTAAAGTTGATGAGCTAAATGATAAGCTAAAAGGCAAGATTACAATACTGAAAGGTGCAGAAGTAGATATCTTAAAAGATGGAACACTTGACCTATCAGATAAAACACTGGAATCTATGGATTGCGTAGTAGCAGCAGTACATTCTTCAACGAATATGCCTGAAGAGCAGATGACAAGTAGGATAATAAAAGCCATAAATTCAAACTACATAAATATACTTGCACATCCAACAGGCAGGCTAATCAACGAGCGTGAGCCCTATCCAGTAAATTTGTCAAAAGTAGCAGAAGCATGTGCTTATATGCACACAATACTTGAGATTAATGCATCGCCACAAAGACTTGACCTTAATGACACTAACATAATTTTAACTTCTAAGTTTCCTGTTCTCTATTCTATTGATACAGATGCTCATAGTACCCTCCAAATGGATTTCATGAGGTATGGTGTAGGCACTGCAAGAAGGGGGTGGCTTGAAAAAGCCAAGGTTGCAAATTCTCTTTCTTTAAGTGAGCTGCGCAAGGTATTAAAAAAGCAGTAAAATACTACAATATGTCAAAAATTACAATTTTATATTAAAATTGTATAATATAGAACAATATTAATCATAAAAACATTTGATTTTAATTCAAACTTAATTTATTATATAAAATTCACAAATTTTATAGGTGCAAAAAGTTTATATATCAATAGGTTAAATTAATTATAAAATTATTAATAAATATATTTTTAAATGAAAAAGAAGCGATATTATGAATGGAAAAAAACCAGGTAGAAGTTTTGGAATTTTGGATACAAAAAAATCAAGAGTTGTTAGAAGTGTATCTTCAATAAAGCAAAGGACCGTTTATTATAGGTTTTATCTGATAAAGCCTAATTTTAATATAGATTTGCAGGATCTATCAATGCAGATTATGTCATTCAAGGAGGTTGCAGAGATTTATCTTACAGAAGGAGATTCAGGAATATTGGTAAAAGCAAAGTTTTTCAATGATTCAAAGCCTCAAGCAATAGAAGAGTTCATTAAGAAAACTATACCTAACAAATATGGCATATTGGTAAGCCCAATACAATATGAGAAATACCAGAAAAATGGTGATTCCTATATAAATAAGCTAAAACACCGTATGGCACATTCAGGCAAGATCAAAATGAAATCAGAGGAGCAATATAAATAAGCAGTTTTTGCAAGTGTGATGCCCAAGAAATTTTGCATTTAATTTTTTTATATAGTTGGCTTTTTAGGGCATAATTACAAAAACATAAAAATCCAACGAATCACTTCAGCAGAAAACATATCAAAGATTAAAGAACAAAATTTCAAAGAAACTTTGATAAATTAAATTGATTGGTTGGCAGGCTTTCCTCGCCAACTCCCCCAAAGACTGTTTCAATTTCATCCTTTATAAGAAGCACTCTTTGATTTATATAATCCTCTAAATTATATCTACTTATAAGATTAAGAGTAACATTCAAATATTTCTCAATCCCCCCTTTGGATATTGTAAGTACAAGCTTGCCACCGCACTTTGTGCACTTTCCAGACAATGGAACTCTTCTATATTTTGAGTTGCATGTAACACACCTAAAAGTCTGCTTAGAAAATGAATGTAAGTTTCCCATTAAATCGGGTATGAAATGGCTCAGTATAAGCCTCCTAGCTGTATCCTTCTTGTCTATAGTATAAAGCTTGTCCATAAGGTCAAACTGCATATTTATCTTATCCTGCATAGTTTTAAGGGTGGTATAAGCACTTTTAATTGGTGCCTCATCTATTGAATTGATATCACTCAGATGTGTAAACTCTACATGGCTATAAACTCTATCTGTTCCAAGGTTATCCTCTACTATGGCAACCTCTTCATCTGATGGAGATACGTAATCAAAGGTCTTATCATAAAACTCCTTACTGTAGCCTTTTGTGACCTCCATATTGTGAGCTTCATCATCTACCTCTTCTGGCTTCACATTTACAGTAAGAATTAGAGGTGCGTCCATAGTGCCCCCTATAGTCGTAGGTAGATAGCTTTTGGAGAAATTTAAAAGAGCATCCATAAGAAGCATTGTAGTATCTTCGTCTCCATCACAATTTCTCCTCCTTGCAGATATATAGTAGGGATGTGCAAATCCTACATTTGCCTTAGTAAATCCTACTATCCTTCCTACCACTCCTGCAGATGTATGTGGTGACAAGGTTATAACATAATGGCCTAGCAGATCTTCTATTGTTTTTATATTGTAATAGGGTTCAAGATGATAAAATTTGACCAATAAATCATCAACAAATTGCGCTATGTGCAAAAGATATTCAGCACCTCTGTTGTTCATTATAACATCTTGGTGCATCATCTCTATTAACTGGTCATCTCTCTCCAATGTATTTCCAAGGTAATCTTTATCATATCCAAGTTTTTTTAATGTTTCTACTGAAACATTCATTTCACGAGGATAAAAATGTGTTAACGGCGTATCTGTAGCATCAAATCTCGATGTTCCATCCTTAAAAATAGTTATATTGTGTATTGCCCTGAGTATTCCTTTATCTAAGCTTTCAGGCACTTTATTCCCACTTACCAATCCTATAACGCCCTTCAAATTTTTAGGAATTATATTAACGTTAAGCCTTTTCATTGCAGATTCTGCAAGCTCAACTAAGCTAATAGCTCTTGAAGTATAAGTTGTAGGGTTGCCTCCACATTTTTCACATTTATCTCCATCGACTTTATTACCGCAGTTCCTGCATATCTTTTCTATATGGGCCCTGCATTTGTGCTTTGTGCAATAGAAAGAGGTAACAGGTTCGCCTCCTTTATCACAGATGAAATTTGCCATCTCTACATTAATGTATTTATTTCCCAAATTCTTATACTCAAACATCAGAGCCTTGTATATGCTTCTCTCTCTTGTCCCATAATCAGATATTGGAAAGAGCACATTTGGGGAAGGCTTCATAAGACGCTCCTTTGCCTTCTCTGGCCTTCCCATTCTTCCCCCAATTCTTGTAGCCCTCTTCATTATTTTTATAGTGCTTAAGCTGTTAAGAAGGCTAAGCGAATCAACTTTGTCATTGTACTTTCCTAAGTCATATTTGTTTAAATTAACCTTTTCATCATCTACAAGACCAACTGATGTTATAAGGCTCTGGGCATCATCTTTTTCTATTATTATTCTGTCTGACTTGTCTAAGTGAGGTATACAGATTACTTCAAGAATATTCCTTGTCCTGTCAAGATCAGTTCCTGTGAATTCAATAGATTTTATATCAAAAAGGTTATCAGATTCAAGCATAAGCGCTTGCAATTTATTTATAAGGAATTTCATATCTGAAATGTTTATGTCAGAATAATCATAAAGGTACTTAGGATGCAATGGAACGTTATATCTCTTTGAGAATTCATAAACATCTTTAAAGGAATTGACTTCTGGAATCTCTCCTGAATATCCATTTGCCTGAAGCTGCAAATTCCAATACTCTTCTACATAGCTTGTAGGCTGCATAGGTGTATTTGTTTTTTTGAAATCTCCATATGTAACTAGCATATCTCCTACTGACATAATTTTGCTGATCTTATCCTTATACTTTATATAATCTGAATAAGTATTTATTCTGAAAGCTTCTCCAGTATTAAGCTTTACGAAAGGACCCTCAATCGAGGTTACTGGAACAGCTACGCAGCCCTTTCCTGGCTTCTCCACTTTTAGCTGTGTGCCTGTTGCTATGAAACCATTCATCATAGACATAGTAACTGGGCTGAATCCCTTTGAAGCTATGCCGGTAAACCTTGACCTTCCATATCTTAATCTAAATGCACCTGAATGATCAGGATATGAGAAAACAGGCCTTCCTGCTACAAGTTCTTGCAGGAATACTGCAGTTTTTGGTGCATTAGATGAAGCGGCAGTTGTGCCTTTATCAACCTTTATTATTTTAGTAAGCCACTCCCAATTTAATCCTGAATTTTTTGTGTGTTTTAGCACGCTTTTTGCCTTTTGGGCTATTCCTTCACAAGAAACTAAGCAAATTCCGCTTCTTATCCTGTTTGTCATCATCTTTGGATTTCCATTTGCATCAAGCCTCTCTATATTCCTATGCATTGACACTTCTATATCCTCTGTAGGCAATCCGTCTATGCATACAGGACAGTTTTGCAATATAGTACGTATATCTTCATCAGGGGGAAGATATTGCAATCTTGCCACTCTTGAATTATATATTCCTACCTCCTCTACAAATCTCTCTATTTCACTTTGTGTTGGCTTGTAATCGCCTATTCCAAATTCTCTTCTTGCAGCATCAAGCAGTGCAACTGAAAGCGAAGCACTTGTTCCTCCCGCACCTCTTATAGGGCCTGCATAAAGTATAGCAGCATAAGTTGTCCCATCCAGGTTTTTATGCAGTTCAACATTCTGCAATCCCTCTGTAGGAGCTACAAGAATTCCATCTGTAAGTATAGCCAAGCCTACCCTTACTGCTAGCAAAAGCCTCTTTTCAATACTAAAATTATCAAATTTTGTATCTTTGCAAATATACCTATCAACATTGAATGCTAGCTCCTCATTAGATTTTACTCCTGAAGCCTCTTTCTCTATTATTTTTGCTAAGCCTTCTATACCTATAATACCCTCTACTCTAGAAGCTAAATCTGGAGCAGGTTTTATTTCTACGAAAGTCTCAGGGTCATAACCTTCGGATCTTGCCTTTTCAGCAATTTCATATGCCTTTTGTATACCTTCGCTTATAGATTTGAAATAATCATCAATATACATTTGAATCGCCACTGAAATTAACTGTTGTAACTTTATAATTTTTCATCTCAAAGACTGGCATCCTGGCTGGGGTTGGCATCTGCCCATACTTAACTTGAAAAGAGGTTCTTGCCTGCCATGTACCTGAATTTATAATTGTAACTCCCTTATATTTAGAGATTGCATTCTTGTGTACATGGCCCATTACCATTATATCAGGTACTTTGTCTATTACTAGCTTGTCTACTTTGCTTGGCACTATTACATTTCCTCCATAAATTGGAGATAAGTGCCTGCGTTTCAATAACTCCAGCATAGGATATTCTGGCTTGTCATAACTCATTCCGGGTATAGAACTTATGATAGAATCCAATGACGTTCCATGATAAGCTAAAACCTGTATACCATTTAATTTTATATAAGACGGATTTGAAACAAAATGTATATTATCTCTCTTGTAATCCTTTAAAATAGATGAAGGAAAAGCTGGCTGTGGCTCTGCTCTTCTCACAGAATCATGATTTCCTGGCAATACAAACACATGTATATAATCTGGTATATCTTCTATCAAATCAAAAAACATCTGATATTGCATATACATATCAGGAACTGAAAGGTCCCTGTCTTGATTAGGATAAACCCCTATGCCATCTACAACATCACCTGCTACAACAAGGTATTTAATTTTACCTGCTAGGTTCCTGCTTCTTTCATCCTGTGCACCTCCATTTAGCCATTTAACCATATTCTCGAAATTCTGTTCCAAAAATAGTTTGCTCCCCACATGTACATCAGATATAAATGCAATTCCTAAATCTTCCTCAATATTTTTCCTTTCAGTTATTATCACATCCGGCCATATAATCTGCTTTGCTATAACAAATTGGTTGATTATCTTGCCTTTTATGGCTATAACTTCATCATCAATGATATTTGATGCTTCTTTATACAACTTCTTACCAATCTCTGAGGGTGAATTGGAAAAGATTACTCTTACACTATCAGTTTCATCTTCAAGGATAACCATTATGTTGCCCTTTTTAGTGGTTATCTTGCTAGAAACTATACCTGTTATGTAAACATCCCTCCCTACCATATCTTTCAGAAGGCTCAAATTTTCTATTGGTGCACCATCAGTTGATACATGTGTTTCAAGGATTCTCCTTATCTTATGAAGCCTATCTCTAAAATAATCAACAAAGTCAGTTACATTTCCATTTGCATGCTCTACATCTCTGTTCTCAATCTCAAATTTTTCATGATACTCTGCAGCTATAGGTTTGAAACTACTTGATTTTATAACTTCAACAGGCATAGGTATCTTTGCATTATTCATCTCCTCCATTGCCTTTGTAACCTCCTCTAATGTTACAAAATGAAATCCATCAAAGCTGCCTATATCTAAAATTAGCTGGTCTACAAGCATATTCAAGTCAACACTTCCTACCGTTTCTGAATTAATATCCGAAGTAGGAAGCATTTTAATCTTGGATAATTTTTCGGAAAACTCTTTTATCCTGCTATCTTCCATTTCAATATCCTTCTTTTATAGATTCAAGCAAACTTAATACGCCCCAAATCATTGTTCTAGCCTGTGGGGGGAGATTTATATCATTGCTTACAGAGTCCAAATTATATATAGCTGAGGAAACGCGTATTGTATACTCTTCATTTGAATTAAGCTTTTCTTTAGCTTCAGATATTGCACTCCTCACATTCTTAGGAACTGAGGTATCATTTATCAACATATCCATTTGCCCATTAATTTGTTTTATCTTGCCTTCTAACTCTTTATTATCTGTCATACTAACACCTTAGGAATTGCACTTTTAGTATTGGAAATTAAAGATATATATTACTAACCATGAATAAAGAACCTAAAAAGCTACTAAATTATATTAATATCAAATTGTTATATGCAGGAACACTCTCGCATAATAACCAAGTATTATTGTAACAGCAGCAGCTCCCATTGATATTATTAAGGTTTTGGTGATACTTTTTGAGATGCTCTTATTGCTTATTATAGATATTATAGATGCAACTATTGACAATACGATAGCAGTAACTATTAAAGAGATGGCTATACCAAAGTATCCATTAATCCCAAAGATAAATGGTGATAACGGGAATATAGACCCTAATATATATGCTAGCCCGACATACATTGCAGAACTTTTAGGCTTGTTGCCGCTTTTTCTAATATTTAAGTTTTTCTCGTATTCAGTAGATAGGAAAGCCCCTCCTGCCATTGACATAGTGCCAGATAAAGCGATTATAAATCCTCCTAAAAGTATATAATTGGCATAATGCAATGCAGATCCTAATCCTGCAACTGCAGCAACGACCTCTACAAGCCCATCATTCATACCGAATATTATATCCCTTATATTATTAAGTACTGGACTCATTTTTAATATCTTATCCTCAACCGGCTTTTCGTTTTTAAGTTCATCTTCTTCAATCCTTTTTATTATCTCCTTCTCTTTTTCTGAAAATGTATTCTCTTTTATAACATATTCCAACTTGCTATAAAGATCTCTCTCGCCATACTCTATAATGTTTATAAGCATAGTCAATCCAAAAATCTTTCTCAAAAACAATATCAATGCAAGAGTTGGTTTTGCTTTAGTTTTTGGCAAATGAATATGCTCTATATCAAGAACCTCCTTCCACAGTTCTGCATGTTCCTCTTCTGTTTTGGATAATTTTTTGAGTATCTCTTTTAGCTCTTTATCTGTCTCAGTAACACTAAGCCTGCTATAGATATAATGATGCATCAATTCTCCTTTGTATATCTTTACAAGGAAAGCATTCTTTTTATATACATTCAACAAGATCCCCTATTCAAAATAAATTAATTTTTTATTGATTGCTTGTTTCCACTTGTAGTTAATGGACCTTTGCAGCTATGAACAATTTAGATTATTCCATAGACTGTTATCACTAATTCTCTAATAACAAAATTATTAACATTATCTAGCACTGACATCCTCCCACAAATAAATTCCGTGGGGTTCCTCACGGTTTCAAGGGTTATAATACGTTAATAAACAAATCGCCTTTGCCGGGATTTGGACCCGGATTACAGGCTCCGGAAGCCCGCGTTCTATCCAAGTTATACTACAAAGGCTTAAGATAAAGTTAACCTATAACCGCTGCTATAAATTAACATCTAAATAATCAGTTAATAAAATAAAAAGTTAATTTAGTTTTGGATTTTTCTAAAGTAAATAAATACCCATCTATCTAGCACGAATTAGTAGACTAGATTTTCTAAAATCATATATTACTTATACATATTAAGCCTATATGAGGCAAGAGCAAGAGGTGCCTTTTCAATCAAGCTTTCTGAAGCTCTTATTATTCTAACCCTTCTTCTATAATTTCCAAGTTCTATTTTCAATTTCCTCCTTATATATTTTAGGAAGCGTTCATTATTTTTTGTTATTCCTCCCCCAATAATTATTGCTTCTGGATCAAATATATTTACAATATTTGCAATACCTATAGTAAGACTGCCTGCTGCTTTATCTATGATTGTTTTTGCAACTTTGTTTCCTTCAAACCAAGCTTCAAATACCTCTTTGCCACTCATGCTTTTGCCTGCTTCAGATGCCATTCTTTTGATAGCACTTCCAGAAGCCAGTGTTTCAAGGCAACCATATCTGCCACAACCACATTTTGGGCCTGTGCCTATAACCATATGGCCGAATTCACCTGCCCAGCCATTATGTCCTGAATAAAGCCTGTCATTTATAAATATGCCCCCTCCAATTCCTGTACCTATGGTAAGATATATGAAATTGCTATACTCTCTTCCATAACCATAAATCTTTTCTGCGATAGCCTGTGCATTTGCATCGTTTTCCACAAACACCTTTGAATCAAATCTTTCCTCAAGCCCTTTGATTAGATTATAATCTTTCCATCCAGGCAGGTTTGGAGTATATGCAACGATGCCCTTTCTATTTATTGCACCAGGAAATGTCATACTTACATAATCAAAATCATATTTTTTAGAAACCTTGCCCTTTAGCTCTTTAAGCTGATTAAATAATATTTCTTTATTGTCCTTTTCATTTTTTGTGGCTGTAACTATTTTTGAAAATACGTTTCCAGAGAGATCTCCCATCAGTGCTATTGTCTTGCTTGCGCCAACCTCAAAGCCAAGGACATTCTTATTCTCCACACTATTAATGTATAATACATTTATTTATTGCTTTCATTTTCCGTCTACACTGTCGTGTATTAGGCAGGTTTAAGATTTTACTTTAATTTTTTATTGCGAAAACTATTCACGCCCCAAGCGATACCAACTAAAATATGTTTATATATTCAAGCATTCAAAGATTACTTATGCGTGCCGAATTCAGGTATACACATAATTTTTCATTCATAGTCTTTGTTGGTATTTTTTCATCTATAGCTAATGCACTTTGGGGCATACTCCTTTCAATAGCTGTGACAATAAACGGCAATTTTGCCCTTACTGCCGAGGTGATGGTAGCAGGTTTAGTGATTGTGCCGCTGGTGATTGCGCTTTATAATCGTGTCAAGCCAGATCTCTCATTTTACCCAATAATGGCAGGTATATTTTTTGGTATTTCCAATGCCCTGCTGCTTAGCATATTCAATTACCAGAATTCTGCCATAATCTACTCATTAATAGCACCCAGTATAATTGCCTTTATTGCAATGCAGGTAATCGTCAAAAAGAAAAGGATATCTGAGAAATCGCTTATCCGGCTTATTTTTGGTGGTATTGCAGCCAGCGCCGGATTCATACTACTCTCAGCAGCCAACATAAACCTCTACGCAATAAGCACATATGACATACTTCTGTCACTATTGCTTATTCTGCTTTACGGCATATCTGGATTCCTGTTTACAGAAACAGGGCTGAGGAGCAAGGAAACCTCTAGTCCACTTCTTACAGTAGACATATTTGAAGGCATAGCTATATTGCCATTCATGCTCTTCAGCGCTCACATCTATGTGTTTTCAGGCCTAACCTATGCGTTGTTTGCAGGAATAATCGTGGCACTAGGTACGTACGCAAGCTTTGCCGGATTCAGAACATTGCAGAAAAGCAGCAATATAGTATCTTACTCTTCAATAATCTACATCCTTACCGATTCGGACATCCTCTTCCTTGCCTTGATCTATGAAATTTTCGTGCATGCCCTGAGTGTTTACACCCTATTTGGAATACTACTTATAGCATGCTCGATATGGTATATGTCAAAGGAATCAGACAACGCATTCACGATAGAACAAGGGTCAAATTAATGATTACACAAAAAGGCTTAAGAATAAGCAAGAACACAAAATAGCATAATAAGATGATAGGAGCAAAAATCGAGGAATGCGTAAGGAAGCTAGGAAAGCCAAATTTAGAGTAGCAGTTGAATATAACTACCATAGCTTGATAAAGTGGAAAGGTTTCCAGAAGATAGTGCAGATCAAGCCTGAAGTAGCAATAGATATTACTAACGGCGGCACCTTAGGACCAAATGTTGAGCAGGCAGAGAAATATCTCAAAAATTTAAATTCTGACCTGTACGTCATATCGTTAAAGCAAAAGAAGTACAAAAATTTGAAACGCAAGGAAAAGAAATCTTATACAAAAGTATATAAATTTATATTTTGATAAGCATATTGCAAAAATGCGTTTATGGCAACGCTATACAAATAGCCGCAAGAAGTTATTAAGACCGCCTTAGCTTAAATCTTACTATTACACGCAGCGCTTGCTTTTCTGCAGAGCTTCCTGAAGCTAAGCTATGCTCCCATATGTGTACTACAGACCAGCCTCTTCGGCGCAGTCTTTGGTCTTTTGCCTTTGAGCGCTTTTTATTAGCTTCAAGCTTTGGCAGCCAGTAATCTCTGTTGCTCTTTGGCAAATGCGAATGCTTTGGGCATTGGTGCCAGAAGCAGCCATCTACAAATATTGCAAGCTTATGCTTAGGAATTGCAATATCTATTTTTTCTGGGCCATATACTAGCTTGATTCTTATGCCCTGGGCTCTAAAAGCTTTAGCTAGCATTTTTTCTGGCTTGGTTCCAGAAGATTTTATAGAAGCCATAAGTGCAGATCTTTTAGCTTTGCTCATTATATCCATGCAAAACATAATATTAATAATAGTTTTATGATTTATTAGTATTGGTAAATATGGAAGCCAATGCCCTTGAAATGATAAGCAATATAATGGAACATTCAGATACTGGTCTAGAAGCATACAAGCCTGCTTCTGATGTAAGAATAATTAGAACCGGAGAAGGGCTTGAGGGATATGCAAAGGATGCGCTTTCCGGATCATTTGGGGCTAGCATAGAAGAAAGGATGCATAGGTATGCTAAAGTATTTTCGTGGCAAGGCAATCAAGTAAATCCTCCTGATCTGACAGTATGGGAAAAGCTAGGAGGAGATGCTTTTGAAATTAAGAAAATAAAATCAGCCCAATCAGATTTGGAGCTAAATAGCTCATATCCAAGGGATTACTTATATTCAAAAGACAAAATGATATCCCAAGGTTGCAGGGCAGCAGAAGATTGGTCAAAGAAAGACATGTTCTATGTGGTAGGGCATGTTCCAAGCTCTAAAATAAACTGCTTGACCATCATTCATGGTCCCTGCTATGCTGCAAGCAAGGAAACTTATGAAAAGCCTAGAAAATTGGTTATTGAAGGGCTAAAAGGAGGACTGCATGGCATAGATTTTGCGCAGACAAGGGAACTAGGCAGGATAAACGGTGTTGATCCGCTAAGGATAACCGATCTGCGCATAAGGGGCATGTGGATGATAAGAAACCCTCTTGTCCTATTCAAGGAATTCTTTGACTATAATAATGACCAGCAAAGCAAGGAATTCAGCCTTTTTGCTATAATAAGCACTGCAAAATATGCAGGGTTTAGCATAACTTCAAGGAAGAAAGTGGAAAGCAATAAGTTGCTAAAGATAAAAAATATAAAGGTTGCAAACCCAAATAATATATCAAAAAGCATTGATGCAAAATTGATAACGGGAGGATGGTAAAATGGATGTTATATCATTGTTTTCAGGATGCGGAGGATTGGATCTTGGTTTTGAGCAAGCAGGGTTCAAGATAGCCTTTGCAAATGATATTGACAAGTCTCTGGATGAGACTTATGAGTTGAACCACAAGCTGAAGCTTGACAACCGTTCAATAGAGGACTTGAAAGGCAAGGGCCTTCCAGAATCAGATGGAATAATAGGGGGCCCTCCATGCCAGAGCTGGAGCCTGGCAGGCAAAATGCTAGGAGCCAAGGACAGAAGAGGCATGCTTTTTTTTGAATATGTAAGGGTAATAGAGGAAAAACAGCCAAAGTTCTTTGTAGCGGAAAATGTGCCAGGGATTGTTTCAAGTGCCCACATAGCAGAATTTAAGAAGTTGCTATCGCTTTTTGAGGAAGCAGGATACATAGTATCATACAAGGTGCTTGATGCTCGCGATTATGGCGTCCCCCAGGAGCGCAAGCGCGTGATAATAGTCGGATACCGGAAAGATTTGAGAATGAAATTTCAATTTCCTCAGCCCACCTACTCAAAACAAGGTGGCAAGGCAATAGATGGGAGGCAGATGCAAAAGTACATAACACTAAAGGAAGCACTAGGAGATCTTCCAGAAGCTGTGCCTGCAGTTGAAAAGAACCGGCATGTAGAGGAGGGCTTGCTGTTTCCCAACCAGGAATACATGACAGGCAGCTTTTCCACTATATATATGTCTAGGAACAGGTTAAAGAAGTGGAATGATTGCTCATATACGATACAAGCTGGAGGCAGGCATGCGCCTTTGCATCCATCTTCTTCGCAAATGTGCAAAGTATCTGCAGACAAGTGGATATTTGCTGGTGAATCTCCAAAGTATAGGAGGCTTTCAGTAAGAGAGGCAGCAAGGATACAGACTTTTCCAGACAACTTTATATTCATATACAAAAGATTGGCAGATGGCTACAAGATGGTTGGAAATGCAGTCCCAGTTAAGCTTGCATATGCAGTGGCAAAAAAGATTGCAGAGGATTTTGCACTAGCTGCAGGCTCGAGCTCTAAAATTACAAAAAAGCGCAGCAGAAAAACCGTTATCAATAATGCATTGCTTTACTCGAAGCCTTGACATTGCCATGCTATACTGCATTGTAATGCTTGGATTTGCCTGCATAGCAAACCTCTTTTTAGTATTAAATTACAAATTTGTAGATTTTTCGGATTTTGTTATCGCATAGCACTTTAAGCAGGGTGTAGGAAAAGGCAATAAAGGCGCCTCGGTCGGGATTCGAACCCGAGTCGCAACCGTGACAGGGTCGCATGCTAACCACTACACTACCGAGACTTGGTTTATATTATTATTTTCAAGCTTAAATTTTTATGCATTTTGCATCCCGTTGGAGTGATTTGAACACCCAACCTGCCGGTTTCTTTCTACACAGGCTACAGCCGGCCGCTCTACCATTGAGCTACAACGGGTTAATATTTTA
>JAJZBL010000001.1 GCA_021798935.1 Microcaldota archaeon
GATCGCGGCATGTTCACCGCGTAGTGAGTTCATTGGATCCCAGGTTGGGACAGTGGAACAATCGTTACGCCATTCATGCAAGTCACCTATTAAGTGACGAGGTATTACGCTACCTTAAGAGAGTCAGAGTTACTCCCGCTCTTTACTAGCGCTTACTCCCGTTGAAACGGGTATTCACGTACTAGTGGTGAGCAGGCGTCACCCACTGTACTTAGCCTTTCGGCTTTGCGGTGAGTTGTGTTTTAAATAAACAGTCGTTGTTCCCTTGTAAATGATATCTGCGCTTACTAGGCGCAGACATGGCTTATCGAAAACTTATGCCACTAACTTGCCGAATTCCCTAACCTGGGTTACATCCAACACGCCTTGGCTTTTTAAGCTAGCAACACTTGTACTAGTTCTAGGTACGAACTAACAGGATCGTTGCAGATTTCCTTTTCACTGGATCAGGAACTCAGTCCAACGATTCATTTAGCTACTTCTCCTCATAACGAGACTCTGTAGCCCTTTGCATCTTCTTACGGACATATCCCCAACCGTCAGAAATCTGCCTTGTGTCGCCACACCTACCTGTTAGGGGCTGGAATATTAACCAGCTTCCCTTTTGTCTCTTGGTTGTTGGCCTAAGACTTAGGATCGCCTAACTCTCCGCTGACGAGCGTTGCGAAGAAACCCGTGTGCTTACGGCGTATGGGATTCTCACCCATATATGCTATTACTAACACCAAGATATTCTCTACGATACGATCCATATGTCCTTCCAAACATACTTCTCATCATACCGTACGCCTTCTTACCTGTGCTTTCGCACACCAGGGTCTCGGTACCTAATTTAGCCCCGTATATTTTAGGAAAGGTATACCTTGACTGGTACGCTATTACTCGTTTTTTAAAGGATGGCTGCTTCTGAGCCTACCTCCCAGCTGTCTTAGATATTCCTCGCCTTTGATACACTTAATTAGGATTTGGGGACCTTAACCTTGGTCACTATCTTTGTAGTCTCGCGGTGCTAGCTTACCCAGCATCGCCGACTCCCAGGGTCTACACAGCATATGCATTCGGAGTTTGACGAAGCGGTGAGGCCTTTCGACCCCATTCCTCTTAATCGGTGGCTCTACCGCATATGCAAGCTCGCCTGGAGCTATCCTAAAGATACTTCAGAAGGGACCCGCTATTGCCATGTTCGAGTGGTATATCGCCGCTATGCGTACCTCACCTAACAAGACATGCTATGAGAAGTTGCAGGCCTCCACCAGGCGTTAACCTAGCTTCACCTTGGGCACGCATAGATCACAATGGCTTCGGGTCGTATAAATGTGGCTCTGGCATTTTCATACCATGTACCTGACATGACAAGCATGCTGCGTACTATCGCTTTCGCTCCGCCTTTCGACTCGCCACAAATATACACTCCTTGGCTCTTACTTCGAGAAGAATGACAAGACACTGTTCCGTTACACTTCGCATAGTTCTCTCGGACATAGCTTCTGTGCACTTCATTCCTTTCGCGCCTTATCTTCGTGTTACCACCTAGTTTCAGATCTATTTCACTCCCGCACGCGCGGGTTCTTTTCAGCTTTCGCTCACGCTACTTGTTCGCTATCGGTCTGCAATCAATATTTAGGGTTAGGGTTTAATGCCCCCATATTCACTCCGATTAATCAACCGGAATTACTCTAATGTAGCAAGTCCCTCGTACTTAACCTACGAGACTATCACTCTCTATGGTCGCTCTTTTCAAAGTGTTCGGCTCATATTTGGGATCAACGCTACCCCACATCTCTGTCTTTTTGCAAAAACAGATTCAGGATGCCCTCTATAGCTTTCACTCGTGTTACTAACTATATCGCTTTCGCTTTCTTTTCCTGCAGGTACTAAGATATTTCAATTCCCTGCGTGTACATGTACGCTGTTTTAAAGCAGCGTACACCATTCGGCAATCTTTGGTTCAACGTCTGACTTGCGACTATCCAAAGCTTATCGCAGCTTGCCACGGCCTTCATGGTTATTGCAGCCAAGCCATCCTCTAGGTGGTGTATCTTTTAATAATAATCTTCTACTCTAATCCATTGTGAATAACACAATTTCATTAACGTTTTAAATAAGTCCTATCATATCGACTTTGAATTTTAATTACTTAAAATTCGAGCCGATCCAATAGTCTATTTTAAATTACGCCATAATAGTTTAATCAATAAAGTTTATATACCTTTTTATTTTTTAGCATAAAAACATTATATGGTCCTGTTAATCTGATATAGCTGTTTTGTATTCGGCAGGAAGTACAAATAAGTATAAAAACGAAAAGTTGGTAATTTGATTAGTATAAATAAAAGCAAATCTTTAGGCAAGATAAAAAGCAAGCCCGAGGACTTTCAGGTCGAAGAGATAGAGAAAGGCAATATAGTATTAGATATCGGAAAGCAATTTTCTGACAATCCATTACTTAACCAAGAAAGCCAAAAGGAAGGAGATTTTTCAGTTTTTATTTTGCAAAAAACTAATTGGAATACTGTACAGGCACTTATAAAGATTGCTAAAATTTTTAGGCATGGCAAGAAATCGGTGGGTTTTGCAGGGACAAAAGATAGGAATGCAGTATCGACACAAATATGCAGCATATTCAAGGTCAATCCAAGTGATTTGCTAAATTTGCATATAAAGGATATTAAGATAAATGGGGCATGGTTTTCGAGCACACCTATCAAGATGGGAGATCTGCTTGGAAATAGATTTACGGTGACTATAAGGGATCTGAAGTTTGCAGATAACTTAGAGAGCACAGACAAGAAGTTAAGTGGAATATTTCCGAATTACTATGGAGACCAGAGGTTTGGTATGCATGGGGACAATTTTGATATCGGATTTGACATAATCAAAGGAGATTATGAAAGTGCAGTTATGAAATTTTTGACAAATACGACAAATGAGACAAATGAATCTGCAATATATGCTAGAAAAAGGCTCCTTGAAGAAAGAGATTTTAAAAGTGCCTTCGATTATTATCCGAAGTACTTAAAATACGAAAAAATGATATTGGAGTACTTGTCAAAATACCCTGAGAATTATGCTAATTCGCTGCGCAAACTGCCAAGGCAATTGCTGCTAATGTTTGTACATTCAGTAGATTCAACCATATTCAATAAAGAATTAGAAGAAAGAGTCAAATCAAATTCTCTTTTTCCTACAGATTCTGATTTAGTATGCCCAAGGGATCAATTCGGATATCCAGATATGGAAAAGATAATGGCATATAAAGATTATAAATCTGATAAAAGATACTCAGAGCTAAATCCATTCATAGTTGGCAATATAGTTGGTTACAATACAAAAATATTAAATGACGTTGAAACCGGCATAATGGAGTCATTAAATCTACAAAAAGAAGAATTTAAGATAGAGGGCATACCTGAATTAGCTTGTAATGGAAATTATAGGGTTTTGTTTGCACCTTATAATGGATTTTCTTCCTCAATAAATGATAATTCTGATACAGCAGTATTGAGATTTTCGCTTTTCTCAGGCTCCTATGCTACTGTGTTACTAAATGAGTTTTTAGGGAATCTGTGATTCATGGATTTGATACAGATTATAGCTTAGCCCTTGCATAAGAATTATATTTGTGTTAGTTTATATTTACTTTGTTCAGGTAAAGGTATAGGAAAAAATAATAAGTGATTTTATGATGCCAAATTTAGACCCCAGAGCACTGAAAAGCATGATGTCAAAGATGGGAATTACCACCTCAGAAGTTGAAGCAGATAAAGTAGTTATATCAACAAAGGAAAAAGATATTGTAATAGAAAATCCGCAGGTAACTCAGATTAATGCACAAGGGGTGGTGACTTTCCAGATAGCTGGAAACGTGACAGAAGTGAGTAAAGAGGAAGAAGATGAAGATGTAGAGATATCTGATGATGATATTGATATTGTAGCTGGGAAGACGGGCATAACTGACAGGGATCTAATACGCAGAGCATTAGAGGAATCAAGAGGAAATATAGCCGAAGCAATATTGAAATTAAAGGGGGAAAATTGAATTAAGTCTACTTACTTTTTCTCATCTTTTATTACATAAGAATGAGCATAAGGTATGCCATTTACATACTTTATATTTTCTTCATCGATTAACCCTTTTCTTACCATATAATCTACAGATTCTTTACCCACTATATTAGCAGAGTTAAGTTCTTTTAACGATACGTCTAAATCGTACTTTTCAGGGTCAACCAAATCACCTTTGTAGAACTCGGGATACTCTTTTATATCTATATATATTTCCCCCTCTTCAAGAATCTGCTCTATAAGGGATTCGTCGCATGCTGCTATTATGTTTCCTTCATCAGCTTGGTGTATCTTTATATATATCATTTTTATCATTCTATTTGTACTTGTATGTGAATATGGTGGTCATAAGATATAACATCCCATACATCAACAGCCATATTCCTCCACTCACATGGTTTGTTATGCTTGCTATATAGCTGAGGGTGAATATAAAAAATGCAAACCCAAGTTCTACCTTTGTATTGACAATAGAATAAAGTAGGCTATTATTTATCCTGTTATTTCCCCTTGACCAGTTTATCTTTGTATTTGTATGCAAAACAGCACTTATAGCTGCCTTAGTCCTTATTATAGCTAGTGCAAAGTTAAGAAGATAAAACATCACACCTCTTTTAAAGGACCCAAAGTATATTTTTGTCATTATGGCAGGCCCTAAAAATGAACCTACAAGGGCGACCATTCCAAATATCTCAAGATACAGATAACCACTCACAACCCCTCCTGCAAAAAGGACTTTGTAGAAGTTTAGTGCAGTAAATGGTACATTAGAGAATACGATAAAGATAGATATAATCGTGAACAACACTACTAGTACTGATATGTAATTTAACCCAAATCCATGTGTAAAATAATCAGCTTGCTCTTTCAGTGTTTTGACATTTTTAGTCCTATGCAGGAAATAGCTCAGGAATTGGGTATCGCCATAATTATAACGCCACTGCTGCTTTGCCAAGTCTGTAAAAGTTTTCATTGATTCTCCTAATGCATATATCTTTGGTATGTAGAGGCCTTTAAATTGGCGTATGTTTGATTCAAAGCTGAAAAATGTATCTTCTACTATATATTCTGGAAAACCTCCCACTAATTCAAGTGTTGATTTCCTTATTATACCGCAGGAGCCTGCAAATATAGCAGTATTATCCATTGCCCTACTAGGTTCTATAAAATCAAAGAAGAATGAATCAAATAGAGTACAGGAATCTGGAAATAGCTCTCCGGTCTTCACATAATCTTTCTTTGTCTGCACATATGATACATTTTTATCATTGAAATAAGGTATCAAGTCTAAAAGGAAGTTTTTATTTACAAGCTTTTCGTCATAATCAAAAACTGCTAAATACTCCTCTTTCATCTTTTTAAGAAGATTGTTCAATGCACCAGCTTTAAATGCTTTCCTGTCCTTCCTATGTATATACTTAAATCCATAAAGTCTTGAGAAATTTTTGAAAAGTGCTGCTTTTTCTTTATCTGTTGAATCATCTAATAGGTAGAAGTTCACTTTTTTTCTAGGGTATTTCATTTTGGAAAGGCCCTCCATCGTTGCTTTTAGTATCTTAGGATCCTCATTATATACAGGAACTGCAACGGCTACTTTAGGCAAATCCTTATCTGGAATTTTTTTCTTTAATTTATAGTTAATTTGTTTTAGGAAATCTTTGTAAAAATAGGATTTGTAGTAAAATGTAGAGGCATAAAAATTAAAAGCACCTGATATTATTGACAATAATAAGAACCCTACAGCTATCAAATCGACATATAAACTTTTTGCTACATAAAATAAATAAAATGAAAATCCGATCCCAGAGAACGCTAATATAACAAATAGTATTACTGTAAAAAGCCTAACTGAAAATCGGCGATTTCTATAATATGAATAACTCATGAAAATTTCACTTCATTGATATTTGGTAATCCCTTATTTTCACCTATTACGGATTCTGAAAAGCCCTATCTTTATTAGTTAGAATTAAATATATTTAAATGGTTAACATTATAAATCCTACACCTATTTTTAGGTTTGCATACAAATGCTTATAGCTCAAAATATGTGTGTATAGATATATTAGATAATTGCCAGGGTGGCGGAAACCGGTAACGCGCCAGAATTTTAGGCGAAACTCGAGATCTGGTTGCCGCAAGGCAATTTGGGTTCAAATCCCAACCCTGGCGCATATAGGTTCGGGTAAAATTCGTTTATTGGAACTTTAAAACACTTTATTTGGGATGACCTTATGAATATGATTAGGGTAACATCAGATAATATAAAATTTATAAAGGAACTTAGCCAAAGGTATGGCTTTGAAGTTAATAGAAATTGGGATAAACTCTTAAATGAAAAAGATACTGAGATTTATGGGTTGTCAGAAAGAGGGAGAATAATAGGATTTACTGGTTTAATACATAATGATTGGAATGAAACCTTGCAAGTACTTGATATTTTTATTGATCCAGAAGCCAGAAATAAGGGTTATGGGAAATATATTATAGATTTCTTGCTAAACAAAGCAAAAGGAATGGATGGTTATAGGTGTATTATTGCGGAGGCTCCAGCTAAAGATGGGATAGATAAATTTTATGGAAAATTAGGATTTAGGAAATGCGGATACAATGATAGATACTATACTAATGATGACAATGGAGATATAGCAGTATTTATGTCGTATGACCTCAAATAATTGAAATCTTTATCTTATTTTATTTTGTTGAATCAGGTACTTAGAAAGATAACAACTACACAGGCAGAAAGTTCCTTATTTTACTCCATTCACTATATAGTAAAATTGAACAGAAATTATAAATATAAATAATATTAAGAATTTTATTGGTAATTAGATGCCAAGCAAAACAAAAGAAGAGGATAGATCGAAGGGACTGTTATTTGAAGTTGAACATAAACCTTTAGATAAATTGAATCTTTTAATTGGAAAAGAGTATTCAAAAGAAATTATAAATTTGTTAGAATTGGTTGACTATTATAACCTGCAAGGTGAAATTAAAGCTATAGCTCTTTCTTTTGTTAAATTGGCATCAAAGGCTAAAGACGATAATATAGATGGGATTAAAGAGTATTATACAACCTCTTTGAACAAGTTTGGAAAAGAGATTGATAAGCAAGTTAAGAAGCTAAATGGGGGAGAACCGGATCTTGTAAGGCTAAATAAGGAATATGTCTCTTTGGTAAGCAAGCTAGAGGATTTATTAACAGATAAAAATTACATTGATACTAATAGGCTAAAAGAGTTCTTGGAGCCTTTAAATTATTTAAAGGATAGTATGAGCCTGGTTGAAACTGCAGACTACTTAGAGGCGTTTGATAAAGATAAACTTGAGAAGCTGAGAGAGCAGTGCACTTATGAAGGTAAATTCTTTGCAATCCCTTTTATGTTGATGCTTTATCATTCATCAGAAAATAAGCTGTTTGATATTAATAGCCAAGATTACTTATCTAATAAATTAGAAGAGTTTATTAAAAATGGATTAAGAGGTAAGGATATACTTGGCTATCTGTTGCATGAGATAAAATCTAATTATAAAGAAGCATTAAAGAAAGGGCTCATAAAAGAGAATCCGTTTGAAGGCTTTAGTGATGAATCTTTAGCAATTGATCTGCTTTATAATTATAAATTTGGATTGCTATCTATAGGTAATGAAAGTGAGCCTAGGACTTTGGAAAGTATAGAGATTGAGAATTATAAATACAAGAAAATGGAAAGGGACAACAGTGATATGTACAATTGATGCCTCTTTACTTCCCCTATACAATAAATGGTAGGGGGTTTCATGTTTACTTTACTATTTCTTTAAAAAATAGAACTCTATAGTTAGCAACATGTGAAATCAATAAAGGCAATATCTTTAGATAACGCTTTAACAAAAGTGCAGTTGCCACTTTGACTTATATAAAAAATAGAATCAGGATAAATTAAAATAAAAATAAAAGCCTAGCTAATTACTTGCTAGGTTTTGCAGCTTTTGGTTTGCTATCAGCAGGCTTTGGCTGTGTAGATGGCGAAACCTTCTCGGTCCTAAGGAAGAAGGATGCCACGAACAGTATAAAGAACAATACTGCGACTACACCAATAGCCAAGGATACTGTTGTTGGAACACTAAATAGAGGTCCAAGCAATGCAGGTATTATGAAAACACCGAAGTTTCCAGCTACTTGCATCAAAGATGTAGCAAATCCAGCCTTTGCAGGATCCTCTACATACTTTGTAACTCCTTCAAGTTCCATTGACCATAGTGTATCTGCAAATAGTCCGAAGAAGAAATACGCTGCTGCTATCAAGGCTATGTCTACAGTAAATGACAATGAATAGGCCATAACCAAGACAAACACAAATGCCATGAATGACATTGATATGTAACCTATTTTCTCCTTGTTTGCCTTTTCAAACACTGCAGGCAGTATTATAGTTCCAAGTGCGGATCCTATGAATGCTAATGCACCGAACAACCCTCCATATACTGCAGCCATTGCACCTAATTTATGCAATAGCAGCATTCCTGTTGCTATACCACCAAACATAACAGTAGTGGCTGGGACTATGAATCCAGAATACCAATTGTTTACCATTCCCCATTTGAATACACCTCTTAAGGAACGCTGCTGGTACTTTGAAGGATAATCCTTGCCTCCTATTATTATGTATATTAAAGCAAGAAGGCTCAATATAGCGGTTACTGCTAATGTGCCGCTTAAAGCTACAGACTTGTATATTATAGGATTCAGCAATGCGCCCCCTGCCATTCCTAAGAAGAACCCTCCAAGGCTCATTCCAGTAATGGACTGCGTCTTGGTTTTATCTATAGATACAGCTACTGCACCTATAGGAGCCATTGCAAGAGGATATGCCAATGCAGCTATAACGCTCGCTATCAAGAATACTATATAATCGGGTGATACTACCCTTATCACTAATCCTATGAAGGACAGGACTGCAGCCAAAATTATAGTTCCCTTCAAAGAAACCTTAGCTGACAACCATCCCGATATAAGCCCTACAACTATGAAGGCACCTCCATAAGCTGATGATAGTATAATCAAAACTTCTGCTTCTGTTGCACTAAGCGCGTGCATCAAATAAGGCACTAACGGGGCTAAACCAAACCATCCAAATCCGATAGTAAATAACAGTATCGCATAAGGCAGACTTTTACCAATCCAACTCATATTCGTCACTTTCTGTATTGAATTTCTTAACGGCAATTAAAAAGATTAATTAAATATTCGTTAAAAAACGGATAGCCTTCGCTAAAAGACGAATGTATAGAAAAAACTATTTTAAATTGAGAAATTTATTTGCAATCAAAATTTGTTGATGTATGGCCTTAATAATGTTTGAATTTTGACAGCATATCTAATATAATCTGTATCCTGCAAACTTTTTGTAAAGCGGAAAAAGAGAAGTGGACTCTGCGGGGATCGCACCCGCGACCTTCCGCTTGCAAAGCGGACGCTCTACTACTGAGCCAAGAGCCCTTAAATAGTTTAGATAACGAATAGTATTTAAACTTTATTTAGATTTTCCTGATTTCCTTGCTTTTTTCTTTGCAATTGGCTTTTCCATAAGCCTCTTATTTTTATTGTTACTCTTGGATTTTGGCTTCTCTGAGGCTTTTTTTGAAATATTGGCTGAGGCACTCGCTTTGCTCTGCTTAGCTTTTGAAGATTTGTGTGCTTCTATAGCATCGTGCTTCTTAGCATTATGCTTTACCGCAGCACTTACTTTTTTAGAAACTTTTGTTTCCTGTGCCTTATTGGTTTTGTTGCCTGCTCGATGCTCATTTGTGCTCTTGATGAATAAATCATCTAAAAGATTGCTCTCTAAAGCATCTGTAGCGGAACCTTCTGCTTCTGCGGGGTTTGGAAGAAGTGCATTTTCCATGTTAGTTCGGTTTAGCTGGTTATCCAATTCCTTAAGCCTTTTTATAGCTTCTATTTCCTTTCTGTTTTTGTCGCTGTTGCCTTTGGCCTCTTTCTTAGTTTTCTTTTTAGGGTTGGGCATTTTTACACCTTGTTGAAAAACAACCTTTTATAATGAGGAGTAAGATTTATAAACTATACCTAAATTAGCATATAAGTCAAGGTAATGGAAACTCTGATGGATTAGAATTACAGAAATAATAAAAAGAAGGAAAAGCAAATTTAAACTTTGCAGCAAGGGGATGGAACCCCTACTGTTTATTTCTTCTTTATCACTGCTATGTCCTCGAGGTTAATCTCCTGAGTTGCTTGTGGAATAAACTTCCTCTTAGGTGCTTGTGATTCGCCAGGCTTCCTTTCCGCATTGCGCCTGTTTATCTTAAGAATCCTGCGCACTTGGTCATAAAGATCATCTAGACTCTTATTCAAATTTGCAATCTTATTATTGTCTTCGTTTATCTTTGTTTTTAATTCCTCAATATCTTTGACTATATATCCAGATTTTCTTTTCAGTCTCTGGAATTTATAGAGGTCATTGAGCTGTGTGCTTATTATGTTTATCTTTCTTATTATGTCCTTTTCTTCGTATAAGCTTATCCTTGCTTCAGTTGACAACTTAAATTCAAGCTTGTTCTTTAGCTTTTTTAAGTAAGCAAATTTCTTAGGATCTATCTGGTTGTTTTCGTCATTTACAAACTTTGATATTGCTTCACCTTCAGTAAGCTTGTAATTTAACCTACGCCTCAATCCCTTTACTTCAAGCATCAGATTGAATTTGTCTTTTTTAACTGCATCTATCTTCTCCTTTATGGCAAGAGCCTCTGGATTTTTGGATTCTTCTATTATATCGTTTATAGATTTTATCTTTGGCTGCTCTGGCTTGCCGCTATCTTCTTTCTTCTCCTTATCTTCTGTAGACTTCTCATTGCCTTCTGCAGCAGCTTCTAAGCTCTCCTTCTTCAATAATTCTTCAGAAGAATCAACAACTGCTTCTTTCTCTTTCTTTGTATCTGAAACATCCTTTTCTCCGTTCAGTCAATCGCCTTTATGATCATGTTAAGTTTGAGTACCAAATTAGACAAACATTTTAAAACAGCAAATTATAAATAATAGATTACTTTTCTTCGTTTAATGTAGATGTATATAAATTTAATAATTTATCGGTCATTTTCTCTATAGAATACTCCCTTGCTGTCTTCTCTGGTTCTTTATATGATGATTTATTATTTATAACTTTCTTTATTTTCAGAGCACAGTCTTTTGCACTCATAGGCTTAAATAGCTCGCCATTCTTGCCGTTAGTTATCAGATTCTTTAAAGCGAGGTAATCTGCACCGACTACAGGAGTGCCGCTTGCCAAGGCTTCTAATGAAACTATTCCCTGAGTCTCAAATGTGGATGGAAGGCATACCACGTCTGCACTTGCATAATAATTAGGCAAATCCGTTTCCTTTACAAAGCCCACAAATTTAAATTTCTCTCCTAATCCCTTATTATTGACCATTTCTTTATACTTGTCTAATAGAGGCCCGGTCCCACCTATAACAAATTTGATTTTATCATTTTTTAAGTAGGATGCCGCATTTATCAACACATCAACATTTTTTTCACGGCTCAGCCTTCCTAAATAAAGGACAATATTTGTATCATCGCCACGTTTTCCTAAAAGATTATTTCTGAGGCTTTGGCTGTATTTTGATGGATTAAATCTCCTTATATCTATTCCGTTAGGTATCACATTGATATTCTTTATACTCTTTGCTGCGAGATACTTTTTAATTGATTCACTTGGTACTACGGTAGCATCGCACTTATTGTAAAAGTACTTGAGGTACTTCCATGAATATTTTATTAGGAAATTCTTCATCTGCTCATTAGATGTAAGATATTCTTCTATTATCTCCTTTTTATTGAACAATGTGTGGAAGGATCCTATGACTGGATAATTGTTGATTTTTGATGACATCAATCCATATAGCCCAACTGTAAAAGGGGTTTGCAAATGAAGTATATCTGGATTAAACTTTCTAACCTTGAAGGATGCAGTAAAAGGAGTTAAAGAAAAAATGTACTGGGGATACCTGTTGAACTTGACACCTCGGACTATCGTTATATCTTTATTTTGCTTTACTAGATTTTTAGTTTCAGAATTTCCAACTGCAACTATATGGACTTGATTTCCTCTATTTTCAAGTTCTTTCTTGAATGCAAGGATTGAGGTAACTACCCCATCAACTGCAGGCAAAAACGAATCAGTATAGAAGACAATTCTTAGAGTTTCTGACATGCAGTTACCAGCAAGATTTAAATATTTATATTACTTCGGCAGTACTTTCTGCGGCTTTAATTTTCTCCATTGCTTTCTTGGAGAATCCTGACGCTTTTATCTTCACTTTGAAATTCAACTCTCCTCTGCTAAGCACTTTATACCCTTTTAGATCCAAAATTTCCTTTTTCTCTTTTTCCAGCATGTTGTTTATAGCATACAGGTCAATCCACTTGCTCTCTTTCTGGCCCCAGCGGTGGAAACCTCTTTTTCCTATTAATTCAGGATGCTTTGCGGTAGTCCAAGTCCATCTTGGCTTTACTGCACCCTTTCCTACTCCTCCTCTATCTCCTGAGCCTCTTCCATTCTTTATATTTCCTAATCCCCAGTGCCTGGAACCGAAGTATTTCCTATTTCTTTTCTCCTTTCTAACTACCATTTAAATCATCCTTGAAATAAGGCTATTTACCTCCTCTCCCATGTATCCCAATGAACCTCCTTGCTTGAAACCAAGTTTTGTACTTTTGAATCCATGCCTTGGAGGATGCAGCCTTATAGGGAGGGATTCTTTAAGTTTCTCATTATCTTCTGCTTTCTCCAAATCTGAAGGCTTCATATCTATGCTTCCTTTTTCCAATAACTTTGATAGAGTTTCATCATTGACTTCTCCATAAGCTATGTAATTTCTGCATTTATTTATCATTCCCATGTAGGAATCATTTACTTTTATTACTACACAGTTATTTACCCTTTTAAGCCTAAGTCTGTCAAGAGTTTCTGTTATATCTCCTCTTACATTTACACGTCCCCTTATTCTGACAGCTGCTATTAGTTTGTTGTTTAGCTCTTTATCTTTCATAAAAACACGTTTTAAATTTAAAATCTTAAGGAATATGTAATTTATAATTCAATAGATATATATTTATATTTGATGGTAAAGCTCTTTTCGCTTTTAGATTTATGCACTTATATATCGCAATGCTATAATCACAAAATAGATGTTGCAAGATACAATTTACATAATTTCAAAAGGTATTTATTTATAGGTTAACGGAAAAAAATATAAAAGAGGTATAGATATGAAAAACGGTGATATTGTTATATTGGGAATATGTGGCAGCTTGAGAAAAGACTCTTATAATAAAGTTCTATTAGATGCTGCTGCTGAATCAGGAGTCGAAGGTGTTAAATTTAAATTTGCAGATATTGCGGATCTGCCCCTTTATAACCAGGACCTTGAAGATAATTTGCCTGAGCCTGTCAAGAAGTTCAAGCAGGAGATAGAATCTGCAGATGCACTGCTGATAGCAACTCCTGAATATAACAGATCTGTGCCTGGCCCTTTGAAAAACGCTATTGATTGGGCTTCTAGGCCTTATGGCAAATGTTCATTTGATGAAAAGCCGGTTGCAATAATTGGCGCAACTACGGGCAGGTTCGTGGGAACTGCACTGGTACAATATCATCTTAGAGGGATACTTGCTTTCATGAATGCACATTTGATGGAAAATCCACAGATGTTCATAACAGAAGCAGCGGAAAAAATTAAAGATGGAAAGGTTGTTGATGAAGAAACTAAGCAAGGCATCAAAAAAGTAGTAGAAAGCTTGAAGAGATGGACTATTAGGATCGCTATAGAAGATGAGGATGCTAGCGAATTAGGGCTGTGAACTTTCAGCTTGTTTGATTTTTTAAGTATTATAAGTATATTTGGAATGCCGCTGATATAAGGTATATGAGTATTGCTGCGCTCATCGCCAGCAAGCTTATATTGCGGGTATTGGTAAACTCTTTTTCGGATATCTTTTCCTTTAGGTATACTGCTGATACATATATCAATGTTATGTCAACACCAAGTATTGGGATTAAGTAAACAAGATTCATGTAAAATGGCTGCTTTATCCAAAACATAGCTATGCTTATTATTACAGCAGAGATATACAGTATACTTGCAGCTACTGCTGACATTCTGCTACCTATATAATATATCAGGTTCTTAGAATGCCTCTCCTTTATGTCTCCTATTTTGTCTCTTATCATTCCGTGTATCTCCCTTGCAACACCACTCAAAAGTATTACAAATGTTATCAGTATTATGTTAAGGTTGATTGCTGTTGACATTATGTAATTTCCATATATGAATGGTATCGCCATCGCAAACGCTATGTATACGTTGCCTATAAGCAAAGTCTCCTTAAGCTTGTAGCTGTATAAGAATGCAAGAACTGCAAATATTATGGATATTATGAATGCGTATAAGTTTATCAATGCACTGAAAGCTACACCGATTACAAAAAGGGCAATTGACAGGTTAAATGCAGTTTTGGGAAGTATTGCGCCAGATACCAAAGGCCTTTTCACCTTTCCGTTCTTCTTGTCGACTTTTACATCAAAATAATCGTTTATCGAAAATGAGGCCATCCCTATCAGTATGGGTGGTATAAGTGCGATTATAAATATAGGCAGGCTTGGCAGTTTGCCCGCGGTTACCAGCTCTGCTGCTACCACTGCTATTGCAAGCATCAGGCTATGCTCTGCTCTGGTCAATTTTATGTAATCTTTTAATGCCATGTAGTTTACCTAATAATTGAATATCTTATTTTGTTAAGGTTTATTATCTTATTGTTGCTCAGGCAGATTGCATTCTTCTGCATAAGCTGTAAATTCTTGACTGAATAAAGTATTTTTAGGCATTATTATATATAGCTGCTTATTTATTAGAGATATATAATACTTTAAGCAAAATTGCAAAGGTGCTTTAGATGAAAGAAGAGAATAAGAATGATCTCAGCGAAGATGCTGTAAAATATGAAGTAGGCAAAAAAGATAAAAGCAAGATTGCGAAAGAACTCCTGAAAATTGAAGTGAAGGATATCCAGCTGAAAAAGGATATGAAGGTATCTGAATTGATAAGCCAGATGGATTACATAGGAGGATTCTCAGCACAGCATATGGTGAATGGAATACATATATTATCCAACATGTTCAATGACAAAAAATGTTATAAATTCCTTTCATTTCCTGCAGACTTGGTTTCTACTGGATTAAGAGGTGTGCTTGTAAGCATGGTAAAGCATTTTGATGCTATAATAACGACAGGAGGTACACTTGACCATGATTTGGCAAGGGCTTATGGGGGAAAGTATTCTCTTGGGACTTTCAATACTGACGATGCAATGATGCATGAACTTGGAATCTACAGGGAAGGCAACGTATTCATAAAGAATGAGGAGTATGGCCAGCGTGTAGAAGATGCATTCAACGAAATAATGAATGATATCTATACATCTAAAGATTATAAAAAAGAATACAGCCCAAGTGAGCTTATATATGAATTTGGAAAGAGGATGAAGGATGAAAAATCTATCATGAGGCAAGCCTACTTGCACAATGTAAAGATATTCAATCCGGGCATTGTTGATGGCGCATTTGGCACACAACTTACCCTATTTTCGCAGGACCATGACTTTAAATTGAATGTCCTTAAGGATGAACTTGAACTCAGCAATATAGCATTTGACAATAAGGTAACTGGGGCACTTATGATAGGAGGAGGAATAAGTAAACATCATGTAATCTGGTGGAACCAGTTTAAGGATGGACTTGATTATGCTGTATATATAACAACAGCTACCCAGTTTGATGGCAGCCTTTCAGGGGCAAGACTTTCTGAAGCAGTATCTTGGGGAAAGATACGTGAAAAGGCTCAGTATATGACAATTGATGGTGATGCTACCATACTGCTGCCATTCATGATTTCAGCGTTGAATATCGAGTAATCAAAAAATTTGATTTTTTTAAATTTTTCAATTGATAAATCAAAGACCGCAGATCCCTATTTTTAGATAGGAAAAAGTGAATTCAATAAAAGGCATACAAGTTTATAGCATTTATTTTAGGGTTTGGTTATAATCTTGCTGTATCTATTTCTTTTCGGCATGAAGGATTTTTCAATCCTTCAATTCTATTTTGTCGCCAACTTTAGGAGCGTATGCTTCAAATCCTTCGCCACGCAATGTCTCTGCAAAGAGCTTTGTATTTTCTTCGCTACCGTGCACGCATACGACCACGTTTGGGGCACTCTCTCTGACATAATTATATAGGTCAGTCTTGCCACTATGTGCAGAGAAATCATACACAGATACTGGTGTTGATATATCTTTAAGCTCTCCATCGATGATTATTTTCTTTTGGTCTATGAGCATTCTGCCGTTAGTGCCTTCAACCTGATATCCTGTAAGGAATATCTTTGATTTCTTGTTAATGTGCTGTATGTAATTCAACACAGGTCCCCCTGTGAGCATACCTGCGGTTGTAAGTACTATAGAAGGCGTTGACAGTGCTTCGTTCCTATCTTTTGCTTCCTCTATCCAGCTAGATTTTGCTATTGCTTTATCCAATAATGCTGCATCTTTTATCCTTTCTTCACCTTCAGTTACTAAGTGCGTTGCCTTTCTTATCATTCCATCTACATAGGTTACATCTGCAAGCCCGTTCTTGTAAAGCATTGTAAGCAACTCCTGCCCTCTGCCAACAGCAAATGCAGGCACAAGTGCGGTTCCGCCGTTATCTATAGTTTCCTTTACTTCTGCTATAAACTTGCGTATCAGTTCGTCCCTATCTGGGTGATCTCTATCAGCATAAGTAGATTCTATTATCAATACATCGCTCTTTACCATCTCTGCACCATAATGAAGAAGCTGTGGCTGCAGCTTAAAGTCGCCTGTATAGACAATCTTATTATAAGACTTCGCCTTGGGCCTTTCTATCTCTGATATTGCACTTCCACTTATATGGCCTGCATCATAAAACTTTAATTTCCATGGATTAATATCAATTTTTCTATGATATGGCAAGTTGACGTAATTGTTTGTCATTTTGCCTAAATCTTTTTTTGAGAAGATAGGCATTGTATGCTCCTTTTTAGCTATCTTTATTGTATCTTCCAGCAACAGGTCTATCAAAGACAATGTTGATGATGTGCCATAAGTTGGCAATCTCTTATTCCTATAGTATGTTGGTACGGCACCGCTGTGGTCCAAATGAGCATGGCTTAATACAATTGCATCCACATTTGGCATAGCAATAGGAAGCTCTGGAACGTTGTTCTCAAGCTTTACACCATAATCCAGCATTAACTTTTTTTCTCCTTCGATCATTATTGCAGATCTACCGACTTCTTGGCCGGCTCCTAATATTCTTATATTCATGTTCACATCTTTGTTTTTAAATTAAATGTATAATGGTGATTGATTGTAAATTAGTAATTATTTAAGTGATAAATTTTTATAACAAATATTTTTAATTCATTCATATAAAAGCAGAATCAGAAGATTTTCCTTACCTTTAACTCATCCATATGGAGTAGTCTTTTGATTTTTCTTTTGGCTTTCTCCTTATTTTTTTATGATATTTTATAGTTAATTTAGAGCTCCCTTCTTGAGTTAATAATTCAAGTTTTGATATAACCTTAGAGGTATTTTGACGAGCATCTTTTAAATCTTTATCCAATTCGCTTTCACTGTAATTTTTATTAAATTTCAATTTATTAGTTATATTTCCATAAGAATGATAGATTGAATCTTCAGTCTCCTTTATAATTTTAGATTTCACCAATTCCAAAGGGTCATCTACCCCCGTAATATATATCAACTTTTCATTTAATCCGATAAGCTTTTCGCTTGAATTATAGAATTTATCCAAATCCTTCTTCATATAACTATTGACTTTTAAAATAGTTTGGTCTTTTTTTGTGTTATTATGAAGATATTTCCTAAAATCGGAATCTGAATCAATCGACACCATTGGTAGTTATTTGACTATTTTAATATTTATATCTTTCTGAACCTTTACAAAACCCTAAAATTTAATAGCTGCAATTTCTAGTTTTGTTTTATTTTAGGGTTTTCTTAAATTCAGGATTAAATAGTTTATCATTACATAAATAGTATATAGGTGTTTTGATGGTAGATGAAATCAATTTTTCTGATCTTTTGGCTTTGAAAAAAATTTCTCCTGATACTGTAGTCGAAAAATTTGGATCGACTATAAATTCATCGTTTTTTGATGCTGCAAATATATTAGGTTCACTTAAGATAAAAGGTTTGGTCGATTATGGCACTAATACTCCTGGCCAAAACGTGATAAATATAACAGATGTTGGAAACAAACTACTCAGCGATGCAGATTTGAGGAGCAAAGAAGACATAGATAATCTGGATATGGAGATAATTCATCAGTTAGGGGCTGGAAAGAGAGAACTTTCAGATATAAGCAATTCCATAAACGTAAGCCAGACCGATCTTGCCATGCACCTTAACAAGCTTTTAGTAAATGAATATATAGATGCCGCATTCAGGAATGGGGTCGTCAATATAAATTTGACTGATAAAGGATTTAACTTAGAGAAGGAACCTCCTGCAAGCAAGGAAGGCAATAGTACCTCTTCAAATGAACCTTTGCAGAAAATTGATAGCGGAGAATTGATGGTGGAACCTGAAGATGATTCTGCAAAATATGTAGCTGAAGCTGAAAAAGGCTCAGTAGCAGAAGAGACCCCAAAGGAACCACAGCCTTCCAATGCGAATACACAACAGGTTAGTGCTAATGCTAATAATATTGCAAATGGGAACGCCAATACAAATACAGAGGCAGGGCAGGAAGGCGTAAAGGAAATTGAGGACATAAAGAAAATTAATGAAAAACTCCAATCAAGTGATGCAGAATTAGAAGATGAACTTAAATCTCATTTAACTAAAAAGAGCAAAAAACCAGCAGTAGCAATAGTCATAGTAGTAATACTGATAATAATTGTAGTGGTGCTTAAGCTTAAAGGTGTGATATGATGGAAGAAAACAACAATATGATGGATTTTATGGAAGCAGTCCAGCTGCTTAAAAAGTACAATATCAATGTGGTTGGATCTAAGTATGTGGAAAGCGCAGATGATGCTGTAAAATTTTCCAATGGCGACCCTATAGTAATGAAGGTTCTTTCGGATAAGGCTTTGCACAAGACGAAGAGTGGTGTAGTAAAGCTTGACTTATCGAAGCCTGAAGATATAAAGGCAGCATATGAGGATTTGTATAACAAAGCCCAGGAGTTAAAGCCGTACAAAATATTAGTGCAAAAAATGATAAAAGGAGGCACTGAAATAATCATAGGAGGGAATACCGATCCGCAATTTGGAAAAGCAATCCTGCTTGGATTTGGTGGAATTTACGTTGAGACCTTTAAAGATGTATCGCTAAGGGTATGCCCAATAACAAATTATGATGCTTACAGCATGATAGATTCCCTAAAATCAAAAAACATCATTGCACCGGATAAGGAATCTAGGGACATGATAAAAGACCTTCTTATGAAAGTATCAAAGATGCTTATGGAAAACGAGAATATTTCAGAACTCGACCTTAATCCTATAATACTACATGATGGAACTTATGATGCGGTTGACCTGAGATTTATACTTGGTGAGTGATATGGAAAATGAGATGTCTAAAAGCATAGGTATTATGATGAACCCGAAGAGTGTTGCCGTAATAGGTGCTTCTCCGGATCCAGACAAGGTTGGGTATTCGATATTGAAGAATTATCTTGATTTGCATTACAAAGGAAAGCTTTATCCTATAAACTTGAAAGAGGATTCGATATTGGGGTTAAAGGCTTACAAGAGCATATTAGATGTTCCAGAACAAGTTGATACTGCAGTAATTGCTGTCCCTGCTCCTATTACCCCAGAGGTATTGGATGAATGCGGAAGGGCAAAGGTAAGAAGCGTAGTGGTAGTTACAGCAGGATATGCAGAAGTAGGAAATATTGAACTGGAAAACAAGTTAGTAAGTACTGCTAAGAAGTACAACCTGCCAGTTTTAGGGCCAAATTGCGTTGGAGTAATGGATCTGAAGACAGGAGTGGATACACTGTTCCTTCCTTCATACAAGTTTGACAGGCCAGATGAGGGAAGCTTGGGATTTGTATCTCAGAGTGGATCTGTTGCTGGGACTATATTGGACTTGATCGGAGGAGAAGATATAGGCCTATCAAAATTTATATCTTACGGAAACGCCTCTGTTATAGATGAAACTGATATACTAAATTACCTGATAGATGATGATGACACGAAGGTCCTAATAATTTATTTGGAAGGGGCAAAGAAGTCAAAGGAGTTCATAGATGTAGCTAAGAGGATAGGTAAGAAAAAGCCAATAATAATAGCAAAAGGCGGTGCAACTGCAGCAGGATCAAAGGCTGCACATTCGCATACTGCATCTATGGCAGGCAACTACCAGATTTACGAAGCAATATTTGAGCAGGCTGGATTTATACAGTCAAACGACTTAGATGAGATGATGGGAATGGCAAAGTTCTTTGACAAGCAGCCATTGCCAAATGGAAATAGAGTAGGGCTTATAACAAATGGAGGAGGAACTGGAGTATTGGCGACCGATTCAATCTACAGAAATGGGCTTTCTCTAGCAGATCTTACGGATTCATCTAAAGAGTATTTGAGGAAGGTAATGCCTCCGATAGTTAACATAAGGACACCTTTGGATATAGGTGGAGATGCAGATTACACGAGGTTCAACGAAGCTATAAAGACTGTAGTCAATGATGACAATGTTGATATAGTTGCAATAATCGCTTTATTCCAGACACCTGGTGCTGATTCAAGGGTAGCACAAGCAATAGGCAATTATGCATCAATATGCAAAAAACCTATGGTAGTTATAAGCGAAGGTGGCAGTTATACCGCAATGCACAAAAAGATCATAGAAGGATCGGGCATACCTGTTTACAGCTCGCCTGAAATGGCTGCAAAAGTTATGGCAGCCGCAGTAAAATATTCGGAGTTCAGAAAGAATTCAGAAAATTAATTTTTTATTTTTTTCAGTTTTTTATGCAGGGATATTATACAAAGGATTAAATATTTTACATGGAAAGCATATATTTATATTTACTTTATTCTAAGGAGGTATTATGACGAATTTATACGATGTTAAGCCGGAAGAACTGGTAAAATTAGCTTCAGCACAACTTAAGGATAAGATAAGCAAGCCTGATTATATTAATTTTGTTAAGAGTGGTGCTGGCAGAGAAAGGCCACCATCAGATCCTGACTTTTGGTATATCAGGGCTGCGTCTATACTTAGGCAGGTTTACATAAATGGGCCTATTGGTGTATCAAGATTGAGAACAAAGTATGGGAATGCAAAGTCGCATACGGTACACAGGAAGCATAGTGTAAGGGCGAGTGGAAGCATAATAAGGGATCTCTTGCAGGAGCTTGAAAAAGCAAAGCTTGTGAAGAACACACCTGCAGGAAGAGTTATAACACCTGAAGGAACTTCATTCATGGATAAGCTTAGCGGAGAGATAAAGAAGTGATTTCAATGCCTGAAGATAATCCAGGGCAAGACAACGACAAATATTACCAAAGAGCTTTGGAAAGACTTTACAGGAAGGCTCAAGAGGAAGAAAAGATAAAATCTTTGATGAGGCAACTCTTGGATCCAGATGCATATGAAAGGATGATGAATATAAAGGCTTCAAACGAAGACTTATATATGCAATTTGCCAACCTTCTCATACAGCTGGTTCAAGCAAACCAGATAAAAGGCAAGATAAGTGATCCGCAGTTGAAGGGCCTGCTTGAGAGGCTTACAAATAGGCCAGATACGAAGATAAACATAAAGCATAAGTGATAATAAAAATAAGGGGTTTATATGTCTAAAAAGGATATTACTAAGAAAAGAAGGCTGGGAAAATTCCTAAAGCAGAAGAGAAGAATCCCAGTATTGGCGACCATAAGGACGAAGAGAAGGCTTGAGAGCAACAAGTTCGCCAGGGACTGGAGGCACACTAAGATAAGAAGCAAGGTTGATTTGGATGGCAAATAGATTATTGACTGTTAATATTAGGAATTATATAAACAGGCAGCCAAGAGGAAAACGCAGGAATAGGGCTGTCAGATATATACGTGAGAGGATAGCACATTATACTAATACAGATATAGAAAATGTAAAGATAGATAAAAAACTTAACGAAGCAATATTCAAAGTTTATTCGAAGACTGCATTGCCTGTCAAGATGAAACTAGATATCGACAATAGCGGGATAGTGACTGCTTCACCTTTTACCGCAACTATAACAGATAGCAGTAAACCAGCGGCAGATGACAAAAAGAAAGCAGACACACAGAAGAGCAAGGAACAGAAAGCGGAAAAGCCAAAGGAGCATAAGGAAAGCAAAAGCAAAAAAGATTCTGAAAGCAGTAAAGATAGTGAGTAACTATCTATTCCTAGCCCCTATATAAAAGTAGGTACAAAATTATGCCAGCAATTAAATATTCAATTATAGGGAGCGATTACATAGGAGCATTTGTAGTCTCTACTGATAAGTACGTGTTTATAGGTGGAAATGCTCCTGACAAAAAGGTAAGCGCAATTGAGGAAGCTCTTGGAGTTAGAGCAATAAGGACATCAGTGATGGGTTCTGACTTAGTAGGTATTTTTGCAAAGGCTAATTCCAATGGGATAATATTTCCTAGCACGGTTTCTGATTTGGAGATAAAAGCGATAAAAGAATTAGGGTTAGGTATCAATATAGGCATACTTGATACGGATATGAATGCATTAGGAAACAACATACTTGTAAATGACAAAATTGCATTCATAAACCAAGATTACAACATAAGCAATGCAAGGATAATAGAGGATGTATTTGGTGTGGAAACCGCAAGGATAGTTACAGGCAACTTCAAGACGATAGGTGCAAACAATCTTTTAACTAATAAGGGATTAATTGTAAACAACAATACAACAGATGAGGAAAAGGATATAATAGACTCCATGACCGGCTTTAAATCAGTAAGGAGTACTGCCAATTTTGGATCGTTGAGCATAGGCCTTGCTGCTACTGCAAATTCTAATGGTGTAATAGCTGGAGAATCCACAACAGGGTATGAGCTTGAAAGGATAAGGCAAGGTTTAGATATAGAAGATTGATTTTATTTATACCAACATCATGGATTAAATGCAATAAATAAATTAAAGGCAAAAACTGATTAATAACAGTATATCTTGAAATCGTTAATGGCTGCTTATTATTACCTCTGCATCTCCGCATGCACCTCCCCCTCTTCCTACACCTATTGTAATATTATATTGCATTGGAGGAAGTGTCACGTTATCTATCGCAGGATCATTCATGCACCAGTTATTAGTACCATTTGAAAAATAGACCTTTCCGTTGCTTCCTGTTATAGTGACGTGCACAAAACCGCTGTCGCCAGAAGCATAAGTTATCTGCACAGGGCCACTTAAATAATCAGATATATAGGATTTGTTGCTAATTGCAGAGGTTACAAAAGTTATATTATCTTTGGTAGTGCTATTCTTTCCATTGTTTCCGTAGAGGCCACCGACATTAAAACTGCTATTTAAGTTGCTGTTCGAACTGCTAATGTTTGTTGGGTATATTGGTAAGGCACCAGTGCTCTTTAATTCTGAAGCATTGACTAACTTGCCAGGAAGTGTGGTTGCCTCGGATTTTGGCAGAGTGTTTGAAAGCTCAGTTTCATTCAGATTCAATAACATGCTAATAGATAAATTTTGTACAGATAATAAGGAAGATGATCCAATATTATCAGCCATCGTTGCATTTAAGTTGACAAAGGCAGGCAAATCAGACTTGGATGGTATAAAGCAGGTTGACAATGATCCAGAAACTTGGGAACCCTTCAAAGATTCTCCAATCGTTCCATTGGAAAAATTCTTAAGCTTAAAATTAGAGTTGAAAAGGTATCCTTGCATATTATTGCATTCTGCTATCTTTACACTGCTATTATAAAATTGGATTTCGTTGTCTAACCTCTTTAAGGTTGAATTTATAATAGGAAGATTTGTTGAATTATTTGGGCTAGCATTCACTTTGGTGCATATTTCTTTTCCCACAAAAGACTGGTTTACATTAAAGTTGTCTTTAATAACTCTGCAGTAATAATCGGAGCCATTGATTTTGGCATATGAAAATTTGAGGTTTTCATCTCCAAAAATAAACTCCCCTAATAAATTTGAATTAGATGCACTTGTGTTAAGTTCAAAACTTAAAATACTATCGTTTCCGTATTTTTTAAAAGAAACGTTTAAAGGCATAGTAATAGGGTACGAAAATTCACCATAACTGATTGTAATTTTGGCACTCCCACTATAAGATGCATTTATTTCATTTGTAGAATTTATAGTGCTTGATATATTTTTTGATACCTCATATATATTGGAAGCAGAGAGATTTTTGTGTGAAAGTTGCTTATATACAAAGCTATTTGTGGTTGCATTTGGCGTAGACTTGCTATACGTTAAGGCATATAAGCCGATTATGAGTAAGATGATTATTATAGCAGGGATTATAACCTTGGCACTTTTTGGCTTTTTTGCATTGTTGTTATTAGAAGGTTTGCCACTTTTATTTGGCTGTGCGCTACTGCTACTATAGCTCTGTGAATAGATGTTTTTTAGTGTGTCACTATCATTTTCCATATACTCACGTTAATGTTTTAATATAAATTTCATTAATGATATTATAATTAAGCTTAAATTTATATGCATCTTTATGCTTAAATAATTTTTTAAATTAGGAACATTCCAATCTTATCGTGTATCCTAAATCCATAAATACTTAATTTATTATAATTTTATTGTTTATATAATAAGAAGAGAGATTTGTTAGTTTTAGGATCCCTTATTTTGGAGCTTGTGGATTCAGATTAAAATGTACAAACGTTAGAGTGATTAAATGATGTATAATGTAAAGGGAAGGATAAGAAAAGGCAAGGATAGTGTTGGATTTGACATTACAGTAGAAGGGAAAAGTGAGAAGCATGCAAAGGATGTTGCTATGGTAAAGCTTTGCTCAAAGCAAGGTTTACATAAAAGCCAGATTGTCGTAGATAATGCAGAGCCTATGAAAAATACAGAAGAAAATTGAGTGGCGATAGAATGGCCAATGAAAATGCTGAAAGTTATGATTATGAGACGGTCAATTACTTAAGGCAAGCATATCAATCTAGGTATGAAGAGCTTTCAAAGGCAATGGATATGGAACTTAGTAGGCTTGAAAAACTTGGCCAAGTCCTTGAATCCCTTAATAAAACAGAAAAATTGGCAAAAAACAAAGTATTATATCCAATTGGAGAAGGATATTATTTTGAAGCTGAAGCTGGAGACTTAAGCAACATTTTGGTGCATGTTGGGGGAGGTTACTATGTTGAGAAAGGGTTGGATGATGCAAAATCATTTTTAGGCTTATCTGCAAAGAAGGAACAGGCAGTAATTTCACAGATAATGAAAGCAAAGGATGAAGTTGAAGAGAATATAGTTCGCCTAGAGTATCAATCAGCTTCCCAGAACTATTGATGAGCATCATGTTTGACTCACTTAAAAAAAGGTTATCAGAAACGATAAAGGCTTTTTCTAATAAAGAAAAGGAGGAAATTGGCAATGAAGAACCCTCTGAATATAATTCCACAATTGCAAATGAAGGGGGTCTTAATGAAGAGATAACATATAATGAAGTGCCAACTAAAGAAGAATCAGAGCCTAAAGGCAAACCAGATAGGACAGAAAGCAAGCAGAAGGTTAAGATATCCGGAATAACCAAGGCAAAATCGTTGCTTTCAAAGACAGTTAGGTTAAGAGATTCTGACATTGACTCCTTTATAGAGCAGGTAAGGATGATTTTGCTTCAATCTGATGTATCCTTTTATACTACAGAGGATATAATAGATAAGCTTGAAAACGAGTTAAAGGACAGAGAGCTAAGCAAGAAAAACTTAGATGAGCAACTTATGGATTCCTTAAGGAATGCAATATCTGATATAATAGGAAAGGAGAAATTTGATATGATAGGTTACATATCAGAAAAAGTGGAATCTGGGATAAAACCCTTTACAGTAATGTTTTTAGGATTCAATGGCACTGGAAAAACTACAACTATAGCTAAGATTGCTTATAATTTAAAGTTAAAAGGCAAATCTGTAGTTCTGTCTGCAAGCGATACCTTTAGGGCTGCAGCAATAGAACAGCTTGATTATCATGCAAAGATGATAGGAGTACCTATAATAAAAGGCAATTATGGTGCTGACCCTGCCAGCATTGCATTTGATGCTGTTGCATATGCAAAGGCCCATTCCACAGATTGCGTGCTCGTAGATACATCAGGGAGGCAAGAGACAAATAAAAACCTTATAAGCGAACTGGAGAAAATTGCAAGGATAAGCAAGCCAAACCTTACATTATTTGTTGCTGAAAGTGTTGCAGGTAGCGATCTTGCAGATAGGATAAAGGAGTTCAATAGCCATATAAAGATAGATGGCTTGGTACTGACAAAACTAGACTGTGACGCTAAAGGAGGAAATGCAATTTCCGTATCACGTGAAACGGGAATACCTATAATGATGTTCGGAGTAGGGGAAGGGTATACTGATATAATTAATTATGATCCTAAAATAATATTAGATTCGATGACTTGATATTGATTTATTTTTGTGTTTTACCTTTTCACTGATAGGGTAACATTAGTTTCCTGCTCTCATTAATAAATAAAAGTTGTAACTTTCTGCTTCTTAATTTTTGCTGGTTATTTGCCTATTTGCATATCCTTGATAAATATATTTATAAGCTTATAATCTAATATTATTCTGATTGTTTGTTTGATATGCTGTGGTTTAAAGTTAAGGATAATGGAGAGTACTAGTTAAAATCTAAAATTAGAATGTTTAGACCCAAAGCAAACTTGTATTAAGGCGGGAATATGGAAAATAATAACAATGATGATAAAGATAAAGAAAACCAAACAGTAGAGGAAGACAATTCCGATTTAGAAATCAAAGATGACAAGAAATCAGATGCAATGGAGAATAAGCTTACAGATGAAGAGACTGCAATAGAAGACAAGATACTTGATATGCTTATAGGTAAGTTCTCTAATATAGATAATCAAAGTGAAAAATTTAAGCTTGTAGAAAAGGCTGCAAAATCCATAAAGCCTGATATGCCTGATGAAATTATAAAGAAGATCTATGATGATATAACATACATTGGAAAGATAGAGGAACTGGTCACAAATGACGATATAGAGGATATTGCAATAAACAACACTATAGGAATTTTTGCTTATTTTTCTGGTGGCAAATCAGTAAATATGGATTATAGATTTAAGACTAAAGTTGAGCTTGCAAGATTTGTGAAGAAAATAAGGCTTTATTCAACCAACGAAGAAGCAAATGGCAACATAATAGATGTACACATGGAAAATGGGAGCAGGGCAAACATCATAAGCTCCCCAAAGGGATATGACATCACAATAAGAAATTTTAAAAAGCACACCTTGAGTGTGCTAGACCTGGTTAATTTTGGTGAATTTGATTACAGCATTGCTGCGAGGTTATGGCTTTATATGGATGGCTTAAAGGTAAAGCCTGCAAATATATTGATAGCAGGAATGCCATCCTCTGGAAAGACTAGCTTGCTTAATTCCCTTTTCTCTTTCATAAGGCCAAATGAAAGAGTTATAACGATGGAGGAAACATATGAGCTTGATACATCTATGGCGAACAACGTTGTAAATCTTGAAACTAGCCAAGATATGCCGATGAGAGAGCTTGTAAAGAACTCCTTAAGAATGAGGCCAGACATGATGATAATAGGGGAGGTAAGAGGGCCAGAAGCAAATGATATGATTACCGCAATGAATGTAGGAAATATATGCCTTGGGACAATACATGCAACTTCATCCAGGGATATCATAGATAGGCTTGAAAATGCACCAATGAATGTACCACAGGGAGTTATACCAACAATAGATGCACTTATGGTACTTTCGCAGGTCTACATAAATGGCAGGCCAATAAGGAAGATAATACAGATGTCCGAGATATCTGGAATAGAGACAAAAATATTGCTTTCGGACCTTTATAAATATGATTATAAGACTCATACTTCCTCACCTATATTGCCAAGTGTAACCTATAGAGATAGGCTTGCAAAAGCTATAGGTGTCCCTCCTCCTGATATATTAGCTGAGGAGAATGTAAGGATGCAGATACTTATACAGCTTAACAAGCTTGGCATAAGAGATATAAAGAGCATAAGCCAGGTAGTACAGGATTATTATGACAATCCTGATGCTTTGCTTGCAAAAATAGGATTAAATGGGCTTCACCCTATAATAAGAGTGTAATTAGAAATAAAAAAAATAGATAATACTGCCTTTATATAGTAGGCTCTGGCCCTTTGCTGTTGTCTAAAGCAGTTTCCTTCCTGTAATCCAATAAGTTATAGATGTTACTTATAGATTCAGCTATCTTGCTCCCTTTTTCAGTGAGCTTGACTATTTTATTCTTGCCATGCTTTTCTCCAACAACTAAATTCTGCCTTTCACATTCCAATATGAAATTGCAGGTATGCACATATGTTGTATTGGACTCCTTGGATAATGCATCTATGCTCCAATCTCTCTGTCCATCTTTTAGTAGCAATAGCAGTATCCGTGATTGCTTGTCTTTCAGTATTAAAGTCTGATCGCCTTTCATAAATACACCTTGTTTATTTATAATATTAATATCAAGATTAAATACTTAATGATTGCTCTTATTCAGGTTAAAATTCTTAATTTAAATTGGATGCAGCAATGTGATAATATTTTAAATGGGAAACTTTAAATTATTGCTTTTTTCAAATTGAGTAATATCGATATAATATATATTATTAAACTTATTGTAAGATAATATTATTAGGAAGGTGTAAACATGGTAAAATTTATAATAGGAAGGCAGTTAGTAGGCAAAAAAGTTATCACAACTGATGGTTTTGACCTTGGAGAATTTGTAGATGCGGATTTCAGCCCAGTAACAGGCAAGATAAATGCAATATTGGTCGAGCCAGACCCTGAAAGCAGTGTAGCTTCGAAGATGGATACAGATGATGACGGAAAGATAAAAGTGCCATATGCTGCAGTGCACTCTGTTAACGATTACATAATGGTAGATAGAAGAGAGATGTAAACGTGATTATAATCGGAGGGGGGGACGAGGCCGGAAGGGGCCCTCTCATAGGCCCTCTGATCTTGTCCTTAGTTTTGATAAAGCCATCTGCAAGCATTAAGCTATCGGATATAGGTGTAAGAGACTCAAAAATGCTGAGCAGGAAAAAAAGAGATTTGCTCTATGATCAGATAAAAGATATAGCTTTAGATATAAAAGTTGACAGTATAGAAGCTGAAGAGATTAACAATGCTATGAAAAGCAATATCTCCTTAAATGAGCTTGAAGCGGTGCATTTTGCAAAGTTATTTGATTCGATATCAGAAGATACATTCGTATCAAAGGTATATTTAGACTCTCCTGATAGGATAGCAGAGAAATTTGGAATAAGGTTCGGCGCTTCCTCTTACAAAAATACAATAGTGCAAAATACAAACCAACGTGCCAAGAAAGGCATAAAGTACACAAAGGTGATAGCAGAGCACAAGGCAGATGTAAAATATCCGGTAGTATCTGCTGCTAGCATAATAGCAAAAGTAACGCGTGATATTGCTATGGATGAAATCTCTAATTCATTGGGGATAGACCTTGGATCGGGTTACCCTTCAGATCACAAGGCGATAGATAACTTAAGGAGCAATCTTTCAAACAAAGAACTTTCGAAATACGTAAGAACTCAATGGAGCACTATGAAAACAATAAGGCAGATGAAGCTCAGGAATTTCTAATTCTTTTACCCTTTATTTATTCTTGAATTCGGTAGTTATTTTAAATTTAAGCAATTAAAAGATTATTGGGGTCTGTAGCGCAACTTGGATAGCGCGCATGGCTTCGGACCATGTGGTTGCGGGTTCAAAATACCAAGAGTCTAGTGCTTTGGTATGAAATTCCCGCCAGATCCGCGTGTTTACCAGCAGAAGCTCGTCTTTATTCCAAAATTTGCTCCTTCTGTAACTCCGTAATCTGGCTGTGTAAATGTAAAAGATTGACTTGTACTGTAGTAAGTCCCAGACCAATCTTCAAAATAAGGTGTTTGATAATCATCAAATCCTGCACAATAACCTCCATCAGGAGTTGCTGTTATAGTTACACTAGAACCATAATTTCTTTCTATTGAACCTGAAGGGCTGACAGAACCTGGTCCACTTTCTGAATATATATAATCATATTCAGAGTTAGGAGAAAAGCTTGCAGTCTCATGTATGTTTCCATTCATTGTTGGATATGCAGGATTGTTACCACCAGAATAACATCCACTGCCATTTATATTTTGGCAGGACCAACCTGCGAAGTGATAGCCATAATTTGGAGAAGCTGATATTTCGGGGCTGCTACCATCCTGATAATCGTTAGTTCCAGATGGGCTTGTGCCTCCATTACCATTGTTACTGACAGTTAATGGTGCAACAGTATTAAACTTTACACCTGCATTCGTACAACTACCTCCTCCTGCGCCATCACCAAATTCGACCTTATAGTTCTGTTCTGGCAAATTACTTATGCTCATAAATGTATAACACCTACCATTAGTGCCCTGCCCGAAATATGTATCGCCATTTGAAATTCCCACTAGAGTTGCATGGGCATAACCTGCATAACCACCTGCAACCCAATCAGTAAGATCGCCCCCTGTCCAATAGCATTCTCCATTATATGAAGAAGAATAGCTACCAGTGCTGTAAGAGTAGCCGTTGCAATTAGGTATTGCCACATATTCTGCTGTTTCACTTATTGGGCTATCCATATATATAGTAGCAGAAGTGGCAGAACCGCTGTAGCTTCCACTGCCACTGCCCGACCAACCTGTGAATTCATAGCCAAGGCCGGTTGATTCTGATATTTGAACACTTTGTCCTACTGAATAATCACAGTATGTGCCACTGCCAGGAGATATGCTTCCAGCATTGGAATTTGACATTGACATTGTAAGGCAAACATCATAGTTTGCAGTCTCACTTATGCTGTTATACATTGTTATTGTTGCAGAGGAACTTGTTCCGGAATAGCAGCCGTTGCCGGTGCAGGACCAACCTGTGAAGGAGTATCCAGAATTTGCAGATTCAGAGAATGAAACAGTGCTTCCATAATTGTAAGTATATACACCACTGCCAGGGCTTGTGCTTCCACCTACAGAGGGATTTGAATTTATTGTAAATTGGTAAGGTATAAGCTTGAAATTGGCATCTTCTGTTATAGGGTTATTCATTGTTATAGTTGCAGAGGAACTTGTTCCGGAATAGCAGCCATTTCCACTGCAGGACCAATCGACAAATTCATATCCTGTAGATGGGGACGCAGATATTCCTACATTAGTACCTATAGGAACACACTCACTTCCAGGTGACACACTGCCGCTGCCACTCGATACTCCAGTTGTAAGGCAAACATCGTAGTTTGCCTGCTCGCTTATAGGGCTATCCATCGTCAATGTATAAGATGAATCAGAGCCAGAATAGCAGCCATTTCCACTGCAGGACCAACCTGTGAAGGAGTATCCAGAATTTGTTGTCTCTGATATTGTAACTTGTGATCCATAGCTCTCTTGATATGACCCAGGACTTGGAGTTACGGTTCCTGCATTAGAATTTGAAATTGACATAGTTAGTCCAACACCATAATTTGCAGTTTCAGTTATAGGATTGCCTAAAGTTATCGTTATTGATGATGATGTAGCTGAAGAGCAGCCGTTGCCGCTGCAAGTCCAACCTGTGAATGTATACCCTGAATTTGCAGATTCAGAAATTGTGACTTGTGAATTATAACTATACCAGCCGCTGCCTGGTGATACAGAACCACCATAAGATGGATAGGCATTTGTAGTTAAGTATACATCGTAGTTTGCTTGCTCTGTGACCTTGCTTGTCATAGTTATTGTTGGAGATGGATTAGTTCCTGTATAGCTTGCAGATCCAGTGCCAGTCCATCCAACAAATTCATAACCAGAATTACTTGACTCAGATAAAGGTACCTGTGTTCCATAATTATAAGTGTAAGTGCCTGCACCTGGGCTTGTGCTTCCACCTACAGATGGATATACTTCCATGGTTAATGTTTCAGGTATAAGCTTGAAATTGGCAGTTTCGGTTGTAGGGCCTTCTATTGTAAAGGATGGTGATTGATCTGTACCTGAATAACAGCCATTGCCGGTGCAAGTCCAATCGACAAATTCATACCCTATAGTATTATTTTGCTCTGACAATGAAACTGATGTGTCATTTTCAATTGCATAGGTTGCAGATGATGTTGTAGAGCCACCAGGAGAGGCTGTTGCAGTCCCATCTCCAGAAGGATTTACATTTAGGGTCAATAATACATCATAATTTGCAACTTCAGTAATATTTGAATTCATCGTAATACTTCCAGAAGAACTTGTTCCTGTATAGCTGCCGCTTCCAATTCCATTCCATTCTGTGAATGTATACCCTGAATTTTCAACTTCTGATATAGGGATTGTATTTCCGTCAGGTTCATAGAAAGTTGCCACAGTTGACGTTGAACCACCAGGAGAGGCTGTTGCAGTCCCTGAATGCTCAGAGTGTACCTTTATTGTCAATGGTGCTGTATTGTTAAGCTTCATGGTCGCATTTCCTCCTGCTCCACCTCCATTGCCATCTGTAAAGCTTAGGAAATAATTTTGCAATGGCAAATAATTCATAGTATTGTATTGCAAGTATGTGCTTGTGCCACTTTGTTCAAAGTAATTTATGCCATTGCTTCCATTAACATATGCACTTATAATTTGATCAGAATCTCCTCCTCCCGTATATAGGGATAAATCTCCTCCTGACCAATAGCATTCTCCGTGAACTGTTGTTGATAATACTGATGTTGTCAGTACATAATTATTGCATGACTCCAATGTACCGAAATTAGCAACTTCGACTATTGGAGAGTCTATTGAAATCTTAGATCTGTTTACTGCACCTGAATAGCAGCCGTTGCCGGTGCAAGTCCAATCAACAAATCCATATTTTGAATAAGAATTGGCATTGAGATTTACAGAAGTACCATATGGATATATGTTTGATTCGTTGTTTGCAGTAACATTGCCATCATCGGAAGCAGTCCCATCTCCAGGAGGGTTTACGTATATTTTTAAGTATATATAGTAAAGTGCAGTCTCTGTTAATGGATTGTCTGGAACTTTCATAGGATAGGAACTTTCGGTGCCTGTATAGCTGCCGCTTCCAACACCTGTCCAGTTTATAAATTCATATCCAGAATTTGGAGATTCTGATAAAGTTATATCTGATCCTGGGACATACCAGCCGTTGCCTGGTGAAAGTGTCTTTGCACCTCCAGGAGGCGATGAAAGTTCTGTAAGGTAAACATCGTAGTTTGCCTGCTCTGTGAAGGGCTTCTGTGGCACGGTCATTGTGAAAGAAGGAGACGTATTGTATTCGTAGCCTGTCCAGTTCTCAAATTTATATCCTGTATTGTTGATTTCTGATAAAGTAATTGATGAATTTGGAAGATACCAGCCGCTGCCAGGAGATAATGAAGATGCTGCAGTTGAAGGGGAAGCAAGCTCTGTAAGGTAAACATCGTAGTTTGCCTGCTCTGTAAATCCTACATTTGGAACTGTCATTGTAAATGAAGTAGAGGTACTCTTCTCATAGCCTGTCCAGTTTATAAACTTATAACCTGTAGCATTTGTTTCTGAAATAATAATTGAAGAACCTACAGTATACTTGCATCCGCTTCCAGGAAGCAATAATGATGCACCTCCAGTTGGATTTGAGACTTCTATGAAACAACTATAGTAGTTTGCCTGCTCTGTGAAGGGAACATTTGGAACTGTCATTGTAAATGAAGTGGATGCGTTCTTTTCATAACCAGTCCAGTTCTCAAATTTATATCCTAAATTAGTTTCCTCTGAAAGAGTTATTGAGGATCCTGGGACATACCAGCCGCTGCCGGGTTCTAAGGTATTCAGCTTAGCGCCTAAAGGAGGATAGGATAGTTCAGTCAGGTAAACATCGTAGTTTGCCTGCTCTGTAAATGGCTGTTCTGGAACCAGCATGTTAAATGTAGACGAGGTATTCTTTTCATAACCAGTCCAGTTCTCAAATTTATATCCTGTATTGTTGATTTCTTTAAGAGTTATGTATGATCCTGGAACATACCAGCCGCTGCCGGGAGATAATGAAGATGCTGCAGTTGAAGGGGAAGCAAGCTCTGTAAGGTAAACATCGTAGTTTGCCTGCTCATCTACATCCGTATACATCTGAACGGTGCCTGAAGTGCTTGTCCCTGTATAATTTATTGTTCCATGCCCTGTCCAGTACTCAAATTTATATCCCGAATTATTTACCTCTGATATTGTCAGTGATGATTTATAACCTTCTAAATCATGGCCTGCACCTGGAGTCAATGTAGCTGCGGTTGATGGAAAAGCAGACATATTCAAATATCTTTCGTCCTTAGGGGGTGGAGGTGGTATATTGGATGGCAATGTATAATAAGCATATAAGGTTCCACTATTTTCTATTGTTAGGTTAGTTGATTGGTTGTATGGATTGCCTATCTTCAATGAAGTTGGAGAGCTTTCCCACCCTGGATTGCCTGAATAGAATACATACCCATTAGGAGGAGATGCAAATATTGAATATTCCCCTTTTATGAAAAACTGAGTTGTGCCACTTGCATATGGTACACCATTCACATTTATGGTTCCTGTATCTGGGTAGGTTTCAAATTTTAATTCTAAGAATGATATACCTGCAGGTGCAACAATCTGGGTTGAATATCCTGTTGTCTTATAAAAAGTATTTCCACAGTTAGTAGGGCTAGAGCATATTCTATACTCAAAATAAAAAGGTGTAGTAGTACTTGTACCGACGGCTGCTTTTATTGGGCCAGTTATATTTACTCTGCACATTACCTCACCGCCGTTAGATACGTATCCGGGAGTACAATTTCCAAGATAGTGGTTAGTGCCGCTTGATCTACCCATATCAGTAGTTGTCAAGTTGAATCCATTAGAAGATATATTTATAGGCCTGCCTAAATTATTCTTGAATACAATTGTATATACCATAGGTCCTGAAGAATTGTATACAAGCAGTGTATCTACACAAGGAAGCAGAGGATCAATATTACACTCAGATTGGAGGTAATCTGAGGGTGGCTTAAACCCTATTAAAATAAGTATAATTGCTATAACAATTGCTATTATCAAGATGGCCCATGAATAGGTAGTAATCATCTCTATAGCAGATTGCTCCTTCATATGCATATTATCAATCTAGTAGATTTAAGCAATTCAAATTATTTATATTTAACTATAATTTTAATTGTTATTGTTTATTTATCCTTAAATTATAGTTTGCTATTTTACCTGACATAGTTTTTTAATATTTTTTGAATAATTATAACCATAAGGCGACTAAGGTAATTATTATGGGAGAGTTCACTAGTGTAGATGATGAGGATATTTTAAAGTTTATAGAAAGCTCAAAACCAAAAATATATATTGTTGGTACAGGAGGAAGTGGAAGCAATACAATAGATAGGCTTTATGATTTAGGTGTAGAAGGTGCAACTTTAATAGCAATGAATACAGATGCACCTCATTTGATAAAAGTCAGAGCACAAAGAAAGCTTCTTTTAGGTAAAAAAGTTACAAAAGGTTTGGGAGCAGGAAGTGATTTTACTGTAGGAGAAGAGGCTGCAAAAGAAAGCAGAGAGGAAATCAAGCACATGCTTGCAGATGCAAATATGGTATTTGTAACCTGTGGGCTCGGAGGAGGAACAGGTACTGGATCGATAGATACAATAGCTAGGGAGGCTAAAGAACTTGGTGCACTTACTATAGCAATAGTTACATTGCCATTTTCAAGTGAAGGAAAGACAAGGATGAAGAATGCATTGGAAGGGTTAGCAAAGTTAAAAAAGACTGCAGATACAACAATAATAATACATAACGACAAGCTCCTTAGCATCGCACCTGATTTGCCCCTTAATATGGCATTCAAAGTATCAGATGAGGTATTGGCCAATGCAGCAAAAGGAATTGTTGAGATGATTACAAAGCCAGGAATGGTCAATATAGACTTTGCAGACTTGAAGATGGTGCTAAAATCCTCAGGATATGCAGTAATAAGTTCAGGAGAAGCAAGCCAGCAGACAGATCCTAAGAAGAACAGGGCATTGGTCGCTCTTGAAAATGCAATAAAGAGTCCACTTCTTGACGTAGATCTCGGAACGGCAAAGAAAGCACTTATAAATGTAGTTGGTGGTGAGAGCCTTACACTTAGGGAAGCAGAGAACATATTCCAAGAAGTTTCAAGCATGATAAATACCGATGCACTTATAAAATGGGGTGCTAGGATAGACAAAGAGATGGCAAAAGAATCCCTCAAGGTTATGGTCGTAATAAGTGGTGTTGAGTTCACGGAATACAGTGATGAAAATATAGAGAAGAAAGTTGATGAACTTAGCAATTTAGACCTTGATGAAGTATTTGCAGAGGGGAAGAAAAAGCCAATAAACTTATAACTCTCCTGATAATATGAAGATAAAACTTGCAATGGCCCAGGCGAATCTAACAATTAGAGGAGGCGCAGAGAGGGTTGTGCTGAAGATAGCAGAACATTACAATGCAACAATATATACTGCAGAGTATAAGAAGGATAGTACTTTCGAGGAATTTAAGGACCTTGATATCAAGGAGATAGGAAGCAGCGGTTTTTATAAATTTCTCGGATATGGAAGGGCAGCACAGGGGCTTAATTATGGGCTTTCATTCTACAACTATAAGGTAAAGGAGGATTATGATGTACTAAACCCTCACATAGCCCCAAGCCATTGGATCAGGCACAAGAATGATAGAGTACTTTGGTACTGCCACACCCCACTTAGAGATTTATATGACCTATATTACTATAGGCAATCCCTAAGGCCTTTTGCTAAAAGAACTTTATACAGTTTTATAGTTCCTAGAATCAGGTTCATTGATAAAAGAATGGTAAACAAGATAAAATATATAGTTGCTAATTCTGAGAATACTAAAAATAGGATTAAAAAATATTATGGAAGGAATGATGCAGTAGTTCTGAATGGCGGTATCGATTACAAGGAGTATAAAAACGAAGGAAATGATAGATATTTCTTCTATCCATCTCGTATATCCCCAAATAAGAGGCAGGATTACGCTATAAGGGCATTTAAAATATTCAAAAGTCAGAACAAGGGTATGAATTATAGGCTTATAATAAGTGGGCAGGTATCGGATGATCCATTTTACATGGATTATTATTCTAAAATTACCAATATGGCTAAGAATGTCGGAGGGGTGAGCATACTTACAGATGTTAATGACAAAGATCTTATTGATCTGTATAGCAAGGCAACTGCAATATTATATCCGCCTATAAATGAGGATTATGGATTAGTCCCTCTTGAAGCTGCGGCAAGCGGAAAGCCAGTTATCGTTGTAAATGAAGGAGGACCAAAGGAGACAGTTATAAATAACAAAACAGGATTTTTAATAAACAATGAACTTGATATGGCAGAAAAAATGCAGAAATTAGCAGAGGATCCACAATTGGTGGAAAATATGGGTAAAAGAGGGAGAGAAAGAGTTAAAAAGTATTATTCATGGAACAATTTCTTCAAAGAATTTGACAAGCTGCTTTACAAAACTAAAAATGAAAAATAAAAGCAGTTAATTTAAAGATACAACGAATTTTGATACTACTTTTGAGACATAGTCTAGGACTTCTTTTACTTCTTTCTCAGTCTTTGATCCTGTGCATATCATCTTCCCATTTTTGAATAATATTATTGCTTTTGATTCTGGGACTCTAAATATTGCTCCGGGAAATTGCTCTGGTTCGTAATCAACAGCTTTGACATCTTTTGACAGGCTATATAAATCTATGGTTGCATGTAGATCTGCACTAACCACTATATTTTGTATATTTATTTTCGGATTTTCTAATGAAGAGCTTCCTTGCTCTTTTACACTCTCTTTTGCCAGAGGTTTTGATTTTGAAACAGTTTTTGGTTTTTTATCTTTGACCATGGAACCACATATATTTTATAAACTTAACCTTATTTATACCTTTTTTGTTTTGATGATTTAATTTAGCTATACAGGTTTATCAATATAATATAAATTCTATACTTTTTAGAGGCAGGTTATAAGCTCTCTGCAACATATATAAATTTGAATAACACAATAAAAGTAGTAAAAAGTAATTAATAATATCTCTTGTGGAAGCTCGTTACCTACCTCTTGGGGAATGTGACATTTTGAATTTGCTTGTATATTGCAATAACAATTAAAGAGTTAAATAAATTATAGATGTTGAGAGTGTTGCCAATTGGGTTCTTATGACCATGTAATTATATTGGGTGGAGGAATGGCAGGCTTAAGGATAGCTGAGAAGCTAGCTAAAAGTGGCATACCTACAACTTTATATGAAGGCAAAAGAGATGTGTCATATTTAGCGGACAGGGCATCAGGCGTTCTTTCCATATCTGGGGTAAAAAGGCTTAATATAGATTATTCATCGGCCCTTGAAAATGTATTGAAAGGAGCAGTAATTTACTCAAAGAGCCAAAACATGAAGGTTGTTTCAGAAAAGCCACAAGCTTATGTTCTTGACAGGAAATTGCTTATAAAAAAAGCTTATAATAATGCAAAGGAAGCAGGAGCAAATATAATATTAGGCAAAAGGATAAAGGAAGATGAGATAAAAGATTTTGATGATGGAAAAACAGTTATAGTTGGAGCTGATGGCCCTATATCATCGGTTGCTGCAGCCTTTGGCTTTCCACCTATAAAAGAGGTCTTATTAACTTATAAAGCGGTATATGATAATGTAAATTGCCTTGAAAACCATATGGTCAGATTGTTTTTTGATAATGAGATCTCAAAAGGTTTGTTTGGGTGGTTAATACCTTATTCAAAAGAGAAAGTTGAAGTTGGATTAGGCTTAAGTGAAAAAGTGAAAGGCAACAGCAAGCAGGCATTTGATAAATTTGTGAAAAATGAGGGGGTTGCTTCTATAGTAAATGCTGGCAAAGTAAGTTCAGAATATGCAAGCATAATACCTATAGGAGCAAGAGATAAGACAGTTAAGGGGAATGTTTTGCTTATTGGTGATGCTGCAGGGCAGACAAAAGCAACAACAGGTGGTGGATTAATATTTGGATTGTCCTGTGCGGATGCAGCTTTCCAAGCTGTGTTAGACACATTTACAAAAGGCAAGCCTTTGTCCGAGTATGAAAGAAATTGGAGAAAACTTTACAACTTTGATCTGAGTTTGCATAAAGGATTGCACAGATATTATTCAAATTTGAGCAATAATTCTATAGACAGGGATATTTACCTGATGAAAAAACTTGGGTTTGATTCTTTCTTCAGCAAGCATGGAGATATGGATAGTATTAAAATGATGATCAAAAGATTATTCATTAGAAAAGCAGGCTGAATACAACAAGTTTAAGATATATTTATTTAAATAAAAACAAAAGCAAGCAGATTAGAGTTTAAATAAATCTTTTAGCAGCAAGGAGAAATCCTGCTTATCGATGCAGGAATTTTACACCACATAAGGAACTGCTATTTTTGCTATTCCTGAGATTGTGTAAGGCTTGCCGTCTTCTGTGTAATTTATTGTCAAATTGTAATCATTGTAAGAAACATCAATAGGTATAATTATACTATTGCATTCTACACTTAAGCTTGCTTGGCTTGTAGCATTAATCGTTGCATTTTCTTTATAATATTTTCTTAGCCCTGGCATGAAGCAGGCTGCGCTTGTTATTTTCACTGCAGAATTTCCATTGTTGTGAATTGTGAAGTTTATCATATTATTTGACTGCTTATATGAGTTAAACTTGCAGCTTAAACTGTTATTGTAGAATTGGCAGCTGCTTACTGCTGAAGGCTTCCAAGCATACGTAGATTGGTTTACCTTAAGTGCAGATATCAAGTGGGCTGCATTTGGCACTATGCTGCTTGAGTAATTAGAATTTGTAAATGAGTACATTGAAAGAATATACTTGTTTCCTACTTCGTTTGACTTTGCCATCGTGTAATTTGAGAATGCAGAAGCCTGGTATACAGGGCTTATTAGATATGAGCATAATTGAATATTCTCTGACTGGTTGCTTGTTATCTCGCCTTTGCAGGTCATATTTGAATAGTTTATGGCTTTATTTAGCTTTAGTATATTTGAAGCGAAATTTCCATAAGCGTTTTCAAATATATTCATTTGGGATATAGAATTTGGACTTAAAGAAGTTGAAAATCCTGTATAAGTTGTGTTTGTGTAAAGGAAACCACTTGAATAATTCATCAGTGGCTTGCTGCTGTTTAAAGAATTTTTTATTATTACTGCTTCTGTAGGTGTGTAATTTTTAGATATTATATTTTTGCATGTGTAATTGCTAGAAGCATTGTATACAGATAGCACCTTTACCCATCCGTGGTTTTGCGAAGTGCATATGCTTGTTGAATTATTATACTTAAAGTAAACACCATTTACTCCAGATATATTGAATAATGAATAGGAGAGATTATTTTTTTGCAATATTGTGTTTAGATATTTCACACTTATGTTTCCATTCATCCACAAGCTTGATACCTTTGCGCCGTTACTATAATTTGCATATACTCCGTTCATTATGTGTACAAGAAGGGCTAGATCTGTTATGGAGTTGCCAACAACAGGGTATGCAGGCCCAAACAAATTCTTAAAATATGAGAGGTTATAGTTTAGAGCAGCGATTGAAGAAAATGCTATCCCTTTTGGATAAAGTGTGAATTCCTTTGTGGATGTTATATTTGAATTAGGTATCGATACATAAAGGTCGGGTTTTTCAGGCACTGCAACAGGCACTGTGAAAGACTGTTGAGAAGCTGCTCTATTTTTTAGATTTAACAGATCAGCAGGGTCAGCTACAGCTTCAAAAGTGTAATTGCCGCTATTGTTAAATGTATATGCTATCGAAAGGTTTATCTCAGATTTGGGTGGTAATGTAACAACATAAGAACGCAACTTATTTCCATTTAAGTATACCAGCAAAGGAAGCTTGCTCAACTTGCTTGGGCCAGAGTTGATTACAGTAAGCTTGGTGCTTATTGTATCAAATGGATATAGAGTAGTATTCGAAGAGTAATTATTAGGAGAAAATTCTACTTTGACTGAATATGCTCCTGTTTGCGTGAAAGCATAAGAGGTGTATATTATTGCAATTGCTATAACTATTGCAATTGCATAAAGCCAGATATTGCCTATTCCTTTCGGGTTTTGCATATCCGTTTTATTATTTTGAGATTTTGAATTTGCCAAATTATCACCTTTTTTTAAGTTCGTTTATAACGGTAAGAACTTTTTCTTTTATCGGATTTACCTTAAAGTCTATGAAATTGTTCAACCATTCAGATTCATCGTATTTTTTAGCATTCTCTGGAAGTACTAAAAAATATTTGCCTTTCGAATGGCTTATCAGTCCAAGGTTGCTGAGCTGCAGCAGGTGGTATCTCAAGGTCTTTTCGTTGATCTGGCTCCAATTTTTGCCGATGTACTCCGATAAATCATCTACAGATGGATCTGATTTCACATTGAACTGAAAGTATAATATTGCATCAAATACGTAAATTGCATTTAGCCTAGATTCTCCAGGATTTATTATTCCAAGCGATATTGCAAGCCATCTCACCATCGACCTTCTGGTCTCCATGACCTCTGCTGTTAGCTTAAGATTCCTAAGCAGTATTTCACTTTCTATAAGCTTTGATTCATTTAAACCCAAACGCAAACACCTTACATACCTATATTTTATAGTTGATCTGTAGATTCTTTGTTTTTATGCTTTAAAAAATGCATTAATTAGTTATTTAAAATTTCATTTATTTTGCCGATCTTCAAAAGAGGTATAAATTTAATTAATTTCTTAAAATATAAAATACCTTTGGTTGTAGTAGTTATTAAAGATATTTATGTACCAATTTAGAATGATAATTAATTTATTTTCGGCAGATGTAGATTTAACTATATTAGAGGTTATTTCTATATAAGTTATCTGTTATGAAATATCACAAATATGTTAATGGGTTGATGTAGTTATTTAGTGATAATAAATTGTGGTGATTTATTGGAAAGAAAAGATATCGAAATTGCATTTTTACCTGAGAAATTGAAAAGTTCGCAAAAGAACGAGGTGTTGGCTACAGTAAAACTCTCAAATAATTCAGACAAATACTGTTGGTACGAATTTGATGTCAACTTAAACTCACCTCTCTCATTAACTTATGACCAAGAGCTTGATAAAGGAAGATTTAGAGTTGGAATATTAGAGCCTAAGACCACAAAGAACAAAGAATTCAAGATATTCACAATGGATAATCCGGGACCTGGAATCCACAAAATCAACTTTACTATATATGTATATGATGGGGATGCGGCAATATCAGATAGGTTAGATTATGAAGTGGGAATAGAATCGGTTTGATTTATTTGTGCTTTAGAGATTTATAAAGTCCTTTATGCCTAACCCTTTTGGAAATGCCCTTGCTGTTTGGCTTTGTACTGGAAGCCCTGCTTCTTCAGAAATTCTCTGAAGTTCTGCAAACCCTATCAATTTGTCAGAAAATAGCTCTGTGTATTCAAGATTGCCCTCTTTTATCTTTTTGACTGTGAACCTTATTTTCTGGCGTATTCCAGATCTATTAACCTCGAAGGTTGCCTCGCCTTCCTTTAATATTTTTTTAGCGTTTTCGTTTACCATAAATGCACCTCTAGCTGCTATTAAGTTTTTATTGTATTTAATGATTTCATGCAAATGTACTATTGTAAATAAATCATTAGTGGTCCAATAACTTCGTCAAAATAAATTGAATGTTGATATGCAGTTGCAGGATTTATCCTTAAAAATTTATGCTAAAAGCAGGAATATAACTAATGCCACGATACTTCCAAAAACACTTGCAAAGAAATTTGATGTGTATTTGTTGCCCTTTCCATTTTCTTCAAAGTACCCCAATATAGAATCAAATAGTGTGCCTCCAAGGCCTCCGAGTATTGCTGCAACAAATAGCGATATAATGCTTATCCCTGCTGTACTAAAGTATCCTATCCATGGAAGCATTATTAGGCTTTGCAGAAATGCAGCTAGCACTCCTGCAGATATCCCAAGCCATGTTACTGCTCCTGAAGTGCCTTTCTTGACACGCTTTAATGTAAGAAGCATAATTGGCTCTCCATCCAAGACCCCTATCTCGCTGCTGAATTTATCTGCAGTTATTGCTGTAACACTGCCTACAAATGCAAATATCAATGCATACTTTGAAAAAGGATTGGAGCTTAAGAAGTAATAAGCTAAAACTAGCAGAAAAGGCCAAAGCCCATTTGCGATGACATTTTTTATGCCTCTGGTATCTTCGAAAAGTTTCTTCTTGAGCTTATATCTCTTTCCTACGAAGCTTACTATCGCAGATAAGACTAAAAACCACAACATCATAAAGAAGAAGAATAATCCAAGGCTTCTTCCTAATAATATAATTAATAGGCCCATTATTAGCCCAACGATGGTTGCTTTTGGTGTTAATGTTAAAAAATTAAGTTTCATTTATTCCACTTTAAAGATTTAGGGTTCAATAATTTCATAGAAATATTTCATAGAAATTAAAAATTGCCTTAACAAAATTCAAAATTTGGTACATTACCATTTTTCCTTTTCTTTTATAAATTTAAATATCTTAGTATAGAAAGCCATTTAAATATTAAACTTAAAGTATATCTAGTTCTATACTGTGGAAGGTCATAGAACTGGTCGCCTTGTCAGCATGGCAAAACATGCTGACCTATTTCTTGTTTTTGAAATCTTAATTTTCAATTCACTAAACTATTATATATTTTGTTTATTCAATAGTATTGTAAAACGGTTTGCCGTCAAGATGTTTTCATGGTAAAAGATAAAGTTGTAAGAGAAATTGAGGATTTGCCAGGAATAGGCGAGGCAACTGCAGAGAAACTTAGGAATGCAGGAATAGACTCTTTAGATAAGATAGCAGTATATGCCCCACATGATTTGGCAGACTTAATAGGAATAAGCCCAGAGGCAGCTAAGAAGGCAATAGCGGCAGCCCAAGAGGCAACTACAATAAATTATTCCACAGGAAATGAAATAGACAGTGTTAGAAGGGAGCTTGGGAAAATATCTACTAATTCAAAGAATTTGGATGAGCTTATAGGTGGAGGAATAGAGACTAAGGCAATAACAGAGGTTTATGGAAAGTTTGCTTCTGGAAAAACGCAGGTTGGATTTCAATTGTCGGTAAATGCACAACTTCCAAAGGATGAAGGTGGTATAGAAGGGAATGTCCTCTTTATAGATACAGAGGGTACATTTAGGCCAGAGAGAATAGAGTCTATTGCCTCAAGCAAAGGGATAGATCCGGAAAAAGCTTTGGAGAATATAATGGTTGTAAGGGCTACAACAACAGATCAGCAGATACTTACAGTGGAACGCGCTGACAAGCTTATTGTAGAGAAGAATATAAAGCTAATAATAGTTGATTCTTTAACCGCATTGTTTAGGGCGGAATTCATAGGGAGGGGTGCTTTAGGAGAAAGACAGCAAAAGCTTAACTCCCATATACACAAGCTTCAACTGCTTGCAGACAAGTATAGTGTTGCAATATATGTGACTAACCAGGTTATGGATAATCCAGGGATACTTTTTGGAGATCCTACTACACCTATAGGAGGCAATATAATAGCACACGCAGCTACGACAAGACTTTACATTAGGAAAAGTAAAGAGGATAAAAGGATTGTAAGGCTGGTTGACTCTCCAAACATGCCAGATGGCGAATGCATTATAAGAGTAACTCCTGGAGGCATAACTGATTGATTGATTTAAGACTTTTTTTCTTTGAGAAACTTGCAGCTTAAACTGCTTGATGATATAAAATCAGAGTACTGCTAAATTACAGTTAATTTGGTTTATAGGAATCATACCCTAAAAGGATACTAAAAGAGGGTCAAGGATTTGGGGGGCTTTCCCCAATATCCCTGCTCTCAATTGCCATTGCAGTCGCAAGCTTGTCATCTTTATCTAATTTCATCACCCTTACACCGCTTGCATTTCTGCCTGTCTTCCTTATTCCCTTAGCTTCTACCTGTATGGCCACACCTTTCATGCTTGTAAGCATGAATTGGCTATCAAGGCTGGTGCACAGCGCTATAACAACATTACCAGTCTTTGGCGTCACTTTGAGATTGCGTACACCTACACCGCCTCTCCTCTGCAAACGGTATTCGCTTATGATAGTAGCTTTTCCATATCCGTTCTCAGTAAACGTGAATACAAGATCGGAGTCTGATGCGGTTAGGACATTCTTTACCGAATCTCCTTCCCTAAGCCGTATTCCTATAACACCGCTTGCGTTTCTGCCTAATGGCCTAAATCCAGATTCCTTGAACCTAACTGCTAAGCCTTTCTTTGTAATTATTAAGATATTGGAATCTCCGGTTGACAATACTACATCTACCAAGCTGTCTCCTTCCCTCAATGCCAATGCCCTGATACCTTTTGATCTTGGATGGGAGAAAAGCTCTGATTTCGTCTTCTTTATAATTCCCTTTTCCGTTATAAAGATTATGAACTTTCCCTCGAATGTTCTTGTATTTATGATTTCGACAATCTGTTCATTTTCACTTAGATTAACCAAGTTGACTGCAGCTTTTCCTGAAGAGTACCTTCCAGTTTCTGGAATTTCATAAGCCTTTAGCCAATGTACTTTACCCAAGTTTGTTATAAACAAAAGGTAATCTTTAGACATGCAATTTATGCTGCGCTTTACGAAATCTCCCTCTTTAAGGTCTATGCTTCTTACCCCCTTACCTCCTCTTCTCTGGGTCTTGTATTCTTTTGCATTGACTCTCTTCAAATACCCCTGTTTTGTTAGAAGGACTAGGTTTTCCTCGTCTCTTATAAGATCCTCATTTGTTATATTTGCATAATCTATATTTTGTTCTATAGAGGTACTTCTATCTTTAGAGTACCTGCTTTTTATGCTCTCGGTCTCTTCCTTTATTATAGAATAAACTTCATTTTCATCAGATAGCACTTTATTATAATATTCTATGTTTCCAGTTAAAGTCTTGTCTTCCGCTTCTAGTGAAGTTTTCTCCAAGTTAGTGAGCTTGCTCAGCTTCATGTCTAATATTGCATTTGATTGTTTTTCTGAAAGATTAAAGCCAGACATTATCGCTTCCCTTGCGGCTTTGGTATCGGAGCTTGATTTTATTGTATTTATTATTGAATCGATATTGCTTATTGCAACAAGAAGCCCTTTGACTATATGAAGCCGATCTTCTGCTACTTTCAGGTCGTGTGCAGTCCTGTTCCTTACTACAGAAACCCTGTGCTCTACAAATATCTTGATGAAATTTTTAATGTTTAGGGTGAGCAATCTATTTCCCATAACTGCAATATTCATGACAGGAAGTGAAATCTGCAATTGTGTGTGCTTGTAAAGCAGGTTCATAACAAATTCAGGATCAACATCGTTCTTTACCTCTATATATATGCGGATTCCTTTTTTATCGCTTTCATCTCTAAGCCCAGAGATAGATGTTATAATTTTGTCCTTTACTAATTCTCCGATCTTTTGTATCAATGTCGCTTTGTTGACTGTATATGGTATCTCGGTTACTATAATTACATTTCTCTTGTTTATGTTCTCTATATGATAACGTGCTCTTATTGTAACTGTCCCTCTCCCCGTAAGGTATGATCTTCTGAGATCTTCAGTATCAAAAACTATACCGCCAGTAGGAAAATCAGGGCCTTTTATGAACTTAAGAAGATCTTCTGGGGTAACCTCTTTGTTGTTTATATATTCTATTATAGCATCGCATACTTCACCAAGATTATGTGGCAGTATGTTTGTAGCTACTCCAACTGCTATACCCGATGAACCGTTTATGAGCAGATTGGGTATTTTAGATGGAAGCACCAGGGGTTCCCTTTCGGTATTATCAAAATTTGGTACAAATGGCACTGCATCTTTATCTAAATCCTCTAGCATGTCTTCTGCTATTCTCCTTAGCCTTACTTCTGTATAACGCTGTGCTGCAGGAGGGTCTCCATCTATAGATCCCATGTTTCCCTGCCCTTCAACTAACATATAGTTCATGGAGAAATCCTGTGCCATCCTGACAAGTGTTTCATATGCTGCAGCGTCTCCATGAGGATGGTACTTTCCTATGACCTCTCCTACAATCCTTGCACTCTTTTTAGTCGGCTGGTCATGCAGGTTGTTTATCTGGTACATTGCGTACAGTATCCTGCGCTGCGCTGGCTTCAATCCGTCTCTGGCATCAGGAAGAGCTCTACCGACTATTACACTCATTGCATAATCGATGTAGCTCTTCTGCATCTCATTCTCTATAGGCACTTCAATATTTTCACTCATATAATCATCAAACATCTAAGAAAGAAACTTCAGTAGAATGTGCTTCTAAGAATTTTCTCCTGTTTTCAACATTCGCACCCATAAGCGTATCGAATATGGAATCCGCAAGCTCTGCGTCCTTTATTGTTATTCTTTTCAACACTCTGTTCTCTGGATTCATCGTAGTTTCCCAAAGCTGATCTGGGTTCATCTCTCCCAATCCTTTGTATCTATTTACCAGACCTTTGCCATTGTTTTCCTTAAGTATCTGGTTCATCTGGTCGTCATTGTAAGCGTACTTAACTTCCTTGCCTATAGTTATCTTGTACAAAGGAGGCTGTGCTGCATATATGTATCCCCTCTCTATAACTTCTTTCAGGTATCTGTAGAAGAAGGTAAGAAGCAGGGTTTCTATGTGGCTTCCATCTACATCTGCATCTGTTAAAAATATGATTTTATGGTACCTTAAATTGTCTATATTAAACGAATCCTTTATACCTGTTCCCAATGCTGTTACCAATGTATGCAGCTCTGCATTGTTGAATATTTTTTCGGTAGATGCTTTTTCGACGTTTAACACTTTACCTCTCAATGGCATTATCGCTTGATACATCCTGTCCCTTCCTTGCTTGCTTGATCCTGCTGCGCTGTCTCCTTCTACTATGAATATTTCAGATTTGCTTGGATCATTTTCAGTACAATCAGCAAGCTTTCCTGGAAGTACAGAACCTTCGAATAAGCTCTTCTTCCTAGCTAGTTCTCTTGCCCTTCTCGCTGCTTCTCTCGCTTCTGAAGCTTTAAGCACCTTTTCGACTATTTTGGCTGCTTCTGCTGGATTCTCTTCCAAATAATAGGATAGTTCGGTATATACAGCATTTTCAACAATTTGCTTTACAAAAGTGTTGCCAAGCTTTTCTTTTGTCTGGCCTTCAAATTCAGGGTTCTGCATTAATATTGATATTATACCTATCAATCCTTCCCTTGTATCTTCTCCTTCAATGTTGATGTTTGTTTTTTTAGCGTTTTTCTGCACGTATGTAGTTATAGCTCTTGTCAATGCTGAATGAAATCCAGAAACATGCATTCCTCCTTCAGGGGTCTTTATATTATTTACAAAAGATAGCAGCTCCTCGCTGTAAGATTTAATATATTGTATTGACACGCTTATTTTTGTATCATTTATTTCTTTTGTGATCAATATAGGCTTTGATATTTCCTCTTTTCCTCCTCTTATATAATCCATGAAATCTGTTATCCCTTTTTCTGAATAAAACTCAGTTGTTGTCTCTTTTTCATCCCTTGCATCTATAAGGGTTATTTTTAGCCCTGGGTTCAAGAAAGTTACGTCCCTTAACCTATCTATAAGAGAAATCGAATCGAATGACCCTACTGAGAATATCTCTTTATCGGGCTTAAATTTTATGGTAGTGCCAGTTTCTGTTGTATCCCCTATTACATTTAATTGTGATATGGGCAGCCCTCTGCTAAATTCTTCTTTGTAGATTTTGCCATTCTTTTTTACTGTAACCTGAGTATATTCTGAGAGTGCATTTACAACTGTAAGCCCTACACCGTGCAACCCTCCAGATACTTTGTAGATTTTGTTATCGAATTTTGCACCTGAATGCAATGATGTCATTATAACCTCTAAAGCAGGCTTGCCAGTAGCTGGCATTATGTCTACAGGTATACCCCTTCCATCATCAGAGACTTCTGCAACATCTGTGTTATCTTCATTGGTTAACTTTATAGTTATATTTTTGCAATAACCAGATATAGATTCGTCTATTGAATTGTCTATTACCTCGTATAACAAGTGAAGAAAACCAGCACTTCCTGTAGAACCAATATACATTCCAGGCCTTTTACGGATACCCTGTGCTCCGGTCAATACCATTATATCTTTTGCACTATAATCATCAGGCATAAATACTCCTCTTTCATCTTAGTTAAACAGCAACTAGCTCACTAACACATATCATTATCAATTTAACCTTTTAAGCCTTTCTACTCTCTAAAATATATGCTTTAAAAATAGAAAAATGAAGCAGGGTTATTTATATGATTTGAACCCTTCATAGATTTCAGAGATTCCTCTGATTACTATGTAGGTTACTAGGATTGCTGTCAGTATATACCCTATCATTATTGGATAATTGAGTATCCATACGAGCATTAAGTAAGAGAAGGTAACAAATTTTACTGCTTGTATACCAAATCTGCTTGCATTTGAAGAAAATAGCATCTCGGTGAACTTTGATTTCATCTTTGATGAGGTTCCTTTTGACGCAAGCATGGCATCTGCAAATGAATGCCTTACTATAATTATAAGGATCACGAATAAAGGAAGGACGTGTAGGAATACGAATGTGGCCCACAATGCATATTCAGTTACTCTATCTCCTGCTATATCAAGCCTTGGCCCATAAGGCGCTATTTTGGAGATTGACTGCTTATATGCGACTACTTTTTTATGCTCTTTCCTGTTGCCGAGCGTGCTTTTAATATAAGTTATAAAGCTTATCTTGCCTTTGCTAGCTTCACTTACTGCAAAGAAGCCATCCAATGCATCAGATGCCAAATCCAGTGCAAAAAGGACTATTATTACCCATGCGTTGAACTTTATGACAACTAAATACACTATAAGTATCATTACGGCTGTTCTTATATAAGTTGTCAGATCTGCCTTTCTCAAGATTCTCACTTTCTAGTACTAGGGATTGATCAGCTAGCTGTTACATTGGCTGAAGCAAACACTCCATTCTCTCCAATTACTACAATTCTATACTGCTCTCCTTTTATAGGTGCTATTTGTGGGTTGTGGAAAGGCAAATGTATTATAGTGCCATTGACTCTGGACACTACGGTAAAGTTCCCAGAAACGTTTGAGGATATTGCAGCTCTTCCTCTTATTATTGGAGATGGGATTCCTCTGATTGGGGACAGTGAACCGTAATAATGAAGTGCTGCATTGCTGTTTGGGTTTATCACATAGCCCTTTTGAGCGTAATCGAATAGGTAGTTGAAAGGTAACTCCATGCTTCCGTTGGAAAGCACAAGGAAGTTCAATACATTGTGGTATTGGTATCTGAACATCTCTGCGTTTGCGACTGTTTCTGATATATTGAAGTTTGACATATTGTAGCGCTTAAGGTGCGAGTATATCGATACATTTATGTTGCTTGCTACATTTTTAGGCAGAATGTTGTTGATGTTAGGCATAAGGTGATTGCCTCTTGTGATATTTGGCAATATTGTATGATTCATATTGCTGCTGTTATTTCCTAATACAAATATAGGCTTAACTTTGTAAGATGCATTGAATGGCATCATTGGGGAAGCCATTCCATAATTTATTCCCTTCAATTGCATATTCCCGTAAAGCATTACATTGCGTATAATGATGGGGTAGTTATTGTTGTTCCTTACATTTATTGTTAAGCTAGTTTCATTGCTGCTGTTATTTACCTCAAGATAAGAGCTGGTTATAGTTACATTTGGCTTATAACGTCCAAATTCCGCACGTATGCTGCTATTTATCAATATATGTCCATGAACTTTTATTTCAGTTGAGTTCACATAATGATTGCTTAACCCAAAGGCTTGCCCATAAGGTTCCAGCCCAAATTTTGTTTGGTTGTTTGTTGCATTGTAGAACTCTAGTATCCCTGGATTTAACCTAACCATCAATCCCGTGTCCTTTGCAATAAATGAAACTACGGCAATTGGAGAAGAGCCATTGATTACATTAAGAGGATAGGTATTGTTATCAATTACTATATACCCAGACTTTATATTTATCGCCACTTTTTGTATTAGGGTATTGCTAGGTACCTTTATTATTGCAATAACATCAGAGTAGTTGCTAAGATTTAAGAGGTTCACTGATCCTGATGCAGAGAAGTTTGTTTGAACATTATTTTTGGTAAATACTGAGAAATTGGTATAATTAAGCACCAATGAGGAAGTACCAGAAGGCAGAGAGAGAGGGTCTGTCAGTTCAACTGCTATTGTTTGGTTGGTAGAAGGCAATGCCTTGGGTATTGTGCTGCTTGGCACTGTAGTTACCTTAGTTGGAATAGATACTATAAGATAGATACCTATGCCTATTATGATAATCCCTATTATGAGATATAAAACCTTTTTAGGGTCAAAACTCCTACTCTCTTCGTATTCCATACTAACATCAATTTTATTGTTATATTAATTAATATAAACTTTACTCTTTTAGAGGTGATTGTTTATGATTAATCAGTTATGGCATCGTGTAATTGTTATGGACATAGGGAGGTTTTGGAACCTGTGGCGGCAATTTACCTGTAAAGTTGTTGAGCTCGAATGCCCTGAGTGGATCGGTATAATTAACCAAGTTCGTGCCATTAGTGTCATTTACATAAGAATAAACTTGGTGGAATCCTTGAAGTTTGCCTAGGAAGAATCCTTTGTAGAAGTTTGAATTATAAAATTGTGTTGGGGCATCGGTTATTGTGCCATTTGGGCCGTTAGGTGTATAAATCGCCATGTACTCTTCAAAAGGTGTCTTTACACCACTTATATTCAGATATTGTATCCCTATATAATCCTGCAGGTTTAGGAATGCATTTGTTGGAGTGTCATTGCTTGTGTATAACTGTACAGCACCATTTGAATTAGGAACTTCGCTCATGCATTCATACTGGCTACTTATTGAATCATTAGTTATAATATAAGTTCTTGCAAACTGGTTGCTGCTAGTTGAAAATGAGCAGTAGTCAGATAGTGAAGGGCCAGTGGAATAGTAAGGATCTAATATTACATATGGAACTAGCACGTACTCCGGATCATGCTCTAATTCACATGGCGATGTGCCCAATACGTAAGGTTGGTTTGTACCTGCTGCTGCTGCCTTCGCATATGCCTCTGATGTTGCATTTACATATACGCAACCCAAAAAGTCCAAAGCACCCCATTTGCTTATTAATCCTTGATCGAAAATAGCATAGGCAGTCTGATTTGTATTCATCATGTTTGCCATTTCGCTTGCATTAAATCCATATTTAGGGCCAAGCACATAGCTTGCAGCTACTGCTTCGTCTTCTGTAGCATTGGCATTATCCCCTCTGATCACTGCATTTGAATGCCCAAAGAAGTTTATCCAATCTCCATAATCCCACCATGATAGCACACGAGGTGCATTAGGGCCGACATTAGCGGTAAGCCACTTTCCAAATGATATCCAATAATTTGGTATTGTATTGCAGAAGAAATCTGCGCCTATCTCGTTGTTGCATGCTGCAGTTGTATTGCCTGCTGAATAATAAGCTTGTGAAGCTATTGCTGATGTTAAAGATGAAGATTCACCTTGCAGCAGTGAACCTTTGAGCAAGCTTCCTGCTATAACTACGATAAGGAACAATGCAAGCAGAGAGTACATTGCTTTATTCTTGTATGAATATTTGAATATAAGAACTAAAAGTGCTATTATAGCAAGTATTGTAGAGACGAAGAACAACCCTATTAGCAGTATTGAATATACATAAGTCTTGTTTTCCTTGAATATATCTGATAAATTGGATATGTTGATTTCCATCTCTGGCTTGAACTTGGAAGCTATAAGGTAAAGCAGTTCTCCAAGCATTATGCAGAATAGCAGTATGAAAGCGATTCCAAAGTGTGGAAGGTATTCAACTTCAATGAAACCTACATACATCAAGGGCACTGCTACTGCCAAGTAGAATATACCTGTTTCGCTTCTCCTGTAAATTATGCTTACGAATATGAGCAATATAGAAAGTACGGAAACCAGCCAGACCATTATAGGAATCCCTAGTATTGAAGAGCCTATAAGCCCGAATCCCGCAGCACCGAAATTGTAGAATAATCCGGAAGGTTCGTATTCGGCTACGGTCATAAATAATGCTGAAGATGGGCTGGTGAATTTCTTTGATATGTCAAGTACTTTTATTATAGGCTTTCCGATTGGAGTAAATGCAGTTGCTATCAATACTATTATTGCAATTCCAACTATCCACTCTATATAAGCAGTTCTATCGATATTTTTGAACATGATGTTGTATTTGTTCAGCATCTTAGGGCCATAGTCAAGGACAGCAACAAGCAGAAGTGCTAGTGCAGGCCCTGAAACGGTTAATGGTATGCCAAGTATCTTTGGTACATTGACGCTGAATGTAGCATGGTAAGGGGTATATGCAGCCAAGAACACAGCTATAGTAAGCAGAACTATTATGTTCATCTTGTAGAACCCTTTTGGAATTCCGTTCCTTGCAACAAGATCTATTATTCCTTCAAATATTATGTAGACTGCCAGAACACCCATATCAACGGTATAATAGTGTGCACCTAGGAATGTAAAGGCAAAAGCCACACCTGCAAATATTGCAAGCCTTACATTATTCTTGTCTTTCACAGCCAATAAATATGCCATGAAGAAGAAGAATAATGAGAATATGCCCCAGGGTTCTGTGAGCTGCTGCCCTGCAGTAAACTCTGTTACAAGCACAGGCATTGTGGCTACAAGAGACGCACCTATTAGGGCTATGTACTTGCCATACTCATTATAAAGCATCATGAATATTACAAACACCAGAATTGCACCGACTATAGGAGGATAAAAGCTGCTAGTATAAGACATCAAAGTATTGTTCAATGCAGTGTAATGCGGCCCAAGGTAATTTGCAAGGCTATACCAGTATGCTTCTAAATAAGGAAGAAGTGGTTGGGCCCTTGTTATAACACCTTTGGATATTGTGGGCCAAGCAAAATAGGTATATTGCGGCTGGTAGCCATAGGTCAGAAGTGCTTCCGTGCCTATCATGTAGTAGTAAGGATCAAACTGGAAGAATATAGGGGCTATTACCTCGCTTTCCATTCCGATTAAGAATGATGCAATTATTAAGAGTATAAGAATCTCATATACCCAGTGAATCTTTATCTTGTCCATAAGATTTGCTGTGTTGGATTCCTTATCTGAAGTCTTTTGTGATGTCAGTTTTTCAAGCATTGCTATTTCTTCCTGCTTGTGGTCCAGCAGCATTGCCGAATTGCGTTCTTTAAACTCTTTCTCGAAATCTGCTTTCTGCTCTCCTTCAAGTTTCTCTAATGAATCTTCGTAATGGCGCAATGATTCTGATTCCTCTGCTTTGTGGTTCTCAACTAAATTCTTACCTTTTTCATAAGAATCAAGCCTAGACCTCACTTCTTCAATAGATTGTTGGTAAAGGGATTTATCCTTGACTTTGGGCTTTGCTAGCTCCTGCAGCTTTGAAAAAGAGAATACTCCTTGCCAGAAGCATAATATTATGCCAATTATAGTAAGGACTAATGCATTGGCTTCAAATAGCCCTAATGAGAATGTGAAGAAATGCATATAGGGTATAAGGTATGCTTCCACCCAAGTCATAGTGGGTGTTGCCACAAGCCCAAATACAAAACCTATTATAGATATGTCGACTAGGTTTAGCTTAGTCTTTCGCAAGAGTGCAAGAGCTAAAAGTTCTCCAGGTACAAATAGCGTGATAAATGCAACGATTATAGCTAAAATAGCACTCATAATTTAAAAACACCTATTTTGAATGAAATTCATTGCCTTATAGAAAGGCACTTGAATTTACTTCGATTATTGGGCAGAACCTGAATCTTCCACATTATCAGCAAGCTCTCCTTCTTTTTCAGAGCTTTCTGGTTCCACTTTAGATTCTTCCTCCTTGTTTTCTTTTTGCTCCTCTGATGCTTCAGATTTTATTTCAGGCTCATTCGTCTCTGTACTTAATATAATGTTGTTTTCTACTGATTTCTTGTTAACTTTGTCAGGGAAGACTGTTCCTGGTGGGACTATTCTTACATATACTCCAATTGCCCCGTATTTTGGATACGCAGTTGCATGGCCTGTATTTACCAAATCAGTGACAGCGCCTGCTTTTGGTATATAGCCTATACTCTTTCTTATTACACGTGAACGGGCACCCTTAGCAGCTAACTTTCCGCTTAGTACTATCTCCGCACCCATTGCTCCGTTATCCATTATATTCTTCAATGTATACTCTATTATCTTTCTTGGATTCATAGATCTTTCAAGCTTAAATGCAAGATCCTTTGCAACCAGCAAGGGCTCAAGCATTTTATTATCTACTTCTATGACACTTATCTGAGGGTTATTGATGCCGAATTTATTTTTTATCGCATCTGTCAATTCATTTATAGATTTTCCTGCTCTTCCTATGACTCTTCCTGGATTCAGTACGTGGACTGATATCCTAGTTATCATAGGTGTCTTCTGTATATCAACTCTTGAAAAGCCTGCTTTGTCAAGTTCTTTTCCGAGGTATTTTGATATGTTAAGTTTTATCTCAGCGTCATCTATAAATTTATATTCCATAGTCATTGTAATACACCAAATTAATCATCAATATCTATCATTTCCTATATTTGTATTCTTTATAGGCTTGGTTGTGTTGGGCTTTGTTGCTTGGGCTACTGCTTTTTCATTAGAAATCTCACGTTTTTCATCTGCTATCTTTGGAGTTTTGGGTTCTTTGTCTTTGTCCTTTGTCTCTACTTTTGCCTTCTTAGGCTTTGCTTTTTTAGATTTCTCGTTTTCTATTGGCAACCTAGCTGAATGCTTGCTGAAAAGATGTATCAAGTCTTTTGCCTTTTTGCTTAGTTCAATTTCTTCAGGGTTTGCAACACCTATTTCTACCTTAGCAAATTCAAGATCAGATCTCCTCAAAGCGGAGTAGCCATACATTCCTCTTCCCCATGAAAGGTTTCCTTTTGGTGGGGTTCTCATTATGATGTCGTTCTTGTTTGCACTTGTATGTATTACAACAAGTTTTGTTTCATCGAATCCTTTATTTATGGCATTTGCAACCGCTGAACTTAGAATATTCTTAACGATTTTTGCACATCTCTTTGGATATCTGCCTTTGTTGCCTCCTAGCTCGTGCCTAGAACCCATTCCCTTGTTGTGCTTTCTATATCTTATTGGCTTCTCTTCATTAATTACATCGTTAAGTACCTTAAGTGCATAAGGGATGCTTTTATATCTTATTGATTCGCATACCGCACCTAAGTCCTTGTAGCTGGCATTTATGTCTGATCTGCCTGCGAATGCAACTTTGTTTTTATCTCCATTATATGAAAAATTCAATCAAATCACCTTTACTTCTGGGCCAGGAACTTGCTTCCACGTGTTGCTCTTACACCAGGAGCTGAATGTACTACCCTCTTAGTTGTATATGCGAACTCCCCCAACCTGTGGCCAAGCATGTTGGCGGTTATTTCTATGTTCTGGAAGTCCTTTCCTGTGTAAACAGAAAATGTCAATCCTACCCAGGATGGTAAGATAACAGCTTCCCTCAAGTGAGTGCGTATTGGTTTGCCTTTCTTCTTATGCTTTTCGACTTGTTCCAGGATTTCTTTGAACTGCATCGAATTCCTTTTTATGAATCTTCTTTCTCTTGAATTGAGCAATGCCAAGTATTGCTCATCAGTCAATTTCTTTGCTTCGTCCGACAATAATCCTCTATAAGCTACTCTTTCTACCAATTAATCACTTCTTCTTTCTTCCAGAACGCCTTGCGGCCAAATTTCCTACTTTTCTTCCAGGTGGGGCATTTCTAGATGTCAAGCTGCTCTTTCCTTTATGGTGCTGCTTGCCACCGAATGGATGGTCAACAGGGCTCATCTTTACACCACGATTTACAGGCCAAAGGGCATTGATTGCATGCTTTATATAATGGTTCTTTCCTGCCTTCATCAATGGCTGGTCCTTTCTGCCTCCTCCTGCTATGACACCTATTTGAGCTTCGCAATTTTCACTAAGTTCAATATGAATTTTAGATGGAAGAGTCAATGATACCATGCCATCTTTCCTTCCTGATATAAATGCATAGGAGCCAGCAGCCCTAACTATTTTTCCTCCATCTCCTGGCTTGAATTCTATATTATATATAGGAACTCCTTCAGGTATCTGTGAGAGGGGCATTATTGAACCTAAAGAATATGAATTCTCTTTATTAAAGTATACTTTATCTCCTATACTAATTCCTTCTGGGGCTATTAAGTATCCAGTTTTAAAATCTTCATATACAATCTCCATTAATGGGGCAGTATGCCCTGTATGGTTGAAGATATTTACGACCTCCCCCATTTTACCCTCTAAATGTGGATAGTTTACACTAATATCGAAAGTTCCTGGCAGTTTTGTATAAGCGCTGCTGCCTTTTCCTCTCCTTTGCTGCTTTAATTTTTTACCCATTATTAACACCTATTGATTCATACCAGCTTAAGCTTCATTGCAACATCACTGGCATTAAATTCTTTTTTAAGCTTTATAAATGCATGTTTTTTGTTCTCAGGAGTATTTATTACCCTTACTTTATCAACCTTGACATTGAACTGTTCCTCAAATTCTTTCTTTATCTCGTACTTTGTTGAATTTAAATTGACTACGTAAGTTATCGTATTGTCCTTGCTTATCTCTGTTATTGCTTTTTCTGTTCCTATAGGGTACATCAGTATAGACATATTTATCATTCCTCATCTATTGCCATCTGCCTACTCACATCGAATCCTTTTATTGCGTTTGGTAGATCTTTTATGGCACTTTCACTAAATATTGCAACTTTTATCAAATCTCCTCCAGGAGCTAATTTGTTTGCGGTAAGCTTGGAAACCGAAGATATGTCCAAACCAGGTATGTTTCTGGCAGCAGTTAATATAGGTGATTTGTCTGAAACGACAAGCAATGCAACATGCTTGTATTTCTTTTGTGTTGAAATCCTCCTTAAGCCCTTCCTTCTGGTTGGACGCAATGCCGAAAACCTTTCTGATAGCCCAAGCTTTGAAAGAAATTCCACTACATCTTTTGTTTTTTTAGCTTTGACTACAGAATCACTAATTATAAAAGATTTTATTTCCTTTTCGTTAAGAATTCCAGATATTGCTGAGGATATTGCATTTTGATACTCGCTCTTGTTTATTAGCTCTATTATCTTTTTCTCTATCTTGTGTGGATGCGCACGCCTTCCTTTCACAGAAGAAGGAATACGCCTAACCTTACCCTGTACACCATCGCCTAATTTTTCTCTTGGCCTTATAGCTCTTCCCATGTGCCTTCCAGTTCTATAAGAACTGTACGCACCGTAGTATGATGCAGTTGTCTGAATACCTGCCAACACAGAGTGGCCTTGTGGCTGTAATGTATAAGTTTGCTCTGATATCACAGCACGCCTTATAAGCCAAGGCTTAAGCTTAACACTGAAAGCTTCAGGCAGCTCTATCTCTTTTTCCTTCTTTCCATCTATATCTAAAACAGGAACTTGCATAAAAATCAACTTTGGCTACTTATATAATTCAAATTTACTTCTTTAATCCCTTTACGCTTGCCTATCTGTGATTTTCTTACTCTCACTTCTCTCTTTGCAGTTCCGGGTATTGAACCACTTATCAGCAAGTATTTGTTCTTTATTAAACCGTAATTTTTGAAACCTGATTTAGGGTTAATGTTATCTACTGAAATATCTCCTATTTTCAATAGTTCTTTGTCTTTTTCTGTCCTATAATTATAACCCATCTGACCGGCTCTTGGTACTGTATATAATATTTTTCCTGGTGTAAATGCACCCAAAGTTCCAACGTGGCGGATTTTTTCTGTTGCTTTATGGAATTGTCTCCTGATTCCTTTTCTCTTTATTTCCCCTTGCCATCCTTTTCCTTTGGTTATGGAAGCTAAATCTAGGAATTCACCGGGTTTAAAGATTTCTTCAGGCTGTAACTTTTTTCCTATAAGTGCCGATGCAAAGTTAAAGTTTGATTCTATTGAACTTCCGATCACATAGCTTTCGTACTTTTGTATATGATTTTGGTCAGCTGAGATAGATTTAGGGTATGCGACAAGAAGTAAAGAAACTTTATAATAATCTTTTATTTTGCTTTTGAAATTTTCTATTGATGTTGTATCGTTTTTTACTTTCTTTAAGTTTAGCTTTTCTGCTATCTTGCTATCATAGATAGTCTCTGCTGCAACAATATATTTTGATTTAGGGTCTTTTTTATAAAGTCTTAATCCATAAATTTCAGTATCTGGAACTTCTAGTACCGTCGCTCCTTTAAATGCCTCTACATTCAATGCTGCTTTTGTATTTTCAATTAGTGTTACCCCTACCATACCTACTTTAAATGCTAGCATGCTTGAAAGAGCAGGATTATCATCTTTAGTTTTTATTTGCCCTCTAACTCTAGGTAACCGTTTTCTGGCTCTTCTACCGTTCCAAAATTGCATTCCTGCCATATTTATACGCCTAAATGTGTTTTAAAAAATTATAAAGATAAACAGCTCTAAGGTTTAATCTCTATCAATTTGAAACTATAAATTTATATATTTTTACATTATTTTGCTGCTTTTATGTTGCAAAACTTTCTTTGTTCCTTCTACTACAGAAAGATCTCGGGTTATTGAATTAAATGATGCTCTTAATGCAGATATGTCAGCAGCTAAGATACTTATTTGTAATAAATTTCCTGTTTTTGATACTTTAACTTCAGCACGTTCATAGCTTTTAAGGTTATTTTCAATTTTACTTTCTATTATGAACTTGTCATATGGTGTTATTATTGATGCTTGGTATTTGAACTTATTTCTGTTTTGCTTTTGTGATACCATAACCTATTCAGCTCTTTACCCTGTGGCGTTTGCCGCTGCTTGTAAGGCTGCGTTCAGCCCTGCCTCTCTGCTTTGCTACATCCTTAAGTATAGGATCTTTTGTAATTGCAGGATGGCTACTGTCAACTAAAAGCACTTCATAAAATTTATAGGGTCCTGTATCTCCAACGTAGTAAGAATTCAATACCTCACAGTTGGAGTATTTTTTAGTTGCACGGACTTCTGCTATTGATTGCATTGATGTAGCTCTTGAGAAGAATCTACCGTTTTTTGAAGGTTTCCTGCCTCCTCCTACCATGGCTCTTTTCTTTCTGCCTTTTTTTACCTTTACTCTTACAACTATCAAGCCTTGTTTGGCTTTATACCCTAATACCCTTGCACGTGGAAGATTTGTTGGCTTATCTACTCTAATAATAGAGTTTTCTTTTCCCCATTTAGCAAGCCTATTTTTATATTCATCTGAACGTACTTTATATTCATTTATAAATGTATTTCGGATATACTTGTATGCTCCCATTTAAATCACGATTTATAATTACCCAATTAGTAAAAAGCATTACTTATTTTACACACAAATATAAAAATCTATACTATTTTTTTAAATTAGGTAGATTTATTTTTCATAATTTCTAAAAATTTTGCTTAAATTAGAGTTTTAGGTTTAGCGAAAAATCGGAAAAAGGTAATATAAGATTACAAGATATTTTGTATTCGAGGTTTCATAAATTTTAGTAAAAATAAGTTAAAAACCAATAAAATTATGCAATATTTCTGATTAAATTATTAACAAGATTTAAATAATACAAAAATCAAAATGATAGTAACTTCGTAAGGTGCATGCTATGTCTAATAATATTAAAGTATCAGGAAACACAGGTAACAGAAAAAGAGCTAATTTAATAAATAAGAAAAAGGAAGTTGCTGTTAATAATAAAAAGTTAGATACAGATACCAAGGCAAAAACAATTCAAAAATTTAATAAAGTGCCTTTGGTAAAAGAGTCTTATAGCAAGATAATTAAGAAGGATGCAAAAAAAAGCAAACCGGCAGATGCTAAAATGATAGAAAGTATTTATGGAAGCATCGATTTGCAGAGAAAAATACACAGTGTAATTGATGATTTGGCTAATAATGATGTTGTTGCAACATATTTGAGCCAAAGAGTTAGTAAGAATTCTATTGATATAATAAAAGAATTAGTAAAGCCAAAGACCGATGACGAAATGGCAGAGGATCTAGATATTAAGATCAATTCAGTAAGGCGTATTGTCAACATACTTCATACTTACGGATTAACTAACTATAGGAGAGAAAAGAATAAAGAGGGCTGGGAATCATTTTATTGGTATATTAATATAAGGAAGATACCAGACTTTTTGAATTACGTTGTTTCTGTATCATCAACAAAGTTAAATATAGATGATAAATGCAATGACTATTTTGTTTGTAATCATTGTTATAATGAAAATAGGATGATATTTAATTTTGACTCTGCATTTGAAGCAGACTTTAAATGCATAAATTGTGGAGGGTCTTTGATAAGGATAAGTAAACCGCAAGCTATAGATTTGGCTAAGAATAAACTGAAGATAGAAGGATTAAAGATAAAGAAATAAACTGTTTGTTATTTTGTTAATTTAACATTTTGCAAATTTTTTAATAAAATAGGATTTTAGAAACATTTAAATATTTAGATTAAATAATTACTTTCATAGTCTATTTGTAGTTTTGAAGCGAGGTAGGGTAGTCTGGAGTGCCCGCCGGGCTCATAACCCGGAGGTCGATGGTTCAAATCCATCCCTCGCTATAAATTTTCTGTTTTTATATGTTGGACTAAGTGTTCTTATAATTACTTTTTATAAACAAATAACCCCACACTTCCGCTATTCCGTATTGTTTTGAAAAAGAAACATTTAAAATAGTAGAATTGTAATTTAGTATTACAATTAAAAAATAAAATTTGTTTTATTTGTATATTTGTTTTTTTTTATTTGTATTATATATATTTAGTAAAGCTAATAGCGGAAGTGTGGGGTCTATCTATGGAAAGCAAAATTGACTATGCATCTATATGGAAATTGAGCATACAAGAAGATCAAACCAATGAACTTCAACCCCTTAGTAAAGATTTCTACGAAAAAACTCTTTTATTGATCAATCAAATCAAGGATCCTGAAATTGGTCGTTCACCAAAATCAAATTCTCTTAAATTATTAAATAAATTATTCGAAAAACGTAAGCAAAAAATTGCAATATATGCTGCTTACAACAAACCTCTTCCTAATCCAGTACCAAAAGAAGAACAAGAACTCTACATTAAAATAATTACACTTCTTAAAAATATCACATTAAATAAAAACTCTTTACCATCAGAAAAGTCTTATGCACAAGAGTCTCCAAAAGAAGACATAATCAAACAACCAGATTATCCAAAAGAAGCAAAACAAGTTAAAGCTCTTCAAAATATGCCTGAAATATTATTGCCTTCTGGGAATAAAATAGGCCCTGCAAATAAAGGTGATATTATAGATATAAATAACGACGAAGATATTAAATTTTTAATATCTAGCTCATTGTGCGAATATACTTCCTAAAGTACCAAGTAACCAAAAGTATTTATAATTATATATAAATATATAAACAGGCACCATAACGTAAAGTTTAATAAATTTTCATTTAAATTTTTATTTGATAAAATTTTAAAAGTTTAAAATAAATATGTTATTAATTAATAAAACCAACATCAACTATTTTAATTTTTTAAAATTAGCATTTATATTTATCTGTTAAATTGTGATAATATGAAAGTTCCAAAAGAAATCAGTACTTACTGCCCGAAATGCAACAAAGAAACTGTACATACTGTAAAGTTCTATACCCAAAAACCTAGAGGGGGTCTTAGTGTAGGAACTAGAAGAAGCGAAAGAAAAAGGAAAGGATATTTTGGAAAAGTAAAAGGTCAAGCTACCGTAAAGAAGGTTTCAAAAAGGCAAAAAGCAATATTGAAATGCAAAGTTTGTTCATATTCTGTTGATAGAGTTTTTGGAAACAGAACAAAGAAGAAACTAGAATACAAGATGTGATAATTAATGGATGAGCATACACCAAAATTTGGAGACTTGGTTATAGGAGAGATATCTAAGATTTCTCCTTTTGGTGCATATTGCAAGCTTTTGGAATATAATAATCTGGAGACCTTCCTTCCACTTAGGGAAATTTCTTCAGGTTGGATAAAAAATATACACGAGTTTTTACATATTAATCAAAGGGTAGTGTGCAAAGTAATATACATAGATAAATCAAAAGGAACTATCGATGTATCTCTAAAGAAAGTCACTCCAAGGGACGCTAAAATAAAAATTAACAGCTATACTTTAGAAAAACGTTCTGAAGTCATAATTCAACAAGCATTAAAGATGACTAACTTAGAGGGACAGAAAGATTCTATCATCAATTTAATTTTACACGAGTTTCAAAACTACACATCATTCTTATCAAAATTGTCTGATTCTGATGAACCCATAAAAACTTCTTCGGTGCCTGTCCAATTACAAGAAGAAATACTAAAATTAATCAAGTCAAGCAGGAAGAAGAAGGAATATAAAGTGTCCTATATATTAACTTTATCTACATATGATCCAAAAAGTAGCGTCGACAGCATCAAACAATCTCTGTCAGATGCAGAGTCCCAAACCGGATGCAATATATATTACATAAGTTCTCCAAGGTACCACATATCATCAGAAGCTGATAATTACCTAAATGCAGAAGAAAAAATAAAAAAAGCCTTATCTATAATCAAAAACGGACTGAAAGGTTTTGATATAGAAATAGAAAAAGAAAAGGTAAAGAAAGATAAAGAGGATATTATAAGCGAACTCTGAAAGAATAAAAATATTAAATTTAAGTGAACCTTATGAAAGATACTTTTATAAAATATAAAAAAGGCCTTAAGCTAAAATCTCCTATACTTATAGTGGGCTTGCCTGGTATAGGAGCTGTCGGAAAGCTCGTAGCTACCCAAATGATAAAAGAATTTAAAGGTAAAAGAATAGCAACGTTGTATTCTTCACACCTTCCTCCTAGAGTAATAATGCTCAAAAACGGAAAAATAAGGCTAGTTAGCAACAGATTCTATTTACTTAAAACAAAAACTAAAAATGACATTGTAATATTAACAGGAGAAGATCAAGCAGTTACACCTGAAGGACAATACGCAGTAAATAATGAGATTGTAAGTTTCTTCAAATCAAAGCTAAAAGGCAAGGAAATAATAACAGTTGGTGGATATAATATATCTGGAAATTACACAGATTCACCAAGAGTGCTAGGCAATGCCTCATCCGAAAAAGTAATAAAAGAGTTTAAAAAGGTAGGTGTTGTATTCGGGGAATCAAGAGGCACAATATTTGGTGCAGCTGGCTTGATAGTCGCATTCTCAAAGATGCAAAAACTTGATAGTGTATGCATGATGGGAGAGTCCTCATTGATAGATATGGATCCCAATGCAGCAAAAGCAGTACTAAAGGTACTTTCTAAGAAATTCAACTTAAATATAGATATGAAGAAGATAGATTCAATGATAGAAGCGACTGCAAAGATGATAAAAGAACTTGAAAACCAAATGTCATCAAATGTACCACTTCCCCAAGAATCAAAAGAAAACTCCTCATATATACGTTGAATCTGAAAAATATTTTAATAATTTTATTGTAATATTATGCAGATGCGCTAGTAATCTAGCCTGGTAGGATACTGGCTTCCCATATTAATTTGAAAAAAGCCAGAGGCCCGGGTCCAAATCCCGGCTGGCGCAAATTAAGAAATAGAGAATTAATTTAAATATTTTCTCATTAAATATACTGCATATTATGTTATGGGCTTGTAGCTCAGCTTGGTCAGAGCGGCGGTCTTATAATATAAATAAGAAAGCCGTAGGTCGAGAGTTCAAATCTCTCCAGGCCCATAAATATAAAAATACAACACCTAATCCTTTTGTTATAATAAATCTAATATTTTTATAATAAGTAAAAGTAAATAAATAATACATAAAAATTATAAATCATCCATTTAAATTTAGATATTAAGTTAGTGATAATTATGTCAGAAATGCCCCAGATTATTAAGGAAAAGATGACTCATCAAGGATATCATTTTGTCGGAAAGCACTCAGCTGTAAAAATATGTGAATATACAGCAAGCAGCATAGAAGGCAAGACATTGTGCTACAAATATACATTTTATGGGATACACAGCTGGCAGTGCATACAATCAACACCTGCAATAGGTTGTGACCTAGGATGCAGGTTCTGCTGGAGATTAATACCTGAGGAAATTGGGGTAAATTGGAATGAGTTAAATGCGGTAGACAAATGGGACGATCCAGATTCCATAGTAGAGGGAATGATAAAAGAGCAGCAGAGGATAGTAAGCGGATATAAGTCAGGTGCAGATACCGATTTAAAGAAAAAGAGGTGGGAAGAAGCTAGAAGGCCAAGGCATGTTGCTTTAAGCCTTACAGGTGAGCCAACCTTTTATCCTAAGATGAGTGGCCTTCTCAAAGCTTTCCACAAGAAAGGTATAAGTACATTCCTAGTTACAAATGGGACACTCCCTGAAGCTATTGCCAAGCTAGACCCTCTGCCCACACAGCTTTATATATCCGTAGAGGCCCCAGACAAAGAGACATACCAGAAGGTTACACGCCCTAAGATACCTGATGCATGGGAAAGGTATTTGAAGACACTTTCAATGCTGAAAACGCTTAAAACAAGAACAGTACTCAGAATGACTTTAGTAAAAGGTCTGAATATGGATAACATAGAGGGTTATGCATCATTGGTAAAATTAGCTCAACCTAATTACGTAGAAGTGAAGGGATTTTCATTTATAGGAGGTGCAAGAGGAGAAAGCAGGGGCTTAAGCCTATCCAGTATGCCTTCGCATGAAGAAATAAAAGAGTATGCGCATAGGCTTGCAGAGCTGACAGGATATAAAGAGACTTCAGAGCACAAGCCAAGCAGGATAGTACTTCTATGCAAGGATGAAGAATCTGCGAAAAATAGGATAATCGATTTTAGCAAAATCAGTGCATAATTCCTCTTATAATATGTTTTTCTGTTCCACATATGGTACATTTGTATACTATTTCATTGCCTTTTTTCAAAACTCTTACTTTAGCAGTTTTTCCAGGTAAAAGAAGATTATTGCATTTCCTGCAGAAGCTCTCTTTCATAATTTTGTCTAGTTTAATTCTATGATGCGAAGAGATCTTCCTCATTTCTGAGATACAATGAGCAGAATAATCCAAATCCTCTGCATTAAGCAAAGCAGTATCAAAGAGTATTTTAATCCTATTATTAGCTATTGTACTTAAATTTATAGGACTTTTATGCTTGTGCATAAGATTACGCTTTTATTCAATGTTCAGCTTTTCTAATATGGAGTCAAACAGTTCATTGCTTTTTGATGAATCTTTTACTGTTATTAGGTTTTCACTGACTTCTAAGTCTTTCTGTGAAGGTATTCCATGGAATAGTTTAACAAATCTGATTACCTCTGGATTGCTTTCAGTAGTTGCTATCTTCTTATTATTTATTATATTTGCCCTAGCAACTAATCCTACAGCATTTTCAAACGCAATTATCCATTTATTTGAGCTATTAAAAAGCATTATTAGATCCAGCAAAGGCCTAAATTCATATAATTTGTATTCATCTATACCCTTTCCATCAACCAAAATTAATCCATCGAAATTATCTGAGTTTACAAGGTTGGTATTGAAATCGATATCAACTATATCACCATGCATGCCAGTGCAACTGTCCTTCGTATAACTGCTTATTTTATAATTGACATCCCATCTATCAAAAAACATCTTAATTGACTTTAAGGTTTCATCTCTGAAATCCTTAGGCTCTATAAATACAAGAAACTTCATGACTACACCAAATTTTCAATATTAAATTATTGCACTATAAATTTAATATATGCTTCTTTAATTTCAATTCTAAAATTTCAGTTTATGCTCCTTGATATACGCGATAGTTTATGGCCTTTAGCTTTAAGCTCTATCTCATAGAATCTGCCAAAAGCCATTTTGTAAACTTTGAAATTTCTCTGCAGTAACCTTTCTTCAAGCAAGTTTAGCATTTTGATTGCGTGATCTGGATCTGTCAAATCAGCAAACATGTGTGCATAGGGATTCAAAATCAACGTATAAACACCAAGCTTAGAAGATATAGTCTGTATCTCGTTCACTGCTTTATCTATTATATCAACATACTTGTCATTATCACTTTTTTCGAAGCTTATAAAGAAAAGTAGTGCATTTTTAACATCTAAGTTATCTGAAGTTTCTACCAATGTAGACCTGCCCTGATCTGCAGGTGCTGCTTTAAAATAATCGACATGCCACATCATAAATTTCATAAAACTCATATATAATATGAAATGCAATATATAAATAAATTTTTTAAAATCTTTATTTTGTTGAACCTAATTATACTGCTTCTTCTAAGGTTTCTTTTATGAGGGCAAAGTAAAAATATCATCTTAAACATGCCTACAAATAGCTGAAGATTATTTTATTTTTTAGCTTGAACTCCATTATCCTTGCTATTGTCCTTATCTTTGTCTTTTGCCGCTTCCTCCTCTTTCATTATTCTAGATATAGCCATCAATGCGTATTCACTAAGCTTGTCTTTTATCTTTGGCTCATCATCCAAACTGCCATCTGCATATATGTCAACACCAAATGCCAATTGTGTTATATTCTTTATTTCTATAGAGACATTTTTGAGTGTGTCCTTGCTCGCCAATTCGTTGAAATAACTCTTGAATTTGCCGTAATCTATCTTTATATCTATTTCAACGTGGCTAAAAACTCTTATCTTACCTACTCTTTTTTTGTTGAATATAACCGCCTGGTTCATTATGCTGTTAGGTACCACTATAGGTGTTCCGTTATCCGCCAGCATCTCGGTATACATAATTCCTATTTTGTTAACAGTTCCCGTGAATCCAGGCACCATTACATCATGCTGATAAGTTGGTGCAATAAGGCCATACTGCCACGTTGATATTGTTACTTTTTCACCTATGGAAAAAGGCCTTGATGCCATAAGCTCGAATCCCGCTATTAGATTGCCTATCGTACTTTGTGCTGCCAATCCAAGCACTATACCTAAGAATCCTGCTCCTACAAGTAAACCCATAACATTGATCTGCAGCTCGTTAAGTATTACTATTAAAAGTACCGTATATGCGATAACTTCAAAAAGATCTCCCACTACCTTTGTTTCATTGTTCTTAGATTTGACTCTATCCTTTATAGTTTTTCCAATTATCTCTATTATTAGTATTCCTGCAACAGCTACTATCAATGCATGTATCCATATTAGGTCTACGTGGGAGTTTACAAAGAATTTAGAATACATTCCAAGTATGTAAGACACTAAGAATGCCAGTACTATTATAAGTATACCTATCAGCAACAAACGTCTGTAAATTTCCAAAACTCACCACCAAAAATAAAAATTACTCCATGTATGGAGCAAGATAATAAGAAACTTTAGCATCGCCTATTTTGTAATTTAACCTTATAGGCTGATCTGTTTTCATCTCTAAAGTAATTACCTCATTAGATGGGCAAGCACTTATCATCCTGCTCAGATAATCAAGATTAAAGGTTGCAGATGATACTTTTTTGGTATCAATTTTTTGTATCTGCTCATTGTCTGTTTTGAATTCTTCCTCTAGTTCTCCTGCATCTCCTTTCGCAGAAACTAAAAATGTATTATCCTCAAGTTTGAATCCAACATAAGTAGATAGTTGTGCTGCATCCCTCAATATGCCCTTGAAATAATCACTCTTTATGCTTATCGATGAATCAAACTCTATCTTAGGCTCTGCATCGGTAGACTTCTTCACATCTATCATAGGCAGTATATAGCTCCTGTGGCCATTGCTGCTTAAGAATTCCAATATCATCTTATTGTCTTTATCCTTCATAGACAATTGCTCTCCACTTCTTGCACTATTCAAAAGTTTGCTGAAATTGCTTAAATTTAAGCCTATGTAATAACCAGCAGATTTTTCCTCTTTATCTACCTTTTCATCAGCAGAATCAGATGATTTTGATTTAGATTCTAACTTCGCAGCAGATACATCAAATTTTGAAAATATCTTGTTTGGCGCTTGGAAAGACACCATACTTATGCCTGATGGATCCATAGCTTTTAAATTAATACCTTCTTTTGAAATATAAAATGAGCCCTCGTCAACCAAGCTGACAATTGAGTCAGTGCAATTCTTCCAGTACTTTGCGTCATCTATTTTTATGTCAAACATATTATCACTTATTAATTACCCCAAATAACTTTATAATGTTAAATATTAAAAGTATTTGTTTTTAGCCTGAAGCGATTTCTTCAATAACTTTAAAATCTTTATTTTGTTGAAACCTAAAGATTTTTTAAATGTAAAATTTATAAGATTAATATGCAATTTTCTAAAGCTTTAACATTGATGAAGAAGGATCTCAAAGAAACCTTCTCTAGCATATCGATATATGGGCCAATGCTGGGCATACCAATATTCTTCGCGATAATCCTACCTCTGATGACCTTTTATATAACTTTATATGCCGCACCCACGATAACGTCAAAGCTTTTGCCTACAACCATAAAAGTTTCATCATCTGTATTGTCAAGCAGTATAAAAAGCATAAAATTTATGGAGTTCTTTTCTGTTAATGTACTTGGGCCTGTATTTTTGACAATGCCTATATTTACAGCATCAGTAATAGCAGCAGATAGTTTTGCGGGAGAAAAAGAGAGAGGGACATCAGAATCATTGCTTTCAACACCTATATCAAAATCAGAGTTACTTTCAGGGAAAATATTAGCTTCCTTTGTGCCAACAATACTATTGACTCTTGCGATATTTGGCATATATGGTGCGGTTACAGATTATTTTTCAATAGGTGTTTTTCACTTTGCGATACTGCCAACAATACCATGGCTGTTGATGCTAGGGACTGCACCATTTTTGGCAACAGCTTCAATAGGCCTTGTCGTTCTGGTATCCTCACATGTCAAAGGAGTAAAAGAGGCGCAGCAGATAAGCACGCTGCTTGTATTGCCTATCCTAGTGTTGCCTTTTGCATCTATAATAGGATTAGCAGTGCTAAATGCAGAATTTTTAGTGTCTGCAATTGTAATATTGGCAATATTAGATGTTATAATAATGTATCTTGGGATAAAAAGCTTCAGGAAAGAATCTATCCTGCAATAGACTGAAATATTTTACCTAAAGTTTGAAGGTTGTCAAAGGAGATAATATGCACTTTATTTAGTTTTAAATGATCTTTATAATATCTATAACTTTTTTTATTTACTAAAACTATAACCACAGAATAATGTTGTATCCTTTCCTCAATCATCTTCATTGAAGATTTTAAATCTTTTTTGCCTGTCTCATATTCTACAGCAATCCTTAATCCTTTATGATAAGCTATTATGTCAGGTTTTCCCCTTCCCGTACCTTTGAAATTTCTCACGTTAATTGAATCTAAATAATTCATTATCTCTTTTACAGATATCTCGTGCTCCATGCTAAGGTTTGATTTATTTGCCATTATGTAGAGTTTTCCTTTATAGAGATATCTCTTTACAACACCTTTTTTAATTCCATAAGATATTGCTTCCAAAGGCAGATGTAGCATCAAAGAGTTTAGTTCTATCGGATACTTAGCATATCTGCAAAGTGAATTGCTATAGCTTGTTGAATTTTCACCAAAAACAACATTTGAGAGTTCTTTATAACTTCTTCCTTTTACCTTGAAAAGTTCTTTAGAAACAGGATCGTTAACTATGAATTCATTTGTATTTAGCGAGCTTAATGCAGCTTTTATAGAATTATTTTTTTCATTTATTGATCCCGAAAATATATTTGAAAGATAATTAAGTTCAGTTGGCTCCTTTGATTGGAAGGATAAAATTAAGTTTGAGTTAGCTATAATTTGCTTATTCAACGATGATGATTCATGAGTAACTGCTATAATACCAAATCCATATTTCCTCCCTTCTTCGAAGAATTTTGATAGCACTTTCATGTATATATCTTCATCAAGGAGGGTGTCTGCCTCGTCTATCACAATATACAGTTTTATGCCTCCTTTAGAGTCTAATGAATGCATATGCTGGTAAATTCTATTGAAAAGCTCATACAGGTAAATGAATCTTAGATTTTTATTATTCAATCTTGCAAGATTTATTCCATTAATTCCTTTAAGAAGGGATTTAATATCGAGTGAAGAATCATTTAGCGATTTTCTATTTATCAATTCAAATTTGTTTTTCATATTCTCTAAGGAGTAAATATCAGGCTTAGATTTTGAATTATCGATAAACGTATTTATCTCTTTTATCAGATCATACATATTGGGTGTTATAGGCAATTCAGGAAGATCAAAATTTATTGCACCTTTATTCCTATAAACATATTTAAGTATATTATTTAGCCGGTAAGATTGATGGCTTCCTAAGTTTAATACAGTTGAGAAAAGGTAAAACAATTCCGATATCCTGTCATTCACGCTAATGCCATCAAGGCCGAATGGGTTTATTCCACTATAATCTGGATCCAAGTAATTGCCACCAAGCAAAGATATCAAATCCTTGTGTTCACCATTAGGATCTAAAAGTAATAGAGGAACCTTATCTTTCATTTGAGCGAGCAAGTCTTTCAGCAACGTGCTTTTTCCAGATCCACTTGCTCCGGAAATCAAAATATTGAGGTTCTTCTGCCTTTGCATATCCAAAACAAACTGCCTGTTTACATCCTTCCAACCATATTCATAAATCAGATTGTTTTTTCCATAGAAATTAAAAGAAATCTTTTTGTACCTATACAAAGTACTTAACTTTCTGCCAAAATCCAAAGCAAAGCCAATTTCCGATTTTGCAGGAGGACTCCTGCAAAGTTTAAATCTAAGAATGTCGAAGAATTTTTTATATCTCATTTACTCATCAAAAAGTGTATATTTAAATACTTTCTTTTTGAAAGATACCTATATTGCCAGGGTGGCGGAAACCGGTAACGCGCCGGTCTTGAGTTTTTAAAACATCAAGAGCTGATTAGTGATGCAAAACAGGCCAACCGGTGCCCGAAAGGGCTTTAGGGTTCAAATCCCTACCCTGGCGCATATAAGTTAATAATTCATATTACCTCTTAGATAAATTTAAAGACTGAAAAAGTTCAACTTAATTATAAAATCTAAAGGGTATATTAGGTAACTGACAAAGTAAAATTGTAGACTTTAAAAGAATTTGTATTACGATTGGAAAATATGAATATTAATTATTAAATTAACAAATTTCAAAGAAAAGCAGGTCACAGGCCAAATAAACTTTTATTTAGTAACTATGAACCTTAATAACAAAGATTATTTTTCTTCTTTAATGTTTGTTTTGCAGTAAGTGTAATCGCTAAAGCTTAATCTAATTTATATCAATCTGTGGCAAGGCCCACCTTTTAAAAATAAAAAATTAAGGTGGTGAACTCAGATGCCCAATTATCGCAGCTATGCCTATGAACATTGCTGCTAACACTACAAGCACAAGCAATGCTGCCAAGAAATAATAAACCTTCTTGTTATCCTTCTGCTTTAAGTAAATCAGAGGTGAGAAGAAACCAGATAATCCTGCAAAAAGGTAAAAGCCCAATGCAGATACCAAATCAGCCCCTGTCTCCAAATGATAAGCAACCATGCCATAGCTTTCTGCAAAAAGATAAATCCCAAGAAGGAACCCTATTAGGGATATCGGCCTTACATCAATATTCTTGTAAATTGAAAATCCCCCTGCAATCATTATGATACCCAGCATAAGCATAGGGTCTCCAAAAAGCATATTGTATGCTCCAGGTAGTGGCCAAAAGAAGCTCATATAGAATCCGCTCAAGAAATCGAAAATTCCAAGCATGAATATAGGCCCTGCCAAGGAATCCATCTTTTTGCCTTTAACAATCCCTAAAAGATAATAAGCAATAAATGTAGCGCTCATCGCTACTGCCAAAAGCATCACTGCAAGTGAATCAACAAAAGCCATATTATTACCATTTCTAGAATAGAATAAAATAGATATTCTTTTACATTTTTCTATTTTGCATATATGCAATAGCAAATATGGATTCACATAATTAAGTAAAGGCCACTCAATTTTAGCATAATAAACAGGAATATAAATTATAAATCTAGCATCTCAGTTATTACAGTTTTAATCTTCTTAACACTTATTTCATCAAGGCTTCCTATTTTATTTCCTTTTATCCTATTGCAAGATATTGCCCTTAATTGGAATATAAGGGCTACACTATTTTCTTTGAGGTTTGTTATCTGATCCCTATTTATTTGTATGGTGTATGGAAGATTTAAACGGATTAACTTACTTGTAAGGGGTATAACTAAAGCTAACCCTAAATCATGCAAATCTTTGAATAAAATAGCAGGCCTTGAATAGCTTTGTTCGTGCCCTATGCCATTGCCAAAATCTATACTGTAAATTCCATATTCATCCATTAGCACACTATTCAAATTTTTTCAAAGATTCGTCACTTATTCTATCCCAATCACTTATCTCATTTTCAAGAGAACTCATAAGTTCCTTTCTAAGCCTTTCAGTTAAGAAAAGTTTTTTTACAATATTCATGCCCCTCCAAATGTCATCCCATTTCAAATATTGTTTAAGTTCTTTCAATTTTGCTTCTGCTTGATTTTCATCAAATCCTTTATTCAAAAGATAAATTAAGCTTCCAATTATTTCCAGTTCAGTTAAACTTAGATTATTTAACAATAAGGATGCCTTCTCTATTTTATCTTTATCCTCACCAATTAATTTAAAATTTGTTTTACCTTCTATAAATTCGTCTTTAAAATTAAAATATTCTTTAGCCAATTCAGGTGAATAAGGCCCTTTTATATAGAAGTTAAAATCTTCATATAGTGGTTTTCCAATCAAGCTTTGGATTATATATGCCAGTTTCTGTGCTTTTATTCTATCTTCAAATTTACTGCTGTCTATTTTAACATTTAAAATATTAAGGTATGCTATAAATCTTTTAGTTTGATATTTCATAATCACCACTTATTATTTAATTGAAGTATCTTTGATAGCCATAATTTGGTTTTATTATATGCTTCTGAACCTTTTGTTTCTATGTAATATACAGCAATTTTCCTTTTATCGATTTTTGAATCTTCTATTCGTATGTAATGATGGTTACGTAGCCACAGCAGGTTTGGTGCAAGAGATCCATCCTCTAGCCTTAATGCACTTTTTATATCTTGATATGATAAGCCGTCTTTTCCGTAGTAATCGAGCATGGCCAATGTACCTATCCTTGCATAAAGCAACAGATGCCTATACTGCTTATCTAAATAAAGTTCAATATCATTTTTATCATCGATTATGTTAGCCATTATAATGTTTTTAAAATGCAAATATTTATATTTTGTTATTTTATAAAATAATAACTTTGTAATTTCTAGGTAACCAATTATAGAAAAAATATTTATATTAAAACAACCAAAAGCAAAGATATAATATAAGTTCGTAATTTGCGGCATACATATTATGAGTGATAAAAATGTCAAAAAGTAAAAAGAAGTTTACAAAGGATAATATAGGCAGAGTAAAGAGGAGCCCTGGGGTTTACAAATTATATAAAAAGAGGGCAAAGAAGCCGACTTACATAGGTGAGTCAAAAGATCTCCATAGAAGATTGCTTGAGCACAAAAGTGATGAGAAATACTCAAAATTTGAAATTACTCACACAAAAACAGACAAGATGGCAAAAGCAACGGAAAGGAGGCTTATTAAAAAATATAATCCAAAAAGGAACATAAGGCTACGAACCACTGCTTGACAATTTTGCATTTCTATACTTCCTATAAAGATGTATTGATTCTCCTAAAAGCATTCCTGCACTGAAAGCAAGCAGTATATCTACTAGAGAATACCAAAACCCTATTCCAGAAAAGGCATTCGAAGCTGAATTGGCAAGTACCGACCCTGCAAGATCATTGGGGAGCATAAATTCTATAGCTATCCTTGCTACAAATGCAACTAGCCATATCACAAATATTTCAGTGGAGCGCCTGTACATAATCTTTCCATTTGAATAGAAGATGCTTGATTTGATACCAAAGACACTTCCTAATACATAACCAAGCAAGATAGCCAAAAAAGCAATTGCAATAAGGGCTAAATTAGGTGTAGAAGCGACAAGCAGCAATGACAGAACTATGTAAATTGCAGGATACCTAAATATCCTGACTACACTTGCCTTATATCCTTTCTTCTGCCTCCTAAGCCTAAGCAGCATTATAAGTACAATGAAAACGATCAAGTAAATATATTCCAATTCCATTAAACAGCCTATGATAGTATTTAAGAGTAAAAGCTTATTCCATAATAAAATTCTTAAGCGACCTTACAGTATTTATTGCAATAAGATATTTAATTTCTAAACCTGTAAAATACATGATGCAAATGCCTAAAGCTACAAAATCGGCAAATGGCAAGCCAATATGGATTGCTTTCGTAATCATAATAATTATAATAGCATTGCTAGCTCTGCTGGCCCTGTTTTATAGAACTTCATCGAATATAGCACAAGGAAATGCAAACATAGTAGTTTATATAAAGACCCCTGACACCTTTTTCTATTCATTGAAATTGAACATTTCCGGAAATGGTATATACAGATCCATAGGGATTAATCATTCATTTAACAGCTCTAATGAAAGTTACTTAATAAATTCTACTAAAAACAATTCTACCAGTATAATTCAGATGACATCAGAGTTCAAAGGTTTAAAGCCTTTTTCGAATTATAAAATAACTCTGCAGGGGGCTATGGGCCCAAGATGCTATCCAGGTGTACCATGCATATACGAGAAGCCAAACATACTTGAAATTATAAATGAAACAAAGACCGTAAAGACAGGGGCTGATGGAACTACGACTTACATCACTATACTTAACCAATCATAAGTTTTTAAATACAAATTAAGGTTTATTGAAGGTGTACATTATGGAATTGAAATTTTCTAAAGATAACTTTGATATTGAAGCAACGGTAAAGGAAATGCTTTCCAAAACAAATAACATAATCAATATTACCCACAAAGAAGATTTTGATGGGATAGGTTCTGCAGCAATAATAAAGCATTACTTCGATATTCCTGATAGCAATATTATGTTTGGAGATTATAAGAACTCAACTATAAATGCGATATTTGAAAAAATAAAAAAGTTAAATTTGGACAAAATGACTGTGGTATTAACAGATTTAGGCTTAGATGAACCTTTGATACCTGCTTATCAAAGCATGATAAGCTACTTAAAAGATAGAAATTCCACTATAATCTGGCTGGACCATCACAATTGGGGCAACGAAACAATAAATAAAGTTGCAAAAATATGTGACTTTGCAGTTGTCGGGGACAATGATCAACTATGTGGTGCAGAGTTGACATTTAAGTACCTTATAGAAGGCAGGTTTGATGAAGATTTTGGAAAAAAGATAGCTGCATTTGCACACAAGACCGATTTCAATCTCCCAAATCAGGAAAGCTTCTTGGTGGATATCACAAAATATATAACTTATTCAAATTACCACAGCTCAAATGATTCCTTAATAGAATTGGTAAACTTTGTATCAAAAAGCGATTTTAGCAACGAAAAGATAAAGGAGATAGCGGAATTTTATAACAAAGAGGAAAGCGAGAATATAAAGGAACTAAAGAGCAGCATTTTTGATTATAGAATAAACGAAAGCTATAAAATTGCCATAGGATTTGGAGGCAATATAAACAGTACTAGGGCGTGTTCTATAATAAGCGATTTGACAAATTCAGATATTTCAATTTTTGTAAATATACCTTTGGAAAAAATAAGCTTAAGGGGAAAAGGCAAGCTTGATTGCATAAAGCTCGCAAACAAAATGGGTGGTAATGGCCACTTCAATGCAGCAGGTGCCCCTCTTACAAAGGATATTAAATTGTCAAGCAAAGATGAAATGAAGAAGCAGGCAGACAAGATAGCAGAGATGGCTAAAGAAGTTTACCCATAGGTGTCTTATTGGAAAATTATTATAAAGAAGGCGAAGAGAAATTTGGTTTCCTATCTTCGAAACTATACCTGCTTGCTGAAAAGATCCCTGCTTTATCAAAATTTTACAGATTTGTAACGCAGGATTTAGAGAGCAAAACTTTCAAAAGCTTGCTTGATGTGGGTTTTGGTACTGGAAGCGTTATATACCAACTCTCAAAAAACAACAAACTTTATCTCTATGGTGTGGATCCATCTCCATATATGGTTAGCATAGCAAAGAAAAGAACCTACACCAACCCTAATGTGACTTTTGCAGTTGGAAGCAGCACATATATCCCGTTTGACAAGAAATTTGATATCATAATAAGCTCATTATCTATGCATCATTGGAACGACAAGAAGGGTTCTCTAATTTATCTATCAAAGTTCTTAGAAGATGGAGGCGAAATTGATATATACGAATTTCTACTGTCAAAGGGCAAATCTTTGTCCGAACATTTTGAGTATTATGCTGCAAAGAGCCACATGGTATCAAAAACCCAATTGGAAGCTTATGGAGAAGAAGCAGGGCTTAGTACAAATATAAAAGTTAAAGGGAACTTAATAAAAGCAACATACAAGTTGCAGCTATAGTCATAACTTATATCCAAATTTCCTAAGCAACTTATATCTAGCTTCCCTATCCTCATCAGTCTCTATACCCTTAGTAGGCATACCATCAACAACCCCAACTATTGCTTTTCCTTGGTTTGTTTTGGCAATTATAACCTGAACAGGATTTGCAGTAGCACAATATATATTAGATACTTCAGGGACTGCTTTTATGTTATTTACTATATTTATAGGAAATGCTTTTTTGAAGAATATCATGAAGCAATGTCCTGCGCCTAATTTGAGGGCATTTTCTTCAGCCAACTGCTTCAGTTCATCATCATTGCCCTCGCTCCTGACTAACTGCCTCCCACTTGCTTCACAAAATGCTAATCCAAAGGATACTTCAGGTGTAGATGACATCATAGCCTCGTATAGATCTTCAACCGTTTTTATGAACCCTGCCTGCCCTAAGATAAATTCTACATCCTCATCTTTTTTAATATTTATTATCTCAAATTCTACCATAGTTCCACAAATAACATTCTGTTTAAATAAATATTTAATACAGAGGGTTACAAGCTAAATTTAAGCACTGCTAATTTTTCAAAAAACAAATTTTTTTCAAAAACTGCAGCATTCAGCCTTTTAGCATCATTATTATATGAATTTAAAGAACTTTCTAATAATAGAACATAATTCTCTTTAAGCAAATGCCCACCAACAGCATTTAAAAACCTATCTATAACCTGCCTTCCATTCAAACCTCCATCAAGGGCTTTATCAACTAAATTGTCGGATAAAAGGTAAGGAGGGTTGAATATAATAGTATTAAACTTTCCTTTTATATTGGAAAATAAATCTGTCAAAACAAACTGGCCTTTTAGATGGTTCAATAATACATTTGATTCAGCACATTTGAGTGCATTTGGATCTATATCCGCAAATGTAACTTTATTGCCCTTAAGTGCAGCTATAATTCCTAAATATCCGCTGCCCGTTCCTAAATCCAAAACCTTTCCAAAACTATACTTTTCTACATAGTCACCTAGAAGAAATGAATCATCGCTAGGGCAATATACCTCTTTACAGCATTCAATCCTGAATTTGCCAAAATCAATCATAAAAGCCAACCAATTAACAATAAAATTTGAAACTTATATTAATTATTGCTCTAATAATAAATTGGTGTGTAAATGGATTCTGAAGAATTGAAAAATTATATAAGAGATGTGCCAGATTTTCCAAAGAGTGGTATAATATTCAAGGATATAACTCCTCTGCTTAAAGATAAAGTTGCCTTTTCCAATTCTATAAAGCTTCTTTCAAATCATATAAAGGATTTGGATTATGATTATATCGCAGGAATAGATTCAAGAGGTTTCATAATAAGTGCTGCATTGGCAAATGAGCTAAACTCCGGCTTGCTCTTAATAAGGAAAAAAGGAAAGCTGCCTTATCATACAGTGTCAATTGACTACCAATTGGAGTATGGAAAGGATTCATTGGAGATACACGAAGATTCAATAAACAAAGGAGATAAGGTAATAATTGTTGATGATTTACTGGCTACAGGAGGGACTTCTGGAGCAGCAGCAAAATTAATTGAAAAGTTAGGGGGCGAAGTATCAGAGTTGACTTTCTTGATAGAGCTTTCAGACCTTAAAGGAAAAGAGAAACTAAAAGATTATCCTGTATACTCGCTGATAAAATACTAAAAAATAAAAAACAAATCAACCTTTGGCCATTGATTTCAGCTTTATAGATTCTGCATTTATCTCCACTGTTGCGATGTACTTTTCATCAGCCATGCAGTTTTCAAGCAAAGCCTCGGAAAGCTTCTTTGACTCAACAAAGAGGTTCACCAGTTCAGCAATGCTTGCTGCAGTTGCCAAATCATTTTCCTTTAACTGCTTTGGATCCTTCAACGAATCTATAGAGTATTCACTGTTTTTCTTCACCAGAAGAAAATTTACAATTTTTTTGATACTCTCGTCTGTCTCTGCCATGCCTTTACCCCTAAGATAAGACTTTATCCAGTGACTTGCTTTGTATTGCGTTAAGTCAACGCATTACTCATTTGTTTATTAAAGTAAAATTATTTATACTTTATTACATAACAAAATTTTAGAAAAAGTAAAACAATTAGTACAGCTAAAATTTAAAAATCCATAATCCAAATAAAATATGCATGCCTTAACCCTAAGATATGCAGACCTGTGCAATTGCACAGGTCTTGATGATTCAATTTCCTCTGTTTGCTGTGTAACCTATGCTTTCACGAGCCAAATCTTTTATGTGGGATTCAGGTATATCAGAAGTATATTTATCAAACTTTTCTACACTTTCGTTAACTAGTTTTTGCATATCTTCATTGGATTTTTTTATGGAATTTAATTCATTGAACTGATTTAGAACAAAATTGATCTCTTCCTTGCTTTTCTCAGCTGGCTTCTTTTTGTAAATCTCAGAAAGTTTGCTCAACACATCCGAAGACGCATCCTGAACAGCATGCCAAAGTATTATAGTCTTTACGCCATCCCTCACATCAGTGCCTATAGATTTTCCTAACTGGTCTGTTGTTGAAGTGCAATCAAGTATGTCATCTTTTATCTGGAAAGCCAACCCTGCAGGGGTTCCATATTCTTTTATTTCATCAATTGACTTTTCATCTGCATTAGCAACTATTGCACCTTGCTGCATTGGCCCATATACGCTGTAATAAGCAGATTTAGCATGTATAGATGTAAAATAATCTTCAGGTGTAAACTTTGTTATATCCTTAATATCAGATGTTAAATGCACATCTCTATATTGTCCCTGATGAGTTACATTTATCATATCATAGAATTTGTCAAAATATCTCTTTTCTCTTCCTGGACCAAGCTTCTTGCAAGCATCATATACAATTTTCCAATTTATCGATTGCAGGTTGCTTGCTGCATTTATTGCGTACCTGTCACCATAGATAAGGTGGGCTGAAGGGCCACCCCTCCTTAGGTTATTATCATCCATCCAGTCATCTATCATAAGCAGCCAGTCTTCAGAAACCTGCTGTGATGCTGCCGGAAGCATCGCGTCCTCAATGTTCCCTCCATAAAGCAAATCCCATAGAAGGACATATGAAGGCCTTCTATATTGCCCTTTTCTATCCGTATAGCACCTTACTGATTCAAAATAAGCAGAAGGTTCCCCATTAGGTAAGTATCCTTCTATCAAGCTATAAACATCATCCTTGTAAAGGCTTATAAAGTCCTTAAAACTCTTAGTTTTGTTTACATCCATATAATCACTCAGAAATTTCTGTTCAATATGAAATCTACCATTTCCCTAAGATGCCTCTTTCCCTGTGAATCTGGGAATTCCTTATCTACTGCATTCCAAGCATCATTTATCAACGAATCCGCTACTTTCTCAACGTAATGATCAGAATTGTATTTTATAAGTATATTAGCTGCTTCCTCCTTCAACTTAATATCAGAGCTATGAGACTTCAAAATTTCGAGCAGCCTCTTTTTATCCTTCTCATCTGCATTCTTTATTGCATGTGTCACAAGCAAAGTTATCTTTCCCTCTGTTATATCATCCCCTATTCCACCTTTGCTTTCTGATACATTGGATTTCTCTATGTTAAGAAGGTCATCTTTTATCTGGAATACAACACCAATAGTAGCACCGAATTTTCCAAGCAATTTGATCTGCTTATCTGTTGCCCCTCCAATAATAGCTCCAAGTTCTGCTGCAAATCCAAGAAGTGCGCCAGTTTTGTCGAAGGCCATCCGCATGTAATTTTCTTCGCTTATGTTATTTGGGTCTATAAGAAAATTATGCCATGCTAAATCTACACCCTGCCCTATGCCCAGCTTTAGCATATCCTCAATGTAAAGTTGCATTACTTTGATCTTCTGTTCATTCTGAAGCTTGCTGCTATCTATAAGAGCTTTCATTGGGAAATAGAACATAAAGTCTCCTAAGTTAAGTGCTATGTCTAATCCGTATTTTATATGGACACAATCTGCATTTCTCCTTTTTATCGATCTGTCTTCTATGTCATCATGTATAAGCGTTGCAGTATGCAAAACCTCTGGGATTATAGAGAACTCTATATAATCATCAGGATTCTTATTGAACAGACTTATTACAAGTGATGTAAACACGGGCCTTAATCTTTTGCCTCCCTGTGATATTAGGTACCATGCAGGATCCATTACACTCTTCTCTATAGCATCCTTGTCATAGTCATATCCCCCTCTTCCAAGCAACTTCTCTATATTCTGGTCCACATTTTTGTCGCTAAGAATTTCTTCAAGAAGCTTATTCACACGGCTTCCCTGCTCTTTCATATACAATATAAAATCGTCTTCAGCCAATCAATCACTAAATAAATTATAGTTATAAGGATAATATAATTTAAATCAATTCACAAAAGTTACGTCAAAAGTCAAATACAAGTTAACCTCAATTATATGAATTTAAGGGTAATATTTATAAGGCTTATTGTAAGAATATATAATGCTAAACGGTAATAGGAGCATGGAAACGCCCGATCCCTTTCCGAACTCGGAAGCTAAGCATGCTAACGATATGTGTGTACTGCCTGCGGGTGGGAAAGCATATTGCTGTTTGGCACTTATATTATAAGGTGAACTATTGGATTCAAAGTCCAAGGCTGTTTATCAAAGTGATAGCGCCAATTATTTCTTAGATTTAATCTCAAAGAAAACTTCTATTTATGATTTTTCAGAAACTTATATATCAAGCACAACCTCTAATGCATTTGATATACAAAATGGAATATTCAATGGAAATTTTAGTTCTTCTTCTACAGGTGCAAGGATAAGAGTATTAAATAAAGGATTATTCTATAATCTATCAACTAACCAGCTAACCAAAGATAACCTGATTTCAGAGATAAGAAAAATAAAAGGTATGCCTAAAGGCAATACTAAGTTGTCAAAAGAGAAAATAGTTAAGGGAACATATAAAGTAACTCCAAAAATTTTAAATGCAAGCGAAGCAGAAAAATTTGCATACGATTTAGATTCTTATATAAAAGACCATAAAGAGGTTATTTACAGAGACATATCATTAGGATATGGAGAAGAAAAAAGCATGTTTGAAAATAGTGAAGGATCTAGCATAAACTCATATTATCCATCTGCAGGCCTCTCAATATATCTTCTTATAAAAGGCAAAAAGTCAACAAGAGAGCGGATGCTGGAATTTGGAGGGGTAGGTGGGCTGGAAGTACTGGATTATGAAAATATAACTAATAAGATTGGCGAGGAGATAAAAGGCCTTAAGGAAGTTGCAGATAAAGGTGTATCTTTGGCAGATTCCAAGATAAAATCTATAAAAAATATAGTAATTTCTCCAGAAATATCTGGGATTGCAGTACATGAAAGCATAGGCCACCCTAACGAATCTGACAGAGTTTTTGGAAGAGAGCTAGCCCAAGCCGGCTCAAGCTATATAAATAAGGATAATTTAGGGATGAGGATAGGCAGCAATATCGTTAATATATTCGATTATCCATCCATAAAAGGAACTGTAGGATTCTATTATTACGATGACGAAGGGGTAAAAGCGGCTAAAAAGCAGATTGTAAAAAAAGGTATGCAGAATGAACTTCTACTGAATAGAGAGTATGCAGGCATGTTAGGCAAAAAAAGCAATGGATCCGCAAGGTCAAGCGGTTACGATGTCGAGCCCTTAGTAAGGATGTCAAATACCTATTTAGGCCCAGGTGATTCATCCTTTGAAGAATTAATCGCTGAGGCCAAGGACGGAATTTACGTGAAAAGCTTTAATGGATGGAATATAGATGATACGAGAAGCTTTTCTATGTATCAAGGGAATGAAGCTTACTTAATTAAAAGTGGAGAAATAAGCACCCCAGTTTTAAATTACAGACTAGAAAAAAGTACTTTAGATTTCTGGAGATCTGTATCCCTATTATCAAAGAAAGTTGAGCTTTTCAATGGAGAATGTGGAAAAGGAGAGCCATTGCAAGGAGTGCCAGTTACTATGGGAGGACCATATGCGTTGCTTAAATTCAGGTGAATCAAAGATGCTGCAAAAAGACATTTTAAATTATTCCACTAAATTGAAATTTGATGATATAGTTGTAGATGCTGTATCCGGAGAATCAACATACCTAAAAATAACTAATTCAAAAGTTGATTCGGTAGTTAATGATAATTCAATAGATGGAAGCATATTTTTGTCAAAATCAAAGAGATTAATAGCTGAGGACCTTCCGGATCTATCAGAAAAATCTGTAAAGAAAGTTCTTAAAAAAGCTGCAAAAACGATAGGCAATCTGCCTCCCAAAAAGGATTACTATGGAATAGCAGAAGGGCCATTTAAATATAAAGGAAAAGCGAAGCCAGACCAAAGAATTTCGGAGTTTCAGATAGGAGATTTAGCGAATATAGCAGAAAGTATGATATCTGAATTAGATCACAAAAACCTTACAGATATTGCAGGGATGGTAACCCTAGAGAAGTTGAAAGATTCTTTGATAACGAATAAGGAAGTAAATGTTAATGGGTCTACAGCTTATATTAAGGTTACAGCACATATAAAAACAGCAGAAGGGATTTCATATCAAGAAACTGCAGCGTTTTCATCATACAGTAAAATAAATATAAAGGGATTCTGCGACAATTTGTATTATACAGTATCTCAAATTAAGAGCAGAGGCAAAATAAAAAATGGCACATACGATTTAATATACAAGCCTTCTTCTGCATCAAATCTTCTCCAAGAAGTTACCTCAGCAGCTACTATATCTGAAGTTGAAGAGGGGAGCTTTCTAAAAGGCAAATTAGAACACAGGATAGCAAATGAAAATGTATCTATAATAGATTCAGGAATAGCCAAAGGCATGATAAGCTCAAGTTATTATGATGATGAAGGATACCCAACCAGAGATAACTATGTGATAGAAAATGGAATGCTCAAAACATACCTGTATAATTGGTCTGAAGCAAAGAAGTACAATACACAGAGTACAGGTAATGCAGGATTGATAGAATCTGAGCCAAATACACTGATATTAAATTATAAGAACCCTGAGAAGTCGCTAGATTCATTAATATCAGAAATAGATAAAGGGATCCTAATAACAAATACTTGGTATACAAGATTCGACAATCATTCAACTGGTGATTTTTCAACTGTCCCACGGGACCTCGCTATCTATATAGAGAGAGGTGAGCCTAAATTTGCGATAAACCAGATAGAGGGCACACAAACTGTCGGGATTAGAGTAAATGACAATATTATCAGGATGCTCAAAAACCTAGAATCTGCTTCAAAATCTTCAGTTCAAGCAATTTCATGGGATGCAGAAGAGCCTGCGCTAGTTCCTGATATACTTGTAAAAGGAGTAAAGATTACAACTCTATAACTTAGTTCTTATTTGCTTTCTTTTCCTTCTCCTTCTTTGAATCATTGTTTTCAGCTTTTACATCAAAATCTATTAACCCAGATAAGAGCTCTTTTGCGTTTGAAAATTTCAATGGCTTTATGCCTTTGCTCTTTGCATATTCTATCTGGTATTTTATATATGTATCATTTATCTTCGTATCTGGATTTACCTGCTTGCACTTCTCTATATAATCACTTATTACTTTAAAAGCATCATCAACGCTTAGCCCTTTTATATTTACCAGATAAGGTGCGAGTATCAAGTTTACTGTCCTATGCCTTACATCAGCTATGGGTGTTTCCAAAAGCTTCTCTATCCAAGCGGTGTTATTTTTTCCTTTTACAACGACTTTTGTCTCCTCCCTTATACCTTTGGAATAATCTATAACTTCCTTCGGAAGCTTAATCTTCTCATCATAGTTGAAGCTCTCTTTTATCAGATTATATGAGGCTCTTTCAAGCAAGCGCTTCAGCTTGTTGAAGCTTATTATTATGTATCCATTATGAAGCTGTTGATTCGATAGTGCAAAAAAGGGATCATTCGGTATATTGTGCAAGTAAACATTGAATCTTATCAAGAAATTATCATTTTGGTCTTTGTGCAAGGCTATTCCCAAAGAAGATGAAAGTTTAAATATATCCTGTTCAGAATCTTTTTCCATTGCCTGCAACGCTCTCTTAGATTCCGAGACTGAAAACTTCTCAATATAATCTGGCCTTTTCAATGCCATAATCATCATTTTGGAGTATGCATAGCTTATTATCTCGTCAAGCTTTATAGAATCTATAAGTATATCATAATAAGGCAGATCATTCTTTATGTCTGATATAGCCCTTTCCTTGCCAAGTTCAAGGTACTTGAAATCTATTGATGTCAAATTAAGTGAACTTATTATTTGCTTGGCGACATCGGTAAAAGGGTACCTATAAGCGAAGTTTAAGTCTTCTGAATTGTACATACAAATATCTCTTAATTTGATATATATAAAAGAATTATCATATCTGTTTATTTTAGCTTTTTAATGTTTTTTCTTGCTTAATTTTGCTTCTGCAGTTTTTTCTTCGACTATCTTGTTTATCTTAGATCTGAATGCCAATATAATAATACCAATTATTATGAGAAGCAGACCAAATGCGATATCTTCCCTGAAATTGCTAGAAGTTATTTTATCTAAGTATATAAGGTAACCAGTATAAATCATGACAATTCCTGCAGCCATCCATCCAAACCCTGCAATTAAAACAGGATTGCTTTTTGGTTTAAGTTTAGCCTGTTCTTTTTCCATATTTATCTATAAGGTAATCAATAAATTTATAATTATCCCATCCTCAAATGGTAATATTTTATTGGGGTTGTACGCTAACCTGGTAGACTGCTAGCTTCGGGAGCTAGTAATCCGAGTTCAAATCTCGGCAGCCCCAACTTATGATAAAGAATATATAGAAAATTAAAGCCTAAAATATAACTATTTCTTTATTAAAATAAACGACTTTAACCAGTTTTGTTGAAAAAGCCAAATTTTGTTGATAACATCTGTTTTTTGTTGAAAAAGTAATTATACCGTGTCCTCTGCTCACGATAGTGAGCGAGGCGGGGTTATTTATGAGCGAATGCACGAAGAGGGGGTTAGGGGGTGAATTCGTGCATGAAGCGAAACTAAATTATAAAAGCCTTTGAAGTTTATTAAATAATGTTCCATAAATTGTAATGCTGCTTTTTTGTTTAAAATAATCCAATAGTAAATTAAGGGTTTTCCGTTGCGGAAATAAGGTTAAAACAATGTCATTAAATATTTCTTGATTTTCAAATAATCTTCTGAATATACGAGGATCTAAATCTTTTATTTCATCAAATGTTTGTTCTGGTTCTAAATCAAAGTTTAACTCTGGTAGGTCAGGGATAGAATTTTTCCATTTTTGAAGATATACTAATATTTCATCCCATACATCTGAAATATTCATAAAGTCAAATAATTCCTTACCATAGAATAAGTATAAATCGATACCATAATCATTCTGCATTTTAGGAAGTTCCAATTTATAATAGTTTTCATTTTTCCTTAAATCAGGATCTACAAAATAGAATATTCCTATTAATTTTTGACCTTGATAATTATTCATCATCAAATTTAGTTTTTTTTCAAAATTACTTATCTGTCCCCTCTTCTTTGATGAATCATGATCATCTCTCATTTTTTGTTCTATAAAATAGACTGCATTATTATCTTTAAAACACTGATCAATATCTAATTTTTTATCATTAAATTTTTTCTGTAAAATAGAATAGCCTAAAATTCTAAAATATTCCTCAAATAATAACTCAAAGGCATTACCCATTCTTATTTCATGCGATTGTAAAAGATTCTGTAATAATTTACCTTTTGGTTTGGTTGGTCTGAATAACCCTATATACCTATTTGGTTCATTTGCAATAGTCTCTATAAGTTTCGGTTTCGAGTTCTCAAATATTTCCTTATTAAAAATATTTTCAAATTTGTTATAATCCATGATTGACATTTATATCTCCTTTAATAATTTCTGCCTAAAATCATTTATACTTATTAATATATTACCTCTTTTAACATACCAAAAAGTCCATCCATTGTTTGCAGGTTTAGTTAATATCATAGCACTTATTTTATGTATAGATCCAAATTTACCCTCATATGATAAAGTTCCATTAGCCAACACTAATGCCCTGTATTTTTGATTTTCAGAGTATAAATATTCTCCAGCTTTAATATATCCATTTTCTATTAAGCTACCAAATGGTAATCTTTTAGGTTTAATTTCTAATGGGTAATCCAATAATTTCTGTTGATATGATGTAGTTTTGTTCAATCTCTCTTTACATGCATTGACATACAATTGTTCTTTTTCAATACCAATAAAAGCTCTGCCTAACTTCTTTGCTATTGCTAAAGTAGTTCCTGTTCCAGCAAAAGGATCTAATACTATGTCATTGGGTTTAGATGTTGCGGTAATTATTCTATATAATAATGCCTCTGGTTTTTGAGTTGGGTGTAGTTTTTGCCCATTTATCTTTATTCTCTCATCTCCTTGACAAATAGGTATATACCAATCACTCCTCATCTGCAAATCATCATTATAAGATTTCATTGTTTTATAGTTAAATAAGTATTTTGATTCTTTATCTTTTGAAGCCCATATTAGAGTTTCGTGAGCATTGTTAAAGCGTGTCCCTTTAAAATTTGGCATAGGATTAGTTTTAATCCATATAATATCGTTTAATATCCAATATCCTAAATCTTGCATTATTTTACCAACCCTAAAAATATTGTGATATGAACCTATAACCCATATAGTTCCTGACCTTTTCAGAATCCTTTTACACTGACTTAACCAATTAAAAGTAAAATTATCATAATCTTGGAATGATTTAAATTTATCCCAATCTTCACTTACGCCATTAACTTTAGTTTCGTTTGGTCTATACAAATCATTTTCTAATTGTAAGTTATAAGGCGGGTCTGCAAAAATTAGATCTATACTATCATTAGGTATTTGTTTCATAATTTCTATAGAGTCTCCTAAAATAACATTATTCAACAAATTTTCAAATTTTAAAACTGATTTTTGATCTTCTATCATTTTATCACTCCTTTATATCAAATCTGTTCTTTAATTCATTGTGAATTAACTTATTGTCTGGCATTAGCATTTGCACTTCTAATGTGTAATACCTGCCCTCTCTCTTTCTCACTATATTGAATAATCTTAGATTGATAGCAGCCAGAGCCATAGCTAACAAACAACTCCGTGTTTTAATACTCGCACTCAGAAATAATCGGCTTATTTGTATAGCGTTAGCCACGCATTTTGCAATACTTTTATCGTAATACAAATTTATATACTTATCTAAAAAATCCATCATACCATCATCAGCTTCTTCTTTCTTTTTCTATAATTTTTTGATCTACTGTAATCCACCAATAGATTCCTTTATTTAGTTCTCTGAATTCCAAAATGCCTTTTTCTTGCAGAATGTTTAGGTATTTCCTTGCAGTAATCCGTGATATACTTGTGCGCCTTGCTATCGTTTCAGTGGTAAGGGGTTTCTCTGCAGCATATAAAACGCTCAGAATATTTCTCTCGTGCAAATTAAATTTGGGCATACTCCTACCTTTCTAATTTTATTTCTAATTTAGGATACTTATCTCTTTCTTCTGGTAATGGCTTTACATAAATGAAAGTTGCATGCCATTCATCAGTAAGGCCTATTTCTTCAGCTATTTCTTTTGGTATCCTTATCAAGAACTGCCTTCCGTCCCAAGTTAACTTTGTTGCTTTGGTAATTTGATATGGTTGTTTGTTAATTGCATTTCTAATTTCCTCCGGCAGATTAGAATAATCAACTGATGGAAGTTTTTCATCCTTTTTAATATCATTTGATTTTACCATAATATCAATACATATTTTAAAATGAAAATATATTAAAATGTTTGTAATATTTAATTAATTTCCTTTGAATTATAATAATAATTATAAACGTTATTGGCTAATTATACTATGAAAATATGTATATAAAGGTTGGATAAATATGATAAAAGAAATTGAAAGGATCTTGACATAAATTGGTGTTGCTACGATAGTCTATATTATACTCAAGATGATAAATGATTCGCCCTGCAAACCCATCATTTCAATAGTGGATTATGGGCATGAGAAGGCATATAAGAAGGGAAAACAAAATAGGAAGTGTGGAAACAATGCGTGCCTGCAAGTTCAGGATCTATCCTGACACGAAGAGACAGAAGGCAATAGACGACGCTATTTCCATGTCCCAGAGGCTTTACAACAAACCCCTGAGAAGACGATAAAAGCGCACAAATCAAATCCTTCCTCAAAATTCAGAAGATTCAAACTTTGTTTAGTCAAAAGACGAACTAAGTATTCGTCATTTAAATATTATGAATGTCAAAGTTTAGTGATTAAATGTCGTTTGTAGTTGTAGATTTTGATGGGTGCTTAGTAAATGATGTCAGTGAATCATTTAATAAGTTCCTAAGGTCTTCGAATTCAAAAATAGAAAATGCATACAAAGAAGCTGTATTCACTATAATAGACAATATACCTTTTGCATTCTCTAACGCTGCAAAGAAAATAGATTTTAAGAAGATGCTAAATCAAGAGGTTATAAAGGGATTGAAGGAACTACAAGAAAAAGGAATGGAAATAATAGTAAGGACCGCAAACATCAACCTTAAAGAAACCGATATTAAGGATATTGAGGAGGAACTTAAAAAAGAGGGCCTTAAAGTAAAAATTGAAAGAGCCAAGAATAATGAAAAATGCAAGCCGGAAAATGGAGAGAAACCCTCTTTAATAATTGATGATAACCCAAAAGTAATATTAAATGCAATAAAAAATGGCATAAATTCAATAATAATATTAACCGATTATAATAGAGTACAAGCTAATATATTAAGTAAGCTCAGTAATTATGTATCCATATCAAAAATAGATGATATAGGAAAAAATTTAGAAAACTATAAATCTATAGTATCTATAAAAAATAGAAATTTATCTACTTCTTAATTATTTTAATTTTATAAGTTTTATATGTTTTATATAGTAATAGATGTTTAAAATTTATATAAAATAAACTTTTAAAATTTAACCTTTAGGCTTAGTTGATAAAATAGATAGTTGGGATTCAACAAAACATGAAAAACTAAATGCAAGATCTGCTAGTCTGTTAACTTTGTTAAATAATATAAATGATATAATTAAAAATAAGGGGTAATAGATATAGCAGCTGGTTGAGGTATATTTGCAGCTTAAATATCAAAATATGCAAATAGAGTCATAGCTGTGGATAAATCAGATTTCTGCAATAAAAATTATGAAAAAGAATTTGTTTAAGCAAATTATCAGTAACCTCAGCTATGGAGAATTACAGATTTAAATTAATTAGAAGTTATAATTTTAAGTCCCATTACCTTTTAGTATATAAGAAGGAATGATCTAATGAAGTATAAGATATTAGGTGGTTCAAATACAAAATTTTCTGAAATAGGTCTTGGAACATGGAAATTTAACCCTAATTTAGAAGAAGCTTCAAAGACCGCTAAATATATGTTTGAAAATGGTGTTAACTTTTTAGATACTGCTGAGATGTATCAAAATGAATCTAGATTAGGAATTATGTTAAAAGAAATGAAAATTGAAGATGAACCTTTCATAGCTACAAAAGTGTCTCCAAATAATCTGCATTATAATGATATTATAAGATCTTGCAATGAAAGCTTATCAAAATTAGGTGTCAAGCAAATAACCTTATACCAGATTCATTGGCCAAACCATAGGATAAATATAAGAGAAACGATCAATGCAATGGAGCACCTAGTCGAAGAAGGGAAAATAAGGTACATAGGTGTAAGCAATTTTGATCAAAAAGAATTGGAAGAAGCTCTTTCTTATTTGAAAAGTTATAAAATTGTATCAAATCAGGTAGAATATAGTGTCGCATTTAATGAAATAGAAAATTCAGGGCTTATGGATTTTTGTAATAAAAATAAAATATCAATAATTGCTTATAGCCCAATTGGCAGAGGTATGGTTGAAAATTATAAATATTTATACAACGAACTGCACGAAATAGGAATTAAATATAATGCAACTGCACTTCAAGTGGCATTAAAATACATTATTTCTAATAAAAATGTTATAGCAATTCCTAAAGTATCATCTATTGAGCATGCAAAAGAAATATTAGGCACAGAAAAATTTGATATATCAAAGAGTGATATAAATAGAATAAAAGATATAGCAGATAAAATAAAGAAGCCATTAGCAGGTAAAATATTGAATAAAATATTAAAGGCAAATGGCTGCTGGTCTGGGATAATGGAAAGACATGAAAGATTAAGAATGGAGAGGGATTAGAATGAGTGAATTGAATCTGATAGTGTCATCCGAAAATCATAATCTTGTAACTTATATGAAAAATAAATTCAATGCAAACATATTTTATCAAGAATTTGTTCCTGGCCATGGCGAATCAAATTCAGAAATGAAATCAAATTACTCAAATTTATTATCTATAAATTCAGCGATACCTAAAGGCAGTAAAATAATGTATGCAAGGTCATATTCAGCATTTAGCAAAAAAGGTTGGAATTATATAAAAGAATCACTTAAAGGAAATGAGGTATCCATATCAACAGAGTCAATAATAAATAGCTTAACCAAAATAAAGGCGCATAAGGTATTTCTAATTAGCCCATACAATCAAAAGAGGCATGATTATGAGATAAAATGGCTTGCAGGCTTCCATTTTGATACAATTGGATCTATAGCTTTAGGAAGAATTGGTGGCAAAGAGATAACAGAGGTTACAAAGCAAACTATATTGGATTCAATAAAAATAGGCGAGAAATCATCAGCTGATGCAATATATGTAGCATGTACTTTACTTCCTGTAATGGAGCCTAAGGAAATAGAAAGTCAAATACCTGTAATTATACCTGTAAACTCAATGGCTAAAGAGTTAGGGCTAGAAATTTGATAATTATTTCTTGTATAAACTTATGATGCTGCTTAATATAGAATCTAAATCTCTTAGCCAAAGTGCATAACTTTGCCCTTTTGGAAAATCCGTGAATCCATATGGATGGACTACTCGAGATAGATTGGAATAAACAAAGTACAGGGAGTTTGGATTTATGCCTGCTATGAAGCTTGCCAATCCTATCAATGCACTCACTTTAGGCATTGCAAGAGTAAGGTAATCTGCCTTGCTTCCACACTTGCACCTCAAATTTTTTAAACCATTAAAGTCTTTTATAGGAATCGAATAGAAAGGGAATTCAAGATGCTTGCTGCATACAGCTTTTCCAGCAAGAAATATAGACTTAGAATCCAATTGCTTTATCGAAGGGTCTAATGATCTAATCCTACGCATTGCCTCTCCAAAGCTGCTAATAGTATAGCCTTTATTAACCATATTATGCCAGTCCATATTCTTAAGTGCAATATCGTATTTCAGGGTAGTGCTTTCTATAAACTTGGATAAGCAACCTCTCTCTATTATAAATCTGCTGTTCTCCTCCGCAGACCTAAGGTTTCCTGCTACCGCCTCCCCTCTGCCAGAATTAATTGACCTTATTATATCATTGTAATAACTCAATCCCTTTAATAGATTCAGTTTAGGAAGTAAAATTTTATTATAAAATAAATTTGCCTCAGAATTGGGAATTGTATAAAGGCCCTTCCTCTTTATCAAATCCAATGTGCCTATGCCATTTGTTCTTGAAATAAACTCATCAAAATTTTCTAAATCCATAATAAAAGACCTAGCCAAAGGATAGACTTTCTATAAGAGGCTCTATATAATCAACTCCTATTACATAACCCCCATTTCTTATAAGGTACGCTACAGTTTCATTTATATCTTTGTAATCTTTTATCTTTATCTTTATGAAATTTGGTGAAGTATTATTGACATTGTAAAGATTCGGTATATCCTTCACCTTATTAGAATCAAACCCATTTGCCAGCCTTATATTTATTATAGTATCCTTAAGTATTGTGCTGTAGATATTCGATGTAGTTGTAACATCGCTTATAGTACCTGCCCTGAGTACTATAAGCTCACTGTTGAATCTGCTTATTTCATCTAATTTTTGTGTCACAAATAGGACTATCCTTCCATTCTTTGAGTACTCCTGCATTATATCTCGCATCAATTGCGATGACCTTGAATCCAAAAATGCGGTAGGTTCATCTAAAAGCAATATATCTGGCTTATTTATTAATGCCCTGCAAAATGCTATCTTTTGTTTAGTACCTCTGCTTAAGGTAGAAACTTTAGATTTAAGATACTTATCTGCATCAAACTTCTTTAAGAATTCAGAAACATTTTCAAATATCTCTTTATCCTTAAGACCATATAGCCTGCCGAAGAACTTTAAGTTATCAATTACAGTAAGTTCATCATAAAGTGAATAATTATCAGACAAGATAGACATTTTATTTCTTACACTATCATTAGTATAAGGATCCAATCCATTTACCATTACATATCCAGAATCTAATTTATAATGGCCATCTATGCATTTTAGTAGAGTGCTTTTGCCCGCTCCATTCGGACCTAGTACAATATGCATCCCTCCTTTTAAATCAAGGCTTACATTGTGCAGTGCATGTAGGCTTCCAAAATTTTTAGATAAATCCTTTATCCTTATTTCATTTTCCATAAATAGAAATAGAAAAAACAATTATAATAAATTAACTAAAAAACAAATAACTATCCGTTAAGGTGTTGTAGGAAAAAAGGAACTTGAGGGAACACCATAAGCGGTAAGTGCAACAGCAAATATCCCTATAATTATTATCGCAGCTATAATACCTAATATTATTCCTGGTAATAACCAAGCCAATACTGCTTTTCCTGTGCTAATATTCTGCTGTTCCCTGAATGATAACGTCAATACTATTATTGTCCAGATTGCTATTATCAAATCAAATACATACCTTATGTATATCAATGCACCTGTTGCAGGCAAGAAGTACAAGAATGCTAATACAAGGATAGGCATTTCTCCAAACATTACAGCGGTTGCAGTTTTAGATATATCTCCAGTAAATATCTTGAAAAGTATTTTATCGAAGAACTGATATATTGCTGCATTAATTATTATGCCTATAGGTAGCCCTATCCATAACATACCCACAATGCTTGCCAAAGCAATAGCTCCTTGAAGCGGAGACACTAAAAATCCTATAATACCATCTATTATAAGTGCTATTATGCCTGGAAGTATTGATGCTTTGTAATAGAATCCAATTGCTTGGCCTAAATTCATATTCTGTGTATTGCTGCTTGGATGCATTGCGGCATTTATTCCTGCTTTAAAATCTCCTATCAAATCCATAAAATCAACATAACTTATATAAGTATAAATTTTTTAAATCTTACTCCTATAAAAAATAAAAATAAATCTAAATTTTATCTTTGCTTTTTACTTTATCATAAGCATTTTTGATTAAGTTATACTCATATTCCGTAAGAACTTCTTTTTTGAAATAGGGATTTGTTATTGAAAATTCAGCTATCTCTTGCCTTTTAGGGGAGTTAAGAAGTGTATTATAAATTATATCTGATGGATCCTCATCAGTTATTGAGAGGCTAGCATCCAATATCCAATCATCCATCTCTCTCTTATAATCCTCTAAAACGGATATGGTGTCAACTGCTAAAACAAATTTCTTTAACCCTTCAATCCTATTTAATGTATTTGGATCCTTTATATTATTGATATCTTCTAAATAGCCATCGTACATTTCATGTATTTTGCTTCGTTCCTCAACCAAATGGCTTATCATGAAAGTATATTTTTCATTCTCATCTGATTTGTCCGGATCGGTGACTAAAGTTCCCTTGAAGTTAACTCTGCCTGCTTTTATCTCATCATAAAGCAAGCTTATTGCCCTATTTGCAAATTCATATTTTAGTTTAGTTAAAAGATCCTGTGCTTTTATCCAAGCAGGCATATTCTCATTTTCATCCATATAAATCACAAAAGATACAAGTATATAACTCAGAAATTAATCCTATAAAATTGTATCGAATATAAAAATATAATACAGTAAAATTTATGCAGGTAAACTTTAATATAATAAATTTGATAATTATAATTGTGATAAAATGAAAGACATAGAAGGAAAAAAAGTTTATGAAACACCAGATGAGATACTTGACAAATCACATACCGCTCTTATAGTATGGGACGTCCAGAATATGCTTGTAAATTCAATATTCAACAAAGAGGAATTTCTGAATAATGTTAATGCACTTATAAGCAAAGCAAGAGATGCAAAGATTCCTATTATTTATACAAAGATAACCCCACTTCCTAAGAAATTCCAGCCAAAGCCAAGTTTAGCATCAAACAGAAGTTTTGAAGGAATGCCAAAGGATGCACTTGAGCTAGCAGTAAAACCTTCAGAAAATGAGGTGGTTATAAACAAGAATACTGCAAGCCTTTTCATAGGTACAAATGCAGAGATGCTTCTAAGGAATGCAGGCATAGAATCCTTAATATTTACTGGTATTGCAACTGAGTATGGTGTAGAATCAAGTGCGAGGGAAGCGGTTAATAGAGGATTCTATGTGGTAGTTGCAAGTGATGCAGTATCATCGCAGGATAAGGAAGCACATGAAAGGTCTTTATTGAATATGCAGAGATTAATAAAAGAAATGCCAACCTCTGAAATATTGAGTATACTTGAGAAATAATTTATCAAAATCTTTCATATAATGCATAGCTTTTATTTTTATCAATTAATTTTCTTATTTTCTTGCTTATAATATTTTCAGAATGCTTCATCTGCTCTGGATTGTTTAAGAATTTATCAACCACCCATATTGTGCTGAACTGCTTTATCTCATTTACCATATTTTTATCAAGGCTCTTGTAAGTTTTATCTGGCATTATGAATATTAAAGCAAAATTAGTATACTCATTGCAAAACTTTTTCAATTTTCTTACATAACCTTTTTCAAAAGAAACATGAGGCTCCAGTATAACCTGTCTTTTCCCAACGAAGATGTCTGTTATAAAGTCTGGTTTGTAATTGCTATAAGTTGCAAATTCATAATAAGCGTCCCTGTGATTGTCAAGAAGTGCCTTTGAAACTGCCTCTTCCCTATAATCCTTTATGTAACCATCTAAATTGTTCCCCTCATTAATTCTCTTATGAATCTCGCGATTGTTTATCGAATGCTTATCGTCCTTGTATATGTCGACCGGAAACACATAAAGGTACGAATCCTTATTATTTAACATATTTTTATATTTCATAATGTCCACACCCAAAATTAATATCTATCCGTACTATGATTGATTATCGGATCCTGTAAATCCAAATTGCAAATCAAGAATCCTTCTTAACTCTTAAATATGCTTTGTAATCAAGATCTCTCATACGCAGTTCATTAATCTTCTCTAATATTTGCATAGTTGATTCCTGCAAATTTTCCTTTTTATCGTTAAAGTCCTTAATTATCCATATTTTGCTAAATCTTTTAATCTCATTTATAGTATAATTATCTAAATGCTTGTAGTTATTATTTGACATTATGAAAACCAAATAAAAATTATGGTAAAGCTTAGAGAACTCCTTCATCTTAGAAATGTAATGTTTATTAAAATCTCCATGTGGCTCTAGTATCACTTGCCTTCCTTTGAAGTAAATGTCTGTTATAAAGTCTGGAAAATAGCTATTTTTCCCATTTATATAATATTGCATGTATTCATAATATGCATTAGCACCTGATAAAAGCAATGCATTTTTAACTGCTTCCTCCCTATAATTTTTAATATGTCCTCTTCCGATGCTCTTAAGGGAATAGTCATAAGAACCAGTATTATAAATAGACCGTTCATCCTCTTTATTTATGCGCACAAGAGAATCCCTAAGCTTGCCTTTTGGCTTAAACTCTTGTGTATCTTGCATATTAATTAAACGAAAAGAGATTATAAAAACCTTTTGCAAGTATAGCAAAAGGGAATATATTTGCTAAATATAAGGCCCAATAATTGTTGCAAGGGAATGAACAATTATTACTATAAAATCCAATAAATTAGTGCAGTGAGAAGTATTTATATGTTGCATACTAATCCTATATAGTGAGATTATGGTTCAAACCCAAAAGCCATCCGGAAGTGGTTCTGCAAACACTGTTCCAGATTATTATTATACATACAAAAGCAGCAAGAATATGGCTGCAAATTCAATATTGGCAATTATAATAGGGATAATAATATCCATAATATTCTTTTTGATAATATATGCAGAAACCTCAAGTACCACCTCAGGCATTATAGCATTTGTAATAATCCTTATCATATACCTGCTTATGAGTATAAAAGTGCTCCAAGAGTGGAAGAGAGCACCAATATTATCATTGGGAAAATACAAAGGTACTTATGGCCCTGGATTATTTTTCATAATACCTTTGATTCAGAAAATGCCTTACAAATTTGATCTTAGAACATTCTCTGCTACCTTCTCTGCAGAGAAAACACTGACACAAGATAACGTTGGAGTCGACGTAGATGCAATAATGTTTACAAGAATAGAGAATCCTGAGAAAACAGCATTACAAGTAAATGACATGCAGCAGTCTGTTTCATTAGCTGCACAAACCGCTCTTAGAGATGTAATAGGTAAAGTAGAATTAAGCAAAATGATAGTGGGAAGAAGCGAGATAGCAGCACAGGTGAAAGCACTTATAGACCAAAGGGTATCCCCATGGGGTGTTGATGTAATATCTGTAGAAATAAGAGATGTAAAGATACCTGATGATCTTCAGGATGCAATGGCAAAGGTAGCTATAGCATCTAGGGAACGTGATGCAAGAGTTATACTTGCAGAATCAGAGAAACTTGCAGCGGTCAATATGGTAGCAGCAGCAAAAACCTATAATTCCAATATATATGCAATGCAGTTAAGAGCACTTAACATGCTTTACGAGATAGGGATAAGCGGCAAAAACCATCTGATATTTATACCAACCGAATCAAGAGGGTTAGGAATACCAACGCCTGTAGGTGTATTGGGAATAGATAAGCTTGCAGGAATAGGAGATATAGGGGATCAAAACTCATCTGCAAGCAGTTCAGACAAAGGCAATCCTACAGATGGAAAAGTTAGCGGTTCAGATGCATCTAAGCAGAAAAAGAAAACTGATAGCTGACCGAAGTGAACGGGAAGCCCCATAGGTTTTAGCAGTTTAAGAAAAGCAAGCAGCAAGAAACGTATAATAATTTAAAACAGAAAAATAAAAATATACCAAAAGGCTGCTAAAGCTTATTGGTCATTTAGCAACTGCAATCATAGTGATATAAATGGAGGATAATGAATTTGAAAAATTGACTTTAGATTATCAAAAGGTAGAGGAGCAGCTCCAAAATTTAAGGATACAGCTGGAGCAGTATAAGCTTCAATTGAACGACCTTGCCCAAGCAAAATCAGAGGTAGAAAAGGCCACTGGAAAGGTGTACTCATCCATAGGTGGTGTAATAATAGAAACAAGCAAGGATTCCGCACTCGCCGAGATAAAAGATAAAGAGGAATCCATAAACTTGCGTTCGTCCTTGCTTTCGAAGCAGATAAGCGAGTTAGAGAAGAAGGAAGCAGGACTTAAAAGCCGTGCAGATGAACTTCTTAAAGAAGCAAAGGAGAATGAAAAGAAACAGGGTATGGGAGGAGTTAGCGTAAATATGCCAAAGTAAGTTCCTAAAGGTCGTAAAAATGAAGATAGGCATTGTATCTGATATGCACTTAGGGTATAGCAGATTTGAAGAAGATGCTTATAGGCAAGCAAAATTTGCATTGTCAAAAGCAGCCTCAATGTCAGATGCCATACTTATGCCTGGAGACATATTTGATTTCAGGTTTCCGAAACCAAATATAATAGCGCAGGCAATAAAAATCCTCAGGCCACTTATGGAAAAGGAATGGCCCGCAAAAATAGACTCATTTAATGGTGCAAATAACATATATACATCAATCCCAATACTCGCGATTCCAGGTACACATGAAAGAACAGCGGTCGGGAAAGAAAATCCTTTAAATCTATTAAGCCTTGCAGGAATTGTGGCTGATATAAGTGAGGGTACTGCAATAATAAGCAAAGGCGAAGAAAAGGTTGCTATTTACGGATTAGGGGGAATATCTGATGATAGAGTTAAGGATAAGCTTAAAGAGCTTGACCCAAAACCTGTAAAAGGAATGTTCAACATATTCGTTATGCATCAATCTGTATACGAATTTATGCCATTCAGCACAGATTTTCTGAAGCTGGAGGATTTGCCTGAAGGATTTGATTTATACATAAATGGACACATACATAATAGGATTGAAGGTAAGGCTCATGGCAAGCTTTTCCTAATACCTGGAAGTACGGTGCTTACACAACTGAAGGAGTCAGAGCAGGAGCCTAAAGGTTTTATACTGTATGATACAGAATCAAATAGCCACCAATTTATAAACATACCATCGAGACCATTTATGATGAAAACATTAGAATTCAGCAAGTCTAGTTCTGATTATGTTTATAAAAAGTGCGATGGTGCTATAGATGACCTACTGAACAATTACAATAGCAGGCAGGATCTGCCAACAGAAGGTAGCCTAACAAAACCAATGAAGCCTATAATAAGGCTAGTCTTAGAGGGGACAATAGAGTCTGGAACTTCTGTATCAAGCTTGAATCTCCGTTCATTAATAAGCAAGTATACTGATTCCGCCCATGTTGAAATAGATTCAAAGCTCTCAAGCGAGAGTTTAGAGGAGGAATTAAGCTTAGTAAGAAGCGGCCAATCTGATAATCTATCTATAAAGGATTTAGGGATGGAGCTGCTCAAAAAGAATTCTGAAACTCTTAATATTAAAAATTTAGATATAATCAGTCTTTTTGAAATGCTCGATGAAGATATTGCCCCTAGCAAAAAACAAGAGATATCAGAAAAAGTTATGAAATTATTCAGCGATAAAGAATCAAAAGACAAAGAACAATCGAGCAATTTGGATAAAGAATTTAAAACAGAGGATAAAGGAAAAGACCAAACAAAGCTTTTCTAATTAAAGCAATTACTCTTTCTTATTTGATATTCCTAAAGTTTTATTAAGCAATTCCTTATTATTGATATCTATCTTCGTATTTAAGAATTCAAGATGCCTTATATTGCACCTCCTTGCTTTGGGCCTTTTGGATGTAACTATGCTTACAAAGCCGTCTTTATCTACTGAAGTAATTACTGCTGCGCTTCCTGCATCCCTGCCAAACTTCTTTACACATACTCTGCCTACTTCTACTAACATTTATATCATCTTTCAAACTTTTAAACACGAATAGCAACTGCAGAAGAGATCAATGTGAAACAAGTTGCAAAACAAAAGCCTTCTCTTTTATTCCTATATCATCAAGCTTCATGTCTCCCTGTTCAATGCGGCTTCTCATTGTGACTATTTTTGCTGTACAATTGGCACAAAGCACCCCACCAAACAGCCTGCTATTTGTTCTTCTGCTACGTCCTCCTTTGAGATCCTGATCTATTCCATTCAGCTCTACTCCACACAATCCGCAATGTGGAAGCGAATTTTTCTTTCTTTCATAATGTACAACTACCTTGCCAGTACTTGTAACTCTTTTCAACTTTCTAAAACTGTGGGATCTATGCATTGGTTTTGGCATCTTTAACACCTTAATTAAATAGAATTGCAAACATAATTTAATTGTAACAATATATATTTATTTCCCTTAAATCTCATTTTTTATCCTTTCTTCAAGCTTTTTGATATTCTTTCTATCTCTTATTGACATGTATATTGCTACTATAATACCTAATATAAAGATAGTTGCCCAAAATAAAGTATGGTAATTCAAGGGCATTATAAAGTTTACCGTAGCAGTTAAGTAATTTGGAGCTATTGCCTTATATACGTAAGGCAGGATAAAGTAATAAATCGCTAAGAACAATATCAATGAGGGGATAGCAGATTTCATAGAGAAGCTCATATTCTCACCCATCAAAGGCATCATCTCTTTCTGTTTGTTCATTAGATCCTCTTGTGAAGCATTATTCTTTACCATATCTTTCATTTCACCTTGGAACTTTTTCATTTTCATTTGGCTTCTATACATCTTTTCTTCATCTATGAAGACCTTACGCTGCAAATATATACTTACGAATACATCTATAATCCCTATCGCTATAACGATTAATACTGCATACAGAGGCATAGCCACCAAATTTATCACTACTGTTCCAAATCTATCAAATCCAATACCTGTTTCATCCTGCTTATTGATTCAGCAACTTTATTGTGCTGGTTATTTACCATATATACAGGTATATTCAAATAAGACATATAAAAGCTTAATGTTGAAATGTTGAATTCCCTTTGCACTTTGAGCATATACTCATCATCGGCTTCTCTTTTTCTTGTCTTATCAAGGCTTCTCCTATATAATATTTCTTCAGGAGAAGCATCTATATAAATTACACTTCTAACAAGTTTCATAAATTTTGATTCATAAGGGAGCCCGGTTATAAATTTTCCCTCTCTTTCTATACTAGAATGCGTATCAACCAAAATTTTACCTTCCATGCCAATTATAATTTCAAATGTCCTATCTCTTATCTGATCTATCTCTTTTTCCTTTAAGTATCTTATCTTATCTCTATCAATATTTTCTTTATAAATTTCTTCTGTAGCTTTTTTCATTACTGTGCCTACATTTACATATTTATAATCCTTGTAACCTTCAACGCCATCTAAAATGGTCGTTTTCCCACTGCCAGGTATGCCAAGAACCAATATTATTTTTTTATTTTCCATAATATCAAAGAAAATTAGCACACAAAAACTTAAAAAACTTCAAAAAATTAAAAATTTAAATTTACTCCATTGGCTCTCCCATTCCTCCTTGTGGCATTCCAGCGCCTCCAGGACCGCCTTTGCTCTTGGAGCTTATCATATCGTCTATCCTTAATATCATTTCTGCTGCTTCGCTTGCACTATATATTTCTTGTACCTTCATTTTTGTAGGTTCTACAACTCCTGCTTCAAGCATGTTGTTGATAGCCCCTTTATAGACGTCTACACCATAAGATTTTCCTTCATTGTTTTTATGTTTGCTCCTTATCTGTACTATAGTATCTATAGGATCCATTCCTGCAGATTGTGCAAGGACCTCTGGTATCTGTTCAAGAGCATCTGCAAATTTCTGTATTGCAAGCTGCTCTCTGCCACCTATCTCACTTGCATAAGCTCTAAGCTGCTCAGCAACCTCTGTTTCGGTAGAGCCGCCCCCAACCACATATCTGCCATCTTCAATTGCAGTTGTTAGTGCGCCAAGAAGGTCAGTTATCGAACGTTCAACTTCATCTATAACCTGCTGTGATCCTCCCCTTATGAATATACTGACGCTTTTAGGGTCTTTGCATTTTTCTACAAATATCATCTGCTCTCCGCTGATCTTTCTCTCTTCTATTACACCTGCGAAACCAAGGTCGTTTGCATTCAAGTCATCAAGGCTTGTTACCATCTTGGCACCAGTGGCTTTTGCAAGTTTCTCCATATCACTTCTCTTTATCCTTCTTACCGCCATTATACCTGCTTTTGCCATATAATGCTGGGCGACATCGTCTATTCCTTTTTGGGTGAATACTACATTTGCACCGCTCTTTGAGATTCTATCTACCATTTCCTTGAGCATCTTTTCCTCCTGCTGTAAGAATGATTGCATCTGTTCAGGAGATGTTATCTCTATTCTGGCATCCGTCTCTGTTTTTTCTATTTCAAGAGCTACATCCAAAAGTGCTATCTTGCCATCAGTTATCTTCTTAGGCATCTGAGGATGTGCGACTTCCTTATCTATGAGAACACCTTTTATAAGTTCGGTGTTTGCCACATTTGCTCCTGCTTTCTTCTCGACTTTTATGAAGTCCTTATCTACATAAATCTTACCTTCTGAGTCCTTAGTCATAACCTGCTTTATTGCATCTATTGCAATCTCTGTGATATGTTTCTTTGTTTCCTCATTTCCTATGTTCTTTGAACCTTCGGCAACCATTCCTATCTTTTCTAATGTTGCTGTATCATTAATGTCTATTTTTTTGGAAATTTTATTCAATACTTCTTCAGCCTTTTCAGCTGCCATCTTGTATCCTCTTATTATTATGGTTGGGTGTATTCCTTGCTCTATCAAATCATCTGCACCTTTTAAGAAAGATCCTGCCATTATAATAACGCTTGTAGTCCCATCTCCAACCTCAGTATCCTGTGTTTTAGCCACGTTAACCATTATCTTTGCCACTGGGTGTTCTACATTCATTTCTTCTAAGATGGTTGCACCATCGTTAGTTATAGTAATATCTCCAAGATCACTGACAAGCATTTTGTCCATACCTTTTGGGCCTAATGTCGTTTTTACTGCATTTGCCACTGCCACAGCAACTGCTATATTTGTTCTCTGTGCATCTCTTCCAACTAGCCTGTCTGATCCTTCAGGTAATAACAATACTCTTTGTCCATTGAAATTATTTTCTGCCATTTATTCACCCATTATATATTAAAGCATTAGATAAAACTATAATACGTACAAAATAATATAGTACAAAAAAATATTTAAACTTTCTTAAAATAGAAAGAAATGCTACTTTCTTTCCTTTTCTATTTAAATATGCATAAGTTATCTGCATTTTAGAATTTGATTTTATAAACTGAAATAAACCAAATTTGTTAATTTTTATTAATCGATTATACAAAAATCATTCTATCTTGAGGTTCTTTAATATTTCAGAATATTCTGCTTTTATCTTTTCATCGGATTCAACAGCTATTTTAGCGTTATCACCAAAATTGTTAAATTTTTCATCGTATTCTATAAAACCTAGGAATTTTGTATTGAGTTTCGAGACTACTCCCTTAGTTGATTCACTCTCTCCATTCTTTGACATATTCTCGATAACACCCAAAATTGGCACATTCAACCTTTTTGCCATTAAGCCAGACCTTATTGAATTTATACCTGCAATAACCTGTGGCGTTGTCACCATTATAAATCCATCTAAATCGATAAGTTGCATTATTGATAAGGGTGCATCTGATGTGCCTGGTGGCAAGTCTATTATCAAATAATCAAGTTCACCCCACATTGTGTTTAATAAAAAGTCATCAATCATTTTTGCTATAATTGGACCCCTCCATATTATAGGTTTATCTATATCCCCTACAAGCATGCCTGTTGATGATATCTCTAATCCATCCTTGTGGTAAGTACTTATAGGAAGGTGTACTGCATTAATCTTCTCGGTTATGCCTAAGAATAGAGGTATATTCGGAGTATCTATATCTGCATCCAATAAACCTACTTTATAACCCATATCCCTTAAGGCATAAGCAAGATTTATTGAGATGGTAGTCTTTCCTACTCCTCCTTTAGCGCTATAGACACCTATTTTATGGTGTATATTTTTCAGTTTTTTCTTTATTGCTTGTTTCTTGCTAAGCACTCCAGCAAATGAAGGATGTAAAGATATTGTTTTATCCTCTTGATTGTTTATCAAATCTGACATTTAATCATTATAAATTTTGGAACTAAATAATAAATTAAAGCCTACAAATTATTTATATTTAAAGCAAAATTAGGTAAATATAACATTTATAAGTAGCAGTGCAATAAAAAGCAAATAAATATTAATATTAGTGCTTTAAAAAGTAATAACAGGTGTTATAATGAAGATAAGTGATCTCAGAGCAGGAACTGGAAGTGTCAACATAACAGCAACAGTTGTTAGTAAAGAAGACCCACGTGAAGTTAGAACCAAATATGGGAAGGAGCTTAAAGTGGCAAATGCAACCTTAAAAGACGAGACAGGCACAATAGCAATCTCACTTTGGGAAAACGATATAGATGCAGTAAACGTAGGAGACAAGGTAGAAATCTCAAATGGTTACGTAAATGAGTTTAAGGGAAATCTCCAATTATCTACAGGGAGAAATGGAAAAATCTCGGTAATCGGAAAAGGAGATGAAGCAGCAGAATCCAGCGAATCAGATGAAATGAGTGATGATTCTTCTCCAGCAGAGACTGACGATTTGAACCCAGATTTGGGATCTGATGATACAGATCTATAATCCTTTTAAGCTTTAGGAAAAGATCGTTATTAAATTCGATTAAGAATAACTGGGTGTTTGTTTTTATATTTTATAATTTGTGACTTTACTGCTCTAAAGCAGTAATATATCTACAAGAAATAAAAGTAAACGTAATATCTAAACATAAATCAGCGATTAAATTTTTTTCTTTATGCGCTGTTTGGCAGTATTTATACTATCTACTAATCCTTCTTTTATTACATCTTTATTTGTCCAGTATCTAAAGGTGTAAATCAAGAAAACTCCTCCAATTATGACCCCAAACCAAAGAGTTGCAAACCGGAACATTATGGTAACTGCAGAACTTACATTTAGATTAAGAGAGAACAAAGCTGATATAAGCGCCACTAAAGATCCATCAGTAACTCCCAAGTTTCCAGGTATTCCTGTGATCATTCCAAATATTGTTGATGATGTTGCAATGAATATCGTCTCTATAACAGGTAAGGAAACTTTTATATGGGCAGCTAAAAGGGAGAAATAAAGGGCCGAAGCATTCAGGAATGCTGCTGGTACTGATACTAATATAGATATAGCGTAAGTTTTAGGTGTATTGAGTATACTTTGTGAAGCAAAATACTCATCTCCATATATATTAAAAAGTTTAAGAAATCTCTCATTTTTTACCATCTTCTTGATTAACCTATAAAACCAGCTATTCAATATGAACAAGTACGGTAGCAGCAGCAAAATATCTATTGCTAAAACCTCAATCACAAATTTATTGAAATAAAGTGCTGTGAATATCGCCAATATGCCTATTCCTATAAAATCTGTAAATATATCCATTGTAACTATTGGAACTATTTTTGTAACCTTCTTTTTTGTAACTCTGTTTAAAGTATAAGCTGCCAAAACTCTACCTAACTTTCCTGGTGTCAAATCCATAGAATAAAGCGAAAGATAAATTGCCATGCTCTTTTTCTTTGGAACATCAATTCCGGTAACTTTAAGATAATAATTCCATTTTATGAACCGTATAAGGTAACTAAATAAAACTGCAATAAAAGCAAGGGAATATAGATATAGGTTGGAATTTAGTATAATACCTGAGACTTTGCCAATCCCGCCTATATAGGCAATTATAAAGAATATCAAAAAGCTAGCTAAAAATCCAGCTCCAACAAAATACATCAGTTTTTTCATCAAGCGCAGGTAGTCCTCTTCATCAAGACTTTGGATATGCAAGATAGTATACCAAATAGATTTTTTCTTTTTTGCATCTTTTCCATCTAAGTCTTCCATCAAATCAAAACCTCAAACTACCCTCAAATAATTCTTCGTATTCCTTTGCTATTTTATCCCAATTATGGTACTTAATCATTCTTTCCCTGCCTTTAATAAGCAATTCCTTATCAAATCCATTATCTATTATTTTCTTTAATTCCAAGTATATTCTTCGTGAATTCTCACTTGGAAAGTAAATCCCACAGTTACCCATCATTTCTGGTATACCCCCTATACGTGTAGCCATTGAAGGGATCTCACTGGATAATGCTTCTAACAATGCCATCCCTGCAGGTTCATAAAGTGAGGGGAATACAAATACATCTGCGGCATTGTAATAGTATGGCAAAAACTCTTCTGGTATCCCGCTTATAATTCTGAAGTTTTCATACATTCCATGCATTTTTGCAAATCTTGCGAACTTATTATAAAGGGGCCCATTCCCTATAAGTGTTAATTTTACATCGTAATTGTCTTTTAACAAATCAGAAACTGCCTTTATCAGATAAATTTGGCCTTTCTGTGTAACTAGCCTACCATTATTAAGGACATTTATGCCTGTTTCATAGTAATCTGATTTTATCCTTTTTACTATTTTATTATTTTTGCTTCTGGGCCTAAATTGCTTGAAATTAACACCATTATATATCACCCGTGACCTACTTATATCCTCTTTTGGTACTGTTGACTTAATTGCATCCTTTGATACTGCAGTTATTATATCTGAGTTATGTATTAGTTTCTTGCCCCAACCATAATCATAAAGATATCCAAAGTTGTCAGTAGCAGAATCTATATTTTTAGGGGTAGAGTTATGTATTGTTATAGCTATTTTTTTATTCATATCCTTAATAGTCTTTAATGTTGAATAAAAATATTGGAACCTGTTGTTTATATGATATAAGTCAGCACCTACCTTCTTCAGTGTTTCATCTATGTTATGCATGAAAACAAAAGGCATTGGCGCTTTCGGTATATATAAAAAATCAGATTTTAATCTAATAACTCTTATGCCCGATATTATATCTTCAAAATCTGTTCTGTAATTTTTTGGTGCAGATGTCACCACAGTAACTTCATTCTTCTTAGCCAGCCTACGGTAAACTTCGAACAAAACTTTCTCTGTACCCCCTTTATATGGGTAGAAAAAAGGATTTAATACACAAATTTTCACTTTATCATCACTTTAGCAAAGACAAGAAGAAAAGCTATAACCGTAATACAGATATCATTCTGCTTTCTCTAATCTTAAGATTGAACTGACATAACCGCTTTTGCATACAGGTTCTGTGAAATTTGTGATTTCACATATCTGTGCAGTATAAATATTTGCTAGCCCTATTATATTCTTGGATTGTGTTGTGCTTGGATTGCTTAAGGAGTCTATTATCTCTGACCAGTTCATGTTGTCAATAATTGAAGGCAATATAAGTGATCCAACTTCATATGAATAATTGCCAAAATCTATAAAAGGCATCCCACCTCTTGAATCTTGTGGTATAAGTGTGTTGTTTAAATCAAACTTTGAAAAAGTAAGATTTTCTAATTTATTAGGGGTCTGCAAAGGTGTGTTAAATCTTGTTGCGATTCCAACCGCTTCAAAGGTTATATCATTGCTTGTATAAGAGGAACCATAAAAAGTGAATGTTGGGGTGTTAGGATAAACGTCAGTAGATGATGATACCATGTATGATAGTTTGCTGAAATTTCCAAATCTCATCAATGCCACTATCAATCCCCATCTGCTGACTGCACAATATGGGCAAAATTGTGCCCCATAATATACCACGGTAGGTTTTCCATTTACCATTGTGATATCCGAGGTGGGCAGGTTAGTTTCAAATGGGAAAGTCTTTACATATAAGCCAACATCATTTGCAAGTGTGGTATTTTTAGCGATAAGCTGCAATTGTGATAAAGTTGCATTGCTTACTGAAGCATTAACCTTAGAAAGCAAGTAGCTTGAATTAGTTCCTTTAGGGGAACTGCTGCTATAAAAATAGGCAGCTACAATTAAAATAATAACAATCAATATAATAATAGCTAAAGTTGGAGTCTTTAATCTATATTTCTGATTTTCTGATGCCATAATAATCTAATCTAAATAAACACTTATAAGCTTTACTCTTTTAATGCCAGTTTTGGAAATATCTTTTTGACAAGGTTGTTGAAGAAACTATTAATCTTGCTTTTAAAGTGTATCACTACATAATAAAGCACTATGCTCAGTGCCATCCCTGCCAAAATGTCTGTAAAGTAATGCAACCCCAAGTAAACTCTGCCGAATAGAACCAAGAAAAGCCAGATTATATATAATACTCTTAGGTATTTGTATTTTGAAAGGAAGAAGCTCAACCCTGTAAGAACACTTGCATGGTTGCTTGGAAAAGAGAATGTTGATTGGCACGAAACTACATTTATCCAATTTAATTCAGATACATTGCATGGGCGAGGTTCCCTGACAATTAATTTAATTGCATCGGAAACAAGGTAAAACACTATGCCTGCAACTATAAATGTATATACATTCATATCTTTTTTTGAAAAATATAGGTACAGAACAAGCAAAGGTATAACAATTAAGAAAGATTTTGCCAAAAGAGCCATAAAGGTGTTAAGGGCTGGGCTTGATATATCTTTCATAAACTCAAAAGCCCACACATTAATGTTAATCTTATAAGGTTCAATCAATAATGATAATAAATTCATAGTTCTAACCTTGGTATTATAAAAATCTAAGTGTATTAAATAGATATGCTGCAAATCTATATAAGTTTAAAAAATAGATTTTATAAATATTTGTCATAAAATAATACAACTATTGGGGTTATAGCATAACTTGGCAGTGCAGCAGACTCCAGATATTTATTAGGTATTGAGCGCAAAGCGATGATTAGAATCTGGAAATTTGATAATTATGAAGTAATCTGCCAATCGGGGTTCAAATCCCCGTAACCCCAAATTTATTTAAATTTATGCAGGAATAGATAAAAAATTGCAAATAACTTAGAAATCACACAATTTTCCTTTTACTAGTTTTTCTAACAATTCCTGATTATCATTTACTGCAGAGTAAACCGATTTTTTAACCTTGCATTTTGTGCATAAGTAATTCAATTTGAACCTTCCATTCCTATAATAAACTGCACTTACTGGTTTCATCAATCCCTTGCAGTTACAAGCTCTGTCACCAGGATTATTGTCAACATGCTTGCTCCAAAGGCACTTAGGGCAGTGGTCCGTATATCCATTGCCTTCTATGTATGCATTGCAGTGCTCGCAGTAAAAGTCCTCAACAGTTTTCTGAAATCTCTTAGTACCTAAATTTTCCATTGAAAAAACAACATATTAGAAATATTTAAACATTTCTAATTAAACCAATAATGAATAGAGCTTGCATAGTGTTAGGAATGTCTGTTTATGATAACTTTATATCAAAGTATAAGAAATTTACACTTATACAGGAAAAGGCAATGCCAATAATAGCCGAAGGAAGCAATTGCCTAGTCATAGCTCCAACAGGTTCCGGCAAGACTGAGGCTGCAGTATTGCCTATTATTGATATGGCATCAAAGATAAAAGGCAGTGGAATAAAAGTGCTTTATATAACACCACTGCGGGCTCTTAACAGGGATATGCTTGGCAGGCTTAGGTGGCTTGCGGATTTAGCCGGCCTCACTATAGGGGTAAGGCATGGTGATACAACTAATTCTGAAAGGTCAAAGCAGGTACGCAGTGCTCCCGATATTCTTGTAACAACCCCAGAGTCTTTGCAGAGCATGCTTCCCACTAAAGGGATGGGAATAAAGCTTGCTAATGTTAAATTTGTGATAATAGATGAAATTCACGAATTTTACTTCAACAAGAGAGGTGCACAGTTGTCAATAGGGCTCGAAAGGCTGGAGGAGAAGGCACCTAACTTCCAAAGAGTCGGATTAAGTGCAACAGTAAAAGATCCTGATCTAGTCAAAAGGTATCTAGCTGGTTCTAGGGAATGCAAGGTGGCACAGATATCTGATGGCAGGGATTTTTTAATATCTATAAAGATGCCTGAAAAACCGAAGCACAATATGAGTCAAATGGTTGATAAATTTGGATTGGATGAGCCATCTGCAGCTAGATTGGAATGCATGGCCGATGAGATAAAAGAATCTGCATCCACCTTAATATTCGCAAATACAAGGCAGATTGTAGAAGCACTTGGAAGCAAACTTTTATACCTTGACAAAATAGACCCATTTGGAGGAATAGGGGTACATCACGGTTCATTGGACAAAGATGAGAGAATCGAAATAGAGGACCGTTTCAGAGAGAATAAGATAAAGAGCATAATAGCTACTAGTTCCCTTGAACTTGGGATTGATATAGGAAGCATCAATAAGGTTATACAATACGGTTCCCCAAGGCAATCATTAAGGTTAGCGCAGAGGGTAGGTAGATCAGGGCATTCAATCTTAAAAACCCCTGAAGGCACAATAATATCCACAGGAATTATAGATACTTTAGAGTCTATGGCTGTAATAGATAACCTAAAAGCAAAGGATCTTGAGAGTTTTGATGTCCAGAAAAATGCACTTGACGTGCTTGCAAACCAAATATGTGGGATAGTATTGGACAAGAACTCCTGTTCCATAGATGATATTTATAGTATAGTGCGCAGATCTTATAATTACTCAAATTTAGAGAAAAGTGCATTGATAAACAACCTTAAATTTATGGATAGCATCAAGCTTATAGGATTTGATGGTAAGACTGTAGTTGCTACAAGCAGGACTAGGATGTATTATTACGATCATTTAAGCGTTATACCAGATTCTCACAGGTACAGAGTTCGCAATGTAGCGAACAACAAGATAATCTCTTCTTTAGATGAAGAGTTTGTATCAAATAATATAGATGAGAATTCCATCTTTATAACAAAAGGCCTCCCTTGGCGTGTTATAAGTATAGATAAGGACACGATAGTTGTTGAACCCTCCACAAATCTGGATGCAGCGATACCAGATTGGAGTGGAGAGGATATACCAGTCAGCTATTCTGTATCATCCCGCATGCGTGATATAATAGGCAAGAACAGCTTGAGCAATTATATAGACAAGACAGTATACGAAAAAGTCGAAAGATTCTTAAAGAACCAATCAGATCACTGGATGCCTTCTAAGAAAAAACTGGTAGTAGAGATATATGATAATTATACTATCCTTTACACATGGTTAGGTTCACTTGCAAATGACGCACTTTCAAGGCTAATTGCAAAGTACCTAACTATGAATGCAGGCCACAGCATCAATATAAAATCTTCTCCTTACTTAATTTTCTTTGATGTTTCCGATGAGATTGCAATAAAGAGTATGCTTTTAGGCATTAATCCTGAAAGTGTATACCAGAAGCTTAAAGAGTCTATAATAGAGACCGATTTTTTCAAATACAAATTTACAAGAGTAGCTAAAATTTTCGGCATAATAGACCGGGATGCAATATTAAGTAAGAGCCTTACAAAGCACATAATATCTACATTAATAGGGTCTCCAGTTTATGAAGAGACTTTAAGAGAAATAATAGAAAATTATTTTGACATTAAGAATCTTACAGACTTCTTCAAACAGATACATGAAAGAAATCTCGAGTTAATAATTGAAAAGAACAAAAAGCAGTCACCGCTCACAAAAGCAATCCTAAAATCAGCATATTACAACAAAGAGCTCATAATGCCCCTTATGCCAAATGACGAGTTGGTAAATTCCTTCTCTAAATATACCTTAGATAAAAAGGCTAACATTATCTGCACTTATTGTGGATTTGAATTCAAAAGAAATCTATCGGAAATAATCGATGAACCTAAGATACTTTGCCCTATGTGCCAAAGCCCTATGGTAACAATAAATATGGGCAGTTATATAAATGTAATAAAGAAAATAAAAGAAAAGAGAGAGTTGACAGAAACTGATAAAAGAGTTCGCAGGGAAATGATGGCTAATGCAGATTTAGTTTATTCATATGGCGGAAGGGCTGTGGCTGCATTGTCAACTTACGGTGTTGGCCACAGGACTGCAGCCAGAGCACTTCTAATGCAAAGAACCAGCAAAGAGAAATTTTTTGTAGATCTAATAGAGGCCCAAAAGCAATTTATAAAAAATAAAAAATATTGGTCTTTATAATAGTGATTTTATGTTGTATCTTATAGGTGTGGGGTTGTCAAATTATGACATTACAATGGAGGGCTTGGAAGCATGCCGCAAGTGTTCACACATATATGCAGAGGCTTATACAAGTAATCTGACAGAAGAGAAACTCAAGGACTTATCAAAGATTTTAGAAAAGAAAATAGATCAGTTGGGCCGTACAGATCTTGAAGAAAATGCTAAAACCTTAATAGATGCAGCTTCCAAAGAAGATATCGGCCTTTTAATCAATGGAGACCCTCTTGTAGCAACAACACATAAGACCTTATTGATGGAAGCTGAAGCGTCTGGGGTCGATACAAAGGTCATACATTCAACTTCGATATTGTCAGTTTCAATAGGTGAAAGCGGCATTGATTTTTATAGGGTAGGTGCTGTTTGCACAATAGCAGATTGGTCTGAGCATTATCACCCAATTTCATTTTACGAAACACTTAAAGGTAACATTGAAAGGAACTTGCATTCAATCATACTTCTAGACTATGATTACAAAAGCCAAAGCACTTTACCAATAGAGAAAGCTGCATTTATAATGAGGGAGGCAGAAGAACATTACAAGAAAAAAATAATATTAGATTATACAAGATTTTTAGTGTTAAACAACGTAGGTACAGAAAACGGAAAGATAAAATTATTCACATTTTCAAAATTAAAAACTGCACATATCCCAGGAATGAATACTATAATACTTCTTGCAAATCTGTCTGATCTTGAAAACGAATGGGTAAGCAAAATTGAAAAAGCATGATAAAATGACCCTAATCCTAAAGTATGATTCAAAGAGCCATTCTGCATATTCAACAGACCAGTCAACAATAGACATATTAAGGAATGGCTTTATAGGAGATTACAAGGAAGGCAAGTTAAGCTTAATTCCTGAAGAAGCTCTTTACTTGATGGATGTTAGGAATAGTGAATGTATAACTGCAAAGGGAAAGCACATAGATTTTGTTCAATTGGCTTACAAGAATAGAAAATCTAAAAAATTTATGGCGCGTTATTTTACGTACAAAGATTGGAGGGATAGAGGACTAATAATAGTTCCTCCAAAACGCATAACAAAAGAGCCTGAAGAAAAAAGATCTCTAAATGTAAAGGTGTACCCAGCAGAAAAATTAAAGCTTGACAAATTTCATGCATATGGCATATTCTTCCCAGATGATATGGTTACTATAATAAAAGATGAATCGATAGGTAAGTACCTTTACGAGAAGCAATGGTTCGGACAATACGGGACTTACAAACTTGCAGACCATGGATCATTGAACAAATTAGATATATATGAAACACTTTTCCTGATAGATTCAAAACGCCTATCGGTAGAAGGTTACAATAGGCAGGAAATCATAAAAGCAGGAGTAAGGATGAGAGATGATTTCCGAAAGTTGTATGCAGTTTATAAAGACTGGAGAAAAAGGGGTTATGTTGTAAAAACAGGTTTTAAATTTGGCACACATTTTAGAATCTATTTCCCTGGAGCTAATCCAACCAATCAGAATTCTGAATGGGTACACTCACGGCATGTCCTACATGTTTTTCCAAGAAACAGCAAACTGCTTATATCAGAATGGGCCAGAGCTATAAGAGTTGCACATTCAGTCAGGAAAACCTTCATATTGGCAATACCTGGCAAAAGTCGTGCAAAGACACTTGACATAGATTTTATACTTTACCATAGGGAAAAGGGGAAGATTGAAGACCCTAAGACCGTATATCCAAAATATAGCATGCTTTCACTCAGCGAAAATGAGTATATTGGGGGCAGCGAGTTATCTGCTATAATAAGCAAATCCCAATCGATGAATTTGGAGCTTATAATTGCCATAATGGATAGGGAAACGGCTGTTACCTACTACAAAGTAAGGAAAATAAATCTGCCTCTGAGCAGGTACGAATATTATGAGATAGATTGGATGCAGCCATGACTATTGGCTAAATTGCAGTAAAAGCTTAAATATTATTTTAGCAAAAAGCAAACTGTGTCGATATGGTAACTTTGATAAAAAATGTCGCAGTATTAGGGGATAAGGATATTAAATCAGAGATAAAATTTGGCAAAGTTCTAGTTATAGAGGACAAGGAGGTTAAAGAATATTATGTAGGTTTTGAAAATCTGACATATTCAAAACTTTTTGGTGATAAAAGCATTTATAGCGAATCTTTAATGTTCCTAACACCTGATGAAAAAATAGACGGCAAGGTTTTTACAGTCAAAGTAATAGACAAGGAGAATTCAAGTAAATATGAATTTTTGATGACAGCATCTTATCTGTTAACAGGTCGCCAGTATGAAGACGAAAAAGCAGTTAGGATATACGAGATGCTTAGAAATACTGATAGCGTAGGTATTTCAAAAGAAACTTCCAAAATAATGGAGGCTTATGATAATTCTACCTTGCTATTAAAGGAGAGTCTTTTTAGGCGTGCAAAATAAAATTTGGATTTATCTCCGTTTGTATTTTGTTCTATCCTTATTTAGGAGTCCAAAAATCAATTACTTTTGTGTTTTGTAATTGCCTGCATATATATTATTACCAATGATATAAACTGTCTCACAATAGGGACAGCCTCGGTAAACTTTTTGATATTGTTTATATCCTGTTCTTCAGTTCCTCTGAAAATCGTTATAATAAGAGGGTACACAAGGGCAACTATCAATATGCTAGCCAATACCTGAAATAAGTAGCCAAATTGCAAAAATTGCAAAATGCCAAAGGCCAGAAATGCAGACACCAGTGCAGATGCTATCACTCTAAAGATCTTCCAGATATCAATGTTAAACTTAATATATTTGTGTGCACTTCTCAAAAACAAGAAATTGTTTATTACAGGAGCTACTAAAAATAAAAGTATGATCAAGCCTTCTCCTCCAAGCCAATATATAGCAAAAGGCATTATTGCTATTTCTATAATTGATAAAATAATATTATTTTTCATTATCTGCTTTACTTTGTTTATGCTCATAAGCATTGTACTTGCAAGTGATGCTGAAAAATTTATCAGTACCCCTATGCTTATCAAGGAAATATAAAGAGGCGCAAGCTTATAAGTAGTTCCAAAAATCAGATGCACTATAGGCGTAGAGAACATAGCGGTGTAGAATATAACAGGAGAAATAAATAATGCTGTGATGAACAATGAATAACTATACATCATACCTAACTTGGACCTATTCCTCTTTGTACTTGAAGCAATAGCAAATGAGGACAACAAAGATAAGGATATTGAGCCTAATACAATATCAAATATGTAATTTATCTTGTAGGCAACACCAAAATTTCCCAATATTATAGTAGTAGTAAGCACACCCAATATTATAGTTGACAGGTTGCCTGCTATAGTATTGAATATATTAGATACAGCTATCGGCAATGAAAAATTGAATATCTGCTTTAAATCTGCTTTAGTTGGAAGTGCAAGTTTGTACACTTTTTTAAGTTTTAAGAAACCCAAAGTGACAAAGAATGATGAGAGGTATCCTACAACTAACCCTATTATAGGGCCAAGCACCCCTAATCCCAAGGCTATCAACCCGATGCTTAAAGCTCCTTGTACGAGAGCCTCTGTAAGAACTGAGATTGCCGCCTCTCTTCTATCCCCCAATCCAATTAAAATAGGATAAGATGCTCCGAACAACATAGAAGCCAGTATGGCAACAGATACGAATTTCACTATATAATTGTATTCTGCCGTATGCAATGCATAATATGATATAGGCTCGCTGAATATAAAGGTTAATAATGACAGTAGCATTCCAACTGAAATAAGTATTACGAACCCACTAGAGAGTATTGCACTAACCTTCTTTGGGTCCTCTCTATATTGCGATATAAATTTGTTGAAGGCACTGCCTATGCCAAAATTTCCGATAGCATCAAATAAGCCTATTATAGCAGTAGCTAGTACATATATGCCATACACACTTGATCCAAGCATCCTTGCTATAAATATAAATGATATGCCCAATATAGCTACAGAAAGAACCTTACTTAACATTATGATGCTTGCCATCCCTGCAGTACTACTGCCAAGATTTGCAGCAGACATATCACTGGATTCGTTATTCATCAAGGCACCAATTTAGGCATTCGTATTAAATTAGACTTTACCTAATATGATTTTATATACATAAGTCTTATTATTTTAGTGCCTACAAGAATAAGTATCTAAACCTATTACTTAAACCCTTTGCATTTATAAATTTTATCAATTGAATATTATTGCTATTACTAACGGGTGCAATATTTTGAACATAAAACTGAATGATATATCAAGTAAAGTTAAGTCTCCTGCAGGGATTGCTACCTTTATCTATTTCATAGTAACCTTGATAATATTTTATCCGTTTATAACTCATCCATCCACATTATCATCAGGAACAGGCGGTGATGCATACCAGAACTTATGGGATTTCTGGCATATTGGTTATTCTATAGCAAATTTAAAATCAATATACTATACAAAGATGCTCTTCTATCCAATAGGCGCAAATCTGATAACACAGACAATGTCCCCTTTTATGGGCCTTATAACATTGCCGTTCCAAGCAATAGGGTTGGTATTTTCTTACACAGCTGGACTTATAATAGGCTTTACCTTTACAGGGCTTGCAATGTTCCTGCTGGCTGATTATCTGGTCAAAAACAAATATGCAGCATTTTTTGCAGGATTCGTCTATGCATTCAGCGCATTTCACTTTGCACAAGGGCTAATGCATATTGATTATGTTAATTTAGGATTCATCCCTCTGACTCTTTATTTCTTATTCCGTATGATGGATAAGCCTTCATATAAGGAAGCACTATACCTATCAATAACATTTACCTTATTGTTATTCACAGAGTTTATTGAGCAGGTCATAATGGTTATACTGGCTGCACTAATAATTTTAATATGGTATGGAATTTCGAAATCAAAGAGAAGCATGATTTTAAACAAGAGATTCTTTTATTCCATTGCTATAACTATAGTGATATTTCTACTAATTAGTTCATTCTTTATAGTGCCTATGGTGCAGTTTCTTACCTCAAAAAGTGGATCAAGTTCATATAGCCTTGACAACATACCACATAATGTAATATGGAGCGATAACATATTGGAGTTCTTTGTGCCTAGCTACTACAATGGGCTATTCAATAGATCTGGAAGCTTTTACAAGGCACTTTATTACTTTGATCCATCAGAGCACACAGCGTATATAGGTTATACTGTGATTGTACTTTCAATTTTTGCAATATACAAATATCGCAAAAATATGGCATTGTGGATTTTCATAGCATTAATATTCGGGTGGCTAGCTCTTGGTCCTTACATACAAGTGGGTACCACGTTGAATCCACATTCTATACTTCCCGTACCTGGGTTGACAGAAGTACCTGGTTTATTCCTCCTTTACCATCAAATACCATTGCTAAAAATTATAAGGGAGCCTGACAGGTTCTTTGTTGTGTTCAGCATAGCCATAGCCATAATGGCTGCATTTGGAATAAAGGCGATATTTGAAACAAAATCATTTGAAAAAAGAAATAACAAGATATTCGCAATTGCCATATTGTCGATACTTTTCTTACTTGGAAGTGTAGGTTTACCTATAACTACAAGTTATATAAATGTAATATCTACCCATATAAGCCCCAATACATTTTATAGGAGCTTGGGGAACAGCACCAAAAACTTCTCCATACTAATATTACCGATTTTATCCAATCCCTACTCCAGTTCTCCTGCAGAATATCCAGGGCTTGCAACTTATCAATCTGCATTAGCAAAGAAACCTCTTATAGGAGGCTATGTAACCAGAAGCAATACAACTGAAAACGAAACACTAGAGGTAATACCATTAGTAAGCGAAGCCCAGAATTTAGAGGATACAGGAACATTTAAGTATTATTCCCCAATAGCAGAAAATTATACTAACCAAACACTTTTGACACTTTATAATTATCAAACTGCAATTGTAACAGTTAATAAAGCTGCATATAATCAAACTGAACTAGCATATCTAGAGAATTACCTTTATAACACATTTGGAAGCAAATCTATAGTCTATAATAGCAATAACACAATAGCATTTTATACATTACCAACTTTATACCAATCAGTATATAGAAGCTATGTCTCTTATCCTATATTGAAATATTGGACTAATGAATCAATAAAAATAGATAATAAAACTGAGTTGATGTGGATTCCACTAAGCAAAGGCGAACTGATGGTATATGCCCCATACAAAAATGCAACAACTCTAAATGGCAGCATATATGTAAATAACTCAAGCATAAATAGCACCATCAATATAACTGCAGCCTCGTTGGTAAATAGCACAGTTCCATTACAGATAAATATCGAGAGTGGAAATGGAAAGGTGCTTTATAAAGGATCACTAAATATTACAGCAGGATTAAATTCCTACTATATAACTGTGCCTTTAGTATCTGGACCTTATGGAAATTATTTTGAGATAACAGAATATGGGCTCAACGGAAAGCCGACAATAGGAATATCGAAGATAAGCATAAAAAGCAGATAATTATTTAGCTTCTAGCTTATTTTTAGTTATCTCTGATATAATAGGTAAATCAGTGGCAGTTATATCCCTTTTTTTTATTTCTCTAACACAATCAAAGAGACCTTCTTTTTCCAAAAGTCCCAGAATATCTTTGCTATTAGAAAAAATTAAAAATTCGCCATTTCCATCAGCGCCAATTTTTGATATCGCTTCCGTTATGCTTCTTGCACCCGATAAATAGATAAGCATCTCTAAGGGTATTGAACCTGCCTTGTTCGTTTTGCTCTTAAATGAAAGGCATGCATTCACGTAAGCAAATACAAGTTCAGGATAACTATCGGATAAAGAGAGTTTCAGTAACAAGGCAAATTGAAATTTCTTTATACCCTGTTTATTAAAATTATCGACCCGATCTAAGATCTTTGTAAATTCCGATTTAGGTTTGCAAAGCAAAAATGTAAAGTCCTGCTTTAATAGAAAACTTATAAAATCAATATCCTTCATAAAAACTCCTTAGCATATAAAGCAGAACAATAAATATGTATATAATTTTGTTTTATGCAAACCGCATATTGCTGAGATCTTGTAATTTTTCACAAAACATCATTCAAAGTAAAAATTGCATCAAATAAAAATAAAAACCTATACTCTAATAGGTTTTTGTGATAACATGGTAACAAAAGATAAGAAGGAATTTTACGAACCCAAATCAAATTTTGTAAAAACTGTAATAAAGTCATCTAGCTTCAGCAATAAAGACGACAGGAAAAAGGTAAACGACTTGCTTGTGCTTGAACGTTTTGTAAGTGAAGGGGCAAAAGATTTCCAATCATCAATTTACAAGAAGTCACTAGAGAGAATTTATTCTAACGAATACAAAGAGATAATCAAAGAACTTAAGCCTGAAGAATATAAGAAGATTCAGGAAGAGGAAGCTAGACAAAGGATTGAAAGAAAAAAATCCGATATAGAGTACCAAAAGGAAAATGCAGAAAGGGAGAATAGATATAAGGAATGGTGGCTTAGGAAAGGAGGAAATGAATAATATCCTACAAAATAAGTTATCTATATTTTAGCATTTGCTGAAATTGCAGGCAAATTGTATTTTAATCTTTAATTTTCAAACTAACTAATTATATCTATATAAATTCTTGTAAAGATAATATAAGGTTTTCAGTGAAAAATTAGTATGATAAACCCGTGCCAAAAACTTGAAAAATTGAAAGTGACTTATATGCAATTGAACAAATTAAAGTACTTATTATCGATTTTACTGATAATAGGCATAGTTGATGAAATATATGAATCCTATATATATTTTAGCCCAAAGGCACTAGTATGCCCTGATACTGGAATAATAAACTGCGGAACAGTGCTATCTAGTCAGTACGCTACAATAATTGGGATACCTCTTGCGATTCTTGGATTAACTTGGGTAATAGTAGCCTTAGTAATAACATTATACTCAAAGCTTCAGAAATCATTTGTGCCCTACCTTTGGATGGCATTTGGTGCATTAGGTGTAATCTACTCAATTACTGCCCAATACCTAATAGGGAAGATATGCATATACTGCACATTGCTTGATGGCATAATAATATCTAGCATAGTAATATTATATTACATTTTAAGAAATCCAAACATAGAAAGTGATAAATGATGAATATAAGGGATTCTATTTTTAAAGATATTGAAATATCTGATTTAGAGGAGGAAATAATAGATGATCCTAATTTTCAGAGGCTCAGGTACATAAAGCAAGGAGGATTTAGTTCACTTGTATTTCCAAGTGCTAGCGGAAGCAGGTTTGAGCACTCTGTAGGTACTATGAAGATAACAAAAGACATAACAAAGAATATATTTGGTGAAGTAGACGAGGAACTATCTATTTGTGGGCTGCTTCACGATATAGGCCATGCACCTTTTTCTCATCAATCGGAGCCAATTGCAAAGAAATACTTAGGCAAAAGCCATGAAGATCTAGGATATGAAATAATAAAGAACAGCAGCATATCAGATATAATATCCGCATCTACCTTTTCTTTGAAGAAAGTGCTAGAATATTTTTCAGGGAACGGCAAAGGGAAGCTAGTTACAGGGCCATTAGGTTCAGATAGGATAGATTATTTGCTTCACGATTCCTATAATACTGGTGTTGCTCTTGGCATAATCGACTATAGCAGGCTAGAGCACAACATGGCTTATGTAAATGGGAAGCCTGCGATTTACAGAAACGGAATAGTAAATGCCGAGTCCTTCTTTATAACAAGATACTTCATGTATGAATCCGTTTACATGCACCACACACTTGCAATAATCGAATCAATGTTCCTGAAGGCAGCAGATTCAGCGGTAGCAGATGGCTACATAGATGCACGTGAATTTGTAAAAATGAAAGATTATGAAGCACTTTATAAATTAAGCCAATACAAAGGATCAGATTTGATAGATAGAATTCTAAAAAGAGATCTTTTCAAAAGGGCATTTTATGAAGATATAGGGCAGTCAGGATTCGGCGAAAGCCAATTATCAGAGCTTAATGAGTACCTGGAGTCAAGTGGAATACCTCACAATAATTACACATCAAAACTGATAAGCTTCAGTGGTGCTGATGACGATATAATAATAGTGGATAAGAAGAACGAGGAAGTAGGAAAGCTAAGTGAATATTCATACATATTCAACACACTCAGCAAATTATTAAGGGATCGTAAGATTTTGCTCGTAGCAAGTGATAAAAATTATAAAGATAAAATCGGAAAGTTAGTAAAAGAATTTATAAATTCAAAATAAATGCTCTTTTACTATAAAATTAATTCAGTCTTATTAGTTTGCTATTTACTATTTGTTTTTTATAAGTTTGTGTATAAATAGTTAATATATTTCCCTACCTTATATTAACGAGTTTTATTGGGCTCATAGCTCAGCTTGGTAGAGCGGCTGACTCTTAATCAGTAGGTCGGGGGTCCAAAATAATCTATGGAAATCCCCCTGAGCCCGTTTTTATTTAACAAATGAGATATATAAGGCAGGGCAAATATGAATATAGATAAAGTTCTTGATTGCAATTTACTTTTTGCGCACATAAGTAGAAAACAAATAGCAACTATTATATAATATAAAGGATACATGAATAAATAGCAATAGATATTTAAAATTTAATTATTAATAAAATACTCAGAGTTAGTTGGATTTTTCTGTTTATGGGGAAGATTAAAAGAAAGAAGTGAATAAATGGATATAGATATTTCTCAAAATAATGACAAAGTATTCGAGTTTACTCTGACCGGTGTTTCAAATGCCTTTGCAAATGCAGTCAGAAGGATAGCGATGAATGGCGTCAAATCGTTTGCAATAGACAAAGTCACATTCTATGAAAATTCAAGTGCAATGTTTGATGAATACATAGCGCACAGGATAGGTCTGATACCTATAACCACCCCAAGCGGATACAAGGATACTGATGAGGTAATGTTTACCTTGGAAGCCGAAGGCCCTGCAACTGTATATTCAAAAGACCTTAAGACGACAGAACCTGCTGTAAAAGTGGCGATAGAAAATATACCTATCATGAAGCTTGCAGAGAAACAGAGGCTTAGGATTGATGGCAAAGCTGTACTCGGTTCTGCAATAAAACATGCAAAGTTCCAGCCAGGGCTAGTAACCTATGAGCAGATGAACGATCATTCATTTAAATTTTACATTGAATCTTTCGGGCAGATGCTACCAAAAGATATAATAATAAGAGCATTAGACATATTAGAATATGAGGTAAAAGACATTTCCAAGATCTCTAAATAACCTCGCAGGGGTGGCAGAGCTTGGTCAAATGCGCAGGACTAAGGATTAATTTTAGAAATCCTGTGTCTTAGGACTACGTGAGTTCAAATCTCACCCCCTGCATTTATTAAGGTGAAAATATGAAAATTAATGTTGAAAGAGACGACATAAAAGAATGGTTAGAAAGCACAAAAGGAGAGAAGGATCATAAAGAGCTCTGGGAGAAGATAAATAAGATGGTAAGTGTACCTAAAAGGAAGAGGATATTCGTAAATTTATACAAGCTTAATAAATATACAAAGGAGGGGGATAATATAATTGTTCCTGGGAAAGTATTATCTTTAGGCAAGATTGATCATAAAGTAAATATAACAGCAATAGACTTTTCCGATAAAGCTAAGGAACAGCTTCAGAGAGCAGGATCAAAAATATATGATTTGAATGAATTCAAGAAATTCAAAAATGTAATTATTATAAGGTAAAAAGGGTAATCAATATGGAAGGTTATAAGGTTATAGATGCTACAGGTCTTATATTAGGCCGCATGGCAGGAACTGTGGCCAAACAGTTATTAAAAGGTGACAATGTAATAGTAGTAAACGCCGAAAAAGCAGTTATAAGCGGGCATAAGAAAGATATAGTTGAGAAATACCGCACCAGGCTAAACCTTCAAGAAAAAGGCAATCCTGAACACTCTCCTTATTGGTCTAGGAGGTCGGATCTCTTAGTCAAAAGGGTAGTAAGAGGGATGCTTCCTTATAGCAGATTGACTGGCAGGCGGGCTTATAAAAATCTAAAAGTCTACATGGGCCTTCCAGAGGAATTTAAGGGCAATGAGATAGAAAAAATAGAGATGAAAGATCCAAAAAGCTTGTATTCAGGTTATATAACAATAAAAGAGCTTTCAGAGTTGTTAGGTTATAATAAAGGTTGATAATTATGCCAGAAGCAGTTAAAAAAACAGCAAGGCGCAAATCTCCGAGTGTAAAGAGTTCAAAGAAAGAAGTAAAAGTGGTTATATCAAAAAGCAAAAGAAAAAGGAGTATAGCACGAGCGTCAGTGAAGAGTGGCAACGGTACAATAAGAATTAATAGAAAGCTTATAGATACTATAGAGCCAGCTTTTATAAAAGATGAGGTTCTAGCACCTATAAACTTTTCTGATATGACAAAGGATCTTTGCGATAAGCTATCGATAAGTGTTAATGTACATGGAGGAGGAGTAAGTTCTCAAGCCCAAGCATGCGCTAGTGCAATAGCAAAGGCTATAGTAGAATATTCAGGAAATGCTGAAATAAAGAGGGAATACCTTAATTACAATAGGAATCTATTGATAGATGATCCAAGGAGAGTTGAGCCTAAGAAATTCTTAGGTCCAAAAGCGAGAGCAAGATTCCAGACATCCTACAGATGATTGTTCCTGCAGCCTAATGCTGCAGACTTCTGGATTTGAAAAATAAGTGTGATTACAATGTTGATGCCAATAAGATGCTTTACATGTGGGGCAGTAGTAGCTGACAAATGGGAAGAATATGACAAGAGAGTCAATAAAAATAATGAAGACCCTGGAAAAGTTCTTGACGATCTTGGAGTAAAAAGGTACTGCTGCAGGCGTATGTTTTTGAGCAATAATGATCTGCTTGAAGAGTTCATGGAAGCAAGCAGAAAATAAATTTAAAATGGTGAATAGATGTCTGAAGAAGAATTTAATATTGCAAGCCAAAATGATTATTTAGAATCAGGAATTCATATAGCAACAAAAGTTAAGACCCCTGGAACAAAAAAATTCATTTACAAGGTAAGAGAAGATGGCCTTTACCTATTTGATCTCAAAACCATAGATGAAAGAATAAAAGTAGCAGCTTCAATGCTATCCAAATATGATCCGAAGAAAATTGTAGTTACTGCCTCAAGGATATATGCAGTTGCAGCAGCACAGAAATTTTCAGAAATAATAAATGCTAACTTCATAAAAGGCAGAGTAACACCAGGCATATTTACAAATCCTTATAGAGAGAACTTTATGGAGCCTGCAGTATTGTTTGCAAGTGACACAAGGAATGAAAAGCAGGCAATTAGAGAAGCAAGTGAAATCGGAGTGCCTATAATTGCATTATGCGATACTGACAATATGACAAGAGATGTTGATCTTGTAATACCATGCAACAACAGAGGAAGGAAATCACTGGCATTCGTATATATGCTTCTTGCACGCGAATTCTTAAAGAACAAGGGCATTATAAAAACTAACGAGGAATTCAAGTACACAATAAATGATTTTGAACTAAAAATCGAATCCAACCCTACAGACAGTGAAATAGATATAACATCTGAAAATATCTGATTTTACTTTTCCTACTCCTCTTTTTCTTTTTCAGAGTCTAAATTTTGCGTAGTTCTGCCTCCTCTTTTATCCTGCTTCTCGGTTTTTGCTGAAGCAAATTCCTGCAATAAATCCTCGTCCGAATTATCCGACATCCAAGCTTTTATGTAAAGTGCAATATTCCTAAATGGCTGTGTATACCTATCTGTCAGTTCATAATAGGAGCTTTCATGTTTTACAAGCCCTAACCTTACTGCATACTCTAAATAACGCTTTGCAGTTGCGATAGGAACTTCCTTTGGCATATCCTTCAACCTGACTTTGCCTCCCTTTTTTATTGCAAGGAGGAGCAGCGAAAACCTGTACGCTTCTGTTTCATTGTCAAAGAACAATCTAGATATGTCTCCTATGTGAGGAGATTTTATCTTCTCCTTGAATGGAGCATCCTCAAATTCCCAATATTTTATAGACATCAAATCACCACAAAATTATTTCTCTTTTACAAATGTCACTATGTCCCCATCTTCAAGCCTGTGCTTTATGCTTACCCTTTGGTTGGGGTATTTGACACTAGGGCCTGTTATGTAGGCATATTTTATTTCATCTGCAAATTCACTGTGCAGCATCTTTGCCACATCGTAAGCCGTAGATCCACGGTTCAGGGTAATTGGGGATTTTTCATCCGTCATTCTAGGTTTTATATAAATCCTTATCAAACCCAGTGAATTGTACATCTCCAATTTCAGAGTATCCATTCCAATTCCATTCAATGCACTCACAGGGATTACCTTCATAGAGTACCTGGATTTTATCTCATCCACAGCAGATTGGTAATTCTTTACCAAATCAATTTTATTCAAAACTACCATAGCCTTTAGGTACTTTGAGCTGTGCGATACATAGCCTATAAGTTCATCCTCTGACAATTCAGAGTAAATCCTAACATCCGCATTATATATACCAAATCCGTTGAATATCTCCTTTATTTGATCAAGCCTCAAAGAGGATTTATTTATAATCGATAGCCCATTGCTCTTGTTCTTTATTATAACGATCTCAGGTTTTTCCTTTATGTATATGTGCAGTGCATTGAGCTCTTTTATAAGAAACTCTAACTGAGATGGCTGCTGTGCATCTACTACAAAGGCAACAAGGTCTGCTACATACATCTGTGTTATAACACTCAACCCATTTCCTGCGCCTAAATGTGCATCGTTTATTATTCCAGGCATATCGAGTATCTGAAGATGCGCATCCCTGTAATTGAGAGTCCCTGGGACTATACCTATAGTGGTGAAAGCATACTCAGCTGTTTTTGAATTTGACTTAGTAAGGTCATTTAGCAAAGATGACTTTCCAGTGCTTGGGAATCCCATCAAAACTATTGTAGCATCCCCTGTCTTCTTTACAAAGAATCCTTTTTCGTGCTTTCTTCTGCTAGCTATTATTATATCTTTTTTTACCGATGCTATCTTAGCCCTAAGCTTGCCTACATACTTATTTGTTGCCTTATTATCCTTTACCTTTGCGTATTCATCCTTAAGCTCTTCAAGCTTCTCCTCAAGCTTGTCCTTCGTCTCCATGCAAATCTTTATCCTATTTTTCAAAACCCTAATCTATTTATTATTAGACACAAAAATTTATAAGTAAGAATAGCAAATTTGCAATATACTTATTTCTTAGCACTCCGATAACAATTTAGTGCTTTGAATAAATAAAAATGTTTATTTATCTACAATTATATACATTATGATATCAACTAAAATTTATTAAACTTAAATAATTTACGTATAAATTTCAAAGTGAAAAGTGAATTAAAATGAAGGATATAAAAAAGAAAAAATCAAAAGTTGCAAAGAAGGCAACTAAGAAAGTTGCCAAGGAAGTAGTTAAAAAGGCAACAAGTGTGGCAAAGCCAAAGAAAGCAGCAGCATCAAAATCTAAGAAAACACAGGCAAAATCTGTAGCCAAAAAAGCAAAATCTTCAAAAAAGAAAAGCAGATGACACACTAATTTTTGATTTTTGAATTTCAATTATTAAATCCAGGGAAGATTTTGCGGATATCCCTGCTATTCTTAAGCATATTGAACGATTTCTTCATCTTATTGAAGTCCGCTATCATGCTTCTAACATCGCTTTCAGCTGTACCGCTTCCAATAGCTATACGATGAATTCTGCTCGGGTTATGCAGCAACTTCTCATCATTTCGTTCCTCATTGGTCATCGATGATATTATTACTCTATACTTTTGTAGCTTTTCCTCACTCTGGTCTATAAGTTCTTTTGGGGCATCAACTGCACCCATCATCTTAAGAACATTTTTAAGTGGTCCCATCTTATTCAATGCTTTGAGTTGGCTGTAGAATGTATTGAAATTGAGTTTTTCAACATTTACCTCATCTGGGTTTAAATTTGCTTCCTTTACAGCTTCATTTACATTGTCTATCAGTTTCTTTATATTTGGTATGCCTAGCAATCCACCTATATAATCATCTGGATTGAATGGCTCAAGATCATTGAGCTTTTCTCCAGTTCCTATGAACATCACATGGACTTTAGCAGCATTTGTTGCACTTAATGCTCCTCCACCTTTGGAAGACCCATCCATCTTTGTGATTATTACTCCATCTATGCCTATTGAATTATTAAATTCCGAAGCCTGCTTGCCTGCAACCTGTCCAATATCCGAGCTTATGACAAGCACTTTTTTATCAGGGTTAAATGATTTTGTTATATTGCTTAACTCATCTATAAGATTAGAATCCAGTGCACTCCTGCCTCCTGTGTCACATATTATTATGGGCTTATCCTTGAGTGCTTTAAGCCCTTCTGCTACTATCTTTCTTGCATCTTTTTCATCTTTGATTCCAAAGAAACTTACATTAGCCTGTTCCGCTAAAGTCTTCAGTTGCTCAAAAGCAGCAGGCCTTGTTGTATCGCAGCAGATTATCCCGCTTGGAAGTCCTTTGTTCTGGTAGAATCTTGCAATCTTTGCTGCAGTTGTAGTTTTTCCAGAACCATATAATCCTAAAAGAAGTATCTTCTGTCTCTTTAGCTCAGGCTCATACTTCTCGCCAACCAAATTTACAAGTTCATTATATACTATATCTGTTATATAGTCATTAGAGGGTATTCCAGCAGGTGGTTTGCTCTTTAAAGCTTTCTCCTCTATCCTTTTTGTCAGATTTAGCACTAATTCAACATCAACATCCCCCATTATGAGGGTTTTTTGGAGCTCCTTGTTGAACTCTCTTATAACCTTAGCATCGATTATAGTTGAATGTGTAAGCTTGGCTAAAGCCTTCCTAAGAGAATCTCCAAAATCCATTCAAATTTACCTTTCAGCTTGCCTTAAAAATTAAACAATACTCACTTTATCTTCTCTGTGCTTACTATCACGCTTTCGGATATGTTCTTTACTCTCTCATAGTTTACAGTATTTTTCCTGAACTCCTCTCCTTTGCCTTTGCCACTTGCAAGATCCTCAAGTTTAACAAGCATCAAACTGTTTACACTTCCACTTTCCATGTCTAATATTATGTCTTCTACATACCCTAGTTTGTGCCCTGTATTTGTTATTATTTCCTTTCCATACAAATCTGATGTAAGCATCTTATCACCAAATACTTTTGCCTTTTAATATTTATAAACCCATTACAAAAAACGAAAAATATTCACTTTATCCTATATACCTTCTTCATTGCGAAGATTCTGCTTATATATTCCTGCATATTTTCCAATAATCTGTCCCTGTCCTCATTTAACTCTTTAAGCTCATTTTCATCAAAAAGGTCCTTGTGGTTCTCTATAAGGTATTTAAGATAAGTATCAGTCAGATAGTAACTTTTGGAATTGCAGTCATTGCATATGTAAGTAGGTATTATTGGTATATTGCCTTTTTTCAATTTAGTAACTGATTTCGAAAGGTTCTTTGACCCACATTTTGGGCAGGCCTTATTAAGCTTTACCTCTTCGTATATAGATTCCCTTATGTCTTCTAGCCCATTGGCTTCTATAAATTTATCTGCAAAGTCTCTAGCGGACTTACCACCTGCTTCAACAAGATTCTGATTTAGCACGCCCCCATTCAAGTCAAATAATGTCTGCAATATTGCGTCTTCAACAGGTTCCCACACTAAAGATACCATTCCAATGCCTTCAGAATAAAATTCAAGCTTTATACTATGAGTAGGGCTTTCACTTATAAATGCCTCCCCCTTGTTGTCATTCAATCTTTTTCACCTTTACTGAATTTTTAATTATTGCTTCTTCAATATCATCAGGAGTTATTATAGCATGCTTCTTTATCTTGGCATTGTCGACTGCCTCCTTAGCTATCTTGCCTGCCTGTGAATCTAAGAATTTTATTATGCTATCTATTGCGTCATCGCTGATCCTTACCTTGTATTTCTCCTTTACATAATTTTTTATAGTTCTTTTAGATATCGGCATTTGGATCAACCACCTGATTCAGCACTCAAGATCTTCTTCATTGCAAAAGCTCAGAAACGCGAAATTCATCATCCAACCTATTACAAGTTTAAAATAAATAAACCTTTGCTTTTGAATGCGAAGTCGAGAACAAATACAAAGTACAATGCAATAAAAGCGTGCCAGTAAAATTTTTTAAGGGAATATTTTAATATTTATAACCCAAAAATAAATTATATGTGATAAAAATGAGTGCAGAAGAAAATAAGGTTGAAGAAGTCAACTCCAGTGATTTTGAAGAGAAAGTCCTTAAGTCTAAGGTGCCTGTCGTTGTAGATGTATGGGCAGAATGGTGTGGACCATGTAGGATGTTCTCGCCTATAATAGAGGAGGTAGCACCAGAATACAATGGCAAGGTCAAATTCGTAAAGCTGAATGCAGATGACAATGAGGATATTGCGGCAAGGTACAACATAATGAGCATTCCTACATCTCTTCTAATAGAAAAAGGTGAAGTAAAGGCAGAAAATGTAGGAGCAGTGCCAAAAGCAGTCCTAAAGAAATGGATAGATGACAATCTTTGAGTAAGGCTGGGATGTTTTAATGGCCGATTTGCCTTTTCCTAAAGGATTCAGGGACATGATGCCTAATGAGGCATTGTTCCGCAGCAAAATGCTTAGGAAAATAGAGGATATTTTTCAGCTTTACGGATTTGTAAGCATATATACACCTAAGTTGGAATCAATGCAATTATTGAGGGCAAAAGAATCCATAGGGGAGGAGAACAAGCTGATTTTTGAGTTAAAAAATGAAGGTTTGGGTCTGAGATATGATCAGACAGTATCCTTAGCGCGTTATTTTATAATGCACTCCAACCTGCCATTGCCTTTCAAACGTTACTCTATAGGAGAAGCTTGGAGGATGGACGAACCTCAGCGCCTTAGGTACAGGGAGTTCACACAAGCTGATATAGATATAATAGGAGGGGATGCTGTAAAGGCAAATGCAGAGATCATAGCAACAGCTTCAAAAGTCTATGAAGCTTTCGGTGTAGATTATAAGATATCCATAAATGATAGAAAGATGCTCGATGAATTTTTTTCTACTCTTGGGATAAGCAAAGAAAAGCAAGTAAAAGTTATGCGTGCAATAGACAAGATGGACAAGTTAGGCACTGCAGGAGTAAAGGGATTGCTAAAGGAAATTGAGTTAAAGGAGGAGCAAACCAATAAAATAATGGACTTAATATCACATGAAGGAACAAACAGCGAAAAACTAAGTTATATAAAATCCTTAATCGGAGATGAATCCGCATTAGAACTTGAGAATACTCTTTCACTATTAGAATCATATAATATAAAATCTGCACCCGCTATTGACTTCTCTACTGTGAGAGGCATAGACTATTACACCAGCGTAGTATTCGAATTCAAAACCAATGGAGAAAATGCCTCATTAGGTGGCGGAGGCAGGTATGACAATTTGATATCAAACTATGGGGGCAAGCAAATAGGTGCCGTAGGCTTTGCAGTTGGGGTAGACAGATTACTAGATATATTAAAGTTTCAGGAATCAAAAGAGGTAACTCCTGCAATGGTATTCGTTTCCAACATCAAGAAAGAAAATTATAACTATGCGCTGAAGGTTTCTAATATGCTAAGGGAATCTGGCATAAAAGTTGATCTGAATGATTCTGATAGGAACGTTGCAAATCAATTATCCTATGCAAATGCACTTATGTTTAAATATGTTGTATTCGTAGGGCCAACTGAAGAACAATCGATGACTGCAAAAGTAAGGGACATGAACACAGGTGCTGAAACCACAATAGAGCTTAGCAAGCTTAAAGATTTCTTCACCTTCTCTGATAAAGCTATAGAAAGATGATACAGGACAATAGTCAAAAGAGCAAAATCCTAAATTTAAAACGTTAGTTTTAAAAGGTATTGCATTGTAATAATAACACAGATAGGCATATTGCTCTATTGGTAATTTGCATTCTTGCTTAAACATACTACGAAGTGTAATTATGACTGAATCGACAAATAACATTCGTCTTGCTGTAGATACTGGAGAGACAGCACTGGGATTAAATAGCGTTATTGATTCTATAAAAAACAATACCGCTAAGCTTATAATATTAGCTAAAGTAAATGATAACGACATACTTGAAGATATACAGCATATGGCGAAAGTAGCAGAGATAAATGTGCAGTTATTTGATGGGAATTCGATGGACCTTGGTTCATTGTGTGGGAAACCATTTTCCGTATCTGCATTGTCTATAATAAATCCAGGTACTTCTGATATTTTAAAAGGGCTCGATACAAAGAGCGATAAATAAAGGTGTTATAATATGCCAAATGGTCAATTTGCAGCTAGAAAATTGCTGACAGAAAGGAAGCATCAGCGTATGCTTAAGAAATGGTTAAAGAGAAGGAAATTGAAACTTAAAGCTAAATACGACCCTGTAGGAACAAATCCACGTGCAAAGGCTCTTGTCCTCCAGAAGTACTCTGTAGAACAGAAACAACCTCATTCAGGGCAGATAAAGTGTGTCAAAGTGCAGCTTATAAAGAATGGCAAGGTTGTCGGGGCATATGTACCGAATGAAGGAGCTATAAACTTTGTCGATGAACACGATGAAGTGACAATAGAGGGTCTTGGAGGATCACAGAGAGGACAAATGGGTTGCATACCTGGATTAAAATACAAGGTTGTAGAAGTTAATGGTGCTAACCTTAGGCTTGTAGCCAAAGGAAAGAAGCAGAAGCCAAAGAGATGATATTGATGCCTGCCAATAAAAAAAGCAATAAAAATACCAAAGAAACCAAGCCAAAAGAAAAAGGTAAAGAACAGAAGCCAGTAGAGAAGCCCAAAGCTTCTGAAGAGAAGCAGGAGCATACTGCTTCAAAAGAAACAAAAGAATCAAAGAAGGAAGAGCTAGCAGAAGCAAAAGAAGAAAAGAAGGAAAAAGCAGAAGAAAAAAGAGAGGCCAAAGCTGAAGAAAAAGCCGAAGAGAAGTCTGAAAAAGAAAAGGAAAAAACCGAAAAATCCGAAAAGAGCTCATCAATAAACAAAATAAAACTCTTCAATAAATATGATTACGATGTTTTGGTAGAAGACCTCAGCCTTAGGAATTACGTGAATCTCAAGCCCATGGTAAATCCTCTTACATATAGGAGAGGAAGTGGCAAACCTTTCTCAAAAGCAAACATCAACATAGTAGAAAGGCTTGAGAACTCCTTAATGAGGGGAGGTACGGGAAGTAGGATAGGAGGGCATACGATAAGAACTGAAGGAAGGCTTCAGGGAAAGAAGATAAAGGTAATGAAGATAATAGAGGAGGCTTTTGATAGTGTATACAACCAAACAAAGTTAAATCCACTTGCTATCTTTATAGTAGCATTGGAAAACAGTGCACCTATAGAAGATACTACAAGGATAAGACAAGGAGGCACAATATCAAACATATCCGTTGACGTAAGTGCAAGCCGCAGGCTTGATATCGCCTTGAGGAACATCGCAACAGCATCGATAATAGGAGCATTTAACAATAAGAAGAAGATAAGTGACGCATTAGCTTCCGAGATAATACTTGCATCTAAAAATGATATCAACAGCTATTCGATCAAGAGAAAGAACGAAATAGAGCGTATGGCTAGAAGTGCAAAATGATGGTGCTTTTTAATGGTAAGAAAAGAGTATATTGTTGAAGAAATAGTAAAGATAATGAAGAATACAGACCAGATAAGGAACGTAGCAATTATAGCACACGTCCACCATGGCAAAACTACATTGACAGATTCATTGTTAGCGAGAGCAGGACTTATATCCAAAGCAGCAGCAGGAGATGCATTATACACGAATTACGAAGCTATAGAGAAAGATAGGAAGATGACTATTAAATCAGCTAACATATCATTAGGTTTTCCATATAACGGCAAGGACTATATAATAAACCTTATAGATACACCAGGACACGTCGATTTTGGTGGAGGCGTCACAAAAGCTATGCGTGCCATAGATGGAGTTATACTTGTTGTAGATCCTGTAGAAGGTATAATGCCGCAAACTGAAACAGTGCTCAAGCAAGCACTTAAAGAAAAGGCAAAACCAGTGCTATTTATAAATAAAGTTGACAGGCTGCTTACAGAGCTTAAGCTCAGCCCAGAGGAAACTTTTTCGAGAATATCTGCGTTGATAGGAAACATAAACAGGCTAATAGAAAAGAATGTACCTGAGGAATTTAAAGGCCAATGGAAGGTTAGTGTAGAAGACGGAAGTGTAGCAATGGGTTCTGCTTACAAGAAATGGGCAATATCAAAGCTGATAATGGAAAAGTACCATACAACCTTCAAGGATATATTTGCATTGACTGCGGCTGGAGATGAAAAGAAGCTGCAGGAAGTAGGGCCTATAGATGAAGCTGTATTGGCAATGATTATAGATCACCTACCAAGTCCAAAGGCTGCGCAGTCTTACAGGATACCACACATATGGAAAGGTGACATGAATAGCGAATCCGGAAAAGCAATGTCACTTGTCGATGATAACGGAAAGGCAGTTGGTGTAGTATTTAATTTGACATATGACCAGCATAGCGGAGAGGTAGTAGTAGCAAGAATATTCTCAGGAATTGTAAAGAAAGGAACTGAGGTACATATTTCAGGCCAAGCCTCTACTCAAAGGATACAGATGGTTGGCATATACATGGGTCCTGACAGGATTATTGTAGACGAGATACCTGCAGGTAACATAGCCGCAATAATAGGCTTAAAGGACATTAGCATAGGGGATACAATAAGTGAGGAAGATATAGAGCCATTTGAGCAGATAACTCATTATTCAAAGCCTGTAGTTACAAAAGCTATAGAAGCCAAGGATTCCAGGGATACCTCAAAGCTTATAGAAGCCTTGAGAGAATTGTCAAAAGAGGATCCAACTATACAGGTTGAGATAAACCAAGAAACTGGAGAGCATTTGGTAAGCGGGATGGGTGAACTGCATCTAGAGATAATTGAAACAAAATTGCGCGATAATTTCAAGATACCTATAATATCCAGCGCACCTATAGTAATTTACAGGGAAACAATAGACAAGAAAGCAGGCCCAGTTGAAAGCAAAACTCCGAACAGGCATTCAAGATTTTATATGACAGTGGAACCGCTTCCAGATTCCGTGCAGAAAGCAATAGATGACGGAATAATAAGAGAGGGCAAGCCAAAGGGACAATCAGCTATAGAAGACCTTGTTTCTGCAGGGTTGGATAGGGTAATTGCAAAAAACACTGTAGACATATATAACAAATGCATATTGGCTGATGTGACTCACGGAGTACAATATATGAATGAAGTGATGGAGCTTCTAATTGATGGATTTGAAGAAGCAATAAAGGACGGTCCACTAGCCAGGGAGAAATGCTCTGGGGTACTAGTAAGCATAGTAGATGCAACAATACACGAGGATCCTGTGCATAGAGGTCCTGCGCAGGTAATACCTGCATCAAGGAATGGCGTATATGCAGCTATGTTGGAAGCCGGTGTATTCCTTCTTGAGCCTATGCAGATCTATACGATAGAATCCCCTCAGGATTATATGTCAGGATTAATAACTTTTGTTCAGAGCAAGAGAGGGCAAGTACAGGAGATAACACAGGTAGGAGAAGATGTAAAACTTGTATCAAAGATGCCAGTTGCAGAAACTCTTAAAGGGTTTTCAAATGATATGAGGAGCCTTACTCAAGGAAGGGCTACATGGTATACGGAGTTCGCAGGATTTGAAAAGTTGCCTGCCAATATACAGCCGCAGGTGGTGAGGGAAATAAGGCAAAGGAAAGGGCAGCCGCCAGAGCCTCCAAAGGCATCCGATTTCTTGGAATGATGGAAATCAGAGGTTTTGGGGCATAGTGAACGAAAGGTATTTATAAGTGAATATCAAACTTGTAAATACACGATAAAGCTTAAACTGCTTGCGTTCACTATTTTATGAATTTAATGCTAACCAATGAAGTTAGATCTAAGGTGTAAAAATGGCCGAGGTATCAAAAGAAATTTTGGATAATACATACGAAGCTTTACAATCGGTAAAGCAGTCTGGAAAGATAAAGAAAGGAGTCAATGAGACAACAAAGAGCGTAGAGAGAGGCATGGCCATGTTTGTGGTATATGCATCAGATGTACAGCCCGCAGAAATTGTCGCACATCTTCCTAAACTTTGTGAGGACAAAAAGGTGCCTTTTATAGAGGTTCCAAGCAAGCTAGATCTTGGAAAGGCGATAGGATTGAACGTGCAGTGCTCTGCAGTATCCGTAGAAAATGCAGGCAGCGCAGAATCAAGCATAAAGTCAATAATCTCAAAGATTACTGGAAAATCCTCTGAAAAGAAAGAGCCTCAGGCAAAGGAAGCAAAAGAATCAAAAGAGGCTAAGAAAGAGGAGGTTAAAGAAAGTGAGCCTAAGAAGAAAGAGTGATTATAATGTCTGAATTTCAATTGCCTGCACCTCAGTTTTCAGGTTTTCTTGCTGAAATAATCAGCATCGATATGAAGCACAAGACTGGGATGTATGGGGAAGTGTACCTGGTATCCTGCAAGATCCTTGAAGGGAAGGATAAAGGCAGGATTATAAGGAGGAATATGATAGGTCCAGCTAAGCCTGGGGATGTTATAAGGCTTCCAGATACAAGCAGAGAAGCAAGAGAGATAAAGGTGAAATGAGGGTTTTTTATGAAGTGCTCCTATTGTTCAAAAGAAATAAAGAAAGGGACAGGAATACTGTACGTTTTCAAGACTGGAAAGGTAAATTATTTCTGCTCTAATAGGTGCTATGTAAACAGCATAGTGCTAAGGAGAAAATACAACAAGAAAGAATCCTTAAAGGCAAAGGAAACCGATCTCTCAAGGGTTATAAAAGCAGAAAGCCAAGAGCAGAAGTAACAGGCGTAAGGCAATTATGACGCTTAAAAACCCAAAATTCAAGGCAGGCTCTCAAAAGCCAGAAAAAATCCCAATAACCTCAAGATTGTTTATATTGTTTCTAGTTTTTTCATTTTTAGTTGGTTCCAAGCATTTGATATTCCACCACAAAAACAAGAGAGAAAGCAGAGATACCGATCTACTTAACTAATTTTTCATAAAAGTTGTATCTGTTTAACTTAAGGAACCAATTTTAACAACGCGAACTAAAAATCCCACATCCTTTAAGGTGGAGGAATGTCACAGATATACCTATATCCATTTAAGTTCACAAACAGTTTTTAATTTTTTATGCATAAAATAAAATTGTGATTGATATGGCAGAAGAACTTAATCCTTTTAAGATAGCACAGGAACAGCTTGACCAAGCTGCAAAGATAATGAACCTTGATGAAAACGCACATCAGATACTCAGAGAACCTTTCGAGATAATAACCGTGCATATACCTGTAAGGATGCATGATGGATCCATAAAGCTTTTTAAAGGCTTCAGGGTACACCATAACAATGCTAGAGGACCAATGAAGGGGGGAATTAGATTTTATCCTACTGAAACAGTCGATGAAGTAAAAGCCCTTTCTGAATGGATGACTTGGAAATGTGCGCTGGCAAATTTGCCTTTTGGTGGAGCAAAAGGAGGCATAATATGCAATCCAAAAGAGCTGACTGCAAGTGAATTGGAGCAGCTTTCCAGAGGTTATATAAGGGCCATAAGAGCATTTGTAAGCCCCACCATAGATATTCCAGCCCCTGATGTCTATACAACACCGCAGATAATGGCTTGGATGATGGACGAATATAGCAAGCTTGTAGGGCACAACGAATTTGGCATGATAACAGGAAAGCCTTTGGAAGTGTGGGGATCTGAAGGCAGAAACGATTCTACAGCAATGGGTGCCATGTTTGTGCTTAGAGAGGCAGCAAAGAAGCTCAATATTGACCTTAAAACTGCAAAGATTGCAGTCCAGGGATTCGGAAATGCTGGTATGTTCGCATACACCCTTTCAAAGAAGCTATTCGGAGCAAAAGTGGTAGCAATAAGTGATTCAAAAGGTGCTGTTTACGATGAAAATGGTCTCGATTTAGAAAAGCTTGAGAAGGCAAAGAAGGAAACAGGATCAGTACAAGGGTATGAAGGTGGAAAGAAGCTCACCAATGAAGAGCTGCTGGAAAGCGATGTAGATATATTAATACCTGCTGCAATAGAGAATCAGATAAATGCAGAAAATGCAGGAAGGATAAAGGCAAAATTGGTATTGGAATTAGCAAATGGGCCTGTTACTCCAGATGCAGACAAGATCCTCTTTGAAAAAGGGATATTAGATCTCCCTGATTTCCTGGTAAATAGCGGTGGTGTAATAGGATCATACTTTGAATGGGTACAGAATAATGAAGGATATTACTGGACAGTTGATGAGGTTTACTCAAAACTTGATACAATAATAACAAAATCCTTTTATGATGTGATGAAAGTGCAGGAGGATTACCTTTCAAAGGGAACAAAGATAACACCAAGGAATGCAGCTTACATAATAGCTGTTGAAAGAGTTGCAAAAGCAATGAAGACCAGAGGATGGTATTAATGGCAGAATCAAACCCAAATACTGCACTGCCCAATGCAAAAATAGCTATAATTGGGGGCTCTGGATTATACTCACTTTTCGAAGAGGGAGCACAGGAAGTTGAAATCCAGACGAAGTACGGAAGCCCAAGCGACAAGATCTCAGTAGGCAAGATAAATGGCAAGGAGGTAGCATTTTTGCCAAGGCACGGCATAAAACATACAATACCTCCGCACAAGATAAATTATAAAGCTAACATAGAAGCATTGGCACAGCTTGGTGTTGAGAGGATTATATCTACAACAGCAGTTGGGTCGCTAAGCGCTGATATAGATCCAGGAATGTTCGTATTCCCAGACCAGTTCATAAATTTCACACATCGTTCCGAGGAAACTTTCTTTGATGGGCCAGAGGTAGCCCATATAAGTACTGCAGATCCTTACTGTGATGAGATACGTTCGGTTGCAATAGACGATTCAGATACCATTAATATAAATTATTTAGATAGAGCTACCTTAGTGACCATAAACGGCCCAAGGTTTTCAACTAAATCAGAATCAAAGATGTTCAGGTCCTTAGGTGGAGATATAATCAATATGACACAGTATCCCGAAATAACATTAGCAAGGGAAAAAGCGATGTGCTACTTTTCGATTGCGATAGTTACCGATTATGATTCTGGATTGGAAGGGAGAGAAGATATAAGCCCAGTGACTACAGATGATGTAAACAAAAAGTTTGCAGAGAGCATAAAGAATCTCAGGCTGCTCCTAAACTCGCTTGCAAAAGATATACCAGAAAAAAGAAGCTGCACCTGCTCGCATGTTCTAGACAATGCATTCATGACTAAGATGTGATATTTAATTTATCTTATTACCTATCGAAGTAGTTGTAATTGTCTACCCATCCACCATTGAAGCTTCCACTATAGAATTTTCCACCTGCTGTATTTCCTGAATAATCATTTTCATTGCCGTTTAAAGGTATCCAAGATACGAGATTGATCAAGTCTATAGGCGCACCTGCTATATTCTCATTGTACATCTGAGATATTACCGCATAGCTCAATGAAGCATTATATATCTGTACATTTGAAATCGATCCATTGAACCAGAACCTTCCGGACATCAAAGGGGAGTCCATATTTCCTATAGAAATATAATTAGTCGGAAGCTTGGTATAACCTGGCGCGTAACTTTTATTGACTAGTTTGCCATCTATGTAGAGGTCCAAATAAGTGCCATTGTAGGTTTCAGCAACAAAGTACCAAGCCTTATAATGCCCAAAAGGATAATTTGCATAAGCCCATTGTGCACCACCATAAGTTTTATTGTAGACACAGGCAGCAGCCTTAAAGTAATCAGGTTTTCCCGAACTGCTTGGGTAACCAGGGAAAGGTGAATTATATAGGTTTATCGAAGCAGGATATGCAGGAGCTGCTAAAAGTATAGTTCCATTGTCTTCAGGCCCATACGTGCTAGAGCATACATCATCTCCTATCGATAAAGGCATCTGTTCTCCTTCTGAAGATGGACCATTTACATAGATCCATGCACTTACTGAAAATTTGCCGGTATTCATATACCCAAGGGTAGAAAGGGATGCACTTACATTGCTAGTCTTTCCGTTAAAACCCCCGACAAATTTAGGCAACAGGTAGCCACATTCGCCAACAAGAGATAATCCAGAATCTTGACCAGGGCCATAAGGCCTCTCAACATAGCAGCCACCTGGCTGAAGCCTTGGTTCAAAAGTAAGAGGATTGAATATCCCCAATGTATATAATGCCGCTAATATTATTGCTATGACGAGGATAGCCCATCCATATGTCATCAGATACTCCATAGCACTTTGTGATCTATAATCAGAAGGCAATCTTATTAAAAAGTTTTTTTCAGAACCTCTATCTGATTTAGATTTTAACCAGTCCACCTATCCACCATTGATAATTATTGTAGTTTAATATATTTAATCGTTAAGTTTAAATTTGGAGATTCTTTAAATCCCTAAAACTTGGAAAGCAATAAATAAAGGGATATAAAAGATATATTGAGAATAGATAACATGAATGTGGATGACAAGCTGTATTTTATCAACAAATTACTTAGGGATAACAAGTTCCATGTAACTGGGTTTCTGCTTACCAAAGATTACATTTTCATAAAATCCTATAAGTTCAGGACAAACTATTATTTTATCATACCGCGTTTGGCGGCTCCCTCATCACTAGACTCTTTAGATAAGCTGATGCGCTATAATACAATAAATTCCAACAGAGTTCCGATAAGCTTTATAGATATCTGAAAGCAAGAGAACTTCTTATAATAATACTGCGCCGGAGGCGAGAATCGAACTCGCGAAGGCTTTACAGCCAAACAGCTTAGCAGGCTGCCGCCCTTTAGTGCCTTTTAAAGTACCACTAGGCTACCCCGGCATTATATTGCATAGCACAGATTTACAGTAAAGCTTGACTAAATAAACAACTGTATTATAGATACCCAGTAAATAAACTTTATCCTATATAACTATAAATACCTTTAGTTTAAAAGCACAGATGCAAAAAATCTTAAATGGCAGAAGTCGGCTAAGCACATAAGAGAATTAAAAGGTGCTATGCAAATCCACTCAGTCCTGTATCCTAAAAGCATAACCTAATTGCACGCAGTTTAATAATCTGCTATATGCTTAAGGTTGCTCCTTCCGGCCTGGCCTGATTCACATACCAAGTTATCGTCTAGGGCAGAGCCTCAACGCTTCTTTGCATTCCTTTTTAATTCCCTTATATACCTAACCGGCATGTAAGCTCGCCTTTGAAGGGATTTGCGGACAGAGAACCCTTAGCTCCCCAGCCTATCTGCCACAGATATAAGGTACATACAATAATTTAACTTTTTTGATAATTAACACCTAACCATGGTCTGAACTTTAACAAATACAGCAAACATACGGCTGATATAGAAATATATATATAATTAGAACAATAATTAGTAAAGAGAGCATAAAGCTAATCTATAGGTGTTTAATTGGAAAATAAAGAATATACAGAACTGTTACACAATGCTTTCTCGAAATTGCCCAACTTAGAAGAAGAGCACCAAGATTTTGTCATACCTAAAGTAGACTCTATAATACAAGGAAACAAAACAATTATCAGAAACATCAGTGCAATAGCAGATAAAGCAAGGAGAAGCAAAGAGGAAATATCTAAGTACTTTGAGAAGGAATTAGGAGTTCCAACATCGTTGGAGGACCAAAGGCTGGTCGTCACTGGAAAATTCAGAGAGGAAGATCTGAATAAAAAACTGGAAAGATACTTCAATGTATATGTAATATGCAGAGAATGCCATAAACCAGATACCCATTTGGAGAACGCTGGAAACGGCATGTATTATCTGGTATGTGAAGCATGTGGTGCCAGGTATAGCCTGAAGAGCTACTAAAAAGGTGTATAATCATGTATGATAGAAAAAGCAATCCAAATTCCCCTCCCCCTCAGTTAAGAATCCCAAAAGGCTCTGAGATAGTGGGAAAAGTTGCAAAAGTAGTAGGGGCTTCAAAGTTTGTGGTAAATTGTGCTGATGGCAAAGAGCGCCTTTGCGATATACCTGGAAGGTTTAGAAGGAAATTTTGGATAAAAGAAGGAGATACCATTTTGGTACAACCGTGGTCCGTCCAGAGTGACAAAAGAGGAGATATAATATGGAAATACAGCATAATGGATGTAGAAAAATTGCATTCCAAAAATTATATCTGAACAATATAAATGGTATATAAGTTGAATATTTTAGGTTTTGTTTTTATTTTAAGGAAACAGTTTTAATAAGATAATCTAAATTTAAATATTAAAATTTTAAATTTAAATAAGGGGGGAATATGCAAACATTAAATGATCTATTGTCTGAATCTAAAATCTTCCTGAACAGGGAGGTGCTTTCTCCGCATTACATACCAAAAAAACTCATATTTAGGGAGAAAGAGATAAATGATATAGAAAAAGCCATATCTCCTTCACTGAAAGGCGAAAAAGGAAGAAATCTTTTTATATATGGCAAGACAGGAACGGGAAAAACAACATGCACTAAATATGTGATAAATGAGATAAGTGCACTTCCAAACATAAAAGCTAAGATATCGTATATAAACTGCAGAATATACAATTCAAGATATAGGGTATTGAATAAGATAGTTAGTGACCATCTTCCAAATTATGCAAAGAGGGGTTTTGGTACTGTTGACCTATATGAAAAGCTTATAAATTGGATGGAGGAGGATGCAAAGGTCCTAGTAGTTGCCTTGGATGAAATAGACATGGTAAAGGACCTTGATGATCTGATATATACGCTCACACGCATAAATAGCGATATAAGATTTGGAGGTGTGAGTTTAATAGGGATATCAAACAATGTTTCATTCAAGGATGGTCTTGATCCACGCAGCTTGTCAGCCCTTTATGAATCAGAACTTGTATTCCCATCATATTATGCAAATGAACTTTATGCAATAATAAAAGACAGAGTGGCAGAGGGTTTTAGGGAAAATGCAATATCTGATGAAGTACTGCATTATATAGCTGCCGCTGCGGCTAAGGAAGGCGGTGATGCAAGGTTCTCATTGAATGTCTTGTCAGAGGCAGGAGAATATGCAGAGTTCAACAATGAAGATTCTGTAAAGATGGCAGATGCCGAAAAAGCAATACAGAAGGCAGGAGAGGATGCGGTTTATGAATTAATCTCAACATTGCCCGATGATCAAAAACTTGTCCTATATTCTATAGTCCTTATAGCAGAGAGCGGCGGATCATACAAAAAGCTTAGCGATGGAATAGATACCTACATATTTAGCGGCGAAATTTATAACAGGTATAAATCATTAGCTGAGGGTCTTCATAAAACCTTCAAGAGCGAGAGATGGTATCGCAATTATATATCAGAACTGGAGACTTATGGACTCATATCTTCATTTGAATCAGGTAAAGGTATAAGGGGCCACACCAAACTTATAAAGCTCCTATATCCTTCAAAGAAAATAAAGAAAGTATTAGAATACGATTTGTTCAGTGTTTCAGAACCAAAAAATCCTGGCGAAGATGAGAGTGCAGATGAAAGATAATACTGGTGTTCTATTGTATTATGACTTAGCAAATTTTGATTATACTCTCTTAGGGATATCACCAAACGATTTAGGATTTTCCCAGATATTTAGGGCCGGAGTTGACATAAAAGTGCTAGATGCTGCCTCTAATAATGAGGATTATAGTGGATCTGTAGTTTACAATTCTAATACGAGCAAATTGATGTCAAGGATGAGAGAGGGTGCCAAGGGTGTACTTCTAACGGACTATGTATTAGACAAGAAATTTATACAGTTTCTATCTCAAAATAAAAATTTCCTGCTACTTCCAATAAACAAGCTAATTTCCGATTCTGGTTTTTCACGGCAAAGGGATTTGCTGTTCATGCGCAAGCTGATCAGGTACCTTGAATCAAGCAGAGTAGAATTCTCAATAATAACGTTTACAGATGATCCTGCACATCAATATTCCAGAATGCAGCTTTTGTATATATCGCAGCTTGTTTTTGCGAATCCTGAACACGCAAAAGCACATGTAACCAATTTAAAAAGCATTATAGGGGATGAATAGGGTATGAGAGAAAAGCACAGGTATATACTTGTAAGGTCTTCTGAAAGCATAAAGGCATTGCTTGGAAGTGGATATACCGCTGATACAGGCAAAGAATTTTCTAAATTGATAAACAGGTACATGCTATTCGAATTAGGTGATGTGCATTACTCTGATTCCAATCCACAAGTTGCAGCTATACTCGATGATAAAACATTCATATTGAAGGTTTTGCTCAAAGGATTCAAAGATAGTGTTGTAGGATTAGCATTCATAAACAAAGTAAACAACATTCCCATTTCATTTATTACCCTTAAAAGCTCCGGAACGATAAAATCTATAAAAGAGTACTACAAATCAAGGTTTGCAGAGTTGCCAGCACAAAACTAAGTATCTTCAGAATTACTAAAAGACGCAAAATTACCTATAGGTGAAATAAGGTTTGAATACCTTTTTATATTTTTATATACATATACTTCCATTGATTTTAAATTAATACAGACTTTACACAAAGGCTGCAATAGTTTTATGCGGTTCTTTGCAATCTCTGATTTGAAATCTAAAATCGGTATTTTATTTAGGTGAAAAGATGTATCCAAACATACAAGCGTACGATAGGGGGGTTATGTTCAGTCCAGATGGAAGGCTTTTTCAGGTTGAATATGCTAAGGAGGCAGTAAAGAAAGGATCGACTGCTCTTGGAATAGTGGCTGATGAAAGTGTTGTAATAGCAGCACACAGGAATATCAACGAGTCATTAGTAGTGCCAGAGACACTGCAGAAGATATTTAAAATTGATCCCTACATATGTGCCACATATAGCGGAATGATATCAGATGGATTGCATTTGGTAAGCATGATGAGAGAAAAGACACAGAGCCATAGGATGATATATGATGAAACCGAGCCTGTCGAGACATTGGCAAGGGAAATGGCAGAAGAGATGCTTACTGCTACTGAATATGGTGGATTAAGGCCATTTGCAGTTTCAACTCTAGTTGGAGGTGTCGATACAAAGCCTCGCCTGTTTGAGGTAGATCCTGCAGGAGCTTTGGCAGGATATAAAGCTGATGCAATAGGATCAGGCAAGAAAACTGCAACAGAAATCTTATCCAAAGAATATAAGGATGGGATGGCTTTAGATGAAGCAATAAAGCTGGCAATATCTATAATTAAAAAGATAAATGAGAATAAGTTAGATTCAAACAACCTAGAAATATCCACAATTTCAAAAGGCAAAGGCTATAGATTTTTTGACCAAAAGACTATAGAATCTTACTTTTGATCTTTAAGTGACTTCGATGGAATCAAAAATAGTCATAGCAAAATATGGCGTAGGAAAAGATGAATTTGAAATATTGGTAGATGCAGACTTGGCCTACCAATATATAACAAATAAAATAAAAGATCCTATAACAGTGCTTGATACTGAAGAAATTTTCAAAGATGCAAGGAAGGGCGAAAGGCAAAGTGAAGAGAAGCTCAAAAAAGCATTCGGCACTACAGAATTGCCTATAATAGTAGATAGGATATTGAGAAAGGGCAATGTTCCTATAACAACAGAGCAGAAGAACAAGCTCCTTGAAGACAAGAGAAAGCAGATAATAACTATAATAGCAAGGAATGCCATAGATCCAAGGACAAATGCCCCAACCCCTGCACTTAGAGTAGAAAATGCGATGAACGAAGCGAAAGTTTCAATAGATCCATTTAAAAGTGCAAGCGAGCAAATCGAAGATGTGATAAAAAAAATAAATATGATTTTACCTATAAAATTTGCGGTTGCAAAGATAGAAGTTTCAATACCTCCCGAATATGCGAATAGGTGCTATGGAGTTCTGAAGGAATATGGAATAAAATCACAGCAATGGCTGAAAGATGGCAGTTTACAAGCGACAGTTGAATTTCCCGCAGGAATGCAATCTGAATTTTTTGATAAAATTAATAAACTCACACAGGGCAAAGCTATTACAAAGATTCTAACGTGATTTAATGAGAAAGTTTGTTTTTCCAGGCGAAATGATACTTAATTCGCCAACAGGATTAAGTTATTCATATATAGAGAATGATAAGACTTATTCAAAGGTTTTTGGGCTTTTTGATGAATCATCAAAGTCCTTAATACCACTCAAATCTGTTTGGGTTCCACATATTGATGATAGGGTTATCGGTACAATCAGTGAAATTGGAAGAAATGGGTCTTATAGTGTAGAAATAAATCCTATGGTTAAAGGTGTATTGCTTACAGATAGAAGGGAAAGACAGAAATTTTATGTTGGCGATGTAATAGAAGCTACAGTAAAAGAAATAGAGCACAAAACAACAGCCATTTTGGAAAGGCCTATGCTTCTAAAGGATGGAATACTTATGCATATAAATACAGCGAAGATACCTAGGCTTATGGGCAAAGAGAACACTATGATAAATGAATTAACCACTTTTACCAAGACAAAGATAGCAGTAGGGAAGAATGGTTATGTATGGATAAAAGGAGACAATGCCAAGAGAGCAATAGAAGCGGTGCTCAGGATTGAGTCAGAAGCACACGTGCCCGGATTGACAGATAGAATAAAAGAAATGCTAGAGAACGAAGGTAATAAATAAAAGGTGATAATTTGGCGTCATCATTAAATAAACCAAAATTAATAGTTAATGGAAAACGAATAGATGGAAGAGATTTCAATGAGCTTAGGCCATTGAAGATAGAAGCAGGAGTTTTGAAGAATGCAGATGGCTCTGCTTATGAAGAATGGGGCAACAATAAAGTGCTTGCAGCAGTTTATGGCCCAAAGGAAGCTCCAAGGTATTTGGCAGATCCTGAGAAGGCAGTCATAAGAGCTAAGTATTCTATGGCATCATTCTCTGGATTAGATGGGCATGGAAGGTCAGCTCCATCTAGGAGAGAAGTGGAGATATCAAAAGTGACATCTGATGTATTCTCAAATATAATAGAAGTCTCACAATTTCCAAATTCAGTAATAGAAATAGATATAGAAATTCTTCAGAGTGATGGTGGGACGAGGGCTGCAGGGATAACAGCTGCTTCAGTCGCATTGGCAAATGCAGGTATACCTATGAAGGACCTTGTTTATGCAGTAAGCGGCGCAAGGATAGAGGATAAAATGGCAATAGATGTCAATATGATAGAAGACAACTATTCAGATGCCGATATACCATTTGCAATTTCCCCTAGAAACAATGAGGTCTTGCTTCTTCAATTTGATGGCGGTGTTACACCTGAGCAAATGAAGGAAGCAGAAAAATTGGTGCTTGAAGCAGGCAAAACTATATCCAAGATACAGAAGGACGCATTGAAGAAATCTTATGAGGATATATCTGCGAAGTATGAAAAGAAATGAGGTGTATTTATTTGGATGCAATGTCTAGGATGAAATCAAATTATATTAAGAAGCTCTCCGAAGAAGGAAAGCGTGAGGATTCAAGGAATGCCTTTGACTTTAGAGACATAAAAATAATTAAGGGCTTAATAGATCATGCAGAAGGTTCTGCACAGGTTGATATAGGTGACACAAGGGTGATCGCTGGGGTAAAGATGGTTGTTGAATCGCCACACGAAGATACCCCAAATGAAGGCAATCTTGTTGTATCAGTTACAATACTACCTATGGCCGCTACGGAATATGAATCGGGCCCACCTTCACCTGAAGAGATTGAGTTGTCAAGAGTGACTGATAGGGGTATCCGTTCTGCAGTATCAATAGATCCAGCTAGCCTTTTCATAGAAGAAGGAAAAGTATGGAGCGTTTATGTAGATGTATATGTGCTTAATTACAGTGGCAATATGCTAGATGCAGCTAGCATTGCGGCAATGGCTGCCTTAGTAAATGCAAGAGTGCCTGAGTACAAGGATGGCTCAGTCAATTATGAAAAGAGAGACAAAAAATTGAATATAAAGAATATAGTAACTTCTACAACCTTTGCAAAAATCGGATCTTCGTTATTCCTTGATCCAAACGAGAATGAAGAGTCAGCTATGGATGCAAGATTAACAGTACAGGTTGATGACAAGGAGATAAGAGCTATGCAGAAGGGGCTACCTGGAAGCTTTACAATGGACGAGATAAATAAGCTTATAGATGTTTCTTTTGATAAACATAAAGAGCTTAAGGAACTTATAATGAAATGAGTGATTAATATGTCAAGCGGAAACATAAGATACGGAGCTACAATAAGGAAAAGGAAGAGAGCAGTAACCCTGCAGAAGATAGCACTTTATAAATGCGAGTCTTGCGGCAAGAACTCTGTTGAAAGGATAAGTACTGCCATATGGAGGTGCAGGCATTGCGGCAAGATCTATGCAGGTGGTGCATATACGTTTACCACACCTATGGGGGCTATTTCAAAGCATTCACTGGATTCAATAGGAAAATCCCAGCCTGTGTCCATCCAGAATAACCCTAAACAGGTGTAAACATTGGAAAATAAAATATCAATAACTTATGCTCCTATACATGAAGTTATAGTACATGAGATAGTAAAAGTAGAGCTTGAAGACCTTATGAGAGAAAGGGTAACACCATCAGGCACTCTCCCCCTTTACTGGTGTAATGGAGTGATATTCTCATTTTCATCGCTTCCAATGTCAAGGAAAGTATTAGATGACTACCTCGATGGCAGGATACATTGGATGGAAGTTCACTTCTCCCAGATGAAGGAGTATTCTTCCTCAATAGAATTGAAGGATGAACAGCACTACTCAGGCAAAGTGGAGATAAGAGTTATAGATACATCAAAATCTAATATACACCAGGAGTTTATAAAGTGGCTGAAGAAGAATACTAAGATATAAATATTATCTTAAAACATAATTACTGCTAAATTTAATTGAGGTATAAAAATGGACTATATTTGCGCAAACTGTGGCAGAGACGTAGATTATAACGAGAATTTCATAGCATGCAGTTACTGCAATTCCCGGATAGTAATAAAGAAAAGGCCAAGCATACCAAGGGAAGTATCTACTGATTGATTGTTTTATTGCATTTTGCTTAATCCTAATCCTGCATGAATGAAGGTTTTAAAAATCTTTCAGATGCTAATTGTATTATGGACAAAAAGCAGCAAGTGGGAAAAGCATTGCTGGTTATAATATTATTGCTTTTTGTAGCTATAGCATTCCTCATATTTATAGCATTAAAGGTGTATGTGCCCACAACAATTTACAAGACTAATATAATCTATCTTTACCATAATTACAATTCCTCAATCAGAGCAAATATAACCTCTGATCCATACATGGTAGTTGTAGGAACCTTAAATCTGAAAGGGCCTGGAATCAACGATTCTATTCCAATATATAGATCATCTTCAGCGATCGCATGCCCATCAGAATCAACCACTGGATTGCCGTGCCCCCTTCCCGATAACCTTATTATATTCAACGAGCTCAAGCCCTTATCATATTATAATCTCTCTTTCACAGGATCTGCATCTCCAATATGTATAAAAGGCAGGATATGCCCGTTTGCTAATTTGAATGTATCTGCATTGCCTAATTATATAGTAGCACTTAGGTACAGCAAAGAGATTGAAACAGGGCCAAACGGCAGCGTTGTAAATGTCCCAGTATCATTAGAAAACTAAAAACTTTAAAAATTTAAAAGCAGGAAGAAAGAGCTAAAGAAAAGGAAAGAAGATCAGACTCTTCTTCCTCTTTTACCTCCAGCCCTTCTAGTTGTATCTGTTGGTATAGGGGTTACATCGGATATGCCATTTATTGTAAGGCCGCTTCTAGCCAATACTCTTACCACTGCCTGTGCTCCTGTCCCTGGTGTCTTTGAATTGTGTCCACCAGGAGCTCTTATCTCTATCGTAATATTAGTTATTCCTTTCTCCTTTGCATCTGCCGCTACCTTGTAAGCAGCCTGCATAGCAGCATAAGGAGAACCTTCCTGAGAATCTGCATTTACTATCATTCCTCCACTTCCGACTGCTATAGTTTCAGCGCCACTCATATCGGTAAGGGTTATTATAGTATCATTCTTGGAGGAATATACATGTGCAACTGCAAGCCTCTGCGGCCTTTCTTTGACTATAGGTGCTTCCATAGCCTTTGCTTCATAAGATTCTTCTCCTTTAACCTTTTTGCCCTCATCTGTTTTCAATTTTTTTCCTTTAGCCATAATAAATACCTCTTGCTTCATTCACTTACATTAGAAGGGCTTGCTTGTTCTGCAGCAATACCCTCATTGTTTAAATCTGAATGGCTTTCTTCATGCTTAGGAACTACTTCCAAGTTGATTGGCCTATAATAGCCAAGCTTGTCTTCCTCAGAAACAGCTACTCTATAGCTAGGCTTGTCTATCTTCCTTCCGCTTATCGCTATAAATCCATGTGTTATCAATTGCCTTGATTGAGCCATGCTTTTTGCAAGCCCTTTTCTGAATACCAAGGATTGCAAGCGCCTTTCAAGGAATGCAGTTTCATCTAAATCAAGAGTCTTCTCCAAGGTAACTCCTGGTGCTGCTATCCCATACTTTACCAGCTTGTTCAAGATATTATTGGAAATCCTTTTCACGTTTTCAGACTCAGATGCAGAAAGCAATAACCTGACATTGCCTCTAAGCTTGCTAAGCTCAGTCTGGATCTTCCACAACTCCTTTTCATTTTTAAGCCCGAATTCCTTTATAAGCTTTGAATCCGCCTCAATTCTGCTTTTGCTCCACATATCTCGAGGCTTATCATATTTTCTTCTATTTCTCTTTGGTGCTCCCAATTAATCACTCATTTATTATTTTTTAGATGAAGATGAAGCAGATGTTGCAGGCTTATTCGCCTTCTTAGTAACTCCAACAGTAGCTCCTTTTCTTCCTGTAGAACGTGTATGCTGGCCCCTCACTCTAAGGTTATACTGGTGTCTGTAGCCAACCCATGTCCTAAGTGTTACTTCTCTGCTAATATCCTGTCTTGTTGCAAATACTAGATCATTTCCAACAACATGCAAATCCTTTCCTGTTTCCATATCTTTATTCCTATTGAGCAGGAATGAAGGAATTCCAAATTTCGCAGGATCCTTTATAACGCCTTCTAACTTTGAAAGCTGCTCATCATTTAAATCTTCGAGTCTTGTCTCAGGAGGTATATTCAAGCTTTTATCTATTACATATCTCAATCCATTTGCCATAGAAAAGCCTATCCCTCTTATATTCATGATTGCTTTCTCAATATCCAAGTTTCCAGGTATATCCTTTCCTGAAAGCCTTATTATCGATGCACTTCTTGCAGATTTCTCATCATATCTTTTCTCCTTTGGCTCTATCTGCTTTGCAGTCTTTTGCTGAGATTTTGCTTTAACTTCAACCTTTGCCTCTGCAGGTGCCTCCGTCTTTGGTTTCTCTGCTTTATTGACGTCTTTTTTTTGTTCTGACATAAATATTCACCATTTAATGAAACTATTAAATAAAACTATAAAATTATATAACAATATTTAACCTATAATATTATTAATTTATCTTTATTGCAAGTTATTATACGCCAGGGTTTATTGCAAGTTATTATACGCCAGGGCTGGGATATTCCGCCTATTTATAAAATTTTACAAATGAAGCTTTTGAACCCAGAAGGCCTAGAAAGGCCATACGCTTACAGGTATGAACTCCAGGCGTACGCGTTACCGGTTTCCGCCATCCTGGCTTACTATTAATCTAATAATAATATTATTTAAACTTTACTAACAAACCAAATAAATTTTTGTGCATTTCGTTTTTAAACAGCAAAGCAAAATTACTTTCTATTCTAAGGTGGCTTTCTAAATTCAAACAAAAGGTTAATATAACTTTAAAAAGCCATTGTAATATCAAGGTGTTATGATGGCAGAAGAGTACAAACTCAACAAGTTGAACGAACTTAAAAGCATGGGAATTAATCCTTATCCATATTCATACAAGGTAACTCATCATTCAGAGGAAATAAAGTTAAACTTTGATAAATTAGAAGATACCGATGTCGCAGCTGCAGGGAGGATAATAGGCTTGAGGCATATGGGCAAGCTTTACTTCTTCGATCTTTTAGATGGTGAAGGGAAAATACAAGTTATGGCTGCACCAAACTTTTCTTCAGAAGAATCACTGAGAATATTGGAAAATTTAGATACAGGGGATTTTGCAGGTGTCGAAGGCAGAGTGACTAAGTCAAAAAGAGGAGAGATAAGTATAGCTGCCAAAGAGATTACAGTACTATCAAAAAGCCTTCTCTCGCTGCCTGAAAAGTTCCATGGCCTAACTGATGTCGAATTGAGGTATAGGAAAAGATATTTAGATTTAATCTCAAATACTGAGGTAAGGAAATTTTTTGTAACAAGGGCAAAGATATTGAAGTACATGAGGGATTTCTTTGATTCAAGAGGATATGTAGAGTTCGAAACACCTATACTACAGCCAACATATGGAGGTGCAAATGCTTCTCCATTCAAGACCCATTTCAATGCACTTAACCAGGATATGTTCTTGAGGATAGCTGATGAGCTGTACTTGAAAAGGCTAATAGTAGGAGGATTTGAGAAGGTATATGAGGTTTCAAAAGATTTCCGCAATGAAGATATAGACTCAACTCATAACCCAGAATTCACGCAGATAGAAGCATACGAGATGTTCAAGGATTATGAGGACTACATGAAGATGACCGAAGAACTGCTCAGCGGAATGGTAAAGTTCCTTTTTGGATCATACAAAATAAATTACCAAGGAAAGGAATTAGATTTCACGCCTCCATTTAAAAGACTATACTGGGTAGAAGTGCTTAATGAGAAGATAGGGGTAGATGTGTCAAAGCTTACAGACAAAGAGGCAAAAGAGATTGCTGAGAAAGAAAATCTTGATATACCTCTGAAGAATGCATATCATGTTGCGGATGCATTATTCGACAAATATATAAAGCCAGACCTATTTAATCCTGTATTCGTGCTGGATTTCCCTGCTTACATGTCTCCATTGACAAAAGATAAAAGAGGAAATAGCAGGTTGAGCGAAAGGTTTGAACTTTATTTGGCAGGCAAAGAGGATGTAAACTGTTATTCCGAGCTTACAGATCCAATAGAGCAGAGGAAGAAATTTGAGGAACAGGACAAGGAGAGGAAGAAAGGTGATCCAGAGGCACCGCCAATAGATGAAGACTTCCTTGAAGCTATAGAATATGGAATGCCACCCACTGCAGGAATCGGAATTGGCATAGATAGGCTTGCCATGATATTGACCGATAATACCTCAATAAAAGAAGTGATAACTTTCCCTACAGTGAAAACCGAGAAGCAGAATGGTGTTTAACTAATAGCAATTCAGCAACTTTCCGCTTCCAAAAGCATAAATAAATAATTCGAACCATAATAATTGATAAAGATGCCATTGGATCAGAAGATTGCCGATTTTGTAACACCCTTGATAAGAAAGTATTACAGCAAGGTAATTATAGATGTAGACCACCTTTCAGAGAGGGAATTCGGCTTTGGCAGCTTTGAGAGCAAAATAACAACAAGGCATCATGCTTTTCAGGATAAAGATCAGCTTCACGATTACCTTGTAGCAAATGCACCTCCCTTCGTATCATGCTCTCCATCATTATATGAAAGGCCTGCAGCAAGGCCTATGGAAGCAAAGGGGTGGAAAGGTGCTGAACTAGTTTTTGACTTAGATTCTAATGATCTGCATTTATCATGCCAAAAGGAGCATGGAAGCTCATGGGTATGTGACAACTGCTTTGATGCAGTTAAGGATGAAGCACTGAAGCTTATAGAAGATTTTCTTATCTCTGATTTTGGGTTCTCTGAAAATGAGATAAAGATAAATTTCAGCGGCAATAGGGGTTACCATATCCATGTAATATCCGATGATGTGATGAACTTAAATTCAAAGGAAAGGAAGGAAATGAGCGATTACATATCAGGAAACAATATAGATATAGAAGCATTTTTCCCTTCGATAAACGAAAGGGGTGCTCGTTTGAATGGGCCTAAGCCATCGGATTTTGGATGGGGTGGCAGGATAGCAAAAGGAGTTGTTAATGCATTGAATTCAGGAGAGAATTCCCTTGAGCTGCTTGGGATTGATTCTACAAACAGCCGCAGACTTATAAGGAATAAAGCAAAGGTAATATCAGGGATAGAAACGGGTAACTGGGATAAAGTGAAAATAACAAAAAAATCTGAATTTTGGAATAACGTAATTACAAACATGACAATAAAGCAAAGCGATGCAATAGACCGGAATGTAACCAATGACACATCACATATACTAAGAGTACCTAATACCTTGCACGGGGATACCGGACTGATAGCAAGAAAGATAAAATCAATAGCCGCCTTGGAGAAATTTGATCCCATGAAAAATGCTCTAGCATTCTCTGATAGGCCTGTGAAGATACATGCAATCAGCGTGCCTAAACTAAGGGTAAATGACGTTATCTATGGGCCATACAAAGATGAAGATGCAGAAGTGGGGCTTGCGGCTGCAGTTTACATGATGCTCAAGCGTGTTGCAGTCATCGCAGATAATTAGAAAACATCTAAATAAAGCAATAAGGTGAATTTGTATTTGAACATTATTAAAGAAATATCGATAGGGTCTAAATTGCTGCTATTCCTATTGCTGCTTGCAGTTATTGTCTTGATAGTTATAATAATAGAGGCTGTGATATTTATCTTCGAGCACATAATAATATTTGCAGTGATAATTCTAATACTGCTGTTGTTTTTATTTTATGTGAAACACGGGATCAGGAAATACTTTTCTCCTGCTTACAAAAAACAGGTTAACAAAAATGCTTATGATGCAAAATATAAAAAGATAGAATGAATAAGCAGTGGCCAAAATCAATCTTTTTCTTCTGAAGAATCTGTTCCATCCTCCATTCTTTCTACAACACTGTTCATCTCAGGGTAATATTTGTTGACCAATTCATTGCCCTTTTCTTCACCTAACGTGTTTATTATGTTGTTCTTGCATTCATTCATCGCTTTCTTTATACCTTCTTTAGTTGGATTCTTGAAATCTACATTGCACTTCCTGAATACATCACCTAAATAGACCTTAACCCTCGCATTAAGCTCCTCAGCCGGAACCTTTTCGTCCATCGCATCTGCCATCTCTTTATTTGCATTTGTAAAACAGGATACAAGATGGTTTACAACATAGTCCTTGTCCAATTTTTTGTTTTTTGAATCACTTGTATTGTTATCTTCCACTGAATCACAATCATATAACTGGGTTATAAAATAAAAATGTTAACCTTACAAAGTTTTACTCAGTGTAAGAATAGGTAGGTTCGCCAAAACTTTGTTTTATAACCTTTAAATAACTAAATAAATTTAAATGTATAATGCTATTTTATAATGCATTCGCATGTCAGATAGATTGTTGGTTCTTGCTGTCGATATAGATAATGATTTATTCCAAAAGACTGGGATAAATGGTCCAGTCGTAGGTAGGGAAAAGATGCTTGATGCAGCAGCCAAATTGGCTCTTGCAGATCCATTGGATAGCGATGGCAATACCTTATTTGAAGCAGTTAAAAAATATGATGAGCTCAAAGAGAAGGATTACGAAGTTTATGTAGCAGAGATAACGGGTGCAGTGACTGAGAACTTTTTAGCAGACGAGGAAATATCAAGACAACTTGACCAGCTGCTTAATGAGCTTAAGGTGGATGGATGCGTACTTGTAACAGATGGTGCTAGCGATAATAGGGTACTTCCAATTTTAAAGACCCGGCTTAAAGTAAACAGCGTGGATTATGTAAGGATAAAGCAAGCAGAAGGTTTTGAAAATACTTACTTCACTATAATGGAAAAGCTAAAAGAGCCACATTATGCTCGGATAGTATTTGGTATACCCGCCATATTGATATTGCTTTTTTCAATTTCCTACTATTTCCATTTAGGAATTGCATTTCCATTTGTTCTGATAGGTCTTTACCTGATAATCAAGGGGGTAGGTGCAGATACGATACTTATAGACTCATTTACTGGATTGGGGATGAGCATAAAGAGAATAAGTTTTATCTTTTATATTGCTTCAATACTTTTTGCAATATCTAGCCTTATAGTTGGTTATAGCAGCTATATGTCCAGCATAACATCGGACAATTCAGTACTTGTAAGCTATGCCTATGGTATAGAAGGCATATTGCTGCTTTTCCCAATAAGTATCGTACTTTACATAATAGGCAGAATAATAGACTTAAACAATTTGCACATGTATTACAGAGTGATAAATCAAGGCGTTTACATAGGATATTCGGTTATAACTCTTTCATTGGTATATGTATTTTCAGCGTGGGTAATAGGGCAGATATATTTCTCTCAGCTAATTGGATATTCTATATTAGCCTTTATAATAGGGTATGCAGTTACTGAATTGACTTTATCGTTCAAAAAGCATATAGTGAAGGGATTAAAGCTGAAGAATAAAGTTGTAATAAATGAGATAGGCACTTACATAGGAAAAGTCTACAATATAAATATCAGAAAAAGTAAGATGTCAGTAAAGACCGACTACAATATGACTCTAACATTTGACATAGACCGCATAGTGGGTATATCTGACAGAATAATAATAAGATAAGGTTCAGTTGAGAGATATGAATTCAAGCCCTATTGCAGGAACAAATTCATTTAATCTAGCAGAGGTTAAAAATGAAATTAAAAGAATATACAAGAGCTATGACAATAAAAATATAGTTTTAGAAGAATTAACCGGCTTGAGGGTATCAGTATATAAGAGCACAGATAAAGGCAGAATAGGGATTAGAGGAATAGTTTTTAAAGAAACCAAGAACACATTGCAGATAAAGTGCAAAGACAGAACCCTTAAAATATTGCCTAAAAAGGGGTCAATATTTAAATTTTATGCATTAAAGAATTCATTTACTGTAAAAGGAGAAGAAATAGGATTCAGGAGCTATGAGAGAACTAAGAAATCCCTGAAATTTTACAAAATACGGAAAACCCAAAACAGGCAAATTCATTAACAAAAGGTATTTATAATTTTATTACTAATTTGTAAAAGCTGTATGTAAGATTGTAATTAAGAATTACACTTTGCCCTTATTTAGCAAAGTATTTAAATAATCCTACAGAATTAATTACAGGTTTTATTTATAATTTTAAACTAAAAAGTGATTAACTTGGAATGCAATGACCCTAAATGCCCAGTACACGGCAATTTAAAAACTCACGGAGCTGAATTTGAAGGTGTTGTAGTCAGTACAAAAGCTGCAAAAACTGCAATAATCAAAAGAGAATATACAATATTTTTGCACAAATATGAGAGGTCACTTAGGAAAACCTCAAAGATACACGCTTATAGCCCCGAGTGCATGAATATAAAGACAGGAGATAAAGTTTTGATAGCTGGATGCAGGAAAGTAAGCAAAACCAAAGCTTTTGTAGTGGTAAAAAAGGTCTCTGGTGATTGAAATGGCAGGAATAATAGGAAAAGTATCAAAAACCTTGATACCTGGAAGTATACTTACTTGTGCAGATAATAGTGGAGCAAAAACTCTGATGATAATAAATAAGATAGGCAAATCAGGAAGGAGAGGAGGATTAGCCAATTCAGGGATAGGAGATATAGTTATGGCAAGTGTTAAAAGCGGAACACCTGCTTATAGAAAGAAAAAAGTCAGAGCTATAATAATAAGGCAAAAGCATCCTTTGAGAAGGAAAAATGGCATACACGTGAGATTTGAGGATAATGCCGCAATACTAATAACAGATAGTGATCTTCCTGTTGGAACTGAAGTAAAAGGTGCAATGGCACGTGAAGTAATAGAGAAGAATATTAAGCTAGCAGGGATAGCTTCAAGAGTAGTTTAAGTGATATTTATGGGAATGTTAAAAAGCAGTCAGCCAAAAAAACAGATTAAATTCAGGCATGAGGCACCAATGCATCTTAAGCAGCATTTTGTACATGCAAATCTAAACAAATCTGCAAGAGAAAAATACAAGCTTAATAAGAGAGCGGTGCAGATATGTAAAGGCGACACGGTAAAGATAATGACGGGATCACACAAAGGTACCACCGGAAAGGTTACCATGGTAAATATGAAGAAGCAGTTTATATACTTAGATTCGCTGAAGAGAAAGAATGCAAGAGGAAAAGAAATAAATATCCCAATAACAGCAAGCAATGTATCAATAATAGAATTGAATTTAAGCGATAAATATAGGGCATCAAAGTTAAAGTTAAAGCAGGTTATTGCACCAAAAGAGGAACCACGCAAGAAAGAAGTTCCTTCAAGTAGTGAAACTACAAGCAATGTAGAGGAAGTATCAAAAGAATTACCTTCAAATGAAGTTCAAAGCAAGGAACTTGAAAGCAAAGAGGAAAAAAGTTCGGTTATAACCGATAAAAATGAGGTATGATCATGGCAAAAAAAGGAGGTACTAATCATATAAAGAGCCTGGCAGCACCAGAGTTCTTCAATATTAACAGGAAAGAAGAAACTTACGTAGCTAGGCCTCTTCCAGGTAGGCATAATATCAACAGTGCTGTTCCATTGGAAGAACCTTTAAAGCAGTTGGGTTACTCTGATAATTACAGTGATGCAGCAAAAGTGATAAAATCAGGAAAGATAAAGGTAAATGGTAAAGTAATAAAAGAGAAAAAATTCCCTATAGGATTAAGTGATGTAATATCTATAGGAACCAAAAATTACCTTGTTTCCATAGACAAATTTAGCCATATATCATTTAAAGAAGTAAAAGATCCTGAATACTTTATCTACAAAGTAGTAAGAAAAGATAAATTCAAAGGCAATAAGATAAGAGTGTGCCTTAACAGCGGAACAGTCATAGATGCAGGTGAACATGCAAATAAGATAAACCCTGGAGATTCAGTTAAGATAGACAAAAACAACAAGATAATTGAAGTAATAAAAATGCAGAAGGGTGCAAAATGTACTGTAGTCAGTGGTGTACACGTAGCATCTTCTGGTTCAATAGAGGATATAAAGCAAGGTAATATGCATACAGGCAAAGTTGTCATAATAAAAGATGATAACGGTGAAGTGTTCGAAACACTGGAAAAAAATATAATAACGATGAGCTAATATGTCCGATAAAAATTTGATGAAGAATATTGAGATAGATAAAGTTGTCATAAATATCGGCAGCGGAAGCGATTCAAAGCTTCAGGATAATGCCAAAAGGCTATTGGAGAAGATAACACATATGAAGCCTGCAGACAGCCTTTCAAAGAGAAGGAATCCCACATTTAAAATTTCAAAGGGTACAAAGATTGGAGCATTTGTGACATTAAGGGGCAAAAATGCGAATTCCTTGCTGCCTAAACTATTTGAAGCTGCAGATAACAAATTAAAGCCCAAAGCGATAACTACAAATACGATAAATTTTGGAATAAGGGAGTATATAGATATAAATGGAATCAAGTATGACCCTTCAATAGGAATGCTTGGAATGAATGTAAACATAGCTCTGAAAAGGCCTGGATTTAGGGTAGCAGATAAAAAAATAAAGAGAGGAAAGATAAAAGAGCATCATAAAAAGATAAGCAATGATGAAATAACTGAATTTGTCAAGAATAAGTTTAACGTATCAATCGGCGAATAATTATGAAGGTTAAAGAAGAAGAAAAATATAAAGGCAAAGGAATTCGCAAGTGCAAAATCTGTGGCACAAGCAGAGGGCTTATAAGATCTCATAATCTCTACATATGCAGGAGATGCTTTAGGGAGGTTGCAAAAAGTTTAAATTTCAGAAAATATGGTTGATCAAATGGTAGACAAGGTAGCTGATGCGATTAATACGATCAAGACAAACGAGAGGATAGGCAGAGTAGAGTGCAATGTGCCTTCAAACAAGCTGATAAAATCTATATTAGAAGTACTTAAATCTAATAATTACATAGAGGGCTTTGAGGAGTTTTCTGTAAGGTATGAAAAGTTTTTGAAGATAAAATTGTCCAATAAGATAAATGGCATCGGTGTAATTAAGCCACGTTTTACAGTATCACAGAGCAACATGACAAAATACGAAGAAATGTACATACCAAGCAAGGATTTCGGTATTCTTGTGATATCTACTACAGAAGGGTTATTGACAAATAAAGAGGCAAGAGCAAAGAATATAGGAGGCTCTCTGATAATGTATGTTTACTGAATTCAGGTTTAAAAAGTTTTGATGGTAATTATGTATAAGATTGACATTCCAGAAGGCATAAAAGTTGAGGAAGCAGGGAATACCCTTAAGATAACTGGCAAGCTTGGCTCAAACGAAAGGCAGTTCAATGATAGCCTAATGAGTGTAAGATTGGAGAACAATCAGATAGTAATAGAGAAAACAGATTACAAGAAGCTAAACAAGAAGGCTTCAATTGCAATTAAAACTTTCATGAGCGAGATAGGCAATGACATTAAAGGAGTAAATGAATATTATGAGACAAAGATGGAAGCAGTATTCGCCCATTTTCCTATGACTCTTGAAGTTAGCGGGAAAAAGCTCATAATAAAAAATATGCTAGGAGAAAGGACTGCAAGAGAGAGTAGGATAATAGGAGATTCAAAAGTAGAAGTAAAAGATAAAAAAATTAGGATATATGGCACTAAGCTGGATGACGTAATGCAGACTGCCGCCAACTTTAGAGCAACGACAAAGGTAAAAAATAAAGATGAAAGAGTATTCCAAGATGGAATTTACTTCTCTATAGAGTGATTTTATGGCACAATTAAAAAAGAAAGAGCACCCAAAATTCAATGTACCAAACTTCAATACTAAAAATAGGAAGAGAGTACCTGAGAGATGGAGGAAGCAGAGAGGTATAGATAACAAAAAGAGAGTTAAAAAGAATTTTACAGGTGCTGAGCCCACTATAGGGTATAAAAATCCCGATTCAGTAAGGGGAATCAGAGCATCTGGAAGAAGAGCTGAGCTTGTGCACAACGAAGCAGAGCTTAAAGGAATTGTAGAGTCAAAGAAAAATGTTGATATAATATTGGCTAAAGCAATAGGAAGAAAGAAAAAACTTGCACTTACCAAAATTGCCCAGAAAAGCAATCTTAAAGTTGTAAATGGTGTTTCACAATGAGTGTAAAACTTACTAAGCGTGTTGCAAGCTCCTTACTTAAAAGGGGCAGAAATTCAATAAGGATTAAGGAAGACGCAATTGAAACTGCAACAAAAGCAATAACAAGAGAAGATGTAAGAGATATGATAAAGAAGGGCGAGGTTTATGCCAAGCCAAAGAAAAAAGTTCAAAGCCTTTATGGAAAGCTTCTATCAAAGAAGAGGAAAAAAGGCAGAGCCAGGGGTCCAGGAAGAAAGAGAGGTACACTGAAAGCAAGGACTGGAGACCTATATATCAAAAAAATAAGGGCACAGCGCAGGATAATCAAAAAGATGAAAGAAGACAAGATTATAGACAACCAAGTATTCAAGAAGTTCTATGCTCTTGCAAAGGGAGGGTCATTCAACAGCAAAGCATCACTCCTTAACCATATGAGGGGGGATGGAGTAAAGATTGATGACGAAATGTACAATAAGCTTAAACATGTGTGATGATTAATATGATAGCAAGAAGGAGAAGAGATTCAATTACCAATTATCGTAAGAGGCTTGCCTTGCTTAAAGGAGATAAGACAAGGTTGGTCGTAAGAAAGACTAACCGGCATATAATAATTGAATTGGTTGATTATAAAGTAGATGGAGATAAAGTTTTAACTACAGTAAACTCAAAGGACTTGGAAAAACTTGGATGGGTATCACACAGCAACTTGCCAACAGCATACCTAGCAGGCCTTATGATGGCTAAGAAAGCAAAGGAGCTTAAGTTCTCAAAGGAAGTTCTGCTCGACATGGGTTTGTACAAACCAATGAAAAATGGCGTAATATTCGCTGCAGCCGAAGGATGCATAGATGGAGGCCTTAAGGTAATTGGAAGCTTCAAAGTAGACAAGGAGAGGATTTCAGGCAAGCACATAGCAGACTATATAAAGGAGGACCCTTCAAAAGAAAAATTATTCTCAAGCTATTCAAAAAATAAATTTAATGCTAAAAATTTCCCTGAAACATTCAAGGAGATAAAATCTAAAATTAATGGTGCATGATAATGATGTTCAAAAGAAGAAACAATAGGGACAACGAATCAGATCTTATAAATCTAGAAGAGTGGTCTCCTAAAACTCAATTGGGAAAGGATGTAAAGGAGAAGAAGGTAACCTCTATAGAGCAGATTTTTAATGCAGGAAAGAGAATAGAAGAAATAGAGATAGTTTACTCTCTTCTGCCAAACATGAAAAGCGAAGTAATCGATATATCAAGCGTACAGAGAATGACTAAGAACAACAGGAAGCAGAAATATAGAGTTACTGTAGTAGTAGGAGACATGAGAGGACACGTAGGCGTTGGTTCCGCGAAAGATATCGAGGTAAAGAAGGCAATAGACAATGCGACCAAGAACGCCAAGATAAATGTTATACCCGTAGTATTAGGTTGTGGATCATGGCAGTGCACATGCGGCACATCACATAGTTTGCCATTTAATGCTGTAGGAAAGTGTGGCAGCGTTGAAGTTACATTAAAGCCTGCACCAAGAGGATTGGGAATAGTTGCTAGTTCACCTGTAAAGAAGATGCTTGAGCTTGCAGGAGTAAAGGATATATGGAGCTTCTCTCGTGGAAGGACAAGGTCAAAGTACAATACATTGATAGCAGTCCAGAGAGCACTTGAAAGCACTATAAGTATGAAGAATCTTACACCAGATGAAGTAGCATACAAGCCTCAGGAAACAGAGGCTGCTGAAAGCAGGTAATTTCAGTATTTAAATACAAATTAATTCTTGTATATTTTATAAATGTATATTCAAAATGCAAATAGCTGTTAAAGATGATAATATGGAAGTTTGGGTAGATAAGCCAAAATGCACAGGATGCCAGCACTGCAAAGATGTTTGCCCTGTTGGAGTTTTTGAATTAATGAACAGGAATGACAAGGACAAGATTAATAGTGGAGATCCAGCTCCTGAAAATGCAAAGTGGGAAGGAAAGAGCGATCCAGCTGTAGTCGAAAAATGGAAAGATGTAGACGATGGCCATAGGCATTTTGCGGATGACAATGATGGCACCAGTGGAGGAATGTCCGTTGCCGTAAACGGAGAAGCATGTATATTATGCCAGGCTTGCTTGATTGAATGCGAAGGCGAATGCATCCATATAAAGGATGACCAGGGAGAAGAATTCAAGTCTATATATGCTTGATTCTTTCTTTTTATCTATTTCTTATTTTTGTCATTAATTTTCGAATTCTTTCTGTATTTAGTACAAAAAGAAAGAATTTTTATACAAAAGGTTAAAAAATAAAAAACCTATTTACAATTGAAGAATATTTATTAATCAAAGTGCCAAAAGCAAATGAAGTTTTAGTAGATGTCATCTTCACATTTCAGCGTCTGCTTAACCTTATATAAATACGAAAGAGCGTTAATATGATAGAATTTGTAGAAAAACCCTTCAGCGATGAGGAAAGCTTATCTGTTCTCAACAAGTACGTCCGGAACTGGTTTACATCCAATTTCTCAGAGTTGACTCCGCCGCAGAAGTTCAGCTTTAAGCTTATAAGCGAGCATAAAAATGTACTGATAACTGCACCTACAGGTTCCGGAAAGACTATGTCAGCATTTGTATCAATCCTGAACGATTTATTCAATAAATCGTTGTCAAACAAACTAGGCAACAAGATATACTGCCTTTATATATCTCCTTTAAAAGCGCTTAATAATGACGTATTAAGGAACCTAACTAGGCCTCTTGAAGGCATATATGATATAATAAAGAAGGATAGGGGATTAGACATCATCAAGGAGAACATCAAAAGTGTCACGATAGGAGTAAGGACAGGTGATACCGATGCCAAGGAGCGAAGGGATCAGCTTATCCATCCTCCAAATATACTTGTTACAACACCTGAAAGCTTGGCAATATTGCTAAATTCAGAAAAATTCCTCCACAACTTAGATTCATTAGAGTATGTCGTTATAGATGAGATACACGAACTTGCCAACAACAAGAGAGGGGCGCATCTTTCCTTATCCATTGAAAGGCTTGTAAATCAGCTCGGCAGGGATGTAAACAGAATAGGCCTCAGTGCAACTCTTTACCCTCTAGAAGAAGCCGCCAAATTCCTTGTAGGATTGAAAGATGGGAAACCACGGCAATGTTATGTGGTAGATGCATCATGGAGCAAGAAGCTTGAAGTGAAATCGATAAGCCCTGTAAAAGACCTTCTTTACACACCTCCAGAGTTAGTTGAAACTGCAATATACGATGAGATAAACAACATAATAAAGAAGAGCAAAACAACATTGATATTTACAAACACTAGAAGTGGGACCGAAAGGGTCGTATTTAACCTGAAAAGAAGATTCAAGTACACCGATGCAGAGATAGGCGCACACCATAGTTCTCTTTCAAAAGAATCCCGTATAAACATCGAAGAATCCTTAAAGAAAGGCAATCTAAAATGTGCAGTGTCATCAACAAGCTTGGAGCTTGGAGTTGATATAGGCGATATAGACAACGTAGTGCAGCTCGGGTCACCAAAAAGCGTAACAAGGGCTATACAAAGGATAGGAAGGTCTGGGCATTCATTTAGGGAGGTAGCGAAAGGGGAGATAATAGTTGTGAATAGGGATGATTTGGTAGAATGCAGCATAATGCTTTATGCAGCATTAAAGCACCATCTCGATTCGTTTTCGATACCCTTAAATTCATTAGATGTACTAGCACAGCATATAGTTGGGATGGCAATAAACAGAGCATGGAAGGTTGATGAAGCGTATGAAGTTGTGAGGCAGGCTTATCCATATAGCACCTTAGAAAAAGAGGACTTTATATCACTGATAAATTACCTAGCAGGAAATTATGTTGGCTTGGAGAGTAGGCATATATATGGAAAGATATGGTATGATGAGGAGAAACAGGAGTTTAGAAAGAGAGGAATGTATATAAAGCCAATATATATGCTTAATTTGGGTACAATACCAGATTCCGTTGCAATATCCGTATATCTGAAAGGCACAAAGGAATGGATTGGCAATCTAGAGGAAGGCTTTTTAGTGAGGCTTAAACCTGGCGACATATTCACATTAGGTGGGAAGCTGTACAAGTTTGAATACTCAAAAGGTATGAGCTGCTATGTATCAAAAGCGGATAGCAAAACTCCTACAATACCTCCGTGGTTTTCCGAAACCCTGCCTTTGAGTTATGAGCTTGCAGTTGAAATTGGAGAATTCAGGAGAAGGTTTACAGAAGTAATAAGGCCTTATATTAAGTATAAGAAGAGCAAGCTCCAAAAAATATTAAAAGGCGAAACTCTGCCAAAAGAAGCGGATGAAGTACTGTCAAGGCTTCCTATAAATAGCTATGCAAAGTACGCGATATTAGGATACTTTATGGAAGAATTGCTGTTTATAGGGGAAATTCCAAACGATCGACTTTTGCTTATAGAATCAACTTCAGATGAGTTGGAAGGTGAGAATTACCTGATATTCCATTCGCTTTATGGAAGGAGGATAAATGATACGCTGTCAAGGCTTGCAGCTATGGTGCTAGGAGGGATGATGAATGAGGATATAGGCACGATGGTTACAGACAATGGCTTTATACTGCTTACGGGATCAAGGGTGGTTTCGGAAAGGCTTCTTGATGAATTGATGCATAATATGGTGAATGCAGACCCCTATAAAGTGCTTTCGGAGAACATAGAGAATACGGAATTGATGAAGCGCAAGTTCAGGCAGATTGCTGCTAGAAGCTTCATGATATTAAGAAATTACAAAGGAAACAAGATGTCTGTCTTGAGGCAGCAGATAAATTCCAATCTCATCCTTCAAGCACTTAAGGAGATAGATCCAAATTTTCCCATAATAAAAGAAACTTATAGAGAGATATTCAATGATATGATGGACTTGCCAAGGACTAAAGAGTTATTGCAAAAGATTAAAAAAGGCTCGGTAAAGTACAAGATGGTGGAAACCCCTTCGCCGTCTCCATTTGCCCATATGATGCTTACGCATGCACATTCGGATGTTGTAATGATGAAGGATAGAAGGGATTACCTGCTGCACCTGCATAAGTTGGTGATGAGCAGGCTTTATGAGAGGAAGGTAATTTGAAGGTAACTGAAGATATAGAACTAATAGATGGCTTGCCTATAGCATATGTCCGTTCATTGAATTCACTTGCTGTCGCTGATCTGCATTTAGGTTATGAGGGAGTTATGGCAAAGAGAGGAATTCTTGTTCCTAAAGCAAACCTCAAATTTATAAAGAAGTCTATAAAATCTGCGGTAGAATTGACATCAGCCAAAAACATAATAGTAGACGGAGACATAAAAAACGATTTTTCTGATGTAGATGTAGAGGAATTTAACGAACTATTTGAGCTGATCCACTTTCTAAAAGATCTAAATCTTTCAATAACTTTGATCAAAGGAAACCATGACAATTTCGTTGAAAGATATAAGGAAGCTTTCAACTTGAAAGTATATAGGCAGGAAACCCTTATAGAAAATTATCTTTTCCTGCATGGAGAGGAATTGCCGGCAGAAGACAAGCTCCAATCCTCTTCGACTCTTATAATGGGCCACGAGCATCCTGCGATAAGTATATATACGGAGGCAGGATCAAAGGAGAAGCTAAAGTGCTTCTTATATGGCAAGTATGATGGCAAGCCTATACTTGTGCTGCCTGCAATGAGCTACTTTTCAGGAGGAACTGATATAAACTTGGTCCCAAAGGAAGAGCTTCTTTCGCCACTGTTTAAAAATATTGATGTAGACTCTATGGAGGTTTATGCTATAGGATATGGTTCAACTGTAGATTTTGGGACTGTTGAAATAATCAAAAAAGGAACCTTCTGAAGAAAATTAAAACCAAGGCAATACATTTATCAACAATGCTATTATTATTATTGCAATTATCAGATGAATCTTTCTTTTATCCTTTATAGATGTGGAATAGATTCTCCACCCATCAAATCCTGGTATTGGCAGCAAATTGACTGCACCTATCAAGAAGTTAAGCATAAATGAGAGTGCAAACAGTGTATAAAAGAAGAATATTATGCTTTTTGATATCGTGTTTGTTACAGGCTCTGTCACCTGCCCTACTTCTATACCTATCAAAGATGTTGTTTTATTATAAGGCTTAGCTACCAAGCTATAATTGCCTGTGCTAGTGGAGAGATCCACAATTTCACCTGAATAGGTTTTAGAAGCATCATTCTCAAGCTGTGTCAAGTTTTTAACCTTTAACCCATTCCAATAAAGCAGATCAGAATTATTCTTAACTACTCCATAGGCAGGAAACCCTTTCATTGTGCCTACTATGACTACATTTGTATGATATATGTGGTTTACAACATAGGGAAGCATCAGTATCATAGGTATGAAGAATATAATCATGAAGAGAAAGTTGGCAGACACCCCTGCAACAGATATCTTATTTTGGGAAAGTGCATCCAGCTTTAAAATTTCATCCTCATTCGGTTCTACAAAAGCACCCATAGGCAAGATTCCAAGCATAAGTAGTCCGATGGATTTAAGCCTTACCTTTGATAGTGCTGCAAGTATACCATGAGAGAATTCATGGACAACCAAGAGCAGTGCCAATGCAATAAGTCCTGCTACCAAAGGCAGGTCAATTCCTGGTATAACTGGAGCTACTCCAGGGATTCCAGATGAAAGAGGTTTTACTGAAGATATTTCTATTGATTTAATTACAAGCAGCACTATATCTCCTGCATTATATAATATAGAACTTAGCACGTATCCTGCAAATCCCGTAGAAATTGTTATTATATTAAGTATAAGTAGAATTGGAGATTCATGGGCCAAATCATAAAGCAAGGTGAAAAAACCTGGCACTTTAATTGAAGTTATAAAGTCCACATGGCTACTCAGTTTTGGCAGGTTTATAAAGGTGGCAGCATAGCTCATATAAGGCAATATGAACATTGTTATGATTATAAGAGATATAAGCCCAAAGGCATACATTTTCTTGCTTACTTTATTGCCTAAGATTAAGTATGAAAGCACCCCAAATCCTAGTATCATGCCCCAAGCTGCGAAACTATCCCAAAATTTTTCATTAGAATATGCAATTTTCTTAATAGTACTTAGGCCTTTTTTGGTCTTAAGCAGGTAAATTCCATATCCTCCATTAAGACCGTCTACCTTTGTTATTATTATGCCACTAATTACTAATGTAGCTATTGCAAGTGCCCACTGTAGGATTAAACCAAGATATGAGGCATAATAAAGCCTGTAAATTATAAACATAGACACTACAAGTAGGACCACATATGCAGACGCTCTAGCGCCTAATGATTTTAAATATCCCTTTGGTTTATTCGCCTCAGCAGCATTATTTAATGCCACTCTTTTGGAGTTATTGGAATTTATTTTAATATCTTTATCATTTTTCAACAGAACCACTCAATCAGAAATAAGCTAAGTACTTTTGCAAATTAAACTTATTTATGATTTACTATTTAGCTAGGTTTGCAAAATTTTAAAATATGCCGAAAAGAGGACAATGTGACAAAATCTAATTTTATCTTAAGGCCTGCAACTATGATTAACAAGACAGGCCGGAAATCCCGAATAATTTGCCAATAAAAATCCAATAAACTCCCCCTCTATGCCAATCAAAAGGTATTTATAATTTATATGGCATAAAGTAGTGTCAATTCTATAAGTCGTATTTTTAAATACGAGTATTAGCAAAGATAGTAAATATAAATTTATGGTGCTTTTATGGCTGACGGAGAAATAATGAAGATGACTATGAAGGATATACATGTAGGAAGGTATATAATAATAGACGGAGTACCATGTAAAGTGGTCGATATAGAAACGAGCTCTCCAGGGAAGCACGGATCTGCAAAAATGAGAGTTACCGCAATGGGAATATTTGACGGCAGCAAAAAGACACTATTGAAGCCAAGCGATGCAGATGCAGACGTGCCAGTGATAAAAAAGAAAAAGGCACAAGTAGTATCAGTATCAGGAAGTTCTGCACAGCTTATGGATTCTGAAACCTATGAAGTTTATGATCTACCAATACCTGAGGAACTAGAAGGCAAGGTAATAGCAGGTTCGGAAGTAGAAGTATTAGAGGCAATGGGAAAGAAAGCAATATCAAAAACAATATAAAGGTGAATTTTATGGAATTAAAAATAGCTAAGAATGAAGACAATGAATTATTTAATAGGAAAAATGTAACTTTCAATGTAATCGGTTATGATGCGACCCCTTCAAAAGAGGTAGTAAAAGAAGAGCTTTGCAAGAAAATAAATGTGCTACCAGAACTGACTGTAATCGTAAACCTAAGCCAAGAATCAGGGATGAGAAGGTTAAACGGTGTAGCACACGTTTACAGCAACAAAGATGATATAACAAAATACGAAAGAGACTATCTACTTAAAAGAAGTGAAAAGAAAGAAGCAAAAAAGGAAGGCGAAAAATAAATAATGAGTGATATAGATGGCAGAAGATAAAAGTACTAAGAAATTTAAAGCTTATTCACCAGGAAAGATGTGCCCTAAGTGCAACTCAAGGATGGCTTCCCATAAAGACAGATACGCTTGTGGTAAATGTGGGTACACAGAATTCAAGCACAAGGAAGGCGAAAAGAAGGAGTAAGCAATTTTACTCTCACTTGCCTAAAGAGAGTAATAAACCTAATCATGATGAAGCTTATCTTATAAATAGTAAAAAGAAAGGCAAAGCAGATTATAAGATAAGATACATATTTTACTCTTTTTCCATTTTGCTTGTCCTCATAGCAATCACATCAGTTGCCCTATACTATGATTTAATATTAGGGCAGGCTATGGCGAATCTGATATCAACTATGTCAGTATCGCTCCTATTTCCATCTATAGTAATATCCTATATGCTAGCTAAAGGAGATAATTTGAGCGGGATAATAAAATCCTTAGGATTATCAAAGGACAAATTTAACCTGAAATACTTGCTTATAGGAGTAGCATTATTTGCTTTGATTATGATATTAGATCTGCTATTTAGTTCGATAACCTCCTACTTGCATCTATCATTCCCTACAAATGTAAAATCAGTTTTTTCTAACATGCCTATATATTTTTTAATATTCTCGTTTACAATAGCACCTATCGATGAAGAAATTCTTTTTAGGGGATTTTTAGTACCTCGCATAGGTATAATACAAAGTGCATTCTTATTTGCCATACTCCATTTTGGCTATGGCTCAATATCTGAAATACTTTTTGCATTTATATTCGGATTGATAGCAGGATATGCCTTTAAAAAGACAACATCCCTATATACATCGATAATAGGGCATATATTGGTAAATATGCTTACCATAATATTGCTTTTCGTGATTTGATTTTTATACAAAAATATAAATTGAAATAAATTCCAATTATATCTAATAGATATAGAAATGGACATAAATAGCAAGTGATTTATTTGGATCTAAAATTAGTATTGGTTGAATCAGAATATCAAATTAATCTTGGTTATATAGCAAGGACAGCTAAAAATTTTGGCATAAGTGAAATTCGCCTTGTTAACCCAAAATGCAATTATTTAGGGAAACAAGCCATCAGATTTTCAAAACATGCAAGAGAACTTCTGGAAACAGCGAAAGTATACCAAAGTTTGAGTGATGCAATCAAAGATTCAGAATTTGCAATAGGGACTACTGCAATTTGGCACAAGGCAGAAGAAGCAAAAAGCAACATATATTCATTAAGTTCTTTTCAGAAAAACTTCAGATCGCTGAATAAAGCATCTATAATAATAGGAAGGGATGGAACAGGGCTGACAAAGGAAGAGTTAGGGTTATGTGATGCATCAATTTACATCCCTGCTAATAAAGATTATCAGACATTGAATATATCACATGCAGTTTCTATAATATTGTACGAATTAACCAAAGGAAAATTTGATGACAGTTTACTTAGCATGAAATATGCAGATGCTAAAGATATAGACTCCGTCGATTACTTGTTCCACAATTTCTTAAAAGAAAACAAGCATATTAGGAATAAGGCAAAAGTAGAATCAGTTTTTAAGCATATCTTAAAAAGATCCTATCCAACTAAAGAAGAAATTAATACATTAAAATCTGCATTCACAAAAAAGAAGAAACAAAAATAAATTACTGGGTTCTCTTCTTTTTAATTATTTTGACCTTTGCTGGGGTAATAATTATTTTTCCAGTATCAATTCTCCCAACATCTCCGTCTATCTTATTTACGTAGTCCTTTATCTTATCTACCAAATCCTTTAATGTTTTAGGCCTAGATGACATGGAAGAAATATCTAAAAGCAAAATATTCTTTTTGTTCAGCTCATCTTCAATTGCAGCCAAATCATCTTCACTTTCAAGATTAAGGGGTTTAACATAGAAATCTGCAGGCTCATTTAGAACATCTACGTTTTCCATTTCTTGAGAATTCATATAGTCCTCTATGTTTATCTCTTTTGAGACTCCAAGATCTTTACCTAACTTGCCGAATAGACTCATATAATCACCACTCTATACCTAGTTGATATTGCATATTATTATTTTTAATACTTTCTATTTTCGAGTGAATACCGATATCTATACAGTATTTAAATTTAAAACTCCTGTAAAAGATGAGAGACTACCAGATAAGTTTAAAAATATTAATCATTTATATTAAATCAATGATTAAAATAAAAAGGGTATACGACAAAATAGATATTCACGATGGAACCAGAATACTCGTGGACCGATTATGGCCCAGAGGGGTAAGGCGAAGCAGTGCAAATATAGATTTGTGGCTTAAGAATGTAGGCCCAAGTGATGACCTTAGGAAGTGGTTTAGCCATGAGCCAGATAAGTGGCCTGAATTCAAGAAACGATATATAAATGAACTTAAAACAAATCCTGTTTTTGATAAATTACTGGATATAGCGATGACTACCGATCCAATAACCTTATTATATGCAACAAAAGACCCAGAGAAGAATAATGCAGCCGTATTGATGGAGCAATTGGAGATCAAGATTAAAAAATTCAAATCTCTGACAAATCCTGAAAAATAACTTATAGATAAAAATTAATTAATCTTCTCTATAAGTCTAACATGTTCCTTCATTATGCATCTGTCCATAACAAATAGCATACCTTTTTCTTCAGCATATTTTTCAGCACTCTCGCTGAATATCCCTTCTTGCAGCCAGAGTACCTTTGCACCTATGGAATATGCCTCTTTTGCAATCCCCAACGCTTCTGCAGCTGGCCTAAATACATCCACAATCTCTACTTTAAAGGGTATGTCAATTAAAGATGCATAAGATTTCTCGCCAAGTATCTCATCTGCATTAGGGTTTACAGGCACTATTTTATAACCTGCTTGCTGCATATACTTTGGTATGTCATGAGAAGGTTTTCCTTCTTCTCGTGAACAGCCAACCACAGCTATTACCTTGAAGTTATTTAGTATAAATATCTCTTTTTCATCTTCACTGCTGAATTCCATTAAATCAATATTTACTATGTAAAAATACATTTAATAGTATCTTATAAATAATATGCTGATGGAAGTAATAATAGATACAAGCTCATTGCTTTTCAGTGCCCGAAATAAATGCGATATAATAAGTTATATAGAGACTGAAATGCCAAATGCAGAAATCTGCATATCTAAAGGAGTAATACGGGAATTAAATGGATTATCTAAAGGTAACGGAAGAGATTCAATAGCAGCAAGAATGATTATAGAAATACTTAAAAATAAAAAGGTTAAAGTATATAACAATAATGAATATGTTGATCAATGGATATATAAGCACGCTATCGAAAATAAAATAAAAGGAATCAGCCAGTTAATTATTACCAATGATACAGAAGTTTATAAAAAAATAAAATCAGAAAAAATAGCTGTCAAAAAAGCCACGATCAAGTGCTTTTTAAAATAATTTGGTGAAAAAATGTATAAAGTCTTCTCAGTAACTGATAATTTTAAGTTGCCTCCGTCTGAATTTGGAAACGATATAAGTAAGGTAGCAACACACATACTGCAGGAAAAGTATGAAGGATTAATAGATCCAGATGTAGGCATAGTATTGGCTATCTATGGAATCAAGGATATTAGTGATGGAATCATATACCCAGGCGATGCATCAACTCACCACAAGGTCAACTTCCATATATTAACATATAAACCAGAGGTAGACGAAGTAGATATAGGGGTAGTTACAGAGCTTGTTGATTTTGGAGCGTTTGTAAGAATAGGTCCAGTAGACGGATTAGTTCACGTATCCCAAATAACTGATGATTTCATATCTTTGGATAAGAAGGTAAGTGCATTTGTATCTAAAAACAATGGCAAATCCCTTAAGAAAGATGATATAGTATACACAAAGATATCAACTATAAGCATGAAGAAATCTATAAAAGATTCAAGAATAGCATTAACAATGAAGCCATATGGATTAGGTAAGCTTGAATGGATCTTAGCAGGGCCAAAGAAAAAGGTATTGCCTAAAGGGAGCAAACCTGCAGTTGCAGCAAAAGCTGCTAAAAAGTGAAAGAGGTATTGAAAATGGCAGACGAATTAGCATGTAGAAATTGCAAGTTTATAATAAGCAGCCACAGTTCAAAGTGTCCTATTTGTGGTTCTGAAGATTTAACTTCAAAATGGAGTGGTTACATAATAATGTTAAATGTAGACAAGTCAGAATTAGCAAAAGCTTCAAATATAAAAACAAATGGAGTATATGCAATTAGCATAAGAGATTGACTTACAGCAATTATAATTTAGCTGACAAAACTTATCCTTTATTTTATTAGGGTATTCAAACCCTTTTTAGTAACAAATAAAAATTTCTTAAAATTAATTAGCTTGCTTCCTCATCTTCGTGTGTTTTATCGCTGTTCTCATTATCAACCTTGCTATCTATGGAATTCTCATACTCTTCTACAACATTCATTTTACTGATCCCATCTACATAAGCAAATATTGCTGATAAAGCATTAGCTTTACCTATAAAATAGTCAGCATTCTTCTTGAATTTAGGATCATAGTAAAGCACAAATTTATCCCCTTCCTTCTCTATACGTGATGGCTGCACATTATAGGTCTTTGTAAGCCCCTCTATCTTTTCCTTGTCCTCCTTGAGCTGTTTTATAACTTCAACCTCATATTTAATGCTCTTGCCCGCATCTGGGTGATTTCTATCGACCACGACTCTGCCTGAGCCTACACTTACAACAGTTGCCACTGAATTGTCAATATTAATCTGCATTCCAGGCTGTGGGTCTATCTTATTTTCCCTAAACTGTGAAATTGGCATTACTCCTATAAGGTCCTTCCTGCGCTCCCCAAAAGCATCTTTTGGCTCTAATACGAAGGTCTTTGATTCACCCTCATTCATATTCATCAATTCCTTCTCCAGACCTGGAACAACTGCATGGGATCCCAATATTATCAAGGTAGGTCCATAATTTATATGGTCATCGTAAATGTCTCCCTCTTTAGCCTTATCCTTATAAGTTGTGGATAGGACAGTGCCCTTTTCTGCATCATATGCTGTGTAATTTATCTCTATAAAATCTTTTTCTTTGAAACTCATATTAATCACTTGCTGTAAAATAAAGACTTTTATTATTTAAAGCCATAAATATTCTTATAATATCCTATTTAAATCTTATTACTGAATTAAAATATTCTAAACTTGCTGGAAAGATTATTCAATTCCAAATAAATATTTATAAATATTTAAACTTGTGATAAGAAACAGTTATCAATTATCTATTGGTGTATTATTTTATGAATGAAAAAAGCAAGAAAATTATAATGCTGGTAGTATCAATAGTCATAGCTATGACCTTTATAAGCTCATATCTGAATTCAGATTTTAATTCTCCTGCCCCTACTACCCCATCAAAACCCACATTGAAATTGCAGCCCGTCCCATTTTTTGGATCTGCGAATGCTATAATACGTAATTACACATCATCATTGTACGTTTATGAAAATGTTACCGGTGCATCCAACCAAACATCATTAAATAACAGCCTATCGACTGCTATAAACGCCCTACCAAGTTATGGAGAAAATAAGATTCCAAACGGGTATTACATAAGATTAACAGAGAGCCCTATATCTGCTTACCAATCTCTAAAAACCAAGTTTGGAAATGATATTATTGTAAAATCAGATGCATTAGTCAATGTGATGGGCAATTACACATCATCATTGTACGTTTATGAAAATGTTACCGGTGCATCCAACATAACTAATTTAGATAGCAATCTTCAGTCTGCTTTCAATGCGCTTGGGGTAAGCGGAGAGTATCCAATTAAAAATGGCTACGACATTATAAAGGTAGGAAGTGTAAGTAATATAGTAAGTTCTTTGAAAACAGAATTTGGCAACAAAATAATATTAAAGCCTACGATAACAGTAGATGCAGTCCCAATGACATATTCTTCGAAATATGGCGATATAGGCATATATTTTAATGCCACTACCTTATATACATTAGATAATGTCTCTATAATACCCCTAAATAGTACTGTTCCTGTAAGCATAATCGCTACGGTTACAGATAACGATAAGCCTTATCAAGTAATGCTTAAGCCAATAGGATGAAATGGGTAACTTTCATGGCAGATTTAAAAGATATAGTTTATGAGTATGCAATAAAAAACGCGTTTTCTTATGGAAAAGCTAATTTTGGAAGCGTGCTAAGCAAAGTCATATCCAAAGTGCCAGAATCAAAGAAGGATATGAAATCGCTTAAAGATGTTGTAGAGGAGGTAGTTAATTCAGTAAATGCGATGAGCAAAGAGGATATTGAAAAAGAATATTCAAAGTACTCCGATATATTTGAGAAAGAGTACCAGGAGAAATTAGAAGCGACATCAAAAGCAAATATCAAAATAGAAGGTGCAGAGAAAGGCAACGTAATCACACGATTCCCCCCTGAACCTGGTGGGTATATACATATAGGGAATGCCAAGCAATGCATTTTAAGCAGTGAAATATCAAAGCTGTATGATGGCAAAATATTCCTTTACTGGGATGACACTAATCCTGAAAAATGCAAAGAGCAATATATCTCAAGTATAAAAGCAGATACAGCATGGCTAGGCATAAAGTTTGATAAAGAGTATTATGCAAGCGATAATATAGAGAAGATATATGATTATGGGAGGAAACTTCTCATGCAAGGTGATGCATACGTGTGCAGTTGCAGCCAAGAAGAAATAAATCAAAATCGGCGCAATGGCATCGAATGCAAAGACCGGCTAAGGCCACCTGAAGAAAATCTAAAACTTTTTGAAAATATGATAAATGGTAATGTCGATGAAGGAAAGCTGATAGTTAGATTTAAGGGCGATATGAAATCAGAAAATTCTGCGATGAGAGATCCTACATTATTCCGTATAAATAAAATTCCTCATTATAGGCAAGGTACAAAATATTCGGTTTGGCCTACTTACCACATGAACACTCCAATACTCGATTCTATAAATGGCATAACAGATGCGATAAGAGGCAAGGAGTATGAAGTATGGGACTCGGTTGATAAGAAGCTAATTTCGTGTTTAGGGCTAAGGCAGCCCCGTATCCATTATGAAGCAAGGCTTAACATAGAAGGGACCATAACAAAGAAAAGACTAATAAGAGAGTTTATAAACAAGGGATACATAAAGGAGTGGGACGATCCAAGGTTAGTTACAATATCTGCATTGAAGAGGAGAGGCATATTGCCAGAAGCAATCAAAGATTTTATACTAAAGTTCGGAATGAGCAGGAATGATACAACCGTAAAGATGGATATGCTTTTATCCGAAAATAGGAGACTATTAGAGCCAATAGTACCCCACCTGTTTTTCATAAACAATCCAATTGAACTGCACGTGGAAGGAATAGAAGCAGCACCAAATCTTAAACTTAACCCTAATGACAAGCAGAATTCTGTATACCGCAGCTATCCAAAGGATGACAAATTCTATATATCAAAGGATTCGATAGCGAAGTTGAATAAAAATGATGTAGTGAAGCTAAAGGATTTCGTAAACATTCAGTTGACCCTTATAGATGGAGAAAAAGTAGAAGCAAAAGCTATAGATAACAAATCACATTTCGATGAAATAATAACGTGGACACCATACAAAGAAAAAATAGCCTGTTCCGTGCTAATTCCTGGAGAGATAGTGGATAAGGAAGAAAATTATATCCCTGATAGTATAAAGTATATAGAGGGATATGCAGAGGGTTATGCAACCCAGTTAAAAGAAGGAGATATAGTGTTATTTGAAAAATTCGGCTATTGCAGGCTTGATAAAAAAGAGGATTCTAAGCTTAATTTTATACTTACCTCTAATTAATTATTTCTTTTTTAGTACAGCAAACATATGCAGCTTATCAAAAGGATTTATATCTATTTTCTCCACTATATCGAAAACATCTTTAAGCTTATCAAGTTCATCTTCAAAAACCTCTTCTGGTTTCTTTCCCACATCAATGCTTTGCGATTTTATTATGAAGTAAGCGATGCCACCTTTTTTTAGGAAAATGCTATTAGCTTTCAATATACCTGATTGGTCCCTAGCAGAAACATCCTGATATATTACATCGCAACTTCCTTCTTTTACAAGATCTTTATAATTGTCTACTACCATGGCATCGCCAAGTATGGGAAGCATATTGTGCCTAAGTTCGCACAGATTCAAAAATTCACGCATGCTCCTTTTCGATATTTCAACCCCAAACAATCTACCATTGATGCCTATTATATCGCTGACATGGCTAGAAGTTGTACCTGTTGATACACCCAAGTAAAGTACACATATACCATCTTTTATAGCTATAGTCTTCAAGCCTTTCAGTATAGCAGCAGCCAATTTGCTCCTATAAGGATTCCAGAATCTATACTCTATCCCATCTCTCTGGATCAATTCTTCTCCATATACTTTATGACCCGTTATAAGGTTTTTTGTCGCAAGTTTTCCATCAATCTTGAATATATTGTCAGATATATTAATGAGTTCCATAAAATTACATTAAAAATAAAGGTATAAAAATTTAATATACTATTTGTAAATAACGCATTTTTCAAATTTATTATCGTGTTTAAAATGGTAGAGGACATATTTATAAACAAATTTCTGGCAGACATGATCAACTTGACAAACACTACAGACACAGAATATGGTCTAAAGGACTATCTATCGAAGATGTTCGGCATAGAGAATATTACAGTAAAGATGTTTGATACTGAGAGGTTTAATCAGAGCTCACTTGAGGCTTATATATCAAATACAAAAAAAAGTTATATAGACAATCAGATAAATGAATATTCTGCATTTCCTGAATTATTAAATTACCGTAACAATGGATATAGCAGCTGCTTAATTGCTCCAATAAAAGTGGATAACAAAGTTATAGGTGAGGTAAACCTATTTTCTACCCATCCAAACAAGTTCACTCCTGACATATCAAGCCTTATAGAATTGAGCGTCACCCTTTTTGGGTTGAATATGTATTATAACTCTGAAAAGAAGAAAGTTGAGCGCATAACTAGCTACTTCGATGCTTCATTTAATTCAGCAGTCCCTCAAGCATTAGTAAATTCAGCAGGAGACATTCTTAAATTCAATAAGCAGTTCGTAAATCTAATGGGGAGCTATCCAGATGATAAAAACATCTCTAATTTACTGGGGATAAGTTTTCCAGATTTATATAATTTGGTAGATGGAAAATATATCCAAAAAGCAATCAAAAATGGCAAGCTAATAAAAATAAGCACCTATCGTATAGGAGATTCTCTTATACACATAACATTGATTGATCAATCTGAGCATGAGTTGCTTAGCTCCATAAATTCTGCAATAAACTTGCAAAACCAATTCTTGGCAGTAATCCTAGATGAAAATCTCAATATTAAGAATTTCGCCGGATCCCTTTATGACAAATTCAATGAAATATCTGATTTGTTAACCGGGAAGAATCTCAGTAGCTTTGTAGGTGAAGCTAACGGAAAGCTAATCGAAGATTCCCTTAAAAATCAGGGTTCCTTTAAATCCGTTTTACAGATTGAACTTCCAAACAAATCAATAAATGGAAGGATTTCAATAGAAAAGTGCTCTTTAGGCTATGCAGCAATGATAACTAACATGGAGAAAGAAATTTATGCCGAAAACCTCGATAATACTCTAAGCGATTTCATAAATACTACAACAGATATGATAATAAAAGTAAATGAGTTTGGCTATATAGAGGACTGTAATGATCCCACTATCAAAAATCTTGGATATCCGGATAAATCTGGATTGATAGGAAAGGAAATAAAATCTATATATTATGAGGGCGATTTAGAAACATTTGATACTAATTTCTCATTTATCCGTAAAGGAGAACCTATAAACTCGATAAGTTCCAACCTAATAAAGAGGGATGGAAATTCAATACCTGTAATATATTCAATAAGGAGAATCGATGACAAATCAAGCTTTAAATATATTTTAATTATGCATAGTTTAGAGACTAAAAGGGAATTGCAGGATATGGAAAGCAAACTTCATAAATCAGACATAATGGTAAAGCACTTTAAAAGTGCAAGTGACCTAAAATCCGAGTTCATATATGATATAACACATGAGCTAAAGACACCTTTGACAAATATAAAAGGATTTGCCAAGCTGATGAAAGATGGAGAGTTTGGGCAAATCAATGAAGATCAAGCTAATTATTTAGATACAATACTTGAAGAATCAGACAGGTTGATGCTAATAATATCACAAGTGCTTGATGCAGCAAAATTAGAAGCAGATAAGGTAAAATTAGATATAAAAGAAGTGAACCTTAAGGATTTATATTCAAACCCTAGCATAAAGTCAATGGAGGAAGCAGCAAAGAACAAGGGTTTATCATTTACGTGGGATATAGCTTATGATGTGCCAAATATAGAGGCTGATTTAAATAGGCTTATACAAGTATTAGTAAACCTAATAGGCAATTCCATTAAGTTCACCGAATCTGGAGGTATCACTATAAAAATATTTAAGAAATCCCGCAAGTCTGTGCAGTTCGAAGTAAGCGATACAGGGATAGGGATAAGTGATGAGGACAAAAGGAAAATATTCAAGAAATTCTATCAAGCACCTAAAAAAGGCTTGATAAAGCCTGATGGAACCGGCACGGGATTAGGATTAGCAATAACCAAAGATATAATATCTCTGCACGGTGGCAAAATACGCTTTGATTCTAAATTAGGAAAAGGTACGAAATTCTGGTTTACTCTTCCGATTACCCATAAGAATAAAGCTTCAAGCAAAGTTTAACTTCGGCCCAAAGTTGCATTATAAGAAATGTAAGAGTAATCTGGTGATATACCTAAACTAGGGCTAACGGGGTATATATTCAAAGTAGCATTATTGCTGCTTATGCTGGTCATCTTTATTATTAAATTAGCATATTTTCCTGAAGTATTTATATGCACCAATGTGCCAACTGGAAGATTGACCTCTATAGGCTTATTTATGAATATAGGCGACTTTGTAATATAAACTACTGCCGTATTGGATTTGGAATCAGTATTATAAAGGTATACCGAGTATTCGGAATTATTTAAACTATAAACAACCCCTTTTGAAACTGCTATTGAGAGTGTAACATTGCCTTTGTAAACTCCTCTATTAGAATAAGCAGCAACTGCAATAGCAACGATAATTATTAGAATTATCAAAATTGCAATTCCATATATTAGATTTTGATACTTATTTTTAGATTTAGTCTTTTTTACTCCAAGTTTGTTTTGGCCCTTTTTAATTTTAAAGACGTTGCGATTATTTTGCAATTTGTTGTCATCGCTTTCTTTTTTATCGGCCATAAATTCACCATTAATTAGAAATGAATACAGAAAAGAATTATCTGTATAATTATAAATACATTTCGTTATCCAGTCAATTAGGCAAAATAAATATTGGAATAAACAGGTGAAGAATTAAAACACTACAGCAATCAGCTTTCTAGACTCATTATTTCCTGTTTTAAATAATTTATAGTTACTACTGGGCTACCATTTATATAATAAATGGTACCATTAGGCGCTATAAGATAATATATATCCAAGTAGCCTTTTGGGTTATAAGTAAAAGTTAAGTTTTTTGATGATATACCTCCAACTATTTCATTTGCACCAGAGGAATTATGTGCATAGTAATATATGAATGGGCCTATAGCCATACCGTTTTGACCTAGATCTTTGTAATTTTCAATTTCAAATACCTTAACTTTGTGATCTTTGAAGAAAGTCATATTGTTAGCTATAGTTGCAGTGCTTTGGGCACAAGAGCTACACCAAGTAGTCATAAGCCAAATAAGTATTGTTTTTCCTTTATAATTATTTACATTGACTGTTGATCCGTTCAGTAAAGTGAAATTTCCATTTGGGGCCTTGTCACCAACCGAAAGAGCAGTTATAGTTGCTTTATGCGAGAATATTTCAACTGAACTTTCATACAGAAATACTGCTATTGCAATAATTATTGCAATTGCTATTAATTTGTAAATAGTTTTTATTTTCTTCATTTTATCTACCTGTTGTTTTCTGAAAACTCCTAAACTTGCTATTTTTACAGTATAACAATGACCTTGATATTGACATTATACTATAAAACAAAAGAAATACTGATACTAGTATTAGGATCGGCTCAAGAACTGCAAATGTGTGGCTTATACCTCCGGAGAGAGTTAGTAAAGTTGATGTTGATAACCCTAAAAGAGACAAGAAACTCCCTATAATAGGAGTACAGCACAATCCCTGCGCAAAAATACCTGTTATAATGGCAATTGTGGTTTTGCCTTTTGAATTACCTGATTTTGTAAGTCTATAATAATATACTTGCATTGAAATTGAGATACCAATCAGTATGGATATAATGGCAAATCCCACTACGTCTACGATTTCACCAATCATTATCGAGCCAAATATTATAGGATAAAATAAGCCTCCAATGTGTATTAGAGAATAATAAAGTAAGATTACAAGGAACGATATGACTATTGTTAATAAGAAATAACGCTTGTCACTATAAACAAATTTCAATGCGTAACTAATCAAATATCACCACCCGTGCTTTGCAAAAGCACACCTTCTTATCACCTATTTTTAATTATCCCTAATTTATTACTGTTTTTTGTCTCTTTTACGTTAAGTATATCACATGATTTGATATAATTTTCATAAGTTCCTATGTGGTTGTTTATCGAATTAATTAAACCTCTCATATAATCATTTATGCTGTAAACTTTCTCTTTGCCTCTATATTCTCTATTTACGAATTTGCAATTTAGCAAACACTTGAGGTTATGAGAAAGATCGGATTGCTCTATATCTAATAAATCTTCGAGTTGAGATACACACATAGGACCTTTTTCATTTAACGTAACTAGTATCCTAAATCTCTTAATGTTAGCAATAGCTCTGAAGAAAAGCGATATTGATTTTTCATCAGGTTTATTATATGACATTTTTATCATATGATAAAATTGACATATATATTATTAAATCTTTTTAAAATAACTGTTTATCCCATTAAATACTACTAATTTATTGCCATAATCCAATATGGCGTAAACCTATTATTTAGAATCTTGAGATGGCCATAATAGATGCCAAAAATTTAATTTGCTGATAAAAACCCACAAATTATCTGAGGCAGCACAAACTTATAGTCTTTAGATTTAGAGTATGCTACAGCAAATAGAAATGTTTTTATAAATGCAAAGCTATTATAGTTTTGTAAAGGTGATAATAGTGGAGAATTTAATAGGGGGAGCTAATTCTGGTAAGGGAAGTTCTTATTATGATGAGGTATTGAATGTCATAAATACCAACCAGCAGATAGCGTATCATGAAATAAAAGATGCACTTGAAAACAAAATAAGTGATTTAGAACTTGACAGCGCTTTAAAGAAGCTTGAAAATGATAGAAAAATAATATCAAGGAGCAGTGGAGGAATAATGACTTATTATTCTTTGGAAGATGAGTCAAAGATAAATAAGATAATAATAGTTGAGGACGATAAAAATATAAATAAACTAATGGCGATATCGATAGGTAAGGGTTATGACATTACTCAGGTATATGATGGGGGTGAAGCATTAGAGCTTATAAAAAAGACCCACCCTAATCTTATAATACTTGATCTCATGCTTCCAGTAATAGATGGCATGCAGATATGTGAGAGGGTTAAGAGTGATCCCGAATTGTCATCTGCCATAGTCATTCTTGTTTCTGCAATGGATCCAACCAGCAACAGGTTCAAAGGCATTAAAAATGGTGCAGACTATTACATAAAGAAACCGTTTGACCCACTTGAATTGCGCACACTTGTGACATTGTTCTTAAAGAAAAAAGGAAAGCGCTTTGATCCTCTGATAGATCTGCCAGATGAGGAAAGAATATCTGCAGAACTTGAAAGGTCTCTTAAGCAGGGTGAGAAGTATAAGATAGGTACATTAAGCATCGAAAACTTAGGCCCTTATGCGAATAGGTTTGGAGAGCACTCAGCTATAATACTTTTGAGGCTAATATCCCAGCTGCTTCAGGATATAATCAAGAATAAAGACCTATTCGTCGGTTTCCTGAACAACGAATCGTTTGTAATAGCAGGTATGGAAGATGATGTTAACAAAGCAGTGGAAGCAGCACAAAAAGAGTTTAATGCAGTTCTTACCTTTGTAGTCCAAGATATAGGATATAGGAGGATAGATCTTAACTTAGATAACATATTTGAATCAAACGAAATTCCAAAGTTAGCATTAACTTATCAAGAGGCACCAAAAGAGCTGATAAAAGAGAGGAGGGAAAAAATATTAATCGACAAAGAGCAGAAAAGTGGAAACTTGGGATCATATACATATGATGAATTGCAAAGGCTATTTGGAAGAGAAGATCTTGATGTGATAATAACAAGAGATGCAAATGGGATAAAGTTAAGGGTAGGTAAGGTAAACAATGATAATGGGGAAGAGAAATAAATGTACAAGAGATCGCAAGCGGCATTGGATTTCCTAGTGTCTTACGGAGTAGCATTTTTAGTCATAGCTATAGCTATATATATAATTTTTACATCAGGGATATTTTCACCTACTATAACTCCAACTTCATGTACACCTGCTCCAGGTTTTGAATGCCTACCTTCTTTAGTATCAACCAATGGAACAATAATAATAAAAATTCTCCAAGTGACTGGGAGTACAATAAAGATAAACGGAATCGCCTGCACCACGCTATTGGAGAATTCAACAAATCAGGTGCCTTTATATGGCAACATAAATATTACAGGACCCACTTATTCTCCTCAATTTTATCCTCCTGGTTACAAGATTCCAAATGGTGGTATAGAGTATAGTGATAATTATACAACATTGGAAGCAAACTGTTACAGCGGAAGGAACTCCTTAGCTACTGGAAAATTAGGGAACATATTTAAGGGTTATTTGGTTTTAAATTACACAATGGAAAATTCAGATAGGCCTTACATAAAGCAAGAGGTTGCCTATTTGACAATTAAATATACATAAATTATAAAAGTAAAAAAAAGAATTTTATTGCCCTGTGGTATGATGAATAAATTGATTGTGATAATGTTTGCATTGTTTGCAATGTCAAGTTTCGGTTATATATCAGCGCAGCCAACTGCAAATTCAACATTGCAGCCATCATATATAAGGATGATTGAGCCATATAGCAGTATTTTATACTCAAACAGCAGTGTTTATCTTGGCAAAGTGGCACCAGGCCAGACATTTTATGTGACTATCTCTTCTACTTCTATGAACGGACAAGGAAAATCGATAAACTTGGGTTGGAATCATTTCGTCGCGTATGGATTGCCAAAAGGATGGGTAATAGAAAATTCATCATACAATATAAATGAGCCATCAATAAAGATAAAAGCAGCTTCAAATGCAAGTTATGGTATTTATAATTTCACATTAGAAGCTATAAATTCAGGAGATATAGCAAAGATAGGAGAGCCTAAGATACATGCAGAGATAAATGTATCAAATGATGTTATAAGGTTGTCATTGCCATACAAAAGCATTGAAATAGACCCTCTTAAAACAAGCATGGTTTATGTAGTGATAAACAATACAGGGGTTTCAGACAACCCATTTATAATAGGTTCTACAGGGTTGCCAGGGTGGAATTTCACCCAATCTGTAATATCAGAACATGGAAGCAGTAATGAATTTGCCTATCCTATAAAGGTAGATGCACCTGGAGTGTACAAAATGTCATTATATGTGAGGTCTGCTACCAGTCCTGAAGTATACGAATCAGAGAACATAAGTGTAACTGCAAGAAGCACTTTATTTACAGATTATAATTCAATAGGTTCTGGATCCGTACTATTTCCTATAATATATGCACCTATTGATGCTGTAATGTACTTGATAGGAGTTTTAATAAAAGTGATATAAAATGCCTAAAAAGAATTCAAATAAAAAGAAACAGATGAAAGTAACATATGTTAAACTGGCTTCGTTAAAGGATTTTGTAAAATCATCATGTGATTTTAGCAAGAACTTTCTATCTACAATATCATTTAAAACTGAAAGTGGGTATAGGCTTATATCAGAAGGAGAAAGAGTTAACGAAACAGAAATCCTGTATTATTATGATGTAGATAAAATAAGCAATTTTATAATATACAATCCCGTAAAAGATTCGCAGCCCGAAATATCTTCAAAGAAGGACAATGCTGATATGTATAACAATTATATAATAAGCATAGCAAACATGTTGTCAAATCCCTTCACAAATTCTGATATAAAGCCAGGATCGGTTAATATAGTAAAAATCGAATCATATAAAGCACTTTTAATAGCTACAATTAACCATTTCTCAGATGACAATTCGATAGGCAAAATCTACTTGTTTAATTACAGCAATAAATCTTATATAGGTACATTCAATTTGATGAGCAATAGCGAAAATTCTACATTATTCTTCTCCAAGCTACCTAAAGAAATCATGAAAGAAGATAACGGGTTCTTTAAATATGATTATAACTCTGATAGTATAGAAATAAATAATAACTTTTCTACCGATAACTTAATACATGTCAGGATTATAAATTTGGCGGAACCATTCAAGTTTTTTAAGCCCGAATAGCTCAGTGGTAGAGCGACTGACTGTTAATCAGTAGGTCGTAGGTCCGATCCCTACTCCGGGCGTTCTCAATAAATTTATAATCCCATTTCAGGTTTTCTTCTGTTGCATTTCTATCATACATCGATTACTATATCTGCTTTGTATATATTGCCTTCAAATTTTAGTGACATATTATACTTTGAAACTCCCTTGACCTCTATATATGAATACTTGTCCTGCTTCTTAACAGCATCCAATTCTACCCTGATGCTGTCCCTGTTTTTACCTTTTTGTACTTTAATGAGAGATACTTTGAATATAAATAGGCCCCTATAATCAGCTATTGAGAGTGCATCTTGAAGCACGTACCAAAGCAAATCTAAGTAAGAATCTTTATCTGATTTCTCCGCAAATTTTATACGGTAAACCTTTTTGATTTTATGTGCTTTTACATCCCTGTTTATCCGTTTAATGTTTGCTATTGTATTAGCCATTGCCAATATTGAATTTTCAATCACTTTTTCAAAGTTTTTCCCATAAGCAAGGAATTCAACATCCGCAGTATGTGATTGATACTCAAATTTTTTAAATCTCATAAAAACCATTTGTCAAATATAATAAAATTCTGTTCCTTAATCCATTTAAATTTAATATAACCTATAAACAATCAAAATGTATATATTTTATAATCTTAAATAAATATAAGTCCTATGAAGAAAAGAGTAACTGCTGAATTATGATGATACCCATATCGGCTGAGGACTAAGTGTTAAAATGAAAAGCAATATAGAATACAAGCCAGGCAAATTATTCGGGATTATAGTTTTGTTAATCTCATTTCTAATTATAGAGCTTAGCTCCATAATATCAACACCACTCGTAATATCTGATACTAACCAGGCAAGCTATATAATAGTTGTAATGCTGATGCTGCCGCTTGCAATCTTATTCAGCATAAAAGAAGACCTCGGCATAGGAAGGAGGTGGTATGATTACATAATAGGAGTTGCAGTATTTGTTCTATACCTAATAATATTTGCTTATGCAAGGGTAGCTTTGTCTTTTGGATTTATGTCATATAGGGTAGATGCATTGCTATTGCCATTGGTCTTAATATCCCTAATATCTATAATATTCGGTTTTAAAAATATAAAGAAATTCAAGTTTGTAATAATTTACGCTATTTTTGCTTCTCCAGTGCTGTTGCTTCCACTTTTAAAAGAAAATCTGGCATTTACATATCTGAATGCATCAATTATATTTTCTGGAATAAAATTATTTGACCCTAACTTGATAAGGACAGGACTTGTAATATCTTCCCCTTTAGGATACCAAATATCAATTGCATCAACATGTGCTGACATAGGAGCATTCGTATCAATGCTGATGTTTATGCTTCCGCTAGGATACTTTTATAATGGTAAGATATTGCGTAGAGCTCTTTGGATAACAGTATCTGTTGTATTCCTTCTCCTACTTAACTTTTTTAGAATGTTCCTAATATCATTGATATGGATATATTATGGTTTAAGTGCGGCGATATTAACATTACATCTATTCTTTGGGGAACTAATATTTGACATAGTAATAATAGTTATGATACTTGTCGCATCAAAATTTGGAATGAGTATACCTAAATTAAATAAGAGCAAAGAAAAAATACACACCCCAAATTTGAGGAATCTGCTTGTTGGCAGCTACTGCATGATTATTGCAATTGCACTGATATCTATAATAGGAATTTTCTTATCCTATCCAATAATCTACTCAGTGCAATATAATTCAATGTCGTTTGCAAATACTCCGCTCAACATCTCTGAAATTCAATTTATGCAGCCTCTAGAAAAATCAAACATGACTGTAGTTTACTTAGGGCAAGTTAATGGATCTATAGGAAATCCAACATTAAAGATTTTTACAATGGTAAATAATACCTTTTCCAACAATTCTCTAATAAATGTGCTATCTTATGATGAAGCAGGACTAGCTATACCAAAAACCCTAAAGCTGAACAATACCCAAAAAATAAAGGGCAGCAGCATTCTTTTGAACAACGGAATTACACTAAACTACGTTAAGGAAGTATCCAATAACACTATTTTTTACACTAATCTCCTGTCAGTACCATATAAAATTAATGGAGAAAATCAAAGTTCGTATGTAACAATAAACTACTTATTTGCGACTACAGATAACTTTACCAATTGCAATGCTAATCTATATATACAAAATAAATTTGACTCTCTAATATATAACATTATAAATGGCAATAATCTTAAAGGGAGATATTTGTGTGCAGCTTACAAGATAATAGATGGTGCAGTAAATGAAACAACTGGATGATGGAGGCATAATAATATACAAATGTACTCAAAAAACCCCTATATTTTTATTTCTCAGGCGTGCAGAGGGGTGGCTTGATTTGCCTAAGGGCCATATAGAGAAAGGAGAGACACCTATGCAGGCTTCAATAAGAGAAACTATGGAAGAAACAGGAATAAATGTAGAATCTCCTGAACCTAATTTTAGATATGTAGACACATATACTTTTGCAAATGGCAATTCTAAAGTTAAGAAATCTGTAATGTTCTTTATCAAAGAAGTAAGCAAAGACACGGAGGTTAGAATTTCAAATGAGCATGTAGGCTATGAATGGCTAGAATATAAGGAGGCGTTAGCCAAAATAAAATTCAAAGATGAAGCGGATACGATAAAGGCTGCATACAAATATATAGTTAGCAAGAAGGATTGCGAATGACAAAATTTAACATGGGATATCTTTAAATAGTTAAGATGCCATTAATAATGGGTAAGGGAAATATGGTAAGACTACTTGTGTTAGGAGGGAGATTTGCAGGTTTAACTGCTGCGTATACAGCAAAGAGGCTGCTTGGAGATAAGATAGATATAACATTAATAAATGATACTCCTTATTCAGCTTTTAGGCCTAATATGCTGCATGTAGGAATAGGAATTGCCAAAGCGGAAAACTATGAAGTAGACCTGAATTCAGCATTAACTGCCAAAGGAATTAACTTTATACTAGGCAAGGTAACAGGAGTGGATACCAAAAACAACAAAGTGAGCTATTCGACGAAAGATACCGATAATGAAGCGATAGAATATGATTATCTTGTCTTTGCACTAGGCGCAAAACTTGGTACAGAACATATCAAAGGATGGAGCGATTATGGTGCAAGTGCATGTGAACCTGAATTTGCTAAAGCTTTATACAGCAGGTTGGAAAAGTTTGCAGGAGGCAATATAGCTATAGGGTCAGGATCATTTTACCAGGGAACCTTGACACCTAGAGGAAATTATCCAAAAAATTGGTCAAGCAAAGTAAGTTCTGCTTGCGAAGGCCCTGTATTCGAACTTTCACTTATGATACCTGCATTCTTAAAGAAAAAGGGTATTTTAGATAAGACACATATAACAATTTTTTCTCCAGGAGAAGAGATACTAACAGATATCTCAAAAGAATCCAGGAACATTGTAGAAAAAATGTACTCCGATCAAGGATTTGATATGGTATGGAATTTCAATATAAAAGAGATAGACAAGGACAAAATTATAAGTGAAGACGGAAAAGAAATAAAAGCAGATTTAGCTATAATACTTCCCCCGTATGAAGCCAACGATGTTGTTAAGAATTCAACCCCTGACTTATTTGATGATGGTGGGTTCGTAGTTACCGATGATCATATGAGATCTGTAAATTATCCAAATGTCTATTCTTGCGGTGACTCAAACCAAATGACCGTGCCAAAGCTGGGAGCTCTTGCAACTCAAACTGCAAGGATAGCTATGCAGGATTTAGCCAATAGGCTTGGAGTAAATACGAAGGTAGATTCCTATAATCCAGATATCATATGCATAGCCGACAACCCTTTGGAAAATATTGCCTTTTCTATTGAAGATACAACACTTTATGGAGGAGACAAGAGCGTAGTCCAGGCATCTCCTGCAAACCACATAAAGAAGGAACTATTTGCAAAGTACTTCATGTGGACAAATGGTGATATGGTTCTCGATAAATATCTAGGAAGTGGATGAGCTATCATGTTGAAAAAAAATACTGTGCAACCTGAAAATTCCTTCGATCCAGAATATGTGCCTAGTTTGACTAAAGCATTAAAAATTATAAAAAAGCTTGATGACCTTGGCATGCTTGATTACATAAATGGAATATTGGAAGAGGATAATACGATGAAATCAGTATATACACTGATTAAGAGTGACGAAGCAATTTCTTTTATGGCAAATGCAGACCATTTAACAGCTCTGCTTGCAATCTTATCTGATAAAGATAATATAAATGCGATTGTAAATCTCGCAACGATAATTTCAGCTTTGCAGAAGGTAGGGTTATTGGATCCTGTAATAGGGATGTTAAAAGATGACGATGTCATAAATGCAGTTATGAGCTTAATATCAAATGACTTTACAATGAATCTTATAGCTAATGGAAAGCCATTGCTCAACTCATTAGGTAAATTAGATATAGAGAAAATGCCAAAATATATAGATATGCTAAATGCCATTGGCAGTGATATAGAAAACGACAAAGTCCCTTCTGTAAAGGGTTTGACTGGATTGATACATGAATTGGAGAATAAAGATACCCAGAAAGGGCTTGGAATTGTATTTCATCTATTGAAAAGCTTAGGAAAAGCAAATAGTAAAAGCACCACAAGGGAATGAAAGATTAACCCTCCTCTGCATCTTAACCCAAAGTTCATTATAAATTAAGTGGAGAAATTTTACGTGTAAATGATAACTTGTACAAAAAATTTAAATACCTTAATCCAAATAATACTATTCAGTTATAAATAAAGTTTTGAGGATTGGACTCGAAAATTAATTAGATGTGATATTGTGCAACAGGGTAACATGTCTGCCGTAAAATCTTGGTCTTACATGTTTAGCGATAGCCCTGACAGATACCACACAGCTATTCTCTGCATTAACACAGTCAATAAGTCATATATCCTCCATCTGCCTGCATAAATTATTAAAACTTTTTTGGTGGTTTATGTGAGGCGGATGGTATCTAGTTTAGAGTTTAATAAGGAGGGTTTAGTCGTAAAAGCGTCTAAACTTCCTGAAAAAGAACAATTGACTATAATAGAGATAGGTCTAGATAGTATAGATAGTGCTTCTAGCTTTGTATCTTATTTAAGCGAAATGTACGGATTTCCAAAAAGCTCTATGTGGTATGATCTAAGGCGCTTAAAGGAAAAAGGCTTAGTAGATTTTGCAGCTAAAGGAGAAAAAGGCAAAACATTACGCTTGACCGAAAAAGGAGTTCAGATATACAAAAGGTTCAGTTCAGAGAAAATTAAGATAATAAACAAATTCTCCAGCAAATTCATTGAGGATTATGAATACTCCGAATATTAATTGCTACTGTCTCACGCTTGGATATGGTGTGGTGTGCCAGCAGCTCTATGCTGCTGGCTTGCCTATATAACCCTCTTTTCTTAAAATATCCCTTTTGGCATTAGTGCCTCCATTGCTATATTTGCCTAATTCGCCATTTTTTCTTATTACTCTGTGGCAAGGTATTATTACAGGGAGAGGATTTTTTCTTAATGCAGTGCCAACTGCCCTATAAGAATTAGGGTGCCCTATAGCAGTCGCAACTTCCTTGTACGAAAGAGTTTTGCCTTTGGGTATAGTGCACGTGAACAGAAGTACCTGCTTTTGGAAGTCTGTCAACTCATAATTGTCGAGGATGCGCTTTATATAGTTTATATTTCTGTGATTCAAAGCTGCCATAAAATATCCCAAAACCACTATAAATTTAGTCTTTTAATTATTATTGATTACCATGGAAAAGAACTTGAAAGTTTGGATGGATGGTGAAATTAAAAATTATGAGGATTGCAAGGTTCCGATATTGACACATTCATTGCAATATGGCACAGGCATATTTGAAGGAATAAGGTCATACGTGTCAGAAAACAATGAATCATATATATTTAGGCTAGAAGACCATGTCAAAAGATTCCTTAATAGCATGGCAATTTATTCTATAAACTCGCCTTATGGTGCCGAAGAGTTGAAAGAAGCAATAGTTAATACGGTGCGTGCAAACAATCCTTCTACTGATATGTACGTGCGTCCTTTTGCTTTTTACAATGACGATTCTATAGGAATATCAGTCAAAGGGAAGAAAGTAAGTATATTTATCGCTGCTATTCCTTTCGGATCCTATTTCAAGGGCATATCAAATGGAATAAAATGCAAAGTATCCTCTTGGGAAAGGATAAACTCATCAATATTACCAGTACAAGCCAAAGCAAGTGGTAATTACATAAATTCCACTATAGCAAGCATAGAAGCGGATTCAGTTGGATTTGATGAGGCAATAATGCTCTCTAAAGGTTATGTGGCAGAAGGGCCTGGCGAAAATATATTTTTAGTAAAAGATGGCAAGCTTATAACACCTGCAGTATCCGAAAACATATTATTAGGCATAACTAGGGATTCCATACTGCATTTTGCAGGAGACCTTGGTTACAAAGTCGAAGAACGCAGGATAAGCAGAGACGAACTCTATTCTGCAGATGAAATTTTCTTCGCAGGAACTGCAGCTGAGATAACACCTATAATACAAGTTGATAACATAAAAATTGGATCTAATAAAGTAGGACAGGTCACTAGTTCAATATCAAAATACTATCATGACATAACCAGAGGCAAGAACAAAGAGTACCTTAAATGGATTACAAAAGTATAAGTTAGAAAACTAAAATTAATGCATCATTTGCATTTTATATTAAATATAGGAAACTGTCAGAGCAGCTTAAGTTTCCCTGTAATTGGATCCAAGTCCTTACTATACCATGGCCCTATACCAAGTGCTGTCTTGCTGTTAGGAGGAACTTCAGTCAATCCTGCATCATGGACAAGGGCGCAGGGAATTTTTTTGAACTTAAATGCCTCATATAATTTTATCAAAGCATTCTCATCGCTCACTTTAAGCACTATCTTTTTCTCTCCTTCATCAAGCCAAGCCTTTGTTACTTTTTCATCTTGGCGATAAGCCTCAAAATAACTCATGAGAGAAGCATGTGCAGCCTGTGCTGCTATCTTTCCCTTCCCCATATCTAAGTCTGACCTTATTATTATAACCTGCTTTATCTCATTTAATTCTTTCATGTTAATTACCAACAAATTGCCAAATTATAAAAAATTATAAAGCTTATTATCCGATTTTGGGATAAATAACTAATTAATAATGAATAATGAAGGTGCACTATTATATACTTTTAGGCTTTGTCTGATTCTTTCCATATAAATGGAAGGTTCTATCAATAAGATAATGCATACAAGTATTTAAATATATGAAAAGGATAAAGGAAATTAATAAAAGTTGATATATATGTTAGAATGCAGTATATGCCATACAAAAATATTTTTATGTGATTTATGCCAAAGAGACTTCCATGAATTTAGCCAAGTATACTGTTATGGTGGAGGCCATTATTGTAGCCTAGAATGTGTTAAAAATGCATCTGGCCAGTCTTTGGAAGAAGTACAGCAGGATGTTATGGTGGCAACAGCACAAAAGGCGTACGATTAATAACTATAAGCGGACCCGGTGGGATTTGGACCCACGACTTAGAGGTTAAAAGCCTCCCACTCTGGCCAAGCTGAGTTACGGGTCCATAGAGAGGTATTACAATCTAATAATAACCCAATTTACCTATTTATTCAATGAGCTCTTGATCTAACCAATATTACAAAGGCAAAATTCAAGTCTCTAAATGTTATATAATCTTATTCTTAACATAACTATAAATTCTTTTCGTTAATGCTGCTTTTTTAGGAACATTGTAAACCTTAATCATGCTATTATATCAAGTATAGATTGAGTAAGTTTTATATTTTAAAATAGCAAAATTGTTCATATAAAAATTTATTATCTTATAGTTATAAGCCAGGAGAGGGAATTTCGTATGATATCAAAAGATATTATAAGTCGAACCCTCCTTCGCCGCTCTGCAGGCGGCTGCATAGCCGATCTGCCATCCTGGCAGTACTACTTAAAACATGTAATAATTCAGAAGAAAAATTTATAAATACATAGTGGAAAACCCCCGTAAAGGTGATCAAAAAGAATTCTGTTAGAAACCTTTATAATCCTAAATATCAATAAATACTTAGGTGTAATGATGGATTCAATAAATGACGAAATAAAGATACCTGAAGAATTAGCTAAAGAAGTCCCAGTATCGGATTACACTGCACGGATGTCCGATTTAATACCAAAAATATCAAAGTTTGGCGCTGTTATAATCAATAAGGAAAATGAGACTCTAGGTATTATAGACAAGAAATCTATAGAGAAAATAGATCTGGAAATACCAAAAACCTTAAGTGCAGAAAAGTTTGTTGTAAGAACACCAAAGGTAAATAACAAAACTACCCTGTCTGATATTATAACCTATTTCTATAAATCCCATAGTATAGCTCTCCCTTATGAGGTAAATGGCAAGGTTAACAAGATAGTAGATAGAATTATATTATTTAAAGTTCTCCTGTCAAGGAATGATATTAAAGATATCTTTATAAAGGACATAATGAGTACACCAATGGTGGCGATCGATTCTAAAACGGATATCGCTAAAGCCAAAAAAGTTATGGAAGAAGAAAATGTCAGCACACTTGGGGTGCTTGAGGATGGTAAATTCTATGGGATAATAACGTCAGAAGATATAATAAACAATGTCGTTATAAAAGAAAGATCCCCGGGTATAGAAGGCCAAAAATACTCTCCTTCAAATATACCTGTAAAAGATTATGTAAATATAAATCCTATAATGATTAAAGAAAATGATAATCTACAGAATTCTGTCCGCTTGATGGTGGAAAATGAGAACAAACCCCTGGTGGTAACCAGCGGAAATCAGCCTGTAGGTATTGTAACCAGCACGGATATACTAGAATATTTGACATCTAATAAGAAGGATATTTATCCAAATATATTGATATCCGGGCTGGATGAATCAACCTATATCTATGAAGATGAAATACTTTCTGAAATAAAGAATTTCAGCTACAAAATAAGCAAAATAAAGGATATCGGCATACGCTATATATCTGCAACAATAAAAAGGATAGGGAAGAGTCAATACGAGGTCAGGCTAAAGCTCTTATCCGAAAAATATGGTTCCCTACAGGTAAATTATAGTGATTATAGGTTGGAAAGGACATTAAGCGAGGCATTGGAGAAGTTGAATGACCAGATTATCAAAGCCAAAGAAAAAAGCGAAAACATAAAGGATTATTTTAAGGAGATATAATGAATAAGCCTAATAGGGGTAAGAATGCAGTGCATTCAAAAAAGGGGCAATCAAGCTTAGAACTGCTTATAACCCTTTCATTCGGGCTTATAATCCTTTTGCCCATAGTAATATTGGCGTTTATACAGATTGCTTCCTCCTCTTCTACTTTATCTACTACAGAAGCCCAATCAGTTGCCAGCAAGATAGCAAGTGTAGCAGTATCTGTCGGCTCACAAGGCTATCCTGCAAAGCAGCTTGTGCTGGTAAGTGTGCCTCCTGATGTTGACAATATCTATATAGGTGGGATAAATAATACTGTAGGGCATGAGGTAATATTTGTTGTGAGGACTGATGCGGGAGATGATTACGTTACAGCTTATAGCCCTGTTCGCATAGAAGGGTCCCCCAGCATAAGCAGCATATCGCCTCAAGGTGAGTATCTTATAAACATAAGTGCGGTTAATTCATGCCCTGGATTGCCATCTAAGACCTGCGTTTATGTGAGCCCAACCTAAAAGTTCACGGAAACACGACACAAAAACTACATGCAGTCTGCTAATGTGATATAATTAAAGTTAAACAAAAAGCTTAAAAGCTTAAACCGTTGAAAATTTATAAAAGATGATAAAATGGTAGATTCATTCCAAACAGCAAAATTCTGCTAAATAGCAGACTGTTTAACTTATCCTCACATATTAGGTTGCATGTAATGCTGCTTCATAAAATTGCAAACTTAAATGCATTTTTAAACTTTAACTTCAATAATTCAGAATGTAGACAGTTCAAAAATAGTATTCTATTTGGTGAATAATATGAAAGTACTTCAATTAGATGTAGATAAGATAAGGTATAAGCCTGTAAAGCCAGAAGCAAGTGTATATGAAGAAGCTGACGATTCAGCTGTAGAAGAGAACAATGCAGTTGTGATGCTCGTATCCATAGAAAAGGGCGATGATGAAGATATAGGAAAGATGGCGGTAAAAGAATCCATTGAGTTTGCAAAGAAAGAAAAGGAGAAGGTTTTAGTTATCTATCCTTATGCACACTTGAGCGATAGCCTTTCAGGACTAGACAATGCACTTAGTATACTAAAAGCGATGAGAGCTGAAGCATCAAAGGAGAGCTCTATTAAAGTAATATCAGCTCCATTCGGCTGGAACAAAAAGCTCATGCTAGATATAAAAGGCCATCCACTGGCTGAAGAATCTCATTCATATAAAAGCAATATGGAGAAAGGCAATAAAGTCAAATCTGAATTAGTTGAGCATGAGCTCAAGATAGATACATCCATAGTAAGGAAGAGTGACTGGTCTAATATGCCTGATACAGACCATAGAACGATTGGGGAAAGGCAAGATCTCTATAGCTTCCAGGAAGTATCTCCCGCAATGGTTTATTGGCATCCAAAAGGTTTTACTCTGTATAAGGAGTTGATAAATCTGATGAGGCAGATAGAGTACCAGCATGATTACCAAGAAATTTCAACCCCTGTATTGACAAACATAGCCCTTTACCAAGTAAGCGGCCACTTGCAGCACTACAAAGACGATATGTTCATGTTCAATTCATCCATCGGCGACGTCGGCTTGAAGCCGATGAACTGCCCTTCGACAATATTGATATATAAGACTAAGAAATGGAGCTACAAAGATTTGCCATGGAGAACTGCTATATTTGATAAGCTTCACAGAAGCGAATTGAGCGGTGTAGCGAGCGGGTTATTCAGAGTGAAGGAGTTGACGCAGGATGATGGGCATGTATTTGCGAGAGAAGATCAGATAAAGAGTGAAATCTCGGACCTTTTGCAGATCGTAAAAGAAGTATATGGAGGAATATTTAAAATGCAGTATAATGCAAAGCTTTCGACAATGCCAGATGACCATATGGGAGATATTGAGCTTTGGGATAAAGCTACAAAGGCCCTGAAGGAAGCACTTGAAGAGAATAAGATAAGCTATGAGATTAAGGAGAAAGAGGGTGCATTTTATGGGCCTAAAATAGACTTTGATATAAAAGACTCTATGGGCAGGCTGTGGCAGTGCGCAACTATACAGCTTGATTACCAGTTGCCAAGGAACTTCAAGCTTGAATATACTGATAACGATGGAAAGCCACGTACCCCTGTGATAATACACAGAGCAATATTGGGAAGCTTAGAACGCTTTATAGCAATAATGGTCGAGCATTATCAAGGAAAGTTTCCAGTCTGGCTTTCCCCTATCCAAGTAAGGGTGCTATCGCTTTCAGAAGGATCCAACGAATACTCATCTAAGATATACCAATTATTGAAGGAAAAAGGAATAAGGTCTGAACTGGATATATCTGACAGGACAATTGAGTACAAAATAAGAGATGGCAAACTTCAGCAGATACCATACCTATTGGTTATAGGAAAGAAGGAGATGGAGAAAAATTCTATATCTATAAGGGATAGATCTGGAATCCAGTCAAAAGATGTAAAGCTCGAAGACTTCATAGAGGATCTTAAAGAAAAGATAGCTTCAAGGTCTAGTGAACTTTGATTTCTGCTGGACTTTTTAATTTTTTATTTTTCCTTTATTGTACTAATTCTTTACTTTTCTCTTATTCAAAACGCAGCGAATAGATATTCCTATATACCCTAGTGCCCCCCTTCAATCCATATAGCTCATAAGACCTTACAGGCTTCAATTTCTTGTTCGATTGGAAGAATGCATTTGCAACCTCTCTGCTGCCTATATATATGTCGACTCCATTCTTATCCTCCTTGATCTGGGATACGAAACTGCCATTTTTGTTTACAAAATCCAAAATACGTTTTTCCATTACCGTCAGCTTGCTGTAGATTCCTCTGAGCTGTATCTCCGCTTCATAATATCCTGAACGCTCCCTGTTGCAAAGAGGGCAGAGTATATTTGTGAACTTTATCTCTATATCCTTTGTAAACTGGACAGGTTCTCCTTCCACTTCTTTCTCAAACTGGACAACAGCTATAGAAGTAGCTTTATCATAGCTTACAAGAGATATTTCAAAATCAGGCCTATGTATTGAAAACCTTATCGCATCATCCAATGAATCTGGGCTATCTGCTACAAAGCCAATGTGCGTTTTTATCCTGCCGCATGACCTGCACAATGGTATCTTTATCTTTTGTGGCAAATCTGAGCCTATGCGGTCTATCACACAGTATTCGCAAAATTGTCCAATAAACCTGACGTCATCGCTTGATCTATTGCACTTAGGGCAGTACTTAGTTATAAAAACACCTTTGAATTCATGAATAATGCCTGCTTATTATAGCTCCATATGCAGGCCTTGTCACTGCAATTCCCATTATCACACCTATTATCGCAGCTTCTGAAAATCCTACAATAGTAACCAATGAAGTAGAAAAGAACAATGGCAGCATTGCTATAACGAGCAAAGCGGCATCCATCCATACTATATAGAACGCATGGCTTAATAAGAGTTTTCCATTGCTCGTTTGGCCGCTGTTTGATAACATTTCATCCGTTATTATTATCTGCGCATCAACTCCCGTACCAACTACTGCTATTATACCCGCAAATGCTGCAAGGTCTATAGTCCCTATAAGCCCTATTATGGAGAGTATTATGAACAACTCCATGAATGTGGTTAGCAGTATAGGACCTACCAAAAATATCTTTTTATACCTTATTGCGATGAATGCTGATAATGATAAAATAGCTAATCCTAATGCGACGAAACTTATCTCAAATGAATCAGCTCCAAGAGTTTGAGGTACAGTTGTTGGTGTTCCTACTATTATACTCACTGGCAGTGCACCTCCACTCAATATGCTTGCTATAGTCTTTGATTCATTTGTTGCATAAGCAGTCTTTGCAGTCAAAGGCAAAGTCACTGGAGCTTCTCCTGATATCTCATAATTGTCTGTAACATTTCCGTTTGTTATCTCAGGATTTAATAATGGTGCAGATAGAAGCCCTACTAAAGGCCACGTCTCAAGTATAGTTGTGGTCGCATTTATAGTGCTATAAGTAGGTGTCATATTCTTATTGCTCTCTAGTTTAACTGTATAATTCAGGCCTTTAATGTAATTGATCAAAGACTTATTTAAGTTGTAGCTCGCGTAGACAACCTTATACTTGCCTATATTGTTCTTGTAAAAGCTTTCTGCACTTGCTATACTTGCATTTGAATTTGACACTGCTATTACTGGTATTGTATCATTGGTGAGAACCAAAGCCGTTTTCATAGCAGAAAGAGCTGTTGAACTTGATATTGCATCCGTAACATTGCCTAATATAGAAGAATTTATAAGGACAGTAGCGTTTAAAGGCCTATCCAAAAACATATAAAGAGGATAATTTGCATCTCCATAAACTATTTTTGCAAAACTGTTCGCAGCTGATTGTGTAGTAGAAAATGTTACTGCCCAAGTGACATTCTTGCCCGATATAGCAGGAGGAACTTGTCCTATCGTATCCCTGATTATATCAGATCCCGAAACTGCCAATTTGCCGTTCACTACACCATCAAATCTTCCTTGGCTGTCCAATATAGAGATAGTCTTGTTTATTGTGCTATTATCTGCTTTTGGAACTGTAACATATATTTCAGAATCTCCTACTCCTTCAACCGTAACTTCGCTCAATCCAAAAGTTGAAGCCCTTTGGTCAAGCACAGATATAAGCTCAGACATCGTAGTGCTGTTGACCGGATGGGCTAATTGCACAGGTATCTGGACTCCACCTTCAAAGCTTATCCCAAAATGAAGCCCATAATGGAGGTCTAATGCGAGCAGGGCTATAGCTATAACTACAAGCACCAGTATACGCTTGTCAGTCAGGTAACCATTTATCTTTGCCATCTTGAATCCCTTTTATTTTTGTACCACAGAACCATGGAGGTGTTCCCAAGCCATGCGGTGAAGATATCACCTATTAAGCCGAACAACACTACGCCACTGATCTCGATATATGTAGGCACAAACGCTATATACGAAACTATGAAGAGTATGCCAAAAGTTATTATAGCAGCACCTGTCATAGTTAGACCTGTCTTCATAGACTCGAATGCTCTTTCTTCATTAGTGCCCTCTGTCCTCTTAAGTACCCTAACTGAAGATAATACCTCTGTATCTATGGCATATCCTATGAGCATCAAAAGCCCTCCTACAGATGCAACTCCAAGCTCTATATGGAATAGGCCCATTGCACCTAATGCTATTATCATATCATTAGCTGCACCGAACACTATCGCAAATGATGGTATAGGTGTCCTGAATATTATAAACACGACAATTGCTACTATTATAAAAGCGGTTATTATAATATCTATAACTTTGCTTAGGAAAAATGCACCTAACGTAGGTGTTACACTATTATAGGAATAAGTGGAAAAAGGTATTATAGACCTGATTTTTGATATAATGCCTGATTGATATGCTGATGAGGCATTGCTATCTGCCGCTCTGCCTGCGTTTATCATCGATGTAGCATTGCTTGAGTTGAATGGGTAGTCCTTTGGATTTATGAAAGGTGAAAAGTAATGCAATTCAAGGTTAAGTGTCCTGTTCATGCTTAAAAGAGTGGAAGACAACTTTCCTGTATAATTGACAAGCTCATTTTCATAAGTCAAATTTCCAGGATTTGCAGTCAAATTTCCTCTTATTATGGCTATGTCTGCGCTATAGCTCGAGTAATTTGAATTTAACGAAGTCAGGTTCAGCAATTCAGCTTGGCCTAAAGTTATGCTTTTATTAGGGAGGATTATCAATGATACATGATTGGCGCCTCCTATCTTTGTAACCGTAACTGTAGTTCCAGGTATAAGTGCACCTATAGAGCTGGTTAAAGATTTTACATTTATGGAGTTTGCTGTAGAAAATTGGACTGTTGTACCTCCAGTTAAGGAAGTATCCATTATTATCTTTGGTATGAAAACCAAGCTTATTAAAAGCAGTACCAATGGAACTATAATGTAAAGTTTGTAATTTTTATACGTATATATGTTGAACATAAGATCCTTCCTAAAAATGCAAATCTATGCTTTTATTAAATCTTAAATAGGCTAAAATTATGCAATCCTGCGCCTTAGTTTTATAATAGGAAAATATATAATAAAAAGGTATATATAACTATACCAATTGTTGAGCTTGAATTGAAAACTAAAACAAAACAAGCATTTATCCATATGTTTTCATGAGCTTATGATGAAGTGCACCTGCCAATCCGTATATCATGAGGAAGACTGCAAACAGCATCATCATAAATCCAAAATATACAGTAATCTGAACCAATCCATCGGTATAAACAAGTATTGCTCCTGCTACAAATATGAATACGCCCCAGAAAATCGATTTGAATGCTTCCCACCTAGAATGCTTTTCCAGATAATGCAGTCTCCTGCTGTATTCTCTTTCAGGATCAATCTCGACAATTATACGTTTTTCCTTTTCCACCATTGTATCACAACAGCCTTAATTTATTATTATCCTAACAAATTCCCTTTTTATTAAGCTTGGCAAGTGTTAAGCTGGGCATTTATTTCAATTTCAAACTTGGTTATAAAGATATTTATAAATTTGTTTTATGCTGCCCGTCATTTATATGTATACTTACCATGTGCTCATAAGCACTGGTTATATAGCTTTTAATCACAACCCCATTTATTATGCTGTTGCTGCTTTTAAGCTTGCCCTCTAATTTGCTAAGCATTTGTCTCTTGGTCAACTTTTTTGAGAACAGCAATATTTGGTTTGCAGAGCTGCTCATGTAAATCATATAAATATTATATTTATTAGAAGCATTAAGCTTCAATATCTTTGAGTTCTCCTCTATAGGTATGTAGTTGATTGCCAATATGCCATTTTCACTCATCTTGCTATAAACATCAGAAAGAAACTGTTCTGTAAGGAATGCGCTTGGCATATTGTAATTATTGTAGGCATCAAGTATTATTATGTCATAGGTATCCACGGTATTATGGATGAATTCAGCACCATCCTCAAGTGTGACCTTAGCATTTATCTGATTGTCGAGCATCTTATTCTCTGCGGTTATCATATCCCTGTCTATATCAACCGCTTCTATATCAGGATTCTTGAAAACTTTATAATATTGGTATAAAACTGTGCCACCCCCCAAACCTATCATAAGGGATTTTGGATTGTCGTAAAGCAGTGGAAGCAGTATGAAGAAGTCCCAGTATCCGTCAACAAATACAGAATTCTCACGTATCCTAGAGAAAGGTACATCATCTACCAAAAGCACGATGTCTGTGTATCTTCTTACAATTTTTATCCTGTGGCTACCATTATGGCTGTATAAAACCTCACCAAAGAGGCTATTCCTTATATCGTTTAAAATACCCATATTATTATCATCACCAAGGAACGTCCTTGAGTTTAAGCAAATAAGCACCAAGATTCGTAAGAGGGTGCATTATTCCTGTCAATATTATCAAGAAAATAATTCCATATAAGTCAGGCAGATGCCCTAGCGGAAGCGCAATCAGTATTGCAAGTATGAAAAATCCATATTGGTCAAGTAGAGGTGCGCTTTTGCCTGGCTTGAATGCAACCTGCCTTTTTATAAAACTGCCTAGAAGATCACCTATATTGGCTCCTATTGTAAGTAATATTGCAACTCCAAGCATAAAGTGCAGGAATGGATATTCTATCAACCCTATTATTATACCTGCAATTAAGCTGGATATAGTACCTCTTATGGTCTTGTGGTCCCCAAATATTCGCTTTCCATTAATCTTCCTGTTAAAATCCAAAGGCTTTCCACCTCCAAACAGCACGGGTGCTCCATTAGCCACGTAAGCAGGCAGAATGTAAATTATAGGGTATAAAACAATATCTATAAGATAGTTCATTAAATCATTTCTTGTGTGTAAACAGCTTGCCTTCTGCAATAGATTTTGAACCTCCACCATGGAAGTCTAAGGAATTGCCGCTTGCATAGCTCTTTAAGAATTCTAAAGCGCTTTTTCCAGAATTCTCTCCAGCACAAGCTATCGCTTCATAATCTTTATTGTAAACAACGACTGTTTTCTCTTTTGATCTCTTAGTAACCTCAAGTGCTATACCTCTTAGCATTTCCTTGCTGTAATCTGGGAACTCTTTGACTAATTCATTGTCCTTTTCCTTTGCAAGTTTCTCTGATTCTGCTATTATCAATTTGCCTTCAAGTTCCTTCGAATATTTTGCAATAGCCTCTAAATCAGCAATCTTTGATGATATGCCAGCTTCCAGCTTGTCCGAATCTATATTAGTTATCTTTGCAACATTTTTTATCTTATTTTCAAGCAATTTTACATAATCAAAAGATGCAGGCCCAGCTGTAAATTCAATCCTATCAACACCGTCGTGTATGCGGGATGTTGATATAATCTTTACCAACCCTATTAAGGATTCTCTGTTTATAAGATGCAGCCCTCCACAAGCTTCTGCATCTATAAGATTCCCGTTCAAGTCATCTATTTCTATTATCCTGAGTTTGCTAGATGGAACCCCATGGCCCTGGTAAATAGAGAATCCAAATTTGGATTCCGCATCCCCTCTGTCCATATCGTGCAAACTTACCTTAATTCCTTTGAATATATATGAATTAGCTTTTCTCTCTATTTCATCAACTTCCTTGTCACTTAGCTTCTCAAAATGTGCGATGTCTATATGTGCTTTTTCTTCACCCTTATGGGCGCCTTCCTGCCATGCATGCTTGCCCAATACCTCCCTTGCAGCTGCACTTATCAGATGCGTTGCCGTATGGTGTGCCATTAGCCTTATCCTTCTGTCCATATCAACGACACACCTTACAAAATCACCCTCTTTGAAAGATGGTTTGTCATCTAATCTATGGACTATTACACCTAGGTCTGACTGCACATCTATTACTCTTATCCCATTCATGGTTCCGTGGTCTGCTTCCTGCCCACCACCTTCAGCATAGAATGGCGTCCTGTCCAATACTACATAATTGCCAGATATCCTAAGAACTTTTGAATCTGACATATTGTCAAAATCATAGAAAAGCTTGATTGTATTTGGAAGCCCTTCAGTGTCGACTGGCACTTTCTTTGACTTCTTCTCTTTTTCGACGAAATCTCCCTTTATTATACTCTCATAGTAATTCTCAGGGATGCTTATAGGATGCCCGATCTTTCTGCTATACGACTCTATGAACTCAGGCGTTATGCCTTCGCTTTCATACAATACTTTTATCCTTTCTCTGGTAAGCTCCTCATTTTTATCTATGATGCCCTTGATTATCCTTTCAGATTTAGATTTCATCTGGTCATATCTTTTCCTTTCAACCTCAACTATCTTTGATATTACATCAAGGCTATCATCCAAGTCATCATAAAGCCCTTTTAGGTCCTCGCAGTGCATCCTGAATAAATCCATAAGGTCAAATTTGAATCCATACCTGTCCATAAAATCGAAGATCCTGCGAAGTATTATCCTAAGATTATATCCACCGCTCACATTGCTGGGAAGTGCACCATCATGTATTGCAAATAGCAAAGTCCTAGTATGGTCAACAATAGCATATAATGCCTGAGCAGGTTTTATCTCTTCAAGGTACTCCTTTTCATCTATCCCATTCCTTTTTATTATCTCAAGCTCTTTCTTCTGCCCTTCCTTGTCCTCTCCAAGATCTATTAGCCCAGATATCCCTGCAACCTTGGCATAAGTTTCTCTCTTCGGCCTGAATCCTGTCTTTTCATACAAATACTCTAATTCTCTTTGGAATACGGCATCGTAAAGCGTGTAATTGCCAGATGCAAACCAGATAAGCCTTTCAAACCCCCAACCTACATCGACAACTTTGCCTTTGAGTTCAGATATTTTGCCTTCAGAATATGAAAACTGCGTAAACACGTTATTTACAAGTTCAAGCCCATTAGCAAACGCCTCCAAATCAGGGCCAAACTCTGAGAAATCGCCCATCGCCCACACATCCTCTATGTATGTCAATTTATTCTTATCTACGCCAAGCACTTCCGTAAGGAACCTGTAATTAAGCTCAATTGTCCTATCAATCCAATATCCTTCGGAGGGGTAGTTGAACGCATGCTGCCCCGCCATCATAAATGAAGTGAGGTGCCTTCCTGTCACACCTACGTTTGGTATATCGTTGAACCTAAGGCAGATCTGCGGCACGATCAATGGATTTGAGGGGTATTCAAACCCCATCTTATTTCCTTCTATCCTCTGAAAATCCTGTATGCTTGCTATTGTGAAGTAAAGATCAGGCCTCCAACGGCTAACAACAGGATATTTCTCTATTTCAACATGCCCATTTTCCTTGAAAAATTCTGCAAATTTATTCCAGAAGTCCACATAGCCAATCTTTTTGGGTGAATCCTTGAAGAATGAATAAGGTTCATGCTCTGAATCCCCACAGAGCTCCCTATTCTTGTCAAGAGTCCAGAAATATTTTCCACAAGCCTTGCATCTCTTTCTGACAAATCCCTTCTCCTCAAATAACTTAGTAGAATAATACTTTTTGTAATCTTTGGAAAATTCTTCCCTCAAGCTATCTTTGTTTAGCATTTCATTCACCTAATTTTCTCTGTGGCCACCAGACTTTGCACTCGTTTCCAAAAAACATGCAGTGGTTGCATTTCCATTTTTCTTCATACGGAACAGGAAGTGCATCCCTATCCCCCTTCCAATACCTTAACGAGAAATCCAACATCTTTGATATCTCGCTGCTGCTATATTGGAATTTCAATACTTTTATCTCTTCCTTTGTAAACTGGTTTATATACCTTAAGTAAAGGCTGCTGCCTGTATTTACTTTCCTGTACAATTCAAATAATCTATCTGATAGGTAACTAAAAGATTTTTGATTGTCTTCCAATCCTATGCTTGAAAGCTGCTTTAGGAAATCGTCCGTGAGCTTTAGCCTGCTTATTCCATAAACATTTTTAAAATCTTCAGAGGTATAATTACCAGTATGAATGTCATCTAGCATCTTTTTATAAGTCATAACTTGCACTTTATGTGTGATCAATTCGGCTTCTCCTGGTACCCTATCCGAAGACCTTGTCTTGTCTTCTATAATTACCGCTTGCCCTTTTAGAATCCGTATTTCATCTATCTTGCCTACAAGCTTGAATCCATTTAGGGATCCATAAACCTGTATCTCCCTTGCCCTGTCAGTTTCACCTAAAGATTCCAATGACTTATAAGTAGTATATAAAGTTTTGAACAGCGAATCTCCATAGCTATTTGGGGTCAATTCTATAGGCACATTTACCTCATTTTCCATCATTTCATGTATTGCCTTGCCCTTCTTGATCTCCGCTGTTGCTTTCTTGGCTTTGCTTAACTTGTAGAGCTCCATCTGCTTCTCGCACCAGTATTGTGATGCTATGTCAGTTGCAGTTATACTGCTCTTGTGTAGTCTCTCTAAAGCATTCAATTTAATCAGCCTGCCTACTTGTCTTCATAGCGAATTCGCTCAGCGATCATCTCATTCATCATTTAGGATAATATCAAAATCAATGCTTTTATACTTTATTATTCTATTTTACTTATATGGCTAATAAAAAGAACCAGCCAAGAGGCAATGATGTACTTGATGATGTAGACGTTTCTGGAGTGGTAAATAAACCATATTCAGGAAATCCTAAAATAAATAACAATATGGATCCATCAAATTATACTCCACCACCATCGCCAAGTTCATTATCAAATGTATATGAGCAGAAGGCCTATGAAACTGATTTCAGTGAAGAAGGAGAAATAAGTGGGCCTTTGATATTATGGATCGGGGCAATGGTAGTCGGGTTTGTGCTTATAATAGCTTCAACCTTCAATGTATTTGGCCCTGTACAATCAATGATGTATAAAATAGGATACTACATAATATATCTCCCAGGTGCCTTTATATTTCCTCTTATAGTGGGCGCATGGCTTGGGAATAAGACAGCAAAACGCAACATGCTGAAATCTATAAAAGCATCTCTGATAAACTCCATATACGCATCAATAATATATGCGATAGCAGTGCTTATAATATATCTTATACTTTACTATACATCAAACCTTCTATCTAAGATAACAGTTAGCAACTTCAGCACAATGATAATTGGAATCCCTATAATTATAGTGATAGTAGTAGGTGTAGTGATAAACTTCTTAAGGTCCGCACGCCACCATATATGAAGATCAATGCTTTGCGGCGCTTACTATTTTTATTATATCTCCATCCTTCAATACATAATTCTTAGCCAGCCTTACCTTCTTTACCGCATCGATGGCATAAAGCATGTTATTCGCTATATCTGTGTGTATTTTCATCGCAAGATCATATGTTGTTGATCCTTCAGGTACCAATATGGCATCAGGAAGCACATTGCCAAAATGATCAGTGAATTTGTTCTCATCTTCAACAGGATATACCACAATTTCCCTCAAAAGCTTGAATACAATATAATTGATAACATCCTGCACATGCGTGCCTTCTCCCTTTATGAAATTTGCCATAAATGAGAGAGCCTTCTTCTGGTCCTCACTTATGTCATTATTAAGAATTTCAAACGATCTCATTCCTGGAGAATACTTTATCAGACCTTTTTCATTTGCTTTTCTCAGCGCATATTCTATAACTGCAGAACACCATTCCACATCCTTGAAGTTTTCTTTTAATGATTTAACATTAGCTTTGGAGGTTTCCATATCCAAGTCATACTTGTTTGCTACCACTAATATGGGTTTGGATGTCTCAATTAGCTTTTCTGCAAATTTATAAATCTGCCCATCATCCCAATTTATTCTTGAAGAAGTGAGCTTCAATTCGTTGATTGAATCTTCAATCTCCGACCGTGTTATCTTCATTCCTGTCAAAACTTCATAAAGTGCATCTATCCCATCATCGCGCTTGGATATTGTTTTTAGATGCTTCTTTATAATGCCTGCAAGCCATTTGTGCAATTCATCTTTTACCATGTTTACATCATCAATAGGATTGCAGCTGCTGCATGGATTGCCAGCCGCATCTGTCCTGCCACTAGCATCTACCACAAGCATTAGAGCATCGGCTATGGAAAGGTCATTTAGAAATTGATTTCCCATGCCCTTGCCTTCGCTTGCTCCTTCGACAAGCCCTGCGACATCTACTATATTTACTGGTACATATCTAGTGCCTTCAACACATAGAGAGTTCCTCGGATTGCATTTTATTCCAAGCCTCTTTTCAGGACATTCGACAGCAACATATGTAAGGCCTTTATTAGGGTCTATTGTTGTAAAAGGATAGTCCGCTATCTGTGCATCGTGCATTGTCAATGCAGAAAATAATGTGCTTTTGCCCTTGTTTGGGGCTCCAATTATTCCTATTAACATTTTATCATCTTAAGAATATGATTATCAACAAGAAACCAAAGATATATAATAAACAAATATATTTATCTATATCCATATGGAAAGGGCAAATCGCCGTTCTTGACAAAATGTACAAAACCCAAAGCTATACAAAAACTATTAATATATGAAGGAGCGTTAAGTAAAAGGGGTTGGCTATGGTATCCAAAGATAAGAAAACCTATAAGAGCAAGGCCACAGAGCTCAATTATAATGGAAATTCTATAACTTATAAAAATGGGTCCTCTATAATGGGGAACCAATTCAAAAATGAATTTGATTACGTAAAACATGTAGCAGCCAAAGGACCAAAATTAGTCCTTGTAGGTGGAGGGGAAAGGAAAATTGAGACTCCCTTAAAATTAGCAGGTTACTTAAATCCATCGGATGATATAGATATAGTTGCAAGAGAATCAGACGTAAACTATATATTAGACAATCATAAATCAGAAAGCTTCCGGATGATAGACAATATAAAGACTGTATGCGAAGGTATAGGAACATACAAAGAGATAATATCCTATTCTCCATTTAGCGTAGTAAAAGATATAGAAGTTTCTGACAGAGACAAGTACATAGATATATTCACAAGAAATATAGGGCCAATACCTGTGCACGAAAGCATTTTCAAAGATGCTATCAACGCAACAATATCATATGAAACCAGTTCTGGCAAAAACACTATAAATATAAAACTGCAGCCCCCTGAGTACAGTATTGCCACATCCCTGAACCCCCTTGTATACAAGGATAAAAGAGCCGTTCCTGAAGTGGTATCACTATATATATTATTTTCAAAAGGGTTTATCGACTTTGATAAAGCCCTGCAAAAAGCGGTAAAGCTGCTAAAAGAAAGTGAAAGCATTGTTTCAAAGGAAATAGGCAAATATTCAAATAAAAATCCTGCACCTAATGATATGGATATGGAAAGATACCTAAATTATACAACTAGCATAAACAGGGTAAGCAGCAAATTGGAAAGTAATCGCAACAAGATTCGCAGGATATTGCGCAATGGGGATGTAGATATGGAAAAGTTTGATGAATTCTATGAAACCTTAAGCTACACATTCAAGAATTATTAGGAGCAGTAAAATAATAGGTTATAAAATACTTTTTCTTAAATAACTAATGTTAATTCTAAGTGATTACTTGGACGAAAAGCTTACGCTACTTGAAAATACTAATTCCAAAAATGCAACTAGCTATAGCACAAATACAGCCAAGGCATTAAAGCCGTCTTTCAAAGAAAATATATTAAAGAACCAAAATTTAGTAATAGCAATCCTGTTTTTGCTAATCTTAATCTTAACAATATATCTTAGGACAGGTATGATGAAGTATGAGGGGTTCTTTTCCCCAGACGGATTCTACAAGTATGCAGTGCTTGAGCAAGCGATTCTACATAATTATACAATTCCAGAAACTCTTATCTATTCAGGTTTCCCTACCCATAATTATATATCAAATAGGCTTGGAGGATACTATGTAAGCCTCTATCCTTATATACTTCTGAAAGGATTAGGGATAAGCTTATACACGATAATGAGGGACATACCTCTTGTTTTTGCCCTTCTTGATGCAATAGCGATATACTTCTTGATGCAATATATGTCAAAAAGCAAAGTGTTAGGATTGATAGGAATGCTTATGGTTGCAGTATCCCCAGCAAACTTATCCGTAACATCAGCGCTGGTTTATAGAGGGGACATATTCATATCTATATTTGCGATAGTTTCATCGATACTTTTCATAAAAGCCTATAGATCAAGGACTGTTAAATTGGAATTGGCCTATGCGATATCCGCTTCCATAGTTCTTGGATTTGGAACTATGATATGGGGAGGTGCACCGTTTACGATTGCAATCTACTTCCTCGCTATAGCTATGATGGTTGTAATAGGATATATAAGGGGAGATAAAAAGACCTTGTCAATATCTTCAATTATGGCTGCTTCAATAATAATAGAGTACCTAATGGAACGTACTTTTGTAGCAAACGGCATAATAAGGATGCCAGAATTCCTTTCTGGTGTGTCTTTCTTTGTGTTCTATTTGCCTTTGACCGCAGGAGCTATAATAGCTTTCTACATAATAAGTTATAGGGAGAAGGCAGCAGCTGCAGGAAAGAAAATTAATACAATTATAAGCAAAATATCAATTTCTCCAGTATCAAGGGCAGAATTTGTAGTAGCCGTTGCTATTATTTTGATAATAGCTATCGCAATACCATTTTCCAGTGTTATAAAAACGATAGCATCAGGAGGTGGTCTTGTCTCAGCCCAAACTGCTCTTGAGAAGACAATACAGGAACTAGAGCCTCCATCTGCAACCTTTATTTGGGACAGTTATAACTTGGAGATTATATTATTTGCTATAGGAATAGTAGTATACCTTCTTTATGCTGGAGAATTAAACAACAAAGAATCAGCGCTCGGATATAAAAATTTATACAAAAAGATAGCAGAGAACGTCACTCCTGAATTCGTGATATTAGTGTCTTATCTATTAATTACCGGATATCTTCAATCTCAAGCTACAAGGTATGGATCACTATTTTCAATACCTGTTGCAATATTCTCAGCATATGCACTTTACTCAATAGCAATAATAATAAGCAGGAAGTTCAATAGCACAAATGCAAGCAAATATAAGATAACAAAAGAATTTGGAAGTTGGAATTACATATATTACGGATTAGCAACGGGGTTGATTATAATAATGTTGATGTACGCATTTACAACAATGGCTACATCCGCCCCTTCGGATAATATCAATTCACAGTTCCTCAGTGCATTATCATGGATGAAAAATAACACCCCAGCAAATTCAACCGTCTTAGCAGTATGGCCAGATGGTTCTGAAGTAGAGGGTTGGGCGAATAGGCAATCAGTTGTGGACAGTGTGGGAGGCCAGAACCCAAAATTTATAAAAGGTTTCTCATTGTTCCTATTCAATGATTCTCCAGATGTCCAATACCTTAATTCCGTACACAACCCTAATTACATAGTTGCAAGGAACTATTGGTGGAGCGAGATAGGAGGTATAGAGATAGAAGGTTTACTATCAAATTCAAGCAGCCCTAATTATAAGGGGAATGCAAAAAACTTCTCTGTCGCGATGTTTCCATCGACCACAGAATCAAAGTATAAATATGGCTATGTTTTCCTGATGAACATAACCAAAGTAAACCTTTATACAGCGTTTGTATATAACAGTACAGATATCAATAAAAGTTATGCGATAAAGTATACACCAGGCAGTAGCAGTTACCAGTATATAAAGCACATATTGATATATGACATCTCTAACTTTAATCATATCCTGATAAATTCATCAGAACCCGGAGCCTTAAACTCTACCTTATACGTTGAGACTTCGGCTGAAGGCACGCAGTTTATCTACCTGCTAGGGCCAAAATTCCTAAACAGCAATTTTGTCAAGATCGAATCTTTGTGCAATTATTCAGAATGCAATTATGATGAAAATGGATCTGTGAAGCTGAAAATGGTATATGGCAATGACGACACAAAGATCTTTAAGGTCATATACGCAAACACTTCAACTCAATAATGATAATCCAGTACATCTGCTTTTAGCAGGCTCCTATCAGATATGTCATCTATACCCACAGAATCGGACAAATCTTCTATTTCTTTCAATCTTGTTGTGGTAACAGCATCCCTTGAGTGCATTGAGCATACATCCTTATATTTCATTATTGATCTGTCATAGGTGCCTATCTCCTTAGCTTTTGATATTATATCCTGTTTGTCAAAACCTATAAGCGGCCTCATAACTAACAGATCTTTTACACCATGAGATGTAGATATCAAATTGGATACGGTTTGAGATGAAACCTGGCTAAGGCTTTCTCCTGTAACTATGACTTTGGCACCTTCCTTTTTTGCCACTTTCTGAGCAATTTGGTAAAGCATGCGTTTGAATAGTATAATTTCAAATGAATGCTTTACATCAAGTATGGAAAGCTGGAATATATATGCAGGCACATAATACACTTTGAATTTATTATAATACTTAGAAAGGTCTTCAAGTATTAATTTCATCTTAGAGTTTTCCGCTTTGCTATTATCATCAAATGCATGAACATGCAGGTATATAGGTGCAAGCCCTCTTTTCATAGCGTAGTAGGAAGCAACAGGAGAATCTATTCCACCAGAAAGCAGTATCACAGCTTTTCCAGACATCCCTACTGGGAGCCCCCCAAGCCCTTTGAAAATATCCTTGTAAAGATATTCGAAAGTGCCTATATTAGTAGGGTTTATGAAAAGAGTTTTGTCCGAATCCTTCGAAACCTCAATTTTGTCCTGCCTTATAAAAGCAGATACTATATCATCTGATGTAAATTTCAAGCTTTTGTCCGTCCTGTGGGCAGATATTTTGAACGGACCTGCTTCTTTATTGCATAGATGTTTGGCAGCCTCCAATATAGAATCAATACTGTTCTCTGTAATAACTCCCTTTATGAATTTTGATATCCCAAATACATATCCAAGTTTTTCCAATATCCTATCAGTATCAGATGAGCTATCTATATATATAAGAAACCGGTCTCTAATAGGCACAAATTCTTTATAATTCAAGCCTGAAATAGAATCTAATATATTATTCTTTAGCATTTTTATGAAATTGGGCCTGTTTTTTCCTTTAAGCCAAAGTTCACCAAAATAAACCATTATAACATTTTGCACTGAAACCCACCTATAATTTTAAAATTAACCGAAAATAGCAGTTCTACTATCTTGCCGATGAAAGCAAACTAAAGTTATTTTGTTGTAAAAATTATTATAACTGCTATTGAAAATCTTTTTTACCAATTTAAAAAGTAAAAATAATATCCCAAATTAAATTTATTTGATATACTAAAGTGTGAATGGTTAAGAGGTTAATTGAAGCAATAACAGACTAATGAAAACTATTAAATATATATTAAAAGACAAAATTTTTGATTATTATGGCAAACTATTTTGATAGGAGGGCAGCAAAAAAAAGGAAAAAGGAGCTTGAGATTGAGTATATCAAAAAAGATAAAGAATTTGATCATTTTACATTAGATAAAGATAAATTGACTAGAAGGGCAATTTGGGCAATAGAAGCTGAAAATGATGATAAGCCATTGTCAGATGAGAAAAAAGAGGCTGTGTCAAAATTTTTGGTAAACATAATGGATTATATACAAGAGAATCGTGATCGTTATCTTGAACATTTTAAAGACGTAATAAAGAGGTCAGACGAAGTAAGCAAACAAGATCCTAATTGGTTGCAGAAAATGAGGCTGATAACATCTGAATTAATGAACCGCATAATAAGTATAGGAGAGGACTCTTTAAGCAGTGAAGATAACGCACTTTTAACTGAAACTGACAAAAGAATAATATATGTAACTATAAAAGTTGGCTTCATAAATCCATATACAAGGCATCTACTTAACGCCAAAAAATATGGGGATATGATAAGAAGTGAAGATGCAATAATTAATAGCAAAAAGAATTACGTAGACTACTGAAAAATATAATTTCAGATCAAGTTTGTAAAAATTGTTAGGTTTTGCAATCAATAAAAAGCTAAATAGACTACCAGAATAAATAGTAACTATTATTAAATACACTATTGTTTATTATTAATAAAACAAATACTAACGATTAGGTCGGTATAAATGAATATATATGAAAAATTCAGATCCTTTTTATCAAATTCAAGGCATATTATAGATATAAGCTACAAGCCAGAGAGCAGAGAATATGATAGAAGTGCAAAGATAATAATATTAGGCATACTGCTATTAGGTTTAGTCGGATTCATAATTGCTGTGATAATCTCTCTTTTAGTTACTGGGACTCTATCCATGGTATAATTTGCTTAATATTTTACAAAATATAAGCACAAGGTGCAAAGATGCAGATAAAGCTTGATTTTACTAGGTCTTCCCAGGAAAATGGAAACCACTATTATGAAGAAGCCAAGAGGCTAGAGGGTAAGATTAAGAGAGCAGAGGAAGCAACAAGTATCTTAAGGGCAAAGATAGAAGAAGCAAAATCAAAAGAATCTGAAGGAAAAACTAAAATTACAAAGATACAAGATAAAAAATGGTATGAGAAGTTTCATTGGTTTTTTACTTCAGGAAATCTGCTTGCCATAGGAGGTAGGGATGCACAGCAGAATGAGCTCTTGAATTCCAGGTACTTTGAGGATCATGACCTATTTTTCCACGCAAACATATTCGGTGCATCTGTAGTAATATTAAAAGAAGGAATAAATGCTTCCAAAGAGGATAAGGAAGAGTGTGCGCAGTTCTCGGCATCGTATTCAAGTGCATGGAATAAAATGCAGGGGGAAGTAGATGTCTACTGCATGAAGAGGGATCAGGTCAGCAAGTCCACAAACAAAGGGTCATTAGGCACAGGAAGTTTCCTTCTCAAAGGCGAGAGGGAATGGTACCGGAACACAGGGCTTAAGCTTGTAGCTCTGATCGAAGAAGAGAAATTTGAAGTTCTGCCTTATCTAAGGTTTATGCATATAGATAATCAAGAACACATCAAAAAAGTAATAATAGATATAGGAAAGATGCAGAAATCAGATGCTGCAAAGAAAATAGCTTTAATATTAAAATACGATGATATAAACACAATAATGCAGCAACTTCCTGCAGGAACTTTCTCTCTTACTGAATGATTATAGGCGCAAAAACAGAAAGCAGCAAATTTACATAAAATTCAATGTTTATTTTTCTTCTCTGTTCTCTTCATTACAAGTTTTACAAAATTCCAAGAAGCAACAATAGTAAATGCCGCTTCCAATATTACAAATACATTAAGCTGAAGAATTATAGAGTATATAAAGAGCACAAAATCTCCAACTATCTGTGTAGACCAGCCTAATTTATGCTCATTTCTTCCAAGTAAATAAATAGATGCCAATAGAATGAGCATTCCTGCATATCCTAAAACAGTAACAAAATTCAATAAATCACCAAAATTTGAAAACTTATTCTGCAAGCAAGATATAAAAAGCAATGCCTAATAAGCAAAACTTGTAATACATATGAGATGCAGGGAGTGAGATTTGAACTCACGAACCCCTACGGGACCAGGCCCTGAACCTGGCACATTTGGCCAGACTTTGTTATCCCTGCAAAAATTTATAAGAAACCTGTAATTAATCTATATTAAATATTAAAATACTTATTGGTACACAGTGCAAAATCCAAGCATAAATTTTATAACAAATGAAAAGTGTCAACTTTACGTTGATATAAGAAATTTAATTTGACAATTCACGTAGTTTAAAAATTGTCAAATAAAAGTTTGTTTACTTATGTAAATAGATTTAAATACTTTTGTTTCATTTACTTGATTAAATATATTTGGTGAATTGAATGAAGCATATAAATGCAAAGAGAGTAGCCGCTGTCGCAGTTGGAACAGCGTTGTTAGGTATGGGATTAGCGTTTGCAGTTCCAGTATCCTTCCAGAGCGTGCCTATAGTAAGTTCAGCAGGGCAGCCAGTAGTACAGATAGCACTCGGTTATAACGGAACTTATCCGGCAAGCATAACTGATGGAGTCGCAGCAGCTGACATTGCAGCCGCAATAGGAAACCTGGCATACACAACAACCCCAGTAACAGTAAATGTAAATGCCTCACAGGCAAGAAGCATACTGAAGCCAGTTGTAACATCAAGTGCATACAAGCTTACAGACCAGCAGGTATGGCTTAATGAGTCAAGCGCTGCATTCGTAAGCGGAAGTTATTCATTTGGTGCATTGATAGGATCAGTATTGAACAGAGGAATAAAGCTTAATACCCTTGCAGCAACAAAGACTGTAGGAACATCTGATGCTTATCCAAGCACATACAACCTTACAGCATCACCTACAGCAAGCCCTTACACAGCAACAGGATTTGTACCTGTATCAACTTCTGTATCTGCATCAACAAATGGAGGTGGAGTATCTTTCTCATCATTCCTTAATGGAACAGATGCAAACATAATGAGAGTAACAAGCACAAACCTTCCTTCACTTTTCAGCAACTATGGTTCAAATGGAGAGAATGAGTACCTATGGCTTACAGGATTCCCTGTATATGATCAGGCAAACAGCAGTTTTGCACTTATGAACGCAGGAGGTGCATACCAGATAAACTTCAACAAGCCTATACCTGCATACTCATCAAGCAACTCTATAAACCACGCATCAATTATGTTCTTGGGAAAGAACTGGACAATATCAAACTACACACTTCCTTCAGGATCTGCATCATCAAGCACATATACAACAGGAGGAAAGCTTGAATTGGCATCTTCAGTATCGCCTATAACGACATTGTACCTTGACCACTTCCTGAATTCAACACCTTTCGGAGTAGAATTGTCAGGATTTACAGAGCCAAACAGTTCAGGAATATCACAGCCAATTTACCATGTATTCTATAATGGAACATTGGTAAACTCAACAAAAATAGATATAGGAACAACAAAGCTGTTCAATGTAAGTGGCCACAAGATATATGTATATGTAAAGAGTGCAGCAGCTGACGTTTTCGAAAGCGCAAGCTATGCAAAGACACAGCTTTACACAAACGTATTCAACATAACTGATGGTGCACAATTAAACAAGACAAGTGCTCCTGGATGGTACACAGATATATTGTGGACAAATTCAACAAGTGGAGGCAAAGCGAATGAGCTTGAAGGCATAGTATTATACAATTCAACACCTACAACATTGTACCCAGGCCAATCATTCTCGTTCATATCCAACCCTGCAATATGGAAGCTGGATTTTGAAGGATCTTCTTTGGCATCTGGAGATTATGACCCAGTAACATCAACATTGACATCAGTATCAAATATAAAGTACCACAACGACGGAGTAAATTCCTATCAGACGAACGTAACAGAGCCTGGACAGGAATTAACAGTATCATCAACAATCCCTAATGCATTCAGCTTTGATGGCCAAATCAACAGTACAGTAAACTATCTGTTGACACCATACGAATTGAATGACACAAAGAATGTTGGATCAGCAAATAGCGTTTCTGTCGCAATTTCAGGCGTTGGAAACTATATCTCAACAACAAATCCATTGAGTGTAGTACTTACAGGTTATCTAAGCTCAACTGCAGTATCCCCAACATCAGCTTCAGTAACATTCAATACAACAGGTAATGTAACATCACCTCTAGACTTCTATAACCTTACAAGCATAGAACCACAGAGGGCAATACCTAACATGAAAATAACTGCAATGTCAGGAAGCAACACAATAGGTGTATTAGCTCCAATCCCAACTGCACAGATATTGTTGACACCAGTTTCTGGAAGTTCTGTATATGGCTTAGGAAATGCAGGAAATGTAACATATAGCCAGCAGAATGGTCAGCCAACAACAACATTTGCATTGAGGGGATCACAGGATTCAAACACTATATCAGGTAAACAGACAGCATACTACACATACACAATGAACGAGTATGATGTTCCAAGCAGTACATCCTATGCTGATAGCCTATCATATGCAATACTGAACTCATCTGCAGGCGCAGATGCAACACCTCTATTCCAGTTGAATTACTCTGCATCAGGGTATTCACACAACAACATGACCTATATGTCTTCACAAGGCAAAACAGTAAAGGCGCCTGTGGGTTTTGTAACAGAGAGAGGATCAAAGGTTGCATCAATATCTCCAGAGAGTGCAGTAGTCTACATGGCAACATCTGTAGGAGAGCTTGACTTCTATGTAGCACCTACGAATGTAACAGCAGTAGTAAGCCATGAAAAGACATATGGGCCATACTCAATTGGACAGGCAACAAACATACCTAACGTAACAATAGCAAACGTAAGCGCAAAGATATCTGTGAGCAATGCAAACTACACAATATCTGGAATAAGCAACCTCAGCTCTGCAGTAACAACAACACCATCTGTAGCAGATGTGCCTACAAGCATAGAAAACATGACTATGCCTGGAAGTCCATCCGGATTGGTGATATTGGATACACAAGCTGCACCTACAAGTTCATTGATACTAGTAGGAAGCGGATATGTCAACACATTGAGCGCACAGTTGCAGAAAGCTTACAATGTAAGCATAACTCCAACAAGTGCACCTATAGTAAAGGCATACCCAAGCTCTGCAACAGTAGGAGGACCTAGGATATTGGTAGCTGGATACAATGCAAGCCAGACAATGTCTGCAGCAAAGACCTTCATAGAAGATCTTTATGCAAATGCAGCAAAGTCCTGATTTCAGGACTTCTTTTTTCTTTTTTAACTTTTCCTTAATTTCTCTTTCTAAATTTTAAAATTTATTTAAGTGAAGCTTATTCTTGTGTTACGTAAATCTTATTAAAATTAATAAAATTAGCAATACTTTTTTTAAACTATACTACGTAATATTAACTGATGGAAGCAACAGATGTCAAGGATATATATCAGAGAATAGAGACTGAGATAAAGAAACGTATAGCCGGAAAGCTGGACGTTGTAAAGCTTATTTTTGTAGCTATGATAGCAAACGGGCACATAATGCTTGAAGGAGCTCCAGGAGTTGCAAAGACTACAATGACAAAAACTCTTGCAGAAACGGTTCAGGCAAGCTTTGGCAGAATACAGGGAACTCCAGATTTGTCCTTTAAAGATATAGTTGGATATACTTACATGGATGACCAGAACAACGTGCAGCTAAAGAAAGGCCCCATATTTAACAATATACTGCTTATAGATGAGCTTAACAGAGCACCCCCAAGGACAACTACTGCCCTTCTGGAATCGTTGGAAGAACGGCAGGTAACTATGGGAGATTCAACATTGCCATTGCCTAAACCATTCATAGCGATGGCGACGCAGAACCCATTGAATATAGAGGGAACTACCTCGCTTCCAAAAGTGCTTACAGATAGGTTCCTTATGAGAGTTGCAGTAGACTATCCAAGCATGGAGGAAGAGCAGCAGATGCTCAGGATAAAGGAAAGCGAAGAGCACACATCCGTAAACAAAGTCATATCTGTTGATGATATATTGAGCATGCAGCAGCTTGTCAAATCGGTATCAATGCCTGATAAGATAGTAAAATACATAACCGAGATAGTAGATGCAACAAGGACCGATATGCATGTAGTTATGGGAGGCAGCCCTAGGGCAGAGATAAGCTTCATGCAGTGCGGCAAAGCTTTGGCTTTGGTTGAAGGTAGGACGGAGATTACCGTAGATGACATTAAATACTTGGCAAAGCCTGTGCTTAGCCATAGGATCGCAGTGAGAGCAACAGGAGCAATAGGGGTAAATGGAATTATAGATGGTATAATAGCAAACATACCAACTGATGATCTTTGAGTGAAAAAATGAACAGCAATAAAAAGATTAAAGCGCAATCTGCGATGGAATACCTGATGACTTATGGTTGGGCGATATTAGTAATTGCCCTTATACTTGGAGTGCTATATGCACTAGGTGTTTTTAGCCCATCTTCCCTTGCACATAACGAATGTGTATTTCCTGCAGGGTACAGCTGCCTTAGCACCACCCTTCACCAGAATGGAAATTTCACGATAAACCTTCAGCAGGTAACTTCCTCTCCAATTAATGTAACAGGGGTTGGATGTGCTACAAATGTTTCAACCGCCTACATAGTGAAGCTGCCCCATCCAATAACAATAGGTATAGGAGATAATTATACATTCAGGTCCAATTCAAGTTTCCCCCTCCACTGTATCGACAATGGGACAATATTCGCAAGGCCAATAGGCAATATTTTCAATGGGTATGTGATAATAAATTATACCGATTTACAGACAGGATTTCCAGGGATAGTTACAGCTACCTTGGTGCAGAAGGTCGATTGAATAATCGCCTTTATGCTTAATGCTATACCTATACAAATAGAATAAATAAATTTGCTAAAAAATATGTATGATCTTTATGTTGACTACTAAATATGTAAGAGACCATCTTGATGAAATAAAAGAATCGTTGAAGAGACGCAGGAGCGATTATCCTATAGATGAGCTTGTAAAGCTTGATTCTGAGTGGAGGGAAAAATCTACAAAGCTGCAAGAGCTTCAAGCGAAAAGGAATAAGGAAAGCCTAAAGATAGCAGAGCTGAAGAAGAAAGGGGAAGATGCAACTGAAATGATCAGCCAAATGTCCAGCCTAAAGGACGAGATAACGGTCTTGGAGAAAGAGCTTCCGGAGAAAGAAAGCAGGATAAAGTACCTTTTATGGAATATGCCGAATGTGCTTGACAAATCCGTCCCTTATGGAAAGGATGACAGCGAAAATGTGGAGATAAGAAAGTGGGGAGAGATAAGAAGGAAAACTTCGAAGAGCCATGAAGAGATCCTCAACAATTTAGGGCTTCTTGATATAGAGCGTGCTGCAAAGGTGTCCGGAGCAAGGTTCTACTACCTGAAGAATGACTTAGTCCTTCTTGAGCAATCTCTAATAAGATTTGCCCTGGATGAGTTAGCTAAAAAAGGATTTACGATAATATCTCCACCATTCATGATAAAGAAAGATTACTATACAGGAGTAACTGCATTGGGGGATTTTGAGGACGCACTTTACAAAATCGCGGACCCGAAGGAAGCAAGCGATGACAAGAGCCTTGAAAGGATCACAGATGAGATGTTCTTGATATCCACATCCGAGCATGCTATAGCATCGATGCATGCAGGTGAGGTATTTTCCTCTAAGGATCTACCTCTAAAATATGCAGGGATAAGCCCTTGCTTCAGGAGAGAGGCAGGATCCCATGGAAAAGATACCAAAGGCATATTCAGAGTCCATCAGTTCTACAAAGTAGAGCAGTTCATATTCTCCAGGCAGGAAGATTCTTGGAAACATTATGATGAGCTGTTAAGCAATTCCGAAAGCCTTTACCAAAAGCTTGGCATACCCTATCATGTAGTTGACATATGTACAGGAGATATAGGTGTAGTTGCTGCAAAGAAGAACGATATAGAAGCATATATGCCAAGCCAAGGAAAATACAGGGAAGTGGTATCGTGCTCTAACTGCACAGATTGGCAAGGCCTAAGGCTGGATATAAAGTATGATGAAGGTGGAGAAAGGAAATATGTGCATACTTTGAATTCCACCGCAATTGCAACAACAAGAACGCTTGTTGCTATAATAGAAAACTACTATAATGATGATGGGAGCATAACAATACCTGATGTTTTAGTGCCATATTTCGGTAAGGATAGAATAGCGAAGCATTAGCATTAAATATCTAATTCTAGAAAATTGATACTGCTATTCTTTTATTTTTGTTTTAATCTATTATCTAAAAGTGATTTTTATGAAAGATGCATATGATTTAAAAAAAGAACTTAAAATACTCAAATCTATAAGAGGATCAGGCACAGAATTGATATCAATATATGTGCCTCCAGGATTTCCAATATCTGATGAAGTAGCAAGGCTGCGATCGGAATATGGTCAGGCTTCTAACATAAAGTCTAAGACTACAAGGTTGAATGTGCAGAATGCGATTGAAAGGATAATACAATATCTTAAAGTCTATAAGGAAGTCCCACCAAATGGCCTTGCAGTTTTCTGCGGCAATATATCAAATGAGCAATCAAAGACAGATATAGAACTTTATTCTATAAATGTTCCACAGCCCCTCAAATCAAACATATATCGATGTGATTCGACTTTCCTTCTTGAACCAATAGAGGCGATGGCCGAATCAACTGATAATTATGCACTTCTTGTAATGGATGGAAGAGAAGCTACACTGGCAGTCCTAAAAGGCACTGAAATAGTCATAGACAAGAATATAAAATCATTTGCACACCAAAAGGTGCACAAAGGAGGGCAATCCGCAGCCAGATACGACAGGGCTATAGGGGAGAGCATAGACGATTATTACAAGTCAATTGCAGATGCGGTAAATGATCTATTTATAAAGTGGAATTTTAAGCTAAAAGGGCTAGTAGTGGGAGGACCCGGCCCTTCAAAGGAGAATTTTGTAAAAGCAAAAAACCTTAATTATCAGATAAAGGTACTCGGCATATTTGATACGGGATACACTGATGAAACTGTAGGCCTTAATGAGTTATTGGAGAAAGCAAAGAGCCTGCTTTCTCAGCAGCAAGCGATAATCGAAAGGACTACTATGGACAAGTTTCTAAATGAAGTTTCCCACAATGGGCTTGCTGCTTATGGATACAAGAAGGTAAAAGACGCACTTCTTAAATCCAATGTCTCAAAGCTCCTTATAAGCGAAGATGCAGAATTATATAATGTAAGCTATAAGTGCAGCAATTGCGGATCAGAATTCACAAAGCTTGAGAAAGGGAATGAAAGACAGACACAGCATGAGTGCGGAGGGGCATTAAGCATCACAAACGAGAAAGATGCAATAGAAGAGCTCATAGATATAGCTGACAAGAATAATATAGAGACATTATTCATATCCGCTGACAGCCAATATGGAAAAGAGCTGCTGCTTGGTTTTGATGGCATAGGGGCATTGCTGAAGTACCGCAATTGATCCCTAAGAAATCAAAGCTTTATAGCTTATAGAGCTTGACCATCAAAGATTCAATTTAGGTCAGATAGTTCATAAGCTATTCCACAATTCTCAATAAAAGTTGGCGTACCATAATAATTTATCTCTTTATCAGAAACAATGGTCCTATTTGTAGGTCCTTCATTTATAGCTATAGTGGGGTAGGAACTCTTATATGAAAGGCATTTTGATATGCTTGCATTGGTATAGTTATCAACATTTACCAGCCCCTTGGAATAAACACACGAGGTGTTGTTCATTATGAACAAGTTGATATCTGTCGGAGATTTATGTATTGTTTTATTCTCTATTATTATTTCTATAAGCGAATCAGCACACCCTAAGGTATTTACAAAAGAGCTAGAATTAGTTGCATTTATGTAAATATTTAAATAAGGGGATGATTTGTAATAAGATTCAAAGGCTGCCAGATTATTTGGCTGTACTCCTGGATGCAGAAGTATTATTGCAATAGCTACCACTATAGCAATAATTACGACCATTACAGGTCCAAAAATTCCCTTGTTTGAAATTATAAAATTTTTGCCTTTTTTATCTAGTTTATCGTTATCCAAAATACATCACCAATGCAAAGTAAGTTTCAGTTGAATATGCTTCCTGCATAGCACTTGTTGCCTTCTGCAGAATTTCCATTTACGTAAAGTATATTTCCATATAACCCCTTATATATTATGGAGTTGCCAGTAGAATTTAAAACAATTGCCGGCTTGCCCGTTTCCGCAAGATAACTTAGGCAGTGTGTGTATGAAACTCCATCTATAGAGCAGCTCCCTTTATCTAACTCTACAAGGGTAATTTTTTTATTGGCAAAATCTGATTTTATTGAATTTGCACATTCTAATTCAGATGACTCAGAAGAATTGAATGCAATGTATGCAGAATGTGAGTTATTTAGAATTGAACTGAAGGAATAAAATGGAAGGAACTGGTTTGCGCTTGCTGCAACCGCATATGTAGCATAAGAATAAATCAGCACTATCACGAACAGTATTATGAATATAGCCATCCATGTATTCCTGACAGTCTTATTTACTTTTAGCTTTTTATTTTTCCTTAAGCTGTAGTAAGTGAAATAGTATATTATGAAAAGCACTATAATTCCAATTATGAATGACAGCACCATTGCGTAATAAGCTGCTGAACTCTCCTTTGAAGAGAGAGAAGTACTATACCCACTTTCGAAAGGAACAATGAAAAATGAATCTAATGACTTTACAAAGCTTGGGCTGCTGAAATAAAATCCATACACCTTGGTATGGTTATACACACTTTGCATATTGGTATTTAAAGCAAGAAGCTCGCTTTTATTCAGTCTATTACTAAATTGCTGGTCAAGCAGTTCTTGCTGCAATGCCAAATTTACTAAATTAGGTGGGGGATTTTGGTAATCAAGCTCTTTTGATACTACAAATCCTGTGGTGTTCATTGATTTGTTGTAAATAGGATTATAGATTGCAAGAACTTCATTATATATAAGCTTATTTTTGTTCAAGCTTGAATTTATATCTCTGCCTGCTAAAGTAAGATTTTGGTTTATTCCATGGCTTAAAATATAAGAATAAACAGTCTTCAATGTTGTCAAAGAGCTGCTAAGGGAAGAATTGCTAAATTTTGCCAGCAGCGATTCAGATTCATTTACACTAACATTGTAAGAGTTGTGTGTAGAATTTATTAAATTATCAAATCTGCTTGTTTCCTGCTTAATAATGACAGGTTCAACATAAGAACTGGCAAGCTTAGTCATGTTCGCTACATATGAATCCAAATTTGAACCTGATACAGGAAGCATACTCAATGTTTGCAAGGTTGAATTTATGTTGTCAAGATAACTGAAATTAAATTGAGGTGTCGAGGTGCACAATCCCATAGAAAGGCAGTAATAGGGGGCATTAGCCGAAACCGTACATAATTCAAGTTCTGAAGTAGGAATATCAGATGGAAGTGGGAAAAGTGCACTCTGTGGTATCTCTGAAGAAACCAGGGATATTTGAGAAACATTAGATTTTATCTCATCAATGTTTGTATTGAAATTTGTGTGGTTTAAGCTATCCAGCAAATTGGTCACATTTGTATAACTGTTATTCAAGGCAGTAATCTGATCGGAGAATTTGAATATAGCAGTGCTTAATATTCCACCCATCCCTCCGGTAGCGGCATAATCCGCTGAACATCTAGGAACTGTTTCACATGAATAGCCACCATTTGCAACTGTAAATGTATATTCATTTAAACCTGTAGAAACCTTACAGCTGTTTATAGCAGGAGCAGCATATGATTCATATTCAGAGATATCGTTTTTCATTGAATTTATAACAGAGCTATTTGGGTAGTAAAGATCAATAAGTATTGGAGCAATTATTGCCTTAGCTGTGCTGTTATTCATTATAAAAGAATAATGAGAGCCAGTGACATTCAAAAGAATATGTTCGTTAGGGGTTACATTCATTAATATGTAATTTCCATTATTAAATTTGAATGAAACAAAAGTGGAATTTTTTATAATAGAATTAGGGATATAAGTTGATAAATAGCTGTTCAATGATGCATTGGCTGAGATTGGAACTACAGGAGATGCATAGGTTGAGCTAACTCCGATTATAGACAACGAGATAATAGCGAATAATAATATCTTCAAATAAGACATGGTCACACAGTAATTAATTATAGAGTAAAACTTAAAAACATAACACAGATAAATATTAATTTGAATTGAAAATTAATCATAATCAAACAGAAACATATATATTATTAATCGCATAAATTTTATGTTAGATATTTAAGCCAAGTTGGTAAGATGATTGGAGAAGAATTTAAGGAAGAAGGCTCACTTTCACTAAATGAAGTATACGAAATACTTTCTAAGCGAAAAGAAGGGTCTGAGCTTTCATATGAACAGAAAATGACATTGGAATATGTAGAGAAATTTAAAATTCCTGAAGCAAAGTTCAAAAAGATAAAAAGTGATCTGGAAGCTATGGAACTAAGCAGCAACCTGATAAACAAGCTATTGGAGTTGGATCCTAAAAACTCAGAAGTAATAAAGTATGCGGCAGCGAGTAACCACGTTACTTTAGAAGAAGATCAAATAAATAAAATACTCTCCGAATTCAAGAGCGTGTAATAATGCATATGAAGATGGATGTGAGAAGTGAGGTTAAATTATGGAAATTCAAGAAAAACGTGAGGATTATGCAGTTGTTATTGACTACATGCCCACTGGAAAGTCTTTTTCTACAAGAGCAGAGCCAACATTGCAATTAGTTGGTACTGAGAGATTTACATTATTAGAAGCAAAGCCAAAACCAAATACTACATTTTCGATAGGCGAAAAGGTTTATATTGGAAAGAACGAAAGGGACAAGATAGAGATTATAAAATCACGTATTTCGTATGATGAATTAACGCAAACAGCAAAGGAAAATCTCATGTCCGTGCTTGAGAAGCTTGTGAAAGACAACGAGCAAAGATATGTAGACTTCTTCAACAATGCAAAGCCTCTCAATATAAGGCAGCATTCACTAGAACTACTACCAGGAATAGGCAAAAAGCATCTCCAAGCAATCTTAAAAGAAAGAGCAGTAAAGAAGTTTGAAAGCTTTGAAGACATAAGCAATAGGATAGAACTTCTACAAGATCCATCAAAACTTATAGTGGAGAGGATATTAGACGAATTAAAAGGAAACGAAAGGTTCTACCTATTTACAAAACCCTTTGTAAAAAGGACAGAACAATTTGGAAGATAAATTATATTTTTTCTAAATGCACTACAGGAACTACAAGTTTTCTTGTTGCATTCATTATTCTGACTCTTACTACATATGCAGAGCCTCTTTTCTCTATGACTTCACCTATCCTGCCCTTATATCTAGGGTGTGGTGAATCCCTGTAATTACTTTTAGGCACTATTGCTACCTTATCTCCTATCTCAAAAGTCTTTATTTTATCAGCAATTGATAATGTGGATAATTTGTGATGCCTTACCAAATTTCTTGTCTTTCCATGAAACTGTCCTCCAGATCTTTTTGTCATTTTATTACCTTTAAATGTTTATTCTTTAATTCAAATTAAATAGCATAATATTCTTGTAGTAAGCATATTTATAATTTATGTTTTCCTGTTGCTATAAATAAAGCAGATTCGCAATTAAAAACTTTCAAGAGTTATTCGTCTATTTTAAAAGTGTGATTTACCAAAATGTATTTATGCCTTTAAATCGTAATATTTAAATAGGTGGAGATATGCCAAAGAAAATTGAATCAAACGATTTAATATTACCTGATTTACCTCATAAAAAGAATGTGGAACTTAAGCCAACTTATAAGGTTGTGAATATAGTAGCAAGCGCAGATTTGAACACTGACCTCGACCTATATGGATTAGCAAAGCTTTCATTTGATATAGACTATGAACCCGAGCAGTTTCCAGGTGCTATATTGAAGATACATGATCCAAAGTCTGCGCTTCTACTGTTCAAAAACGGAAAAGTTATATGTACAGGGGCTAGGACAGAAGACGAAGTCCGTAGGTCCATAATGCAGGCAGTAGACCTTGTCAAGAAGTACCTTAAGCAATATGGAGGAAAATCCTAAAATGCCTAATTGCTTGGCCTATATAAGCACTTAGTTTACCTATAGTTTAAATGGTATGAAGATGGTTCTTTTATAAATTTTTATATTTTTCAAGTTTGCTAACAATAATTAAATAGTTTTCCTATAAAAGTTATCATAATATTGTGCGATTGTAGTCTAGCCTGGTAGGACATCGCCTTGCCAAGGCGGTAACTCGGGTTCAAATCCCGGCAGTCGCATTTATACTATTGCTATAATATCAGATTTAAATATTTCCTCTATTTTATATTTTAAAGTGCTGTTTAACCACCACAATAAACCACAGATTTATACTTTATATATAAGTACAATAAAAGTAAACAAAGATGCAATGTTAAATTTGCTAAAATTATGACAAAGTTCTTTTTGTATCTAAAAGTATAAATCTGGCATATCCATCTTTAAATTTTTTTGTTTCATACTTTTAATTGGTGAGCTTATTGGAAATAAAAAATATACTAGCTACGATAGATGAAAGTGGCAATTTGACAGGAATAGGGAGAGCACCAAGAGTAGCGATAATACATATGAAAGATGGAAAAGCTGAAGATAGTGAATATATAGATGTCAAATGGGGTGAATCGCATGAAACTGAACAGGAAGGTATGCATCATGCGAATATTGCCAAGTTTATTATAGCTAATAAAATAAACGAAGTAATAGCAGGAGGTGCTGGACCAGATATGTGCAATATGCTTGAAAAGCTTGGATTAACTGTAAGGATAGAAAGCGGCAATTACAAGGATTTCATAAAATAAACAAAGAAAAGTTAAATTTAAATCTTATAGAAACCTTTTTCAAAATAACTAATTCAGGTTAAAAAGCGTAAAAAGAATTAAATATAATAAACATTAAAGAGAATAACTGATAATTAATTAGGCAGATAAATAGCAAATATTGATAATATGAGCATTTTAAAATCCGATAAGTCAAATACGGTATTAATAAGTCAACTTAGGCTATTGAAGACCCTATTTGCACTAATCCTATTTTCTTCAATCATTTACCTCTCTTATTCGGTTCAAATTGGCTATGCTTCATCTACAATGGCTGCTTTAAGTAACAATAGCCAAATAAATTTAAGCAGTGTCTCTAATACTTTAATCGATAATAGCACCAGAGGACTTTTGCAAGATCCATTCACCGATCAAAAAAATAATAGCACTAGCGCTACAAAGTTAATATCTGATCCATCATTCTCCCCACCAGGCTGTAGTTGGAATTTTTATTTGCTCTACTGGTCTTGGACTTGTTATGTAGAGATGAATGTATCGCAATCTGGATATGGAACTGCCACAGCTTCACCAGGTGGATCTACAACTAGCAATGCTACTTATAGTATATCTGCAGGTAGCTACGGAACACATGCTAGTTATTCCGTAACTATATCAGAAAAACCTTCAACCGGCTATGAATTTACTGGTTGGACCTGCAGCGGCAGCGGCTGCTATTCAGGTACTAATCCATCTGACAAAATGAATGGTTTAAGCAGTTCTATAGAAGAGACTGCCAATTTCAAACTTATACCTGAAACTTTGACTATGAATGTTAACCCTTCTTCAGGAGGAACAACAAACCCATCTGTCGGTACTCATACGTACAACTATGGAACTTCTGTCACTATATCCGAAACTCCATCAACTGGATATGAATTTACTGGTTGGACTGGGAGTGGAAGTGGCAGTTATTCTGGAAGTGCTACATCTACAACCATAACAATGGACAACGCAATAACAGAAACTGCCAATTTCAAACTTATACCTGAAACTTTGACTATGAATGTTAACCCTTCTTCAGGAGGAACAACAAACCCCTCTGTCGGTACTCATACGTACAACTATGGGACTTCTGTCACTATATCCGAAACTCCATCAACTGGATATGAATTTACTGGTTGGACTGGGAGTGGAAGTGGCAGTTATTCTGGAAGTGCTACATCTACAACCATAACAATGGACAACGCAATAACAG